>DAIDHP010000052.1 GCA_027459625.1 Chthonomonadales bacterium
TCGAAAACAAGTTTCTCATTGATGAAGCTAAACCTCCTTGAGCTTTGGGATCTTCCGGACCGTGAGACAGCCGCCGCCCATCTTGACGCATGGTATCTGTGGGTTACGCAAAGCGATATCGGGCTAAGCATGAAAATACTGGCGAAAGCGATAAAGGCTTACGCTTCGCGTATTCTTAATTACTTCCCGGACCGGCTTACAAACGGGCTTATGGAGGGGATAAACTCCCTCATCCAAGCGGCCAAGACCAAGGCGCGAGGGTATCGAAATTCAAGCTATTTCAAAACAATCATTTACCTCATAGCGGGCAAGTTGAATTTCGAGCTGCCCGGATGAAACAGGTGGGAATTGATAATATTATTATCCACACGAAATAGCGAGGGACCCTTTTTATCCGTGGATTGTAACTTGAAACTATATATTAGCTATACTATTAGTTATTTAAGGAATATTATAGTAATTCCAGAAACTTGAAGATAATAATTTATTGTTAGTTTGAAATCGATACATTGAGTCAGTTAAGGCTTCTTTGATTTGGTAAAACCCATCAGTATCTTTTTTTTGTTCAATAATATACTGCATATCGTTGTTAAATATTCTATAAATTATTTCCGATATATCCTTTGTATCACGGCATATTATAGAGCCACAAGCAACTCCATTTTTAAAATTAATCAACCTACTTAATGGATGCACATTTTTAAAAAATGCATGTTTTTCGTCGTTGTCACAATAGAAAATAACGGGTTTTCCGAGACTTAATGCCATGGCGGCTTCTGCATCCTTGCCCCAACTTTCTTTATCTCCAACTATATATATCAATATTTTACAACTTTTTACCATTAAACATTCAATTAAACCTTTATCCTCATGACATGAACAGGCACTAATGGTAGGATCAAAATATCGTAAATCTAACTTTTCTAATTTACCTGATTTAAAGATTTTCTCGCATGTAGTCGACATATTCGTAAAATCCTTTTGGTCCCTCATACTAGTAGCAACATAAACATCCAAATCATCAACTAATGCTAAATAATAATCTGTATTTTTTAAAGCGATTTTTCTTGAATGGATGAATATTTTATAAATTTCATTATAATAGTCATCTATCGTTTTTTCATCTTCAACTACTTTGTCATCCCATGCTATTGGCAATGTTGTTTCCTCATAATTATTTTTACTACTTTTTGAATTTGGATTTTTTTTACCACATCTTATTCTTTGGACGGTAATTTTCTTTTCACCCTCATCTTTAGCAACCTTATAATTTTGTTTAAAATATTCCTTTAGGTTGCTATCTTCAAAATTTTTGCATGCGCTTTCAGATATCAAATATCTATACTGTGGTTCAATACTGCCGAAATGTAATGTATTTCCACGTGCCATAATTTCTTCTGTATTGTACCGCATTCCGTTAAACATATCTTCTAGTTCATTTAATGATTTTTTACAGATTGTATGGAATCCATTACGTATATTTCCAAACACATAAAGCGTATCTATAAATATACGTTCTAATCCCCATAAAAAATGATCAAAATTGAGAATATATCGATCGTTAATATAGTCTTTATTAAAATGTTGTAATTTTTTAACATTGTAAAAATGATTTGGTGCATTAAGCCAATAGTATCGAAAAAAACCATCCGAAATACCTTTTTCTTGATGCAATAATAATAATTGATTTAACTGAACTTTTGTTAATTCATTACCATCTATCGATTCCAAGCGTTTAATTATATCTGGATTCGATTTTTCTGATATTAGACTTTCTATCCCATCGTTGGAACACATTAAATACCTGGATTTAGACTTAATCGTCTCACACATAATAGCACTCCTGAAATAAGGTATATAATTATAAAAATATCATTGATGAGGTTTATACATATCTTATATGAAATAAGGCTATTCGCTATATCGTATGGGTAATAATTTAAACTCAACGGCACATCCCTCACAAAAAGGATACCAATCAACGTAATTTTTGTCATTATTAAGCATGCATCCGTTCTTGATTGTCAATATAGAGTGGTTGAAATGGCTAAGATTACGTTTATTCGTGTTTTATTCGGGCTCTTCATTGAGTACTGTAATATGTTACTTTCAAGGTTGTATACTACCGTTTACCTACACAAAACAATGAGGAACCTGAAATAAAAGATACAACTTTCAAATAGCGTAAGTATTTATATTTTATCATCGAGCCTGCATCAATATATTATCCCGGCAATTAAATAACAACATCATGCTGCATACTTGATCATTGGGTGCTGAATGTATTTGCTCACTCTTTCTGAAAGTTTCAGATGGTGAAATGATTTTTCCTTGCAAATCCATTTCATCATGGGATGGATGTTTTGAATGTACCCTGTACTTCAAGTCACAATTAAGATACTCGTCAGAATTCAACTCGAGCGAATAGGATGGAATATAGAAAATCTCCACCAATTCCCGAAGCGATTCAAGCCATTTCCCCACCAACTTGACGTGATGCTCCCGCGGGTTGTCCACAACCAGAAAAACCTTGCGTCCGGCGCATTCATCGCTGCGAACGCCGGTCTCGTCGCGCCAAAGTATCTCCGCCCACTCCTCCTTAGCCCTTTGCACAATTGAAGGGTATTCCTCGTCAAGCCACATTTTCACTGCTACCAGGTTCTGCTCGCAGGCGCGTTTCTTCGGCTTCTGAGGTGTGAAACCCCAGCGATGCAAGTACTCGCCCATAGTTCGTTTAGGCATGCGTATCCCACAGCGATGTTCGATAAGCATTTGAACCGCCTGCCATGTCCATAGTCCGAAGCGGAATTTCAATTGATCGGGGGTCATGTCGGTTATTATTCGTTGGACTGTTTTCTCCTGTTTCATGTCCAATGTTCGTTTCTCCCCCGAACGCCTCCCCTGTCTGCCTTTCACTATTCTCTTATCGCCATCCGTTGATAGTGCTTGTATATCTTACAAGCGTGGCTGATATTTATTCCAGCGATATCCGCTATCTCGCGATATTTCATACCGCGTTGACGAAAGCGGATCACCATCTTGCGGAGTTGATATTGCTCATCCTGGTTTAGTGTTCGTGCATCAATTATTTCCATGTTATATTAGAGCATATTTACGACTATTAAATTGCCTGGTTAATAATCGTTATCATACGATGTTCTGCATACTCATTATAAATCAGAAATCTGGCGAAGGTAATAAAGCTTGTGATGCAGTGTTTATGTGCCTGTTCTACATAGACATTATGATAGTTTTTGGATATTACCCCAGCAATATTAGGATGTGATTGTGATTATTACCATTATACGCCATCTTCTACTGAATGTCAATATCCTCTTATACCACTGCTTTTACCATCCAAATATCTGCGTATCCTAAGAATCGGCGGAATCTTTTCTTCGCATGCGGCAACGAACCTATAACACAACGCTTGCCCCTGGATTCGTCGCCCCGCCTTCTGATTCCGCCGGTTCCTCGTTTCTTACTGCGCTTTCCTTTGCTGGAAAGCCGTGACGAGCACCGCGAAGAGCAGCACGCCGCCCACGATGGTTCCTCTCCAAAGATCCGGATTGTTCAGGGTCATGTTAATGGCGCTGAAGATGACGTAAAGGAGCAAGGAGCCGAACACCGTGCCCACCACGCTTCCCTCGCCGCCCATCAGGTTCGCGCCGCCCACCACGGCGGCGGTGATGGCGTCGAGTTCGTAGCCAACCGCGATGCTTGGATCCCCCTGTGCGTTGTAGGACGCCCACAAAATCCCCGCCACGCCGCCCAACACCGCGCTGGCGCAATAGGCGAAGAGTTTCACGCGAAATACATTGATGCCCGACAGCCTGGACGCCTGTTCGTTGCAGCCGATGCTGTACAGATATCTCCCGATACGCATCTTATGGAGCGCGATCATGGCGGTGGCGGCGACAAAAATCAATATCACCAACGGCACGGGGATCGGCATAAAGGTGTGATCGAAAAAGTTGCCATTGGCGAGGAAAAGCAGCCATTTGTAATTCGCGATGCTGATCTGGAGACGGTCGTTTATGATAAGGGACTGACTTCGAAGCAGCAGGAGCGTCGCCAAGGTGACCACAAACGCCGGCAGCTTCAGTTTGTGAATGAGGGTGCCGTGAAATGCGCCTATGAGTGTGGAGGCGGCAAGCGTGCCAAGTATCCCTAGGGTTATCGCCACGGGATCGATGAGATGAGCGAAAACCCTCGTGACGAGAAACGCCATCAGCATCCCGGTGAACGCAATGAGCGACCCAAGGGAAAGGTCAATCCCGCCGGTGATAATGACAATGGTTTCCCCGATGGCGAAAATGCCAAGCATCGACATCTGCCGCAGGACATTCAGAAAGTTCAGTTGACTGTAAAACGAGCTCCTTGCGGAGGTAAAGAAAATGGCGCCACAAAAGATAAGCAAGGCTATTAGTACGCTCGCTTCGCGTGAACGCAATATCCGCCAATTCAACCATTTCAAGGTAATCGACGCTCCTTTGGACATCCCATTCACATGATGAAATTGTGACGGGGAGGATTCGTTACTTCAACGTCAGATACAACCGATAAGGGTCGTAGATGAACCGGTTCGGGGCGCGGGAGCGCGCCCCGTGACCGTCTACGGAAGCCGCTTATGGATCACGTCGTTGTCAATCCGAGCGCATGCAGTTTTTGCATGAATTGATTCGCATTGGCCGGCGTGATCACCTGAACGCCGGTGTCTATGATGTTGCCGTCCATCTTCATCCCCAGTTTGTCAACCATGGGTTTGATGTCCTGCATGGCTTTCTTGAACCCCTCGCGATTGATGAGAAAGAGCAATTTTGTGGCGATGCGCCCCTCTTCGTATGGCTGCTGCACCACGGTGACATCAACCAATCCTTTTTGAAGGTTCTTCAGGGTCATGGGGTCGCCGTCGAAGCAGATGATTTTGATCTTGCTGCGCAGGTTTTCATTGACCACTTCGTCCACTATCGCCGGTCCGTCGTAGGAGTAGAGCCCCACCATTCCGTTGATCTTATCGCCGTATTTGGTGATGGCGTCCGCGACGTTATTGCGAGCCTTGCCTGCGTCCTTATTGTCCACGTAAGGATCCTGAAGCATATTGATATTGTGCCCCTTCACTGCGTCGAGGAACCCCTTATATCGATCCCTGGCGTTTTGTGCGCTCATGTTTCCCACGAACGCCACTAGGTTTCCGCCGTTCGGGAAAAGTTTGATCGCCTGTTCGCCTGCCACGATCCCTGCGTTGTAGTTGTTCGTGCCGATGTATGCGAGGCGGTCGCTGGTTGGCGAATCCGAATCGAATGTAACAACGGGAATCCCTTTGCGGATCGCGCTGTTGATGACGGGGGCGAAAGCGTCAGCCTGAATGACGGATACGCCTATCCCGTTGACATTCGATGCGATGGCGTCCTCGAAAATCTGCTTCTGTGAGTTGTTATCGGCATTCTGAGGACCCAGCCACTTGGCGTTGCAGCCAAGCTGCGCTTTCATGTCGTCCATTCCTTTGCCGAGTGCGCTCCAGAAAGGAACGATTCCATTGGTGATCAACTCGAAATTCAGAGTGCCAGTGGGTTTGAGAGGTGTGTCAAAAGCGGACGCCGCTTTTGCTTGTGACGTTGCGATTTGCGCGGCGGTTTTTGATTGATCCACGCTGTTCTTACAGGATGCAAGTGGCAATGAGATCGCCACCGTAGCGCAAAGAGCGGTGATCTTCCAAGCAAGACTTGAGGATTTCATTCGGAACATCTCCTTGTTCTAATAACGAGCTATGTCAGATAGTTGCTAAAATCGCCATGTCGCTGTGCGAACTTTGCTTGCAACCGTCAATGGGTGCGTTGACGGTAAACCTCTATGTGATATAACGATAAATTTGCAGCCCCTCGCCATGCGGATCCTTTAATCTCGGAACCTAATTCATTTTATCCGATAACCATTCGATTTTTCACACCCTCATGCAATTTGAGGGGAGTCTTTTTTCACAACGGGAAAATCGGCTGTTTCCCGGCGATATAACGTTATAGATGAACAAGCACGTCCCGGTTTCACACGTTTTGCATACATTATAGCCCATACGGCATGAGAAAAATCATATTTTCCGGAAAGGTCGGGAGGCGTTTTCACCCAGGATGGGACACGGAAGCGTTTGCATCATTGGCATTGCGGACATCGGCATGGCTGGGCGTATGTGACTCCGCTTTCCTTCCCGAGAATGAAAAACATACTGGTCAAAGTCCTAAGTGAAAAGAATGAACAATCCAAGGGAACCTTGACAAGACTTGGAGCGTTCTTAATGCAGTAGTTGTATCTCAAATCAATCCGCATGAATTTCAAGCCCATTTTTCCTTTGACACGCGTATGGAAGACCTTTTACACGTCCTCAATAAAATATACGGTTACGAGTCCTTCCGACCTTATCAGGAAGAGGTCATTCGTCTCGTGTTGGAGGGACAAGACACTCTCGCAGTCATGCCAACCGGCGGAGGCAAATCGCTCTGCTATCAATTACCCTCGTTTCTACTCCCGCAACCCACCCTGGTGATATCTCCGTTAATCGCCCTGATGAAGGACCAGATTGACGGTCTGCCTTCCGCTTTGCGAGAATTTTCCACGCTCATTAACAGCTCTCTTGACCCCGGCGAGGCGGAAAAGCGTCTCGCCGGGATGGAGCAAGGGCGATACAAACTGATCTACGTCGCCCCGGAAAGATTGCGGCAGCAGTCGTTCATCGGTCTTCTGAATAGGATGCGGTTGTCGCTTGTGGTCGTGGATGAGGCTCACTGCGTCAGTTTCTGGGGGCACGATTTCCGCCCGGATTATCTGTTTATCCGCAGAGCGGTGGATATGCTTTCCAAGGGACAAACACCGCCTACCATGCTTGCGGTAACCGCAACCGCGACCCCGAAGATGCAGGCGGAAATAGAAAATCAGCTTGGACGCAAATTCCACCGCATCTACGCGCCAGTATATCGCTCCAACCTGTGCATGGAAGCCATGCCGTGCTCTTCCAACACGGGAAAAATGCGTGCGCTGAGGGAAATATGCCACGCTATGAATGGCGCGGGAATCATCTACGTCAACTCCCGCAAAAAATGCGAGGAGATAGCGGATTTTCTGCTGAACGGAGGATTTCAGGCGGGGTATTACCATGCCGGCATGGAAAGCGAGGAGCGACGCCTAGCTCAGGAGAGATTCATGCTGGGGAAAATGCGCATTATCGTCGCCACGGTCGCCTTTGGCATGGGAGTGGATAAAGCGAATATTCGTTTTGTAGTCCATTCCGCGTTGCCAGGCTCCCTGGAATCCTATGTACAGGAGGCGGGGCGAGCGGGGCGTGACGGCAAACCCTCGCGATGCATCCTGCTTCATTCACACTATGACCGCAACAATCTGGAACGCTGGATGAAGCAGGAGGCGGTCAGCGTCGAGGATGTGAAGGCTATCTACCGAGTGCTGCAAGCCAGACTCGGTAAAAGCCATGGCGCTGTGTCGGCGGAATATCTTATCCGGACTCTATCCGGTGAAAAAGAGCAGCTTGGCGAAGAAGTGCGGATGCGTGTCTCGATAAGCTTGTTGGAAAAATGCGGGCTGGTAATCCGCCATCCTGATATAGGCGGGGAGATGCATATCGAGATGCTGACACCCCATAGGGAGGCGCGTAAAGTTTTGGATGCTATGTTGCTTGAACGATGGGAGCAAGCGCGGCTCCGCATGGATGAAGTTTTTTCCTACGCATATACCCGTGAATGCAGGCAATGCGTTATCTCCCGTTATTTCGGACAGCGGATGCAAGAGTGCGGGAAATCCTGCGATGTCTGCCTTGGGATCGCAAAAATGGTTGAGATGCCAAAACTAAACGCCCCGTCCGCGCAAGCGATTCCCGACATAGGGCGTCTTATCCTTCAAACCATCAACGATCTGCCGCATCCGGAGACCCGTTCCAACATCGGCAAAATTCTGGCGGGCAACCCAAACAGCCCAGTCAGGAAGGACACCTGTCCCCGGTTCGGAATGCTGGAGGGAATGGCGCAAAATACGATCACGACGCTCGTGGGGGAATTGCTGGACATGGGGCTATTGGACAGAGATTACATCGAGGATTTGCCTGTGGTTATCATAAGCGCTATTGGAAAGGAGGCTCTGGCGAAAACCGACATGATACTTCACAATCCGGAGGTGTCCAAGGGCACGCGGTATGTGAAGCCTCAAATTCCAATTCGACCACAAGTGGAAACCCCTCCGATAGGGGACGGGGAGGATGATCGCTTTGAGAAGCTGCGCGTGTGGCGAAGAATAACAGCGCAAAAGATGAATGTGCCGCCCTACAGTATTCTTTCCGATCAGGTTCTGAGAATCATTGCGAAACTGAACCCCAAATCGCTGGAATCGCTTCGCGTTGCATACGACACCCTGCAGGATAAGCTAAACTACTATGGAAATGCGATCATGGATGTCTTGAAAAATGAGGGAAACTGAAATGAGCGATCTTTTAACGGAATCCGTCACTCCCGATTACGAGGCTTTTCTCGGATGCATCATGCGGCAAGGCGCCCCGAAACGGGTGCATAATATCGAACTCTTTCTGGATGGCGAGGTCAAGGACGCCCTGTGCGCGAGATTTGGCATTGATCACGCCATTGACCGCTCCCGTCCTTACGCCGAGTTGGAACGGGAGATCACTATTCAGCGGTTCCTGGGATACGACTATGTAAGATGCGGGTTGGAAGGGCAGGATTGGCCCTTTAATCGCTCCGTCACTCAGGACACCGCAGTCATTCAGCGTCAAGGCGGTCGCGGCTACATTGACGAGCATGTGGGGCCGGTGACCAATTGGGAGGAGTTCGAGAGATACCCTTGGCCAGATCCTGTTAAGGCTGCCTCGAATGCATTGGAGTGGTATGAACGGAACCTACCCGATGATATGTGCGTGATCGGGGGGGGAGGCTTCGGGCACTTCGCCGAGCACCTTACTTGGCTTATGGGATACGAAACGCTCTGTTACGCCCTATTCGACCAGCGTGATTTGGTTCAGGCGATTTGCGATAAAATGATCGAGATATTTACCGGCGTGCTGGATCGGATATTGGAGTTCAACCGGGTGAAAATCGTATGGGGCAGCGATGACATGGGATATCGCGGAGGAACGCTGATAAGCCCGGAGGATACCCGCAAATACATGCTTCCCGGCCACAAGCTGATGGCAAGCATGGCGCACGAGGCGGGCAAGCCCTATCTGCTGCATTCCTGCGGCAATCTCTTCTCCATTATGAATGATCTCATTGACGATGTGAGGATAGACGGGAAGCACTCCTTCGAGGATACCATCGAGAGCGTAATCGAGGACAAGCGGCTGTTCGGAGATCGCCTGACGCTTCTTGGCGGAATCGATGTGGATTTTCTATGCAACGCCAAGGAGGACGCCATCAGGAAACGAGTGCGTGACACACTTGATGTCTGCATGGAAGGCGGGGGGTATTGCCTTGGCACGGGAAACAGCGTAACGAACTATATCCCGGTCGATTCGTATCTCGTCATGCTGGATGAAGGGCGAATGTGGAGGGGATGATATTCCCCTGTTACGCCGAAAAAGGAGGGTTCTTAGGAGAAGAACCCCCCTTGGATCGCATGGAAATTCAAAAAGTCTCTGGCTTATACGACGATGGGATGTCCGGATCGAATGCGGAGAGGCTTCGCGGGGATTGGGATCGGCTTGTTCGGATCATTATCCCGTATCATATCCTCGATCGTGTAAAAGCCTCGGCGAGATGCGATCCACTCCGCGGCTTCCACGGCTCCCGCAGCGAAAGCAAGCCGGGATTCCGCCCTGTGGGTGATTACGATCTCGTCGAATTCACTCGCGAACATCACTTCATGCACGCCGACGATTCCACCAGCCCGCAAAGAGTGAACTCCAATTTCCCCATCCTCTCTGGGCGTTTTATCGTGACGACCATACAATGTTCGAGCCGTCCCTCTTGCTTCGTGCAACTGCGAAACGATCTTCGCCGCCGTGCCCGAGGGGGAATCCTTCTTCCTTCGGTGATGTCGCTCCACCACCTCGATATCGTATCGTGGCAGGTAGTTCGCCACCAGCTTGGCGATCATCATTAGCACATTGACTCCTCGCGTGATGTTTGGAGCATACATCAGCGCGAAGTCCTGAGTGTTTACTTCATGTTGTAGCGTGGATAGTTGGTTCTTGGAAAAACCCGTGGTTCCGACCACCACTCCGCATCCGATGCTTGCATAGCTGTCCAAAAGGGAAAGAGTGGCATCCGCGTTGCTGAAATCAATCACCGTCTGAGGGCGTGCGCGCTCAAGCGCCATGGGGATATCCTCCGCTTCGGAGACAATGACGTCGCATGGGCAAAGTCCAACCAGTTCCCCTAGATCCTTGCCCGCTTTTAGAGACAAGGGGCTCGCTCCCGCCGTCACGATCCGTAGATCGGGACGTTTTTCCAGGATGAACCTTGCGATGACCGATCCGGTGAGACCTAATCCCACCAATCCTACTGTGAGCATTTCGTATCCTTTCAGGCGGAAAAAGGGAAACAAAAAACGTATCAAGCGTGAGCGTGATACGTATGCTTCGCCTTTTACGCCGCGCCTGCGAGGTTAGCTGACGGGTTACGGTGGAAAAGGACACCGCGCTCCACAAAGGAACTTCACCCCAATTAATTGGTTTCCCCGCTCCCACTTCGTGGGATTCGGCGCATGATTGTATTTTTATGTTCGCCGCCGCCTCATGCAATCCCGTGGGATTCGTTGAAATGGCGACGCAACATAGTATATCACAGTATACGGAGGATTGCGGGTTAATGTTAACAAAGGGATGAGGGAGATAATTTGATTCCATATGATATTTGAGCGGAACGGATTGATCGTGCGAGATTGGAAGTGAGAAGACAACTCATCCGATTGTGTTTTCTAGTCAAAAATCGTGTTGCGGGTTCCGAGTATCGGGGCGCAGATCGAGGGTCGAAGATTCCCCGCTGGGTGAGCGATTCATAATGTTTAGCCATGCGTTAGCTCCGTTACCGCTCTTTCGAGTTTTGACTCGCGACTTTCCAATTTCTTATTCTCTCCGAGGAATTCGCGCGATGAAGAGATTGCGTTCTTGATCCGATTCCAGTTCCAGTGCCGGGACAGCAACCAGGGCTCGCAGGATGCCTGTGCCGATGCCGCGGTAGGGGAGTTCGTTGCCTTTGGTTGCAAAGGAGGCGATTAGCGGATTACGGATGACCGACACGCCATTGCGGATATTCTCCACAGAAATATTGTTCGGCAGGGCGCCAGGGCTGATCAACTCGATGCGATTGTCGAATAACATGACTCTCCACGGTGCAGAGATGAAGTAGTCTCGATGCAGCAGCATGTTTACGACCAGTTCTTCCAAGGCAGCGGAGGGCACTTCCAGATCACCTTCCGTATTGAACCCTTTTCCATCTTGTATTCGCCGTAAATTGCGGGTGAGAAAGGAGATCGTCTCCTTGTACATCTCGCTCAAGCATCCGCCTATGTCCTGGCTGTCCCGATATTTGTCGCCGGCGGGATCGTTACCGACGAAAGATACCGCTTTTATGACGAAAGCAGGGCGGTGCCTTTGAGGATTGCGTCCGAAAAGTAAAAGCCCGGCAAGGTTGAGTTGTACATCGCGTGTGAGGGCGAGGTTGTTAAGCAATTGACCAAGCGGAATTCCTGTTTCGTCAAGGCTTTCACCATATAGATTCTTAAAAAACGCGCCAAAATGCTCTAGATCAATGTCTCCAGAGGTGGTTCCATCAACAGGAACTTCATCCGCATGAACCAAGTCAGCACTCTGAAACATTCGCTGGACTTCCTCGCGGGAAGTCACACGGCGCTTGTCCGCTCCCGATTTTACCCAGAATACGCCTTCGTTGTCGGCGTATGGCTTGGAGATGCCTTCATGAACGGTGACCACAATGACCAATTTCCCACCGACAGAGATGTTTTCGGTTTCAGGGTTTATGGAAGGACGGACACAATCGGTCGCCGTGTTGGAAATGAGTTGATTTATCCTTCGTATGTCGTCAGGCGACAAACCTATGACTGAGCCGTCATCGTCAACGCCGATCAGGATTCTTCCTCCTTTGCTGTTTGCAAAGGCTGCCATTTCACCGTCCAGCGATTTGGCATTGGTGACATCTTGCCCCTTCTTATATTGAATCCTGGTGTTTTCGCCACGCGCGATCAATTCGATAAGTTCTATTGCTTCCATAGCTGGTAAATCTCCTTCCGCCTTGCGAAAGCTTCATGACCGCCTTCCATGATGGATACGATGGACTTTTGTATCTTCGGCTCGTCAACGCTTCCAACTTGGATGTAGGCGTTTCGACCGGAAAAGGAGCACACGCCTAGTTGTTCCGAGTCGCCCAGTACGGGGAAGTTGGCGTTGTGTGTCGCAAATATGAATTGGACACTCTTCTTAAGCGCCCGCACCAGTTTAATAACGTCCTCAAATATGGTCTGGTTGTCCAAGTCATCTTCAGGTTGGTCGATAACGATTACATCATTGTCGCGCTGGTTCAAGATGAAGAGGATTAGCGCTGACGCCCTCTGCCCCAGTGAGTGATCGCGTAGATCCTTCCCATGATATTCGATCTGGAATAGGTTCGGCACCTGCCAAGTAAGCAAAGATGCTTTGGCCTCATTAAAATATCTCCGAAACACTTCGCCAGAATCACCTAGATTGCTGCAAATCGAATCCAATGCTCCGTAGACCGAGATAAAATCTGCGTGCGCATCCAACACTCCCTTCAACGTTGCTTCTCGAAGCTTGCTGCCGCGGAAATGATTCTGCAGCTCTTTCAGAAACGCAACCTTGTCGCCCTTATATTGCGGGATAATGCGAAGCGCAGTCTGGCTTACGTTGAGTTTCTTAACTTCCATCTCGACCTGCTTGAACTCCTGGTGCCACAAGCCGGAGAGCCGCTTCAATTCCTTCAAAAGTTCATCTCGAAGGGCGTTCTTTCGCGTACTGCTCTTTGCTATTTCTTCGAGCGCCAGTTTGGTCATCTGCAATTCGGTGTTCAGTTTTACAAAATCATCCGGCCGGATACTGACGCCCGCTTCTTGTTGGAGCTGCTCGCTGAGTTTCCGCTCGAGGGATGCGAACTCGTCCTTGAGAGCCTCGCGGCGACGCTCCAGTTCTCCCAGTTTTTCGCGCAGAGCGCGCGCATCGTTGCGCGTCTCGGCGAGTAACTGCCGCGCACTGTCAGGCGCTGTTCGAATCCGATCAAGGATCGTGTTGATGTCCGCAATGACATCGGCGTTTTCCTTGGACTCAAGCTTGGGCTGCGCAGCCAGTTCGGATTCCTGTTCTTTCAGAAATGAGTCGAAAGACCGGACAAAGTCATCCACGGTATCCGCGACACGACGAGCGTGCGTCACGTCTGCATTGAACTCCACCTGACGCCGAAGCTGTTCCTCGACACCGTGCTCTTTAAAAAGCTCAAGACGAAACTCCGTATCTTTTTTCTTGCTCTGGTATTCTTGTTCAAGTGCATCGAGGTCTTGCAATTTGTCGAGATTGATCATTACGTCCAACACCCGTTGGCGTTGGATGTCAATCTCTCGACGGACTGCATCGAGCTTGGAACCGAGCAGGCGTTCCATCAACTCGCGCTCTGAGCCTTCACCTCTTTTCACCAATTCCTTTTGACCGAAAAAAAGCGGATTCTTCAAGGGTATGCGCACGCCGGGGCGTAGTTCTCCATCAAAGTAAATGTCCGCTCGTTCGTTCAGAATCCGGCGGATTTCGTAACTCCGGCCTTGTGCGTCCTCCACTTCGACCACGACCTTTCCCCCACTGCCGAGGGCAAAGCGGACAAGATCTTGTTTGTATTTGAGATCTAACTCTTCCGTGGATTCAGGCAACGGCAGTTCAAGCGCAAAGCGCAAGCACTCGAGAACGGCGGACTTTCCACTTCCTCTAATGCCAATCAGGCAGTTCATCTCATTGGATAGATCGAACTGCTTCCCATCAAATATCCCCCCCTCGAAGGCGACGGATCGTATCCAAGAGTGAGCTTGCTTTGAATTTGCCTTATCCGGCAAACGATCGGTTCCAGGCTTTAAGGAAAACTGGACCGCCTCGAAGGTGAAAGCGCCTATCTTGATGAAGGTCTTTTCGCCACGTCCGACTTCCTCCAATGTTTTGGGGTCCGATCCCTCCACTTCAGAAGGATACCAGCCGCCAAGCCATTTTTTGACATTCTCACGTTTGTTTCGCGTTCTCACCTTCTGAAAAGCCGCCGTACGCGAGCGGAATAGATCATTTCCACCGAGTTCAGTGATTCGTCCCCCCTCTAGCGCCCCCCAGAGACCGCTATCATCCTCAACATGAGCGAAGATGAGCAGGTAGTCCTTCGAGAATTTGTCAAGTTCTCGAATGGTCTCCAGCAGATCATGGTTGGACCGGGCATTGTTCTTTTCGTAGTTTGACTGCCCCGCGAAGGTAAGGCTGAGAAACCCGTTGATATGATCAATGTTTGCGCGATTATCAATCCAATCTTCATGAAAAACGATAAGAGTGTGGATCCCATTACGGCCATCCTTGACCGACAACTCAACACCTGGTAATAGATAGATGTCTTCCTGCTTTGCCGCTTTCCGGAGTGCTTTAAACTCATCCCGGTCGAACTTATTGTGATTGGTGACAACACCAACACGAATGTCCGCTTGCTTCAATGCGGATATATATAGTGCCACAAAATCCTTATCTGAGCTTGTGTCTTTGAATTCTTTATCCCGCCTGGTATGCAGGTGGAAATCAGCCCGCATCCATCGGCTTCCGTGAGCGAAAAAGTATGTGCTTCTATCCATGGCTACCTTCTCCCTGCCGAATCGTCTTTATATCCGTGAGTTTCATCCGTTCATCCACTGGTGGCTGACTTGCAACTCGTCATGCCAGTACCATTCTAGCTTTGCCGGGCTCATTACCCCAGGTTAGCCTGTCCAGGTATATCACGAACCGCTTCCTCAACTCCGCAGGAGAGCCGTCCGAGAGCGTGGCGTCGCGCTGATGCAGTAAAAATACTTCCGAACTCCTCGATGGCGTAAATGTCATGCCGGAACTCGGAACCCGATCCCCGCCCCCCGATCAAATATCATCAGACGCACCTTTCCACACGTAGAAAGTAATCCGTCCTGATCGACTTTAAGTTTACAACTATGAATAGTCAATGTCAAATGATGTTCGCGCACTTTGGCATGGTGAAAGGAAAAGTTCGATATGGGGGAGGATGAAAATACGAATTTGGTGAAGGGGAGGAAACCATGACATTCAAATGAATATCGGGAGAGAGCAAAACAGTTCCGAATGCGATCTCGCATTATGAGCGCCGCCGCGTGAGCGGAATTTGCAAGCCCGCCACGCTCTTATGGCCAAATGGAACGGAATTTTGCTCTCCCCCGACAACACTCTTCCGATGTGTCCGGCGGTGTCAAACCATAAGCCCTCCCTTGCGCTTTTCAAACGAAGCCTGATCTGTGGTATCAAACCCCGTTCTTTGATCCGATGTATGTTTATTCCACCTTTCATACCGCTTCAAACTGCAAACAATACGGAATTTCACATACGCCCTCTCAGTTAGCGTGCGCCACGATCCCTGCGTCGATGAACCTTTTCCCCGACGTCTGGTGACAATGAACGGCGATTAAATCCCTGCCCGCTCGAAGCGCGTAACGTCCGGACATATTCATCGGAACGATGACGTAGCCATGGGAATCACCGGTGACATGGGCGGCGTCCGCGCCGTTGACGTATATCTCCGCATCGCCTGTGTGCCACACGCGAAAAGCGAGGGTTTGCGGTGCGTCATCCGGAATATCCACCCAACGCCGCATCCAAATATCGGGGGAGGTCCATGGCGTATCCGCGGCCGGATATCCATCGCCGAACCCTCCAAACCCTCGCTTCCACATATCCTCGTTGAAATCCGGTTGAATCCAGTATCCGCTTCCTCGAACGAAGCTGTAAACCCATAATGACGGGTATTCCTCGGAGGTGGGAACGACGGTGTTTTTATCCTTGTCCGGTGGTATCGGACTGAGATTGGCATCCCGAATCATCTTCCCAATTGATTGCATATTACGCTTGTCGAATAACCTCCGATCCGTCGTGAAGACCGCCCCGCTTAAGCCGTATTTCTCGCCGCAATAACGCGCCATGCGGATCATTCGGCACAGGTTTTGCGCGGTACCTTCGAGACTTTCGTTATCCGTCGCTCCGTGCGTTGCTGTTGTCGGTGCCATCTCGCACTCACCCACGACTACCGCGCGTGCGTCGCAAGGGAGCGGTCCGATGGGGCGCGATGCGCGATGGACATCCAGCACATCCCCCAATCCGTTATCCGCTCCGCCATTGACCGCATCCACCAAGCGGCTTGGATCCCACTCCCGTATTTTCCGCACAATCCGTTTCTCGTCGTATCTCTCCGCCCCCTTGCCGGGGAGAGTCCACAG
The DNA here is from genome assembly GCA_027459625.1 of Chthonomonadales bacterium. Classification (GTDB taxonomy): domain Bacteria; phylum Armatimonadota; class Chthonomonadetes; order Chthonomonadales; family CAJBBX01; genus DTKV01. The sequence goes on from DAIDHP010000052.1 coordinate 16,486, forward strand.
TAGGACGCAGGGATGATTTCCCAATGCGAGAATCATTTGGTGAAGCCGGTTTTCATAAGTCCGTTCATCCTCTCGCTCGCCTGTCGGTGCGTGGGGAATCCCTTGCCACACGAGGATCCCCAACTTGTCCGCCCAATAATACCAACGCTCCGGCTCCGTTATTCCGCTCACACGAATCAGATTGAAACCGAGCCGTTTTACCGCCTCAAGTTCACTCCGGATTTGCGCATCCGTTGAAGCTTGCGCATCGTTCCAGGAGGAAAGGGCTTGCGCCATCACACCGGATTCAAACAGAAACCGCCCGTTAAGCATGATTCGAGGATACTTTCCATCGGTTTCACAGGTGACATTGCGCATGGCGAAGTAACTTTGCGCACGATCGATCATCTTGCCGTTTTTCATGAGAAAGACATTTAGATGGTACAGGTGGGGATCCGTTGGCGACCACGGATGAGGCCGCGGAACCGGCAGGCTGAGAGAAACGCCCGGATTCCCCTCGCTCTTTCCAACGACCTTGCCTTTGTCGGAGGCTGTCGCCACGATTCTCACGTTTGTCGGTTTGCCGCCCGTGATATCCACCGTCAGGCGAAGAGATTTTGAATCCAAGTCAGGCGTGAAGCGCAGTTGGGATATGCGGATGGATGGGTATGAGATTTGAGTGTCGAAACGCTTAGAATTAGAGGCGCCCAAAGAGGGGCTAAGGGGTAATGGTTCGGGATTCGTCAAGGCGTATGAGGATAAAATGGGGATGAGCAAAGCTGGCAACACAAGGGCGAAGCGGCGAAGCATGTCATTACCTCTTGGGTGGAAATCATTGTGCGGATGACATAAGACTATTATCTGTCACCCGCACAATGAATCATACCGCAAGAAGCGATTGAAAAGGGTTGAATTTCACATCTCCTGCGTTCGAAACACCAGTTCCGAGTCAGCCGGGCTGGTGGTTTGGACCTCGCCCCCCTTATTACCGGTTTTCCAACCGGAAAGCAGTATCCAGTTTCCGTTTCCCGTCGCGATGGGGGTTTCAGGTGACTGAACGACAATACAGTTGGATAACAGATTATTCATCGTCAGACTGTTCGTTGTGACCATGGGTGAGCCTTCGCCTTCGAGAGTTGACACTCTCAAAAAGCATTTCATTTTATCGGATTTCGTCATGGATTCTCCGTTAGGAGCCAGCACCACAAGGCATTGATAGTGAGTGGAATTGAGAGGCAGTATATTGACCATACTGGTTAGTCGCTTCCCGTCGTGACGCCATTCCAGCGTCAATAATCGCTTCTTCCTGGTTTTAGGTGATTTGATGTCGAATCTCCAATACCGGGCGTGAAAAATCTCTGCGAATTCATCGATTGTCTTGTCACGAACCAAGGTGATGACCGCGCCTCCCGGAGAGCGATAAGAATAGGATGCCGGAGTTTGCGCGGTCACGTGAGATGTGGGGTTTGTCATCAACTTGGATGGTGACTGCGTGGACTGGTTTGAGCATGCCCCAAATAGCAGGGCGCTGGAGACAGCAAATAGAATTAGGATGGTACGCATCATGGTCGTTTCCTTCCGGGTTTTGTCTATTTTAGGACGATGGCATAGGCGCAACTATCCTTTGCCCCCCCCTAAATCTGTGAAAAAAGATAGTGCTTGGATTCATTCTATGCTATTTTAATAACAATGTCAATCACCTATTGAGGCGTCGGAGAAATCCTTTAACGCCGCCTTAAGAGTGTTGGTGGCGAGAAGGGCGCAATGCACCGATTCCTTTGGCGGAGCACCCATCGCCTTCAAAACGTGCTCTCGCTCTATTCCCATTGCCTCCTCAATGCTCAGACCCTTGGCAATAAACGCGGCGGTGAATCCGCGTGCGATGGAGGACCAGCATTCGTGGTGATGTAATTGACCTCTGTGAGGACGCCTTCCTGAATTCTCACCCGGAACTCCATGGTATCCTGACATGGTCCGGTGATCCGGGCGTGACCGTCGGCGTTTTTCCAGATGCCCGAAATTGGGCGACATATCCTTGCGCGCGTAGGGGCGTCGTCCCAAAAGAATAATCCAGTCTAATTGGTACATCTTCATATTCTTATAGTATGTACGACTAATGAAAAATCACAAAGAGCGGTGTGTATGTCGATTAGCTCGCTTTCCGCAGATAATGAACCATTTCCCCTAATGTTGTCAGTAACCAAAACTCAATAATAGGGATCCAAGCGCAAGCCCTATGGCAAAGTTCACAAACTTCATCAACAGGAATACCTTCTTGGAATGGGCGAGCAACGGCAATGCGCTGTGCCCGTCCTGCACGATGGAGTTTGCGAGGAGGATGCTTAAAGGCACAAGTCCTTGTGCGTAGAGCATCACGAAGATGAGGTTCGGACCGGATTCCGGTATGATACCTATCAAAGCGGCGAAAAGCAGCATCAGCCATTTTCCGTTGCGCATAATGTATTCCACGTGAATCGTCGGCACTATGAAGTGCAGCACGACGAGGGTTCCGAATGTCCAGAGAAAGACGCGCGGGATATGACGGATCACCACGTGCCTCCAAAGGTGCTCTTCCAGGAAGTGGTCGGATGCTGTCACGACGATCGCGATGGTAAATAAAGTCCCGCCCATCAGGAGGTTTCGAACGGTTGTCCCTTCCGATTCCGCTATTAAGCCTTTCAAAACGGCAAAAAACAGTATCGCGAGTCCGATCGTCAGCAGAACGCGGATTGGCGACCTAACCCGCCATTGCTCCATGAATCGGTTGGTCAAAGGCTCCTTGTTCGTCTCCTCCTCGTGAATCTCCAGCAGATCGCAGGGTATGGGACCCTGGGAGCCATGCCGGCTAAGAAGGGAGTCCGTTAAAAATCCCGCTCCGATGCCGATGGCAAACAAAAGGATATGAAAATAGAGCGCCTGTCGGGGGATCATGGCGAACATCACGAAGGATTCATCCCCGGAGGCGGCGAGCATGCCCGCCACGAGCGCTCCGAAAGAGACTCTGCCGTGCATGTAGAGGGCGACATCCGTAAAACCCCCCAGGCAGCCCGGCATGGCGCCGAGCAGAGAGGTCAGCACGTACTGCTTCCACCGGCCCCCCTCAAGCCCTTTTTTCCATAATCCGTGGGTCGTTACATGCAGATATTCAATCAATAGCATCATCACCAGAACGAAGCCGGTAATAAGGAGGGCGTCCTTGAGAACGTCTATCATATCAATTGCCTTTAAGATGCTGCGATAAGCAGAAGAGGCTTGGACATCTTACGAGTTTCTCATCACGATATGAAGCCAAAACGGCTTTCAAACGGCGAGAACTTCAATTATATGTTATTTACACTTATTATACCTCAATGATCCTTTATCGCAAATCATCTTCGACTGTCCGCATCGGTCTGTTCTTACGCTGCGAAGTAGCCCTTGTTCGCGTCAAAGGTCTCCAACGATGTATGAGCTACGCACGAGCCAAGGAGCTTCTCAATAATGGCGGGGATGAGGCTGAGCGGGCTGGGATTTTTCCTCCGACGCAGGAAAGCCATCGGAAGAAACCACCTGTTATTTAAGAATTCCTTGTGAGGGAATATGATAACCACCATAGTTGCCAATACACGGCGTGATTATTTCGTGGTCAGCGCCAGAATTGCATATCCCGTTGCGGCATCACACATAAATTTACCGTCCCCGGAGGTTGGATCGAGCTTCCTGTTCAAGGAATATGCTGTCCAGAATCCTTCCGACTGATTCTGATTCCGCATAAGCCACAACCGCCCAGCCTTTATCGCGCCTTGGGTGTGAGGTATGCCGGACTGCTCAATGACAAAAGTTACAAACCCCGTGCCGTAACCATCGCTCTTTGTCTCCTGGGGCGTACCATCACCGCGCTTCCACGTGGGTGGGATAAGGTCCGATGCGCTCCATCCTCCATCAGAATGCTGCTTAACCATAGCGGCATGGACAATTTCCGCTTTCCGATCCGCATTGAGCAGTCCCTGCCACTTGGTGGAAGCCCACAGCAGAGTTAAACGGTTTTGAAGGGATTGCTCCTGCAGGTCATGCAGCAAATACTCTTTGAGCAGCCTCAGGTTGTCCTGAATATCCGGATCGTAACGGTATGCCTGTGGGAGAGTTCCCACCGTAACTGCCGCAAGCGCCGCCCCCCAGTATTGCGAGTCTTGAGCCTCCCATGGCTCGTTTCCGTAGTTAAACCAGGGCCAGGCGCCTGCATTCTGTCCGCTCTTCAACTGTTGCGACCACATGATCTTCAGAGCCTGCAGCGTGAGGGGACTCAGCTTTTGACTGCCGGAGCCATAATTGGCCAGCACCATGGCATTGAGCACGGATTCCGTGCCTGATCCCTGGGCTTTGTTATTCAGATACGGCTGATCCTCGGTCCAGAGGTGAACGCGCTTTGTAACACTTGCGATAAGCTGACTGTATACCGGAGAGGGCGTTCTCTCCCCCGAACTGGTTTGAAGCGCATGCTGCGCCAGCGCGTAAGGAAACGCTGTGTGACAAGAGATACAGAAGGTTCCGTGATCCATCGCGCCCCCATTGTGCATCCAACTGACCGTCCTCTGATCAAGGTAAGCGCTGGCGGTCTTGCTATTCCAGGATGCAATGGCTCCTGAGGCTCCCGCCGGTAAGTTCCAGAATGCCAGGGTGCAGATCAGCGATAAAGCCATGAGGAACAGCGCTATATCCATCTTCCGGGAGCGGATCGTCCCATTTGATTTCTTGTCTGGCTGGTTGTTCCGCATGAACCTTTTCATCATTCTGTTCCATCCTATTTGTTCGGGCTTGCCGCCATAGGACTTAATAATGCAATAACTGAAATGTATCTAGCTGCCATATATATATTATATGATGTTGTACTGTGTGTGTCAACGCTTTATACTAAGTGGCCCGAACCCTTATAACTGTTTATACTACCCGTTTGAGCCTTCCTAAGTATCGCATTTCCAAGTGATAGGCGGTATAATTTAACGGCAATATAACGGCAATAAGTCCTTAGGTTAACGGCAATGTTTCACGGCGAATGATCATGTTGCATCCCATATGGCAACCCAAATACTCCATTACCCCTGCCATCTCTCAAACCCTTATAGAGATGGAAGCCGCACGTGTGCTTGTGGAAAACACTCATTTGCCTCTCTTTGTTCAAGATGAACTTTCGCGCAAGGCGCGTATTCGAGCCACTCACTATTCCACGCGAATAGAAGGTAATAGACTCACCCTTCAGGAAGCCGAAGAGGTGATCTCCAACCGACGGAGACTGTTTCGCGGAAGAGAACGAGATGTGGCGGAAGTGCGGAACTACTGGAACGCCCTTATTCGAGTCGAGGAGTGGGCGAGCAAAAAAATTATTGTCACCGAGGATATGATTCGTCGGATTCACGCAATTGTGATGAAAGGTCGCCGAGCGAAGTCATCACCCTACAGGGATGGACAGAATGTCATTCGGGATTCCCTTACCGGGAGTATCATCTATCTTCCACCTGAGGCTTCGGACGTGCCGGAACTGATGAGACAAATGGTTGCTTGGATAAACGCCAGTGAAAAAGATAGGGTTCCTACGGTTATCATTGCTGGGCTGGCTCATTATCAATTCGTTACCATTCATCCCTACTACGATGGCAATGGACGAGCGGCAAGGTTGCTTTCCACGTTAATACTTCATTCCAATGGCTACGGTCTAAAAGGTTTATTTTCGCTGGAGGAATACCACTCCCGGGATTTGGAGGCTTACTATGAGGCTCTCAATATTGGTGTAAGCCATAACTACTATCTGGGGCGGGAGGATGCTAACCTTACTAACTGGCTGGAATATTACGTGAAGACTCTCGCTTCCGTGTTCTATGACGCTAAGTGTGAAACGTTAAGGAACGCAGAAAATACACCGCAGGCCGAACCGGAATCTTTCCCCCGTCTGGATCGTAGAGCGCGTCTGGTGTTGCCCCTATTTGCCGGGCAAGAGACGATCACCTCCTCGGATGTGTCCCAAACGCTTGGATTATCGGAGCGGATGGCGCGCGTAATACTCAAGCAATGGGTTGATGAAGGCTTGCTTTTTGTTGCCAATCCATCAAAACGCTCCAGAAGTTATGGATTAAATTTGGAGTATCGTCAATATATCGTACATAGATAAGCGCATATCCGATGATAACCGTTGGATTTCACGAGGTGTGGTGAAAATGTGCTCTGTTTTCCATGTAAGTCAAGGTATCGACAGCCGGACTTTCCCTCCCGCCCCCACCGTCTGGGTGGAGGACTTGCCGTCGCTTGTGACGGTGATAAGGTAGAGGGAGGATTCCAACGCACCCACGCCCTTGAACGGCTTGTCAAACGCTAATTTGTAGTTTCCCTTTGGCTGATCGGCGAAACTGAGGACGCCGCCATGAGGGGAGGACGCCCACGTAACTCTGACTATCCACCAAAATCCCCCCATTTTACGATATAGCTTCACATACCGCATCGATCCGGTTCCTGCAAAGTGAATGGCGGAGAAGGATTTCGAGGCTTTCAAAGAGACTTTCGCGCCATGAACTCGTATGATTTCGGCTTTCGTCACAGGCTCGTCCACAGCGCGGATATCATATACTCCATCCTGGTTCAGCCAACTGAAGCTTTTTGAGGAATCCGTAAGGGTAAGCCTATAGGTTCCGGCAGGCTGGTGCGCGATTCTTGCGTAGAGCCAAGCGTCGCTGTATCGCGTATCGGCGATGGCCATGGCAACCGCCGCCCATTTTCCCCCCTCCAGTCTTTCCAGTTTGATGCGGATCGGGTGAGAAACGGTGGGCTGCATCACGGGAAGCACCACGTTCTGGATGGTCCGAATGTAATAACCGGATTGGTGAACCCCTTTGTCGAGGTAAAGAAGAGCCCCGACTGAATTGAACCCGTTTTCCGTCTTGAAGGTGCTCGACGTTCCCGCCGCCCCTAGAACGGTGAAGTTATTGAACAAGTCATAGTCATACACGATACGTCCTCGCACCACTTTTACGGAGCAGTCATGGGAACCATAACTGATGTCATCGCATTTGAGATAGACGAGCGATGTGGGGAGGTTGGGGGAGGCATAAAGGCCGTTTAGTCCTGGGCGCAGTCCCATGAAGCCGTACAGAGGAGACAGCCCAGCCAACCCGTTCTCGCCACCGTTCGCGGCGAATTCGAGGTAATTTTCGCCGTATACATCCAAGGGATGGTTGGTGGCGACTTCGGTGTACATCAGGGGATCCCCACCCGCCCGATAGACCATATCCGCAAACTTCCTCCAGGCATCATTTGCGTCGAGCCATCTCAGCCTTGCCATCACATCGTAGTAGTTCCACAGAAGTTCCGAACCGCCGTCCTCCACCAATGTTCCGTATTTAAAAAGGGTGTTCCTCAGGGTTTCCGAGACGGACCATGGAACCCAGTCGGATGTCGGTATTCGTATGGTGTTGGATCGAGGTGCCGCGATGCATTGATAGATATCCTCGCTGCCGATATGGGCGCCCGCCGCAGTCGGCTGAGCTTTGCCATGATCCAGCCATTGGAAGATGCGATACGCCTTTCCGGCGTCCCCCAAACCTCTGGCGAGAGCCTCCAAGTTGATGTAAGTGAAGCCATAATCGTGCAGCCCGCCATTACTATCCCTCCAGCCAACATACCGATGGGTGACGGGATTCCAAAGGCGGTTGAATTCGGAGGGGAATTTATTCGCATCCGAGGCGTAATGCGACGCCTTGATTGGATCGCCCAAGGCGGTCTCCAGCTTCGCCATGTCCAAGAGAGAGGTGTAATAGCTTTCCAATATCCAAGTGACCTCGTATCCCTCCCGATAGCAATCCATGTATGTGGAGGGACGCCCGGTGTTGGATATGCCGTTATATGGGTCCGGTGTGATAGGCAGCCCCTCCTTGCCCTTCATGATATTCATCATGTAGTCCATCGCCGCCTCGATTTTGGGCTGCATCGCCTTAAGGAAAGCCGTATCTTTGGTCCAAGCGTAATAATCGTAGACTGCATTGATGAACCTCGGCTGCTGGTCAAAGTGATAATCCAGACCGAACCACTTTATATCGTTGGTCGCAGGGTATACATACCCTTTCGGCTCGCTTCCCGCTGCGTTTATCCCGCTGACAGAAGCATCCATTAGGTTTTTACGCAGGGAGGCTCGAAGCGGCAGGTTCGTCCAGGCGAGCTTGAGGCTCTCCCATTCGAACTCACAGCTAACGTTGTTCACTGCGTCCTGATTGGGGGTGATTCCGTCCGATGCCTCGGAAACCCCCAGCACGGACCAAAGAGTGTTCAAATCATGCGAGACGCAGGGTTGATCCATGGAGTATGGACGTTGCTCCGCGCTCGCGGTGAGCAATGAACCCAAGCTCGCCAACAACGCAATGAGACCCGCCAGGATTATCGTTCTCATATCGGGTTGGATTCTCCATTGTGATACAAGGTTTCTTAAGCGCTGCGGATTTCCCACGCCATGATGCAACGCCTATGTATCATTATGTCATGTGATGATCTCTGAATTTGTGCACAAAGCACGACATCCCCTCCTCTATGCGGCGTTATTCTTGCATGTGAGTCAGGTTTTCCAACATGGAAGCTCTCGCCGAGGATTGGCATAGAAGCGGAATGCGACAATAATACCGTAACCCGTGCCGGCGATGGGCGAGATACTTCGAAACACTCACTTCATCCGGCTGAAGCGACCGGAAAACCTCCCCAGCCCGGGCGCATAATACCGCGACTGCATATAAACCAAGCCGGTTTCGGAATCCGTGCGGCATCCCGCCTGCCCCTCCTGCCAGCTGTAAGGAATTGACGGCAACAGGTTGCCTATCGGTCTCGTTTAAACTGTCTATGTGGCGGCTGCCGGAGCGTCATAGCCACGCCCGACCCCGATATTGTGTTCGGATATCCACATTAAAAAGCTGGAGTATGCCATTTTGAATGATGATGGGCGCATATCCATCAAACCAGATGAGCGATTTCCACGCGATATCCCTTTATATTGTTCTCCACGAATAAGCGATGCAATTTCGGGGATATTAGAAGTTCCGGAGGCGGGCCATTGCAACCATGCACATCAAAACCAAACAATATGCGGGTTCTTGCGAAATCGCTTCCATCCCATGTATTCCCGTCCACATAGAGCTCCGAAACCGTTTCAATTCTCAACGAGTGCCCGTAAGGGCATGCATCCTCCGTTTGTAAATCCCAAATAATTCCGTATTTCATATCGTTTGTCAATTCCACGGGTTTCGAAGTTATTGTCAATTGACGCCAATGCGACGCCATTTCAACGCTTTTCGGGCCGTATCGCGCCTCGTATTTCTCGGCGTACTCGTACAGGGCTTTGATGAACATCGTCTCATGCTCCGACTCGTCCAGCCAACGACTGAATTTGTAGGAGTTCGGATCTATCCCTTCCATACTAGCCATTTTAATAAGTTCGCGTCCCGTCGCGGTAACACTCAGACGAACCGAGTGCGGCGCCTCCGGATGGTGTATTATCGGTTTCGCCTCGTATCCGGTAATGTTATTCTCAATCAAAATTCGATGTAGCCTTTCAGATATAACCCATTCATTGGAAATGGTGCGACAGATATCCTTGCCCTTGGGGATCGTGCGCGTATTCAGCATAAGATCGCTCATCTGCCTCGCGCCCGCTCCGCAATACTCGCACTTTCCCGAAATGTCATATATTGTGCCGCAATCCTCCCCGTCGGGTTCGAACGTTGATGTTGGTTTTATTATCAAATTAAAAAGCGTAGCTCTCTCCAACTCTGATCGTGTGTAGTATCTTTCAATCCAGTAAGCACCTAAAAAATCCTCTCTCTTGTATTTTTTCAGGGCATTAATAATATTTAAATAATTTTGATTATCCGAACTAATTACAATGCGACTAGTTATGTCGGATAAAGGTTGTGATATATTCGAGAATTGGGAATCCGCGAATTTTCGACCAAGTCGTATTTCAATTCGTTCCCTCACATCATACTCCATATCAAGAAATTAGCTATTGATATTTTATAATTTATATTTTAAATATATTTCATTCAATGCTTTCAATTTTATGTCGTTTGACATTTTAGAATAATCCGTTCCGAATGAAAATGCTTTGCGAATGGCGTTGGTAAGAAGCTGATGATAGGGGGCGTTCAATTGAATTAATTCGTCTTTGCCCATTTTCAGATATTTCGGCCATATGTGATGCCATTCCTTAAGACCCGCCTTTTTGGGGTATCTTTCATTTGCCTGCTCCTCCCAATGTTCACGCGTTTGTTCAACGTTTTCGCCCTCGTTGACTTCCGTCGCTTCACTGTTTTGGAGTTCCCCCTCAATCGC
>DAIDHP010000053.1 GCA_027459625.1 Chthonomonadales bacterium
GTTCGGGGATGGGGTGTTTGCTTTCGATCCGCATTATTCGATTTCGGAGTTGAAGATTGGGATTCCGGCGAGTTACTTGAAGCGGGGGGAAAATGTGCTGGCGCTGGAGCCGGTGGATGAGCCCGAGGAGGCGGGGACGGGGGCGCGGAACGCCACGGCTCCGAGATATTGGATCGCCTCGGTGAGATCGTGGTAGGCGGGATCGCCGGAGGCCCAGAGCCTGTCGCGATCGGCGAACATCTCGGGGCAGAAGGTGGCGAGACCCAGCAGGTAATCGCTGCCGTACTCCGTCATGCGGATGCCGTGATCGTTGCCCGTGTAGATGCGGAAATCCGGACGCATGCGGTTGCGCAACTCCAAGCGCGACATCTCCAGCTTCATGCTGAGTGAGGAGTGCTTCATGCCGGCGAGGTTCGGAATCTCCATCAGGACGCGAACGGTCTCCTCGCTGAATATCTCCCCGTTCGGCGCGAAGAGAGGGCTCAATTCAAACGCCAAAGCCCCTTTCGCCTGCCGCACCGCCTCGGAGTAGACCCTTTGCATCTCCGCCGGGTTCGCGCCGTGCAATTTGGAGGTGGGGAAGAGGATGGGCGTTCCCCCGTATTCGAGAATCGGCTCGATCTCCTTGAGGTAGAGAGAGAGCGGATCGCCCTCCTCGTCTTCAATGTACGTCCCCGCAATGAAAACTTCGCCCGCTCCGAGCGCTTCGCGGGTGAGATGGAGCACGCGAAGCTTCTCCTCGCGGGTGAGGTAATTCACGTAGCCGGTGTCCATATTGACCGCGCATTTGAGACCTGCGTTCCGGGTGGATTGAACCAGGCGCGCGAAAGCCTCCTCGTCCATTCTTCCCCGATCGTCGAAGGGAAGGAGGACGGCGGCGCAAGGGTCCAAAGGAGGCTTCTCACGATCGTGGTGGGGACTGAACATACCGCCCAATGGTTTCGTTCGCCCCATCATTATTTCCGTTCGGTTGTCAGCCGAGACAAAACGGATTTCATCTCGTCATTCGCCTCTCCGTTTTCGGGAAGTGGGCAATACGCGAAGGCGGGAAGGAGATATTCCCATACTAGGTTGAGAACCCCCTGCATGTCCGGTGTATCCGCCGTGATGGCGATTACCGCGTCTTGTTCGGGTAAGACGATGCAGAACTGCCCGTTCATGCCGTCCCCGCGATACGCCCCGTTCCTGCACATCCAGAACTGGAACCCATACCCCTGATCCCAGTCGCTTAGCGGGTTGCTTCCGTTGGACGCCTGCTTGGATGTCGCCAGGTGAATCCACGAGGCGGGAACCAACTCCCTGCCGTTCCATATCCCCCGCCGCAGGTAAAGCTGCCCGAACTTGGCGATATCCTCCGTGCGGAGATACAATCCCCATCCGCCGGTGTTGACGCCGTCCGGGCACTCATCCCATTTAGGCTTGTCTATCCCAAGCGGATCGAAGAGCCTCGGCGTGAGGTAATCCACCAGTTTTTCTCCCGTCACCTTCTGAATGATGGCGGAGAGCATGTAGGTGGCGACGGAGTTATACAGAAAATGCGTTCCCGGCTTGAAAGGAACCGGATTCGCCAGAAACGTCTTCGCCCAGGGGATGTTTTCAGCGGATCTAGCGTTCGGCTCGCTCTCGTTGCCGGTGGACATGCAGAGCAGGTCCTGTATTCGCATGGCTTTGAGATTATCGGCCGGATTTTCCGGCGCGTATTCCGGGAAATAATCCAGCACGCTGTCATGCAGAGTCAATCTCCCCTCGCTTATGGCGATCCCTATCGCCGTGGAGGTGAAGCTCTTACTTAGGGAAAACAGCACATGCGGGGTGTCCGGTGTCTGAGGCTTCCACCAACCCTCCGCCACAATGTGTCCGTGCCTCACGAGCATGAGGCTATGCAGCGTGCGAACCCTTTTGTCCACCTCCTCCACAAATAGACGAACCTGAAAGGAACAGACTCCCTGCGCTTCGGGAGCGCTTCTCGGCAACGACATTTTATGAGACATTCCTATCCTCCGCAAATAATTCAGCGTTATCCGCAATCAGGCGGTCGGCGAACTTGCGCCGACCACCATGATATCTGTTTTTAGTCGGCTTTGCTCGCCGCCCAAAGGAACCCTCTCCGCATGATCTCGGTCGTCTCCGGCATGCGCACTATGGATTCGTTATGCCCAAGGGAGCAGTAAAAGACCCTGCCCTTGCCGTGATAGCGTGTCCAGATCACGGGCATTTCAAATCGCCCGTTAGGCGTATGCGGACCTTCCGCAACCGGCATGGGTGTTACGGCGTACACCCTGTTGGAGGGATCCACATGGAGATAGTACTGCTCGGATTTGACTTTGAAATCCTTCATTCCTCGCGTGAGAAAATGATTGTGGTCGGTGATTTTCACCTCGTATTCCACCCCGTCGTTGCCTGGATGCGCCACCCACTGCCCGCCCGTCATAAGCTGGTAGTCGGTGTTCTCTCGGAAGGAATCGCACATGCCGCCATGGCATCCCGCCAAACCGACTCCCGACGAAACCGCTTTTATCAATCCCGCGCTCTGCTCCCCGGTCATACTTCCCATGGTCCACACGGGAACGATTAAATCCAGACCTTTGAGTTTATCTGTCTCCAGAAAACTATCCAAAGAGTGAGATAGCTCCACATCGAAATCTTCCTTGACAAGTACCTCCGCGAAAACCTTAGCCACCGGCTCGGGCTCATGTCCGTCCCAGCCTCCCCAAACAATCAACGCTTTTCCGCTCATGTCACGCTCCATAACCTTTCCGTGTTCTTAGCTGTTATCCTTGTCAATCGCCTGATTATACAACACTTAAAGACAGTACCCCGACGCAGGAAAAAGGTCAAGCGCCGTGCGGGTAAAAAGATGAAAATGAAACGCCAAGTTGGAATCCGCCGACCCCTTGCAGATAATTGAAATCGGTATCCGCTTATTCGCAGGAAACTGGTATTCTTTTATTAATTCATATTCAGATGGAGGACGTGATGATCAAAGTCGGATTTATAGGTTGCGGCGGGATCATGGGAGCCCACCTGCCGGGATGGAAAGCCGTTGCGGACGATGCGCAAGTGGCGGCGGCGTGCGATATTATCGAGGAGAGAGCGAAGAATCGCGGATTGGCGGTAAATCCGGACGTGGCGACATACACGGACTGGAAAAAGATGCTTTCGGAAGGCGGAGTGGATGCGGTGGATGTCGCATTGCCGCACTACCTTCACGCTGCGGCGATCATAGATGCTGCGAACGCGGGAAAGCACGTCATGACGGAGAAGCCTTTATGCATCACTCATGAGGAGGCGAAGAACATAGAGGCAGCCGTGAAAGCGAACGGCGTCATCCTGCAGTGCGCTCACAATCAGATGTTCGAACCCGCGCCTCGTCTCGCCCGCAAGTGGGTAAGAGAGGGCAAGGTTGGACAGGTTTTCAGCATTCGCACCGTGGACTGCTTCCGCTCCGGCGGCACAAGCGGAGTGAAGGAGTTCGGGTGGCGCGGGAAACTGGAGACCTGCGGCGGCGGATGCGCCATCGACACCGGCTATCATCCCGCATATCTTCTCATTTCCCTGGCTAACTCCGAGCCCAAGGAGGTTGTGAGCTTCAGCCATAACTTCATCCAGACCAATCTTGAAGGCGATGACTCCGCGCAGACGATGGTGCGTTTCGAAAACGGCTCCATCGGAACACTGCAGACCTCCTGGGCGCACGGAGTTCCAAACGGTCAGTGGCAGATATCCATCGTGGGCGATTTGGGGCAAATATACGGTCGGGGCAACGATCTCTACTTCGCCCCGCTTCAGGGCGAGGTGGAAAAAGCGGATTTGCAGCCTGCGAGCGGCTTCGTGGCGGAGATCCAGCATTATGTGGAGTGTATCAAGACGGGCACAACCCCGGAGCAGAGTCTGAAGGAGGGGATAACCGTTCTGAATGTGATTCTTGGCGGTTACGAGTCGGAGAAGACCGGTAAAATTGTGAAGCTGTAAAAGTAATTCTTTGAGAGCGGCGATATCGTTTACCGCCGCTCTCGCTCATGCATCACCCATTGCGTATGCGCATTCCTCGTTCGCCCCCTCGTTTCGTCTTTTGCACGAATTTCATTTCTTGGAATTTATTAATCAACGGTATATTATTCGTCACAGTACAAATTACAAAACGTATAGAATAATCAGAGAGTTAAAAAACAGACGAATTAGTAATCCGACGAGAGTTACGAGAATTTCAGGTTAAATACACGAAAGGAGGTATTAGCCATGAAAGCCAAATATAGCGGTAAATCCGATCCCGGAATTTGGAAAATGCTGTCCATTGCAGTGATTGGAGTCTCCTTGTTGGCTTGTCAGCCCGCATTGGGTCAGAGAAGAGGACCGGGAGGTGGCGGCGGCGGAGGCGGTGGTTACAGAGGCGGTGGCGGCGGCGGTGGCGGTAGAGGCTACACTCCGTCCAGCCCCGTCGGCGGTGGCGGCGGCGGCGGTGGTTACAGAGGCGGCGGTGGAGGCGGCGGTAGAGGCTTCACTCCGTCCATTCCCGTCGGCGGCGGCGGTGGTGGCAGAGGCTACACTCCGTCCAGACCCATCGGCGGTGGCGGTGGCGGTGGCAGAGGCTACACTCCATCCAAACCCATCGGAGGTGGCGGCGGTTATTCCGGGCATGGGCGCATATATGGCGGTGGTGGAGGAAACGGCTACACCCCACAGCGAACATACAACCCATCACCCGTTCGCAGCAATCCCGCGCCCGACAGAGGATCGTACCTGCCCTCTTCCAAACCGGGTTCTCAACCAGGGCATTCAAACTGGCAGAGATCATGGCAATCTCCGGTCAGATCGCCGCAAAGGACGAACATTAATCCCACTCGAGATAATCCGAGCGTGGGAAACAGACAAATCGGCACGGGCAGAAACAACTATATCTACCCGAACACCGGTCCCAATATTCAACACGGACGTGTTAATGCGGGGACGCTGAATCAACCTGCGGGGCGGCGTATCGGGAATAATGGGAATGTGCGAAACCAACCCATTGGTGTTTTTAACCGCAATGCGATCCAGAATAGAGGAGTGGTCGGAGGGCGTTACGTAAGCAATCACGCTTATAACATCTTCACGCATTCAAGAGAGGGTCGCCTTTTTAACAATGGTGTGTATTTGAGACCTGCGGACAGGATCCATAACACCCTGATAGTGAATTACTTCGGGGGCGGCGATTATAGTTACTATCCGTATTATAGTCCCGTTTACACGCCCGGCGTGGTATACTATTCGCCATACTACTACTATGACGGTGTATGTCCGCCCTATATCGATGCAAGCTTCTGTTGGTATCATCAACCTGCGTTCGTATACATCGAGACGCCCATATACGTTGGCGGAGTGTGCGAAGGGTACCCGAGCAACGGGTATTATCTGCAGAATGACCAAGGCGCGGCTTTAGCAAACCAAGTGCCCGGATTGCAGAATGCCATCGACAACATCCGCAAAGCGTTCATGGAGAGCGACATACAGCCGCTGGTGGATTTGACCGATCCCAATGTGAAAATCGCGGTTTTCCAGAGAGGCAAATACGAGTATTCGCTTGGCGCAAACGACTATCTGGATCTAACCCGTGACGCCTTGACGCACATGGACACCATCTCCTTCACTTTGGACCGTGTTAAGAAGAACGGCGTGGGGGTATACACGGTATCCGGCAAACAGATATACGTGGACAGCAACAACCAGCAGTATAAAGTATATGTAAGCTACGTTCTGCAACGAATCGACGGGCACTGGATCATCACGCAGGTGGGAAGCTCTCCCGGATAGACCGAGGGCGGAACCCTCAAGCGCCCGGACAGAATGAATTGGCGCCGCATACCAACCAAATCCGGGCGCCTGAGGGAATAGATGCCACGACCTTTAGTGATGGGTAACGGCAATTTGCTGATTACCATGGACAGAGATTTATCCATAAGAGATTTTTACTGGCCATACGTAGGAATGTTGAATCATTTGTCCGGTCATCTCGCTCGAATTGGAGTGTGGGTGGACGGGCAATTTTTTTGGCTCAGCGATCCCGCCTGGGCAAAGTCGACGGAATACGTTGAAAACACTCTTGTGAGCATCGCGACGGCCAGCCATGCCGGATTAAAACTCTCCCTCACGATAAACGATTGCGTGCTGCATCGCGAGGATATCCTTCTGCGGCGAATACGGGTTAGCAACGAATTGGACAGGCAGAGGGAGTGCAGGGTCTTTTTCACGCACAATTTTCATATTGCGGAAACCGATATCGGGGACACCGCCTTTTACAATCCTTATCAGGATGCGATTATCCATTACAAGAGAGACAACTATTTCCTGTTGGGTGCGATGAGCGCTCAGGGAGGTCTCCTTGAATACGCGACGGGCATCAAGGGTTTCGGAGGAGCGGAGGGAACTTGGCGTGACGCGGAGGATGGCAAGCTTTCCATGAATCCCGTGGCTCAGGGATCGGTGGATTCCACCTTTAGCGTTCGAGCGGATTTGCTTCCAAGCACCGCGTCCGAAATTCACGCATGGATCTGCGCGGGAAAATCTCTCGGGGAAATCACACGCATCTATAACCACATCCATGATAACGGTTTTGACACCCTCATGAGGGAAACGACCAACTATTGGATCGCATGGTCAAACAAGGAGACGGATCGCCTGTCGATATTGCCGGAGATTATTCGCAAGGTCTTCCGCCGCAGTTTGCTGACGATACGCTCCAACATTGATAACCGCGGAGCAATCATTGCGGCTAACGATTCCGACATCATGCAGACTGCCAGGGCGCATTACTCCTACATGTGGCCGAGAGACGGAGCTCTGGTGTCCGCCGCACTGGACAGATTGGGATATCAGGATATCACCCGCAAATTCTTCCTTTTTTGCCGAGACATCCTGCCAAAGGATCGCGCGGCTCTTCTGCATAAATACAGCGCGGAAGGTTCTCTTGGCGCCACCTGGCATCCTTGGACGGTGGATGGATACAACGAGACCCCATTTCAGGAAGACAGCACCGCTTTGGTGATTTGGGCTTTGTGGAAGCATTACAATCGGTATCAGGATTTGGAGTTCATCGAATCAGTGTATGATGAATTCATTCTTCCTTGCGCCGACTTTATGGATATGTATCGCGATCCCAACACGGGGTTGCCATTGCCTTCGTATGATCTTTGGGAGGAGAGGAGAGGGGTCCACGCATACACGTGCGGAACCGTTTACGGCGCGTTAATCGCGGCAGCGAACATATCGGATGTATTTGATGATGGAAAGGGCGATACCTATCGCGTCGCAGCCGACGAGATTAGAAAGGGAATGGAGACCTACCTCTGGAACGAATCCGATCAGCGATTCGCAAGAATGCTGACTCCGGCATCCTGGGAGAAGCGATTGGGCGGGGATGCGCAGTACGAATATGACATGACCATGGACAGCGCCATTTCCGGGGTATGGTCGTTCGGGGCGTTCCCAGTGGATCATCCGATGGTGGAGAAAACGATTCGCGCCCTCATTTCCCGCCTATGGGTTAAGACGGAGGTGGGCGGCATTGCCCGTTACGAAAACGATTATTATTTTCGAGTGAGCGATGACATCCATAATATCCCAGGGAACCCATGGTTTATTTGCACCATGTGGGCGGCGAAATGGTATATCAGTCACGCCCAAAACCGTAAGGAGTTGATTACCGCGATGGAGTTGCTGCTATGGGCGGCGAATCACGTTAGTTCAAGCGGGATATTTTCCGAACAACTGCATCCGTTAACGGGCGAGCAGCTCTCCGTTTCGCCATTGACATGGAGCCACGCGGAGTTCATATCCGCGACATTGGATTATTTGGATCGGCATAGCCAGTTAGGGGAGTGATGGGAGGCGAAGGTTGAAAAACGCGCTCGGAGGGATTCGAACCCCCGGCCTTCTGATCCGAAGTCAGATGCTCTAATCCGCTGAGCTACGAGCGCATATAGATATTTTAGCGCTTAACTCAATCCCGCGTCAAATATTTGATTATAATTGCCTCCTCACACGACATGCCGGGCCAGTACGACAGGAATGATGATGGACCACAAAACAAAAGCGAAGATAGATATGATCGACACTCTTTTAGGCGAGGGGGGAACGCTATCCAAATCTCTTGAGAATTACGAATTCCGGCCCGAACAGGTGGAAATTTGCAAAACGATCCTCCAAGCGTTCGAAGAGCGCACCCCATGTCTTGTTGAAGCTGGAACTGGGGTTGGAAAGTCCTTGGCTTATTTGATACCAGCCGTCCTAACGGCAAGTCAGGGAAAACGAACGGTCATCTCCACCCATACGATCAACCTTCAAACGCAGCTAATACAAAAAGACATTCCTCTCGTTTGCAAGCTATTCCCCTCCATAAAAATAAAAGCCTCCTTGATGAAAGGGAGGGGGAATTACCTATGTCATCAGGACATGGATTACGCCAGGGATGATCTCTTTCTGACGACATCTCCCGAATTCGAAAAGATATCAAAATGGGCGAGGACAACATCAACGGGAGACGTAAGCGATCTGCCTTTCAGTTGGCCGCATTGGCAGGAGATAGCCTGCAACCAGGACACTTGCCGAGCACGGGAATGTCACTATTTTGAGAAATGCTTCTACTTCAACATGCGCAAGGATGCTTTGACCGCCAATATCATCGTCGTCAATCATGCGCTGCTCTTATGCGATTTGGAAGTGGCGGATGAAGACGCTGATAACAAATTGATTCCCACCTATGACGCTTTGGTGATAGATGAAGCGCACCATTTGGAGGCGGTGGCTACCAAGACTTTCGGGTGCGAACTAGACAACGCCAATATCCATTTTTTTATGGAACGATTGCGAAGGCTGAAGGGGCTCGATTTAAACGTTGAGAGATTGGAAGCGGTTGACATATTAAACCAAAAGCTATTCGCACCTTTCCTCGATATGAAGGGGGATTACTTCTTCAACGAAGCCATTCCCAAGGACAGGGGAGAAGTGACATCTCAAACAGCCACCACTCTCTGCACCATGCTTGAGGGGGTCGAGAACGAACTGCTTAATCGCGCCAAGGAGCAGAAAACACCGCTTTTGGAGAGACTGCAAGGATATGCACGGGTTGCGGGGAGGCTTCGGGAGAATTTGAACCTCCTGATCTTCTCGGACTCGCCAAATCATATTCGATGGGGGGAAACCTCTTCGCATTCCAAGGGACGACGCCGGAGCGCGGAGTTCAATCAAAGATGCAACCTTCATTTGACACCGATTGAAGTAAATTCCATTCTCAAAGACAAACTCTGGATCAGAATTGCCACCGTTGTGCTAACATCCGCCACTCTCTCCAATTCCGGAGGGTTCGAGTATATCAAATCTCGTATTGGGGCGCCGGAGCACATCATGGAAAAACTCGTCGATTCCCCATTCGATTTCAAGCGTCAATCGCTGTTATATGTTCCATGGAACCTGCCCGAACCTCCGAAGTTTCCAGTGAACGCATATGTGTTGCAGGTTTGCGATGAGATTGAGAGGATTGTCGGGCTTACGGAGGGGCGAGCATTTCTTTTATTCACCTCCTGGCGGATGATGAACGAATGCTATGAGATATTAAAGGAAAAACTAAGGTATCCTCTATTTAAGCAAGGAGATCAACCACCAGGAAAACTATTGGAAGACTTTCGGAATAGCGGGTGCGGTTGCCTGTTCGGCGTCCAAACCTTCTGGGAGGGGGTTGATGTGAGAGGGGATGCCCTCTCCTGCGTGATCATAGATCGTTTACCTTTCGGCGTGCCGGATTCCCCAATCAACCGAGCCAGGGTGGATTCGATCATCTCGCAAGGCGGGGATTGGTTCAAGGATTTCAGCATCCCTCAGGCGCAAATACGTTTAAAGCAAGGGTTTGGGCGATTAATACGCACACACCAGGACAAAGGAATGGTTTGTATCCTTGATAGCCGAATACACCACAAGAATTACGGCAAGGAGTTCGTGGAATATCTTCCGCAGTCCAGGAGAGCAAGTAAATGGGACAACGCCAAGAGAATTTGGAAAGAGATACTGACCGATAAAGGCGCATGAAACGGGTGAATGTGAAATATTATCCTGATACGGGGAACGTGCGTTCCTGACCGCATATGCCTGAGTTTGCAATTGCGCCAAAAATAAAGATTATCGCCTTTCTCATTTTTTCACGTTTCATCTATTGCTTAACAGTTGAGATTGAAGTAAAATAACTATAATCATTCAAAAGGCGCCTTGGTACTTTATAGGGTACCTTATATATCTTGCCTGTCATATCATATATACAGGTGAAATTACGGCAATATAGAATGATAATTGCATCTTGACCATTGAACATAAACGTTTCAAGCTAGGAGGAAATAATGGCAAAATCAATCAATCAGGATACCTGCATTCAATGCGGGACCTGCCTTCCCGAGTGCCCGAACGAAGCGATCGCGGAAGTTGACGGCGAGTATCGAATAGATTCCAATCTTTGCACCGAGTGTGCGGAGAATGATGGGGAATCTCGTTGTCAAGCCGCATGTCCCACGGGCGCTATCGAGGATGCAGCCTAAGAACAGGGGGCCATTTTAATGGCACGAATGATAAATCAGGAACGATGTATCCAGTGTGGCGTATGTCTACCCGCTTGCCCTAATCAAGGGATTGAGGAGGTGGACGGACGCTATCGCATCGATTCAAATCTCTGCACGGAATGCTTCGGGTTTTACGCCGATTCCAACTGTGTGGCGGTCTGTCCTGCGGATGCGGTGGAATTCGCTCCCAACGGCGTTACAGAGGAAGAGGAGCTTGCCGTTCTGGCGGCTCAACTTCGACCGGACGCTTTTCCCCGTGACTGACCACGTTGTCAGTCGCTCAGTTTTATAGATTTCCTGCAATCCAATAATCACAAAGGATACTACTATGACTGATCTCCAGCCTCTTTACGAAGCGATTCTCGAAGGCGACGCGGCAACGGCCAAAGCGACCGTGCAGGAAGCCTTGATTGAATCGATTGACCCTCAGGAACTTTTGGACAAATTCATGATCCCCGCCATGGACGAGGTGGGGCGAAGGTTTGAGACGAATGAATATTTCGTGCCCGAGCTTTTGATATCCGCAAGAGCAATGAAAGGCGCATTGGAATTGATTCGTCCGAAATTGGCCGACAAAGGTGCAAAGCCCATTGCCAAGGTGGTTATCGGCACGGTCAAGGGTGATCTCCATGACATTGGCAAGAACCTGGTAGCCGCAATGTTGGAGGGAGGCGGGTTTGAAGTCATTGATCTCAAAGTGGATGTATCCCCCGAACAGTTCGTTCAAACAGCCAAAGAGCAAGGCGCTCAAATCATTGCCATGTCGGCGCTCCTAACCACCACCATGCCTGGCATGAAAGCCACGGTGGACGCGGTGAACAACGCAGGCTTGCATGACAAAGTTAAAATCATGATTGGCGGCGCTCCAGTCACTCAGCGTTACGCCGATGAAATCGGTGCGGACGGTTTCAGCGAAAACGCTTCCGCAGCGGTGAGACTCGCTCGCCAATTGGTTGGCGCGGAGTGAAGCTTCTTCCCATTATATAGAGCGCATAATTCACACATCCGATACGGATTTTATCCGTATCGGATGAATTGTTTATTAATTATTATAGTTTCATATTAAAAATATTGAATTTCATTTCACTTGCGCTCCATCGCGCGATCCGCATTTTTCGTTCATCGTGGTTCGCACAAGTGAATGGATTTAGTATTTAAATTTAGAGGTGGAATCAAATGGCGATCGGTCTGGCTATTACAAATCTGGACGAATTCACTTACGGCAAATCACCGAAGCCGATAAAATGCGGCAGAGGCGTCGAAATTGGCAATGGGAGAGTGATTCCCGAAATTAACTTTACTCTTCCCCCCATTGATATCAACCCGGAAACTTGGCCGGAGGTGCTCAGGCAATATTCCGAAATGATCACAGGCATATGCGAGAGAGCCGTGGCACTAGGCTCTTCCGGAATTTTGGTTGAGGTCGAAACCCTGCCGCCTATGACCGTTAACCCCTCCTGGGGCGTGGAAGTATCAAGACTTGTGGCGGACAAATTGGATTACTATTATGAAAAGCGACAACTACACAGCGCTTTTCGACTGACACCAAATGACACACGCGAACATCAGCGACCCCCTCGAATGCGCAGCGGCATGTACTGGGATGGAATGAAGGAGTTCTTTGAACGTTCAGGCGAAGCGGGAGCGGATTTGATATCCATAGAATCCACCGGAGGCAAGGAGATCAACGATATCGCTTTAATGGATGCCGATGTACATGCGCTGGTATTCGCTCTGGGAATCATCGCCCCGAGGGACATGGAATTTTTATGGCGGGAAATAGTGGATTCCTGCAAGCGAAATAATGTCATTCCCGCAGGAGACTCCGCATGCGGTTTCGCCAATACCGCCATGGTGCTGGCGGAGCAGCGCATGTTGCCTCGAGTGTTCGCAGCATTGGTTCGCATCGCCTCCGTTCCGCGCAGCCTGGTGGCATTCGAGCAGGGGGCGGTGGGACCGAGCAAGGATTGCGCGTATGAAGGGCCTTACATTAAGGCGATCACCGGGTCTCCCATTAGCATGGAGGGAAGGACGGCGGCATGCGCCCATTTTAGTTCCGTGGGTAACATCTCACAGGCGGTGTGCGATTGCTGGTCGAATGAATCGGTTCAAAATGTTCGATTATTGAGCGGATATGCACCCACGGTTAGCATGGAACAGTTGGAATATGATTGCAGGCTGTTGAACGTCGCATCTCAAACCCCGGAGGATGGACGGAAAATGCGGGATTGGTTGGTGGCTTCGGACTCGTCCCATGATCCTCAAGCGTATGTGTTGCGCCCCGATGTGGTCATGCGGATTTCCAAGACAATGATCGAAGAGGATACTCCATATTTACGTGTCCGCGCAGGACTGCGGTGCGGATTGGCGGAAATACGTTCGGCGATTTCTGCAAATCAACTCACGCTGCCAGTGACGGAAATGAAATGGATGGATCGTTTGTACCGACAAATCGACTCCCTGCCAAACGACGAAACGGAATTCATTGAAATGATGTTACCCAAACTCGCCGACGCGCCATGGATTCCGAGCGAGTATGGGTTCTAAATAATCGATGCGGGTATGATAGATACGCCGTCATCGCACCGCTCCATCGCAAGTCACAAGTTGGTATCGGAAGGTAACGGCTCGCTTCATTGTCAATCCTCCTAATTTTTCCCTGCCAAGGGATAAAACGGGGGGATTTTTTATATGTGACTGACTCAACAACACCAAATATGCGCAATAATTATGATTGCCGATCATAATTATCACCTGATAACATCGCTAACCTTTGGAAATAGGACAGGCTTATTCTGAAAACCCCGTATGCGGTACTGACAACTCGACGGTTAGAACCCGGATATCGAAAAATAGGAATACCCAATGTGCCATCCATTGCCATGTAAGCCCATCGATTGTCCGCAAATTCGCACCACTATGCTTGAAAGAACGGTGTGAATCGTTGGATTATCTCTGTTTCATTTTAATTGCGCCCAGGCTATTCCGCAATGGTGTGATCTTCTGTCATGAGAACCCTTGGATGCAACTGATTTCCCCCCAATATCAGGCTTGCAGAGAAGCAGGTCTTCTGAGTGGTATCATTTATAGAGGCTCATAAAAGCGGGCGGGCAATTGGACTGAAAACCGATGAGACCCCGCCACTTTTGGATGCAGTTGGCGAGGAGGCATGCTCATTATGACTCCGCGGACACGGAAGCGCAATACGGACGGATATTGGATCAAATAGGATGGGGGAAATTGTGCCGTTGTGTTAAGGAATCGAAAGTTCGCCGTATGCGCATTGCAAACTTGCCCATTATTCCCGCCAGGGGAGGAGATAAGAATGTCTTTCATCCGAAACAAAGCGAAAATCTCTCTATCATTATTCTTGCTGTTCCTATCACCCTTATTTTTAGGCGGATGCGGCGGTTCCGGCATGAGCGGAGTCAATACTGTTCCCACCGGCTCGTTAAACGGAGTTATAACCGATGCCAACTCGAAAGCCCCAGTGGCGGGTGTGACCATATCCGTCTACGGGGACAATATTGGAACCACGACACTAAGCAACGGACAGTACACTATTCCCTATATTCCCGCAGGATCGCAGATCATCACATTCCGAAAATCCGGATATCAGACGAAATCCATTACCGTAAGCGTATCCCCATCACAGAATACAACCCTATCCACATCGATTACGGCTTTCGTATCAGCCGCCACTTGGACGGACTTAAGCGCCAACGCACCTGTGAAAGCGTCTTTCAGCGGTGTGACTGATTTGAATGGGATACTTTTCTTCAGTTCGAACATCGCCACAGCATCAACCCTTTACGAATCGTTGGATGACGGCGCCACAATCTCCCCTGTCACCGGTGTCACAACCCCAGGGATCAACTCAATGGCAACGACCGGGGCGTTGTCCGCATGGGGTATATGCGGAGATGGAACCACCGTTTCCACTCAAAACGGAGGGGGGACATGGACTCAAGGGGTGGTTGGAGCCGTTGCGGGAGGCGGATTGCAATCCATCTCTTTTCCCAACCAGATGACGGGATTCGTAGCAGGCATGAATGGCGCTTGTGCAGCCACTACGGACGGGGGGGCGACGTGGACCGCAATTCCGACCGGCGTGAGCATGGATTTTTACGCAGTTGCGTTTCCATCCGTGACAAACGGCTTCCTCGCCGGAATCGGGAAAGTGATATTGCAAACCGTCGATGGTGGCAAGACATGGACCAGTACAACGGTCAGCATCCCCTCGGCGATTCATGCGATATCCGCCCCCAATGCCACGCACGCATGGGCGGTTGGCAACGGTGGAGCGATACTTTTCTATAACGGCGTTCAATGGACCAATCAAAATTCAAATACCACCAGCGATCTTTACGCCGTGTCTTTCTGCGATGATAATAACGGCTGGGCTGTCGGCGATGATGGAATGATACTGCACACAACCGATGGGGGAATGACATGGCTTAGGGAAGCCCCCAATTTGACCGTATACCCCTTGCGCGGTGTTTTGGCGGTATCTCCAACGGAGGCATGGGCAGTGGGGTTGTACGGAGCGATTTTACACTATACCGCACCGTAAGAAAGCTTTGTAAAAGGAGGATATATTCATTGAACACCGCGTTGGTGGATCTGTTAAAAAATGGCGTTATCGTAACGGACGGAGCCTGGGGCACACAGCTACAAGCCAAGGGATTGCCTATTGGAGCATGCCCCGACATGTGGAATATTACGTCTCCCGATATCGTGGCTGAAGTGGCGATATCCTACGTTTCCGCTGGAAGCCATGTCATCTTAACCAACACTTTCGGCGCAAGCAGAACGTCCTTGGCGAGACACGGCATGGAAGCCAAAACAGTGGAGATCAATCGTACCGGAGCATCCATTTCCAAAGAAGCCGCCAAGGGGGCTGCGAAAGTGTTCGGATCTATGGGGCCGTGCGGAAAAATGCTAGCAATGGAGGAGATTACCGAAGAGGAGACGCTAAATGTGTTTCTTGAACAATCCGAAGCCCTCGCCGATGGGGGGGCGGACGGAATTGTGGTTGAGACAATGAGCGACCTTCAAGAGGCGATCCTTGCAGTGAAAGCCGCCAAAAGAACAGGATTGCCGGTTGTGGCAAGCATGGCATTCGACAGCGGAAAGACTGCGGATCGAACGATGATGGGGATTACACCGGAGCAGGCGGTAAAAGGACTTACGGATGCAGGCGCGGACGTAATTGGTGCCAACTGTGGCAGAGGACCCGAGGGTTTATTGTCGATTTGCGAGCGTTATAATGCCGCAACATCCGCACCCATATGGATCAAGCCCAACGCGGGATTGCCGGAAATGGCGGAGGGGGGCACGACATGCATATATCACACCACGCCCGAGGAGTTTGCCGATCAAGCGTACAAGATTGTGCAAGCAGGCGCCTCATTCATTGGCGGATGTTGCGGAACGGGCCCGGCGTTTATTCGTGCCTTGCGATCCAGGATTGAAAAAGTATAGGGCTTCGATCAATCTTTTCACTTGGAAGACCTACTAAAGGAGACATCATTGAACGCACGTGAACGTTTTGATGCGGTGATGCATTATCAACCGAGGGATAGATCCCCGATTATGGATTTCGGTTTCTGGGATGAGACTATTCCCATTTGGAAGCATTACGGCTTTCCGGAGGGATTGTCTCCGGACAATTTCTTCGGTATGGACCGGCAATGGGATACATTTCCTATTAATACATTTCTAAGTCCCGGCTTTGAGTGGGCAGTACTTGAAGACAAGGGAGACACCCTAATTGTGCGAGACGGGGACGGGGTGACGAAAGAACAGGGAAAGTTTCTAGGTTCGATACCAAAGCACATCAGCCACACCTTAAAGGATCGAGCAAGCTGGGAAAAGGAAGTGAAGTGGCGTTTGAACCCAAGCCCGGCGAATCGTTATCCCGCCGATTGGAAGCAGATAGTGGAAAAACTCAAGGATCCTAAACGGGATTATCCCGTGGCAATTCCCGCCG
Source organism: Chthonomonadales bacterium (assembly GCA_027459625.1). Lineage (GTDB taxonomy): Bacteria > Armatimonadota > Chthonomonadetes > Chthonomonadales > CAJBBX01 > DTKV01. The sequence continues at coordinate 16,570 of DAIDHP010000053.1, forward strand.
GATCGTTGTACGGCAAAATTCGGGATATGATGGGGGTGGAAAATCTTTCCGTGCTCGTGTATGACGACCGCGCTCTTTTCGAGGAGATGGTTGAAACCGTGGCGGATTGCATCATTGGGGCAATCACCCCTGCACTGCAATCGGGTGTCAAATTCGAATACGCGAGTATGTGGGAGGACATGTGCTATCGCGCCGGTCCACTCCTCTCCCCAAAGATATTTAAAAATGTGCTGGTACCCCAGTACAAGAGAATCACATCATTGCTAAGACAATACGGTGTGGACGTTGTGATGCTGGATTGCGACGGTGACATCTCTTTGTTAACGCCACTGTGGCTGGAGGGAGGGGTAAACTGCATGTTCCCAATCGAGGTCGGCGTTTGGCAAGCGGATCCCGTCGCCATGCGCGCCAAATACGGCAGGGATCTGTTGATGGTGGGCGGGGTTGGCAAGCGGTTACTCGCAGGTCCAAAAGAGGGAATTAAAGCCGAGGTCATCCGCTTGACGCCCTTGGTAGAGGAGGGCGGTTACATCCCACTCCCAGACCATCGCGTTCCGCCGGACGTATCGCTTGATAACTATATCTATTATCTGCAACTGGCGAGGGAAATATGGGGGAAGGATCTCGACAATCTTCGACCCATGCATGAACCAAACAATGCGGCTCCCAAGTACGGCAAGGAATATTCAATGGCGATAGACTAACCCAAATGGAAAACCGATAACACCATATGTAGTTCGTATGCGGAAGGAGAGGGTATGGTATTTGAATGGACTAAAGGACTATCCTTAGGTTTTGAAACGGTGGATTCGCAGCATAAGGAGCTTATGATGCGCGCGGACGAACTATTAAAAGCCATGAACGAGAAAAGAGGAGTTCAGGAGGTTAGGTCCATTCTCATCTATTTGGAGGTTTACGTTAAAGATCATTTCAATGCTGAGGAAAAACTGATGGAAAAGACGGAATACCCGTTCTTAGAGGAACACCGTCAAATTCATCAAATCTTCACACTGGGACTGTCAAATATAAAAGAGGAGTTCCTCAAAAACCCTAATTCAACAATAATACAGTTGCAGGTTCAACATAGTGTGTGCGAATGGATCAACAACCACATTATGAAAGAGGATAAGCTTTACGCCGATTATATACGTGCGAAGAAGTAAACGAAGTAGAACGGAAAAACGCCTCCCATGGAAAGCTTAATTCCATCGGAGGCTATTTTTCATGGAGGAGTTAAATGTGGTTGTTTTCCTTTCGAATGGGATCCACTATCACGCCGTCAAAGATCGCTGCGTTAGTTTTCACCTTGCAATTCTTTCCCACGACGCAACGTTCAATCCATGTGTCACGCATAATATTGGCGCCCTCCCACAGAATGGATTGCTTTACGACGGCTCCGGTCTCAACAACGCAATTATCCCCAAGCACGCTGTTTTCCATCACCTTCGCACCTGCCTCAATTCTGCATTTGTTTCCTATCACCACGGGGTATTCAATCTCCGCGGATGGATCAATCTCCACACCCTCCCCGATCCAAACGTATTTTCTCTTTTCATGTGTGGGGAAGTTTATGTAAACCCTGCCCGCCATAGCGTCAAGATGGGTGTCACGGTAAACCTGAAGATTGCCTACGTCCTTCCAATAGCTCGCCGTAAGGTGACCGTATAGGGGACGACCTTGCGCCAGCATCTGCGGGAAAAAGTTCTTTCCAAAAAGATAAAAAGTATTCCGTGGAATGAGTTCGAACAACTCAGGTTCGAAAACGTAAACACCGGTGTTCGCTGTGTTGGAGAAGATAACCTCTCCTTTCGGTTTTTCAAGAAAACGAGTGATTCTGCCCTCTTCATTCATGAGAACGATACCATACTCCGAGGGATCATCGACCAAGGATAAAGCGATGGTGGATAAAGCCTTTTTGTCACGATGCGTTTTCATGAGCCGTCCCAAATCGATATCCGCAAGGTCATCTCCGCCAACGACTATAAAGGTTTCATCCTTGAAGAAATCCTCCACGCGTTTCACGCTTCCCGCATCGCCCCAAAGCTGATCCTCTTCGGAATAGTGGATTTCCACGCCGAATCGCTTGCCGTCTCCAAAATACTCCTTTATCTGATCACCGAGATAATAGAGATTAACCATGATTTCAGTGAAACCATACTTTCTCAGTAACTCGACGATATGCTCCATAACGGGACGATTGATAATTGGCACAAGCGGTTTGGGTAGGTTTCGGGTTAGCGGATCCAATCGTGATCCCACCCCTGCAGCTAGTATCATGGCTTTCATCTTTAATACTCCTTCCAGGGCGTCGCACGCGCACTCACATCGCCCATGCGGGCATTGTGGATTATGTGCATACAAAAATCAGATGACTGCAAAATTCGAATTTCAGATATTTGATTATGCGTCAAAAGCGGTTTTCCGCCTCCAATTCGGAATGAATCAATCATCTAAAACCATCGCACATTGGTATAACCTAAAGGATGCGACAGTTTTTGGCTCATCCATATACATTATGGTTCAAACGACCTGATCGCTTCAGATACGTACTCCAGTTGCTCATCCTCCATCTCAGGATAGACCGGAATGGAGAGCACCTCTCTGGTGGCAAGCTCCGCATGCGGAAAATCCCCATGCTTGTAACCAAGATATTGATAGGCTTTCTGAAGGTGCAACGCAAGCGGATAGTATATGCCGGTTTCCACTTCCTTTTCCTTCAGCCATTTTTGCAAAGCATCACGATTAGTGTGGCGGATAGTGAATTGATGATAAATATGCCCCGCCAGTGGATTGCAATAAGGATGCGTGATGTTGTGATTCGGAAGAAGTTTTCTATAACGACAGGCATGACGAACCCTGAGGTTATTCCATTCGGGAAGATATTTCAGTTTAATTCTCAACACCGCCGCTTGAATAGCGTCGAGTCGACTACTGTATCCCATGCGATCATAAAAATACCCTCCGCCGCTTCCATGAAATCGCAATAGACGTAATTTATCTCTCAGTTGAACGTCATTCGTAAGCACCATTCCTCCATCCCCGTAAGCCCCAAGATTCTTCGTCGGGAAGAAGGATAGCGTGACAATACCCGGATAAGCTCCAAGAGGTTTACCGTCGTATGTCGCCCCAATCGCCTGGGCGGAATCCCAGATCAGGTGCAGATTGCAGCGCTCAGCCAATTCCGTGAACCCATGGCGGTCCGCCATTTGGCCGAAAAGGTCCACGGGAATAATCGCACGAGTGCGAGGAGTGATGTGCTTTTCGACCTGCACAGGATCCAGATTGAATGTTTTCGGGTCGATATCGGCGAATACGGGACGAGCTCCGATTAGAGCGATGGCTTCAGCGGTTGCTACAAAAGTAAACGGAGTGGTGATGACTTCATCACCTGGTTGAATGTCATAGGCAAGCAAAGAGAGAATCAATGCGTCCGTACCGGAATTGACACCAACTCCATAATCCGCACCGCAATATTGCGATATCTCTTCCTCAAGAGATTGTACGACTGGACCCAAAATGAATCTGCCACTGTGAAGCGTTTCGATAATTGCGTTGTTGATTTCCGACGCAATCTCCTCATATTGCTTCACAAGGTTTGCCAATCCAACTTTCAATAATATTAGCCTCCGTTCTCTGTTTGGTTGTCTGTTTGTAAAAATACGATATAGTGTTAAACTCGGAATTTAATCTCATCGCGGAATTAAAGACATAGGCAGGCAAGCGCTATGAAATTACAAGGCACTTCACCAAGCTTGATATGAGCGACATAAACCGCTTTTGCGAAAATTGCAATTTGCTCATGATATAGTCATTCGAAAATGCAGAAATAGTATACTCTCCAAAATAATATTTGAGATATGGGGGGACGGTTTATTCCTTAGGCGATGTTCGATTTGATGCGAGCTCCGTATTCCTCGTCGGATAGGATCATGTTGATGGAAGCTGCAAAATAGCTTTCCCAGCCGCCAATATCCCATCTTTTCTCGCTATTCGATAAAGGAATCGCCCATGTTTCCCCTCCGGATCGCATCCAATTCCGAACCGCATCGGTGAGGTTGATCTCTCCGCGCGAATCTTTTTGAACCCCATGCAGAAACGGAAAGATATCCGGAGGTAGAAGCCATCGCGCCGCCACGGCGAAACGGCTGGGGGCGAGATCCATGGATGGTTTTTCAATAATGTCCCTGAGCGGAAAGGGGGCCATGCCATTTATCTCCGCAGGATTTGCCGGAGCCAAAATACCGTAGCGATTAACCTTGTCCGCATCCACGGTTTCGCATAGGGTGATCGCCGTTTGAGGATATAAATGATGGCATTGCAGCATTCGATTTAACGGGGAAAGTGACGAGTTCGAGGAGATGATACAATCTCCGAACGCCACGACGAACGAATCGCCGTTAACCCATTCCTCCCCCTTCAGGATTGCGTCGCCCAGTCCCCGCATCTCCTCCTGCCATGCATATTCGATATGCATGCCCAAGGACGCTCCATCCTTTAAATATTCCCGAATCATATTTTTCAGAGGGGATAAGATTATTAAAACATCCCTGATCCCGGACGCGAATAGTTCCTCCATAACATAGTCCAGCACCGTTTTTCTGCCGACAGGCAGCATCTCCTTGGCTATGGCGTATGTTAATGGACGCAAACGGGAACCATATCCCGCCGCTGGAACAATGGCTCGGGGAGGAGTAGCTAACATGAGGGAAACCTCTCCTGTAGTGTAAATCAAGAAAATCTTAGCAGAAATCGGCTATAAGTGTCAAACAAAGAGATTACCATAGGAAGAAAGTCGAATTGTTCAACATCATCGCTATCCTCAATATCCAGACAGCCAAAACCACAAATAAGAGCATGAGGGGATTCAGCCGATTCCATTGCATGAACTTCATTGATCGAGGAAGAAACAGCGTGAAGACGCCCGCCAGGCAAATTAAAAAAAGAGGAATCCCCAAAGGGTGATAACGCACGGAGAGTAGTAGGTTTCCTTTCCAAATCTCCTCCAAACTGCGTGTCATTCCGCACCCGGGGCATGGCAATCCCGTTGTTCGGCGAAACAGACATTCCGGACCATGGATTTGAAGATGCGCCAGGAACAAGCTTCCAACCAACACCATGGCGGAAGCGACGCCGGGAAGAACTGTTTGCCATTTGGGACGCATCGTTATATATCGTCATTCGTATGCGACATCAATCGCCTCATGAAATCGGGGGGGAATCGACTTGGTCTTCCATCGGAATTCACTAGCATATGCGTGGTTTCCCCTTCAGCCAAGAGGGAGATGTCTCGAAGCACTCGATATTTAAACGTGACTGTTCGTGATGTTATGCGCTCAATCCAAGTTTCGATGCGAATGCTTTCGTCGTAATGCGCCGCAGCCTTGTATCTACACTCCGCCTTGGCAACCGGTAGGAACAGATGTTGTTGCTCCAACTCGGAATAGGGGGCGTTCTTATTACGGCAATATTCCGCCCGTCCAGCCTCGAACCATTCAAAGTATCGGCCGTAGTACGCCACCCTCATCTGATCCGTCTCTGCATATCTCACCCTTATATGGAGAGGGACAATCATTGATGGATGAAACGGCTCCTCGCAAGATTCGGACATAGCTTCATACTCTTTCAATATTTGCGATGTTTTTCAAAAAGGAGAACTTATCGCTGTATTAGGGGATTTCAGCGGAAGAACCGTCTCCTGGCGGTTATTGCTCAACCTCCTCGAAATAATAATACCCTTCAAATAAGAACAAATTCACGGATCACCACGCCGGCATCCAAGCATGAAAAAGCCCCGAAGAGCGTTTGGAGTGTCTTCGGGGCGGATTACAGAAAAATGCGAATTTACGCCGCCTGATCGGCTGATTTAGAGGGCATGTTCTGCTTGATAATGATGTTATCCGGTTCCAAGGCGAGCGCCTCTTTGAACGCGGCTTTTGAAGCCTCCATATCGCCCATCTCCTTGTATGTAACCCCAAGGTTGACCCATGCGTCAACAAAACCAGGGTTGATCTCAACCGCACGAAGAAACTCCTGTATGGCGGAGGAGTGGGTACCTTGAGCATTGTAAGCCATGCCCAAATGATTGTGTATGTCGGCGTAATGCGGGTTTAGTTCCAACGCCTTGGTGTATTCCTCAATGGCCTCCTTGAGCATTCCTCTCCGATACAAATCGTCGCCTAGCCGGAAATGGAATTGAATATCATCCACGTTGGTGAAGGACACTTTATCCAAAAGCTGCAGGCATGCCGCATAATCCTCCTCATGATGTTTCCTCAGCGCCTGACGAAGCGTGACGGTGTCATATCCCGGTTCGTAGGATAACGCCTGCATAATCGCTTTCAAGGCGTTCTCACGCTCTTCCAATGTGTAGAGGGTCAATCCCGTGTAGAGGAGGGCTTTGGCGTAACGAGGATTGATTTCCAGTGCATGGTTCAATGCATGCAGCGCTTCGGTGTGTCTTTGCATGTATCTCAGGCATAATGCCAGATCGAAGTGGAGATCCGCATAATGGGGGTGTATTTCCAAAGCATTCCGGAAATAGATTTCAGCCTTCTCCCATGCGCCTCGTTTCAAAGCGTTCTGTCCGAGATTTGCGTTCGCCTCTGCGGTGTAGAACATCGCCAGGCGATGAGTTAGAGGGTCTTGCTTTTCATCATGCGTTGCATTTTCAAAAAGATGGATCGCCTCTTCATAAAGTCCCTGATCGAACAGTCTTATCGCACGATCATATTCTTCATTTCGACCGAATCCCAGCATTTTGCCTAACATGGACATAAGCCACCTCGTAAATGTATTTGTCCGGTGTGCGATGATAATTACTTGTCGATTTCCGTAGGTATCGCCCTGCCGATGCAGTGATAATTGAACCCCATTCGACGCATTCTCACCGGGTCGTATATATTTCTTCCATCAAAGAGAATGTTCCCGCTCATGGCGTTTTTCAATCTCTCCAAATTGAGAAGCTTAAATTCATTCCATTCCGTAACCACCACCACGGCATCCGCGTTTTCAGCGGCATCGTACGGATTTTCCGCGAAATAAATTTGCGGAAATATCTCTTTCGCCTTATCCATGGCGATGGGATCATATGTTTTGATCCGAACGCCAGAGGACAGCAGCTTGGAGATGATTTCCAATGACCGCGCTTCTCTCAAATCATCCGTATTGGGTTTGAACGCCAAACCAAGAATCGCAACGGTGTGATCTTTCCCGTCACCCAATTCGCCTTCCAAACGACTTACAAAAGTCTCCACCTGCTGAGCGTTTATATCCTCCACCATTTTAAGAAGGGTGAAATCATAACCCAGTCTGTGAGAGGTGTGTATGAGAGCTTTGGTATCCTTCGGAAAACATGAGCCTCCATAACCTAGCCCGGCCTGCAGGAACGCAGCCCCAATCCGTTGATCGTAACCCATTCCTTTCATCACCTGCACCACATCCGCTCCCGCCTTTTCACAGATGTTCGCGATGGCGTTGATGAACGATATTTTCGTTGCAAGGAATGCATTGGATGCGTATTTGATGATCTCCGCGGAAGCGACATCGGTAATAAGCATTGGTCGCTCAAGTGGTGCGTACAGTTCCAATATCTTCATGGCGACCATCTGATTTGGCGCACCAATAATAATGCGATCCGGGTTGAGGGTATCCTGGATGGCGGAGCCCTCCCTTAAAAATTCCGGGTTGGAAACAACATCGAACTCAACATGGTTCCTACGGTTTATCTCAATGATCTCCCGCACCATTTCGCCTGTTCCAACCGGCACCGTGCTTTTATTGACTATCACCTTGTATCGGTTCAGCGCTCGCGCTATGGTGTGCGCAGCATCCTTAACCTGGCTTAGATCCGGCTCGCCGTTTTCGAGAGGCGGCGTGCCAACGCAAATGAAGATCACTTCGGAGCGTGAAACGGCATCCTCCACGTTCGTCGTGAAAGTAAGGCGCCCGTCCTGAATGTTCCGCTCCACCATCTCTTCAAGCCCGGGCTCGTATATAGGCAATCGCCCCTTATTCAAGCCTTCAATCTTCGCCACATCCTTGTCGGTGCAGATTACATCATTCCCGAGGTCGGCGAAAACGGACCCAGTGACAAGCCCAACATATCCCGTACCAATTGCACAGATGTTCATTAAATACGCCTCCTGACGTTACTCAGCCGGTAAGAACATTATCGGCTTGAATGTGATGTTTTTTTAGAGAAAACGGGCAAGTATTCCCGCAAAGAAAAAACGACCTCCCTTACGGAGAACCATCCGTGAGAAGTCGCTAGTGCGATCATGCCCTCGACAGGATTCGAACCTGTGCACCCGGCTCCGGAGGCCGGCGCTCTATCCCCTGAGCTACGAGGGCCGATATGATCATTATTATGATGAATAACGGGATTCCGTGTCAATTCCATGCGTGTAATCCATGGCATGCCATATCCCGCATGCGATGATATTATGCATATCTTTCGTTTAAACTATAGATCGCGTTCCACGATGTAACGTGCGATTTGTCTTAATGGGTCGGCAGATTCCCCAAAGATGTCCAAATTGGAGATGGCTTTTCGCATCTCCTCCTCCGCTAGCTTCTTGGATTCCTCCAGTCCATACAGTTTCGGAAATGTCGCCTTGTTTTGCTTGACGTCGCTGCCAACAGGTTTGCCGATTTTCTCCTGATCTCCAATGATATCAAGAATGTCATCCGCGATTTGAAACGCCAAGCCGATGCTTTCGCCGTAATTGCGCAATCTGTTTATTTGCACGTCGTCCCCGCCGCATAGCACCGCACCGGAAAGCACCGAAGCGGTGAGTAGTGCACCGGTTTTATGCGCATGGATATAACGGATTTCGTCGGTGGAAATATCCCTTCCCTCGGATTCTATATCCACCACCTGACCACCGACCATTCCAAGATTTCCGGATGCGTGAGCCAAAAGACGCGAAACCTCCACGACTCGATCCGCAGGGAAACGATCGATATTGGATGCGATAAGTTCAAACGCAAAGGCTAGGAGCGCATCCCCTGCAAGCATCGCCATAGCCTCGCCGTACACCTTGTGGTTGGTCAATCTCCCTCGACGGTAGTCGTCATCGTCCATGCAGGGAAGATCGTCATGAATCAAAGAGAAAGCGTGTATGCATTCCAAGGCGCATGATGCGGGCAATACATCTTCAGGGTTCCCGCCAACAGCTTCCGCACCCGCCATGACAAGGATTGGACGAAGGCGTTTTCCCGGGGATAACACGCTATAACGTATGGCCTCGTGCAAACGAACAGGGGTATCTAATATGGACGGAAGCAACTTATCCAATGCCGCCTCAGCCATTTTTTTGCGTTCCATTAGATAATTATGTAGGTTCATTCATTGTCCCAATGTAAGTGTGATGTTTTATTATATTCACTTTCAAAAGAAAGTTGAACTATAAGGGGAGGCGTAATCGGGTAGGCGGGGTCATTACTGATCCCGCCTCCCACACCACCCGGCATGCGGGTCCGCACCGGGCGGTTCACA
>DAIDHP010000054.1 GCA_027459625.1 Chthonomonadales bacterium
GTGAACCGCCCGGTGCGGACCCGCATGCCGGGTGGTGTGGGAGGCGGGATCAGTAATGACCCCGCCTACCCGATTTCCTATCTTACACAGGGTTTGTATGTGACGGAAAGGACATGTTTTAATGTTGGATTACTGAGGGCTGGAGGCATACACGGCGTGTATCACCTCGGAAGGGGTGGTAATTCCCTGAAATATCTTGTTTAGTCCGTCCTCCATCATGGTTCGCATGCCCTGCTCCCGCGTGGCTTGGAATATCTCCTGCGAGGATGCATGATGCGTAATAAGATCGCGGATGGTGTGGGTGGTCATAAGAAGTTCGAATACCCCCGTCCGTCCTTTGTAACCCGTATCCCTGCATTTTTTACAACCGGCGCCGTGATGGATTTTTTTATTTGCGAGTTCCGAAGGCGGTAACCCAAGGGCTATAATCTCATCCTCCGTGGGAGTGTAGGCTTCCTTGCATTCCGGGCAGATCACTCTCACAAGGCGCTGGGCGAGGATGCACACCACGGTGGAGGCGATCAGATAAGGCTCGCCTCCCATATCCATCATGCGTCCGAGCGTGTCCGCCGCATTATTCGTATGCAACGTGGTGAACACAAGGTGCCCGGTGAGACTCGCCTGAATCCCGATCCCCAGCGATTCCGGGTCTCTCATCTCACCCACCATCATGACATCCGGATCCTGACGGAGGAAGGAGCGCATGACGACCGGGAATGACATTTTATCGGTGACCGCCACTTGGGCGATATTATCCTGGAATTCGTATTCCACAGGGTCCTCCACTGTGACGATATTACGCTTTTGACGATCAAGCTGGTTTATGGAGGCGTAAAGGGTGGATGTCTTGCCCGAGCCGGTGGGGCCGGTGACGATAATCATACCGCATGAGTTTTGAATGGCTTGCATCCATTTGGATAAAATATCCTCCGGTATTCCCAATTGGTGGATATCTATCCGAACGCTTGCGGGGTCAAGAAGCCGTATGACCACCTTTTCGCCATTAAGCGTTGGCAGCACCGATACTCGTCCGCTGAAACGCCGCCCCATGTACTCCATGTCCATTCTTCCATCCTGCGGCTCCCGTTTTTCATCGATGTGCATGCCGGCTGCTAGTTTGATGCGCGCAAGCACGTTCGTGGCGTACTCGTTGGAAAAGCTTCCCAATTGGTGAATCACGCCGTCTATCCTTAGGCGTATGCGAGTCTGCGTGCGTTCCGGTTGAAGGTGGATGTCGGACGCTCCGTTGTCGAGAGCCTCGACGAATATCCTATCGACGATGCTTACGCCGACAGTGGTTTCCTCGCCGCCCATTTCGCGTGTCATTCCGCTCTCTCGCAGGATCAGGCGAAACTTTTGAGAGTATTGCGTACCGGTTTGCGTTTGAACTTGGTTCATGAACATGCCTCCTCGGAGAGTATTGGATTGTTAGTGATCCTCGGCAAAGAATGATACTGTCAAGCAATATTGAGAATTTCCCCGTTCTTACGCTATTGACGAAAGTTGTTCCGAATTATATCATGATACTGCAACGGTGTCGAGGGGGGCGTATGATGCCGGGGAGAGGTGCGTCCTTCCGCGCTGCTTGTGGAGTACGGAAAAATGACGGTTCCTTGGTGGACTCATCGAATTGACAGATTGCACCAAAACTATTTCAACATCGCGGGATGACCGATATAATCCATTCATTACACAGGTAATTATGCTGTTTTCTTATTTTTGGTTTTCATGGATGAACTTCACCTATGAGGCTTCGTCTATCTGGATGTGATAGGCTTTTCATGAAAATAAAATGAAAATCACCCTCATGAATATGGAATGTATGGATGGCCATCCAATACGAGCATGAACCACACATCACATCAACTTATAAAGGAGTTCAAAAATGAGAAGTGGATTTCTCGCGATTTGCGGTCTTGTTGCGTTGTTTGGATTGATAAGTGTCGTGGCTGTTTTCGCTCAGAACCGGAGTATTCCTGTCCCAGTTAATATGGTACATCCTAATGTATCCCGTGTCATGAAGGGACGGCGCGAGCGACATCCAGAGTTACGGATGGCTTTGAGGGCGTTGATGCGCGCTCGTATACTGTTGAACAAAGCCCCGCATGATTTCAAAGGGCATCGCGCAAAAGCGGAACAATTGGCAACGCAAGCGATACAACAGGTTCGTGAGGCGATTGCAGTCGACAGAAAATAAGTAATTCCGATCCATAACATAAGATATATCAAAAAGGGCGTCCATGCAAATTATGGGCGCCCTTTTTATGATCTTTGTGCGAAATCAAATGGATAACTGCAATAATAAATCAGACAAATTCATTGAATGCGTAGGAGTAATCGATGAAAAAGGAGAAACCCGTCCCGCCGACTCTCTGCACCAGGCGTAATTTTCTGAAATACGCCGGTGTCGCCGCAATCACCGCCCAAGCCCTGGGAGGTTCCGAAGCGAATGCATTGGAAAAAGAGATCACCGAGGCTCTCTTTGACGGTAGGGATGCGGAGCAATGGGATACTGCGCGGGATACCGCCCGCCTAAACGCGGAGTTTTCCAACAGCACTGTGACGCAAACCGGCAACCCTTCCGCCTTGGATTGGAGCTTCACCCCCCGAGCCGGAACGACGTTCAACGATCTCTGGTGGCGAAAGCCGTTCCTCTCCAATTTCATCTCGATCCGTGTGAAGCTTCGCAATGCTGGCGCACCCTTCACCTTCTCCGCCAAGGTGACAGATGCCGACGGCGCGGAATGGACAACAAACCAGATTGCCCTGACGGCGCATTCCGAATGGCAGTGGCTCAATTTTCCCTTCCCATCCTGGCATGTGGCGTCATGGTCGAACGATCCGGATGGGAAATTGGATTCCCCGATCCGGGATTTCGTGCTGATTGCATTCGACCTGCAGGCGGATAAAAGTTACGATCTGCAGGTGGAACGGGTGGAAGTCGTGCGCCCCGCACCGCCCGTCGCCGAAATCACCGAATTCTCCCTCCCCCGCACGCTGCGTCATGGAGAGACTACGATGGCTTCCATGAGTTTTAGGCTAAGCGGTCCGTGTCACTCCGAGGATTCCTTTCTGGCTTTTCAGAAGGATGGCTCCACGGTATTTCAAGCCCCCATCGCATGGAACTCCCCTGTGACGCGCTTGCCAGCAGGCATAACGCTTTCAGCGCGGAATATTCGCGTCGCAGTGCCGGAGTTCATTCAAGGAGGGAGCTACGCAGTTCGATTGATCATAGGCGACGCCGTACCCCATTGGAACGCCCACCGTGAAAACGGAAAGACTTCCGAGGTGGAGATCATCGCGCGCAATCCGGGTAAATCCGTGGCAATTGTAAGGAGACACTTCGGGGTTCCCACTCTGTTCATCAACTCCAAGCCGGTTGACGCCATCACCTACATGGCGTACGGCCCCTCCGTGAAGGTGTTCCGGGATTTCGCCAAGGCGGGAATCGCTCTTTATTCCTTCCCCTCCACTCCAACGGAATCGGGTTACGGGCTGGCGAAAACCACTTGGGTTGCGCCGGGCAAATACGATTACTCACAATTGGACGAGAGGGTGATGATGGTGCTGGACGCCGATCCGAACGCTCATTTCTTCCCGCGTCTTTATCTTCACGCACCGATATGGTGGACCAAGGAGCACCTGAACGATGTGGTTCTCCTGGATGACGGATATGGGAAACACATCCCCTTCATCACTCCGGGCGACAAGCCCGCCCCTAGCTGGGCGTCGGAGGCGTGGCGCGAAGCCACCATCGAAGGGCTTCGGCGTCTGATTGCCCATGTGGAGTCCTCTCCGTACGCGGATCGGTGTATCGGGTATCATCTCACATCCGGTACCACGGAGGAGTGGATGATGTGGGGTGCGAACGAAAACGAGTGGGTTGATTACTCGACGGTGAACGTCGCTAAATTCCGAAGTTGGCTGAAAGAGAAATACCGATCCGTGAACGTGTTGCGCAAGGCGTGGAGCAACCCGGACGTTACGTTCGAGACAGCCGAAATACCCTCCAAGGTTCAAAGAATGGAAACCTATTTCGGCTCATTGAGAAACCCAGCCAAGGAACAGGCGGTGATCGATTTCTACCTTTACAACTCCGACCTTGTGGCGGACACAATCAACACCTTCGCCAAGGCGGTGAAGGGGTTTGTCAAAAGAGAGAAAATCGTAGGAGTCTTCTACGGTTACATTCTACAGCTTTGCGGAGAGCAACGGCAGCAGAATGCCGGGCATCTGGAGTTGAAAAAGGTGGCGGGATCGCCCTATCTCGATTTCATTTGCAGCCCCACCAGTTACGCGTTCAGGGAGTTGGGAGGAAAGGGAACCAGCCACTTTATGTCTCTTCTCGGCACGGTGCAGATGCATGGCAAGATGTGGTTCGATGAGAACGACATCCACACATCCATATCCGGCGGGGCGATCGGGGAGTGGGGCAGACCGAGCGACGTGCAGGGCGATATCATCCAGCAGACCAAGGAGCTTGCCAACGTCATCGTAAACGGCACTGGGCAGTGGTGGTTCGACGTTGGAGCGAATCGTTACGACAACCCGACCCTCATGCGCTGCATCAGCGATCTGAACCGCGACGCCAATTACGCCCTGAAACTCAATCGCTCCCCGATGGACGAGGTGGCGATGGTCATTTCGGAGAATAGCCTTTGCAGCTTGCGCGTGGGGGATCCATTGGGGACATGGCTGTTGTTGCAGCAACTTCCCGCGCTCCTGCGAATCGGCGCACCGGTCGGGGAGTACCTGATGTCCGACCTCAACACCATCCGGGACCGCAAGCTGTTCCTCATTATGACAAGCTTCGCGCCATCCGACGAGGAGCGCGAGTGGGTGGACAAGCTCAAGGCGGGAGGGAGGACGATGGTCTTTTTCTACGCACCCGGAATCTACGGGCACGATAGGATAGACGCTCAGGGGATGTACAATCTCACCGGGATTCATATCGACATATCCGCCAATCCCGCAACGCTTCAAGCGACTCTATCTGGAGATCATCAACTCGTGAAGGGGCTGGAGGGGACGACGATCGGAGTGAACAGTCAAACCTTCCCGATCTGTTACGCGAACGATTCCGACGCAGAGGTACTGGCGACATTCGCGGACGGCAAGCCCGCCATGGCGGTAAAAACGGTCGGGAAAAGTGTTTCGATATTCTCATCCGTGCCGATGCTTCCCACTTCCCTGTTACGCCGCTTCGGGGAAAAGGCGGGTGTCCATTTTTACATCGACACCCCCGACCAGGTTTGGGCGACCCGCGACATGTTGGGAATCTGTGTGAACGATGCGGGGGCGCGAAAGATATCCCTTCCTCGCGCAGCCACCGTGCGGGACCTGTATCGAGGGGGGATTTTGGCTAGAAACGAGAGAGTTTTCGAAGCGGATTTCGAGCCTTTGGAAACTCGGCTGTTTGCATTGGAGGGGTGAAAATTCACTTCTGATCGGATGGATCAGACGGATATTTCGGAGGAAACAGAGGAATAAGATGAATCGAAAGGAAAATGGTATGAGTCATTCGTTTATGGTTTGCTTGCCCATGATGTTGTTCCTATGTTTGTGCGCATTTGCGTTTGCGGCGCCCGCGCCCTTTCATTTGAAATGCGAGTATCTGGTGAACCCGCTAGGGGTGGATTCTCCTTCCCCGAGGTTGTTCTGGCAAATGGAATCCAATGTTCGCGGTGAGAGGCAGACCGCGTACCGTATCCTTGTCGCGGATTCCGAGCAAGCCCTGAATGATGACAATGGCGACCTTTGGGACAGCGGAGAGGTGAAATCGGACCGCTCCATTCAAATCCCCTACGAGGGCAATCCGCTTGCGAGCCTGGAGACCTGCTGGTGGAAGGTGATGACATGGGACCAGGATGGAAAATCCTCCGGGTGGAGCGAACCGGCGCGCTGGACCATGGGTTATATGAACCCCGATGACTGGAATGCGAAATGGATCGGATGGGATGAGCCCGGGCAACAACCCGCCGACGAAACACGGCGACTACCCGCGAGGATGTTCCGCGACCAGTTCGACTTGCACGGAAATCCGAAGAAGGCTTTAATTGCAATCTGCGGTCTGGGGTTGATGGAATTGCATCTCAACGGTGAAAGAATCAGCAAGGATGTCCTAATTCCCGCTCTATCAGAGTATGAGAAGAGGGATTACTATATGATGTTCGATGTTACGAAGGACCTGCACAAAGGTGCCAACGCCATCGGAGTGATCCTCGGCAACGGCAGGTTTTACGCTCCGCGGCAGGACGTGCCGACCTTCACCCGCAGCTTCGGCTACCCGAAAATGATCCTGCAATTGCACGTGGAGTACGCGGACGGAACTGCGCAGGATATCCTTTCGGATGGATTGTGGAAGGTGACAACCGATGGTCCTATCATCGCGAACAACGAATACGACGGAGAGGATTACGATGCTCGGAAGGAGATGCCGGGTTGGGACAAACCAGGATTTGACGATTCGAATTGGAATCCCGTACAACTGGTGAGCGCGCCGGGAGGGGTTTTACGAGCGCAACCCATTCATCCGATCCGCGTGGTTGACCATATCAAGCCCGTCTCGATGAAGGAGTTGCAGCCAGGGGTTTACATCTACGACATGGGGCAGAACATGGTGGGATGGTGCAAGTTAAGGGTGGAGGGGCCGGCGGGTACCGAGGTCACGTTGCGCCATGCAGAGACCCTGAAGCCCGATGGGGACCTTTACGTGGCGAATCTGAGAAGCGCCAAGCAGGAGGATCATTTCATCCTCAAGGGCGGAGGAGAGGAGACGTTCGAGCCGCGCTTCACTTATCACGGGTTCAGGTACGTGAAGCTCACGGGATATCCGGGACGACCCAATATCAACACCATCGAGGGGTGCGTGGTGCGCGACGATTTCTCGACAGCGGGAAGGTTCCAATGCTCCAACCCGTTGGTGAACCGAATCTGGCATAACATTTACTGGGGAACCCAGGGCAACTATCGCAGCATCCCGACAGACTGCCCGCAGAGGGATGAGCGGCAGGGATGGTTGGGGGATCGTTCGGCGGAGTCACGAGGGGAATCCTATCTCTTCGACGTATCGGCGTTCTATGCGAAATGGATGCACGATATCGAGGACGCTCAGAAGGAGAACGGAAGTGTGTCGGATGTGTGCCCGGCGTATTGGCCTATGTACAACGACAACGTGACATGGCCGAGCAGTTTCATTATTATCCCGGACATGCTTTTGGATCAATACGGCGACACGCGGCTGATCAAGGAGATCTATCCTGCGATGCGCAAATGGATTGAACATATGCGGGGATACATGCAAGGAGATCTAATCAGCAAGGATAATTACGGGGATTGGTGCGTTCCGCCGGAGAACCTGCATGAGATTCATTCCAAGGATCCCATGCGTCAGACCAACGGTGAATTGCTCGCCTCCGCCTATTTCTATCATGACTTGAACCTGATGACCCGTTACGCGAAACAGATAGGGAGGAGCGAGGACGCAGCCGAGTACGAGGCTCTCGCCGCGAAGATGAAGACGGCGTTCAACGCGAAGTTTCTGAAGTCGGAAATCCCGCAATACGATAACGGTTCAATGACCTCCAGCGTACTTCCGGTCTTCTTTGGGCTCGCCCCTGAGAATCTGAGGGCTGCGCTGGTGGATCGGGTGGCGCATCAGATCATGGTGGAGAACCATGGGCACACTGGCACGGGCTTGATAGGAGGGCAGTTCCTTATGAGGACGCTCTCCAACTACGGTCACGCGGACGTAGCGTGGACATTGGCGACGCAATCCACCTATCCAAGCTGGGGGTACATGGTGAAGGAGGGGGCGACCACTATTTGGGAGCTATGGAACGGCAACACGGCGGATCCCGCTATGAACTCAGGCAACCATGTGATGCTGATCGGCGACCTTACCGAGTGGCTGTACGAATATCTCGGCGGCATTCGTCCGGACTTATCCGATCCGGCATTCCAAAGGATATTTCTGAAGCCCACGCTGGTTCCCGGACTCAATTACGTGAATGCGTCACATGAATCGCTTTACGGCAAGATCACCAGCGACTGGGGGATAAAGGACGGGCTATTCCATTGGAACGTGTCCATACCCGCCAACACCACCGCGACGATCTATGTTCCAGCCAAATCCGCCAATGAGATCAAGGAGAATGGCAAGCCGGTGGCGGAGTGCGTGGGGTTAAGGTTCCTGCGGATGGATGCCGGCTATGCGCTGTACGCAGCGGAATCGGGGAATTACACATTTAGCTCCGTTCCGTAAAGCCTCAGTCGGATATATCACCTCACATGAAAAGGCGCGCATATTTGCGCGCCTTGCTGTTTTACGATGCGAAACGGTTGCAGGTTATGGAATGATTCTCATATCGCTCAAATATCACGCTTGTTGACAGCCAAAAATGAATTCCCATATACCCGTGGGAATACGTGTTTTTCCGAGCATATGGAACATTCATACGCATGGATTAGTCATAGGAAGCGTGTTGAGCATATTCATATCCAGTTCGGGCAGGAGGCGAAAGGGATATATTTTTTTGTTTTTTTGTAATAGACCCATTATTGCAAGTTTGTAAGAGAGGAGTCTGTGCAAAATGAAGTTTCGATCCATGACGGCGGTCTTTCTTGGCGTCATCTTGATTGGCGCATTGGCCGGATGCGGTGGCGGAGGGGGAGGAATGAGTTCCTCATCCGGTACGGGCAGGGTCACCACCTATGTGGCGGATAGTCCGCTGAACCAGTATAGTTCGGTTCTCGTGACACTTTACAATGTGGAACTTGGTTCGCAGGGAACCTACACGCAAACATTCTCCAGTTCGACCGGCGAACAGGTGAACCTTGCGGCGTTATCGGGTGTGGCGCAATTCCTAAACTCCTATGGCGGAATACCCGCCGGGACATACAACTCGGTTCGTGTGACCATTGGGAATACGATGTCTCTTACACCGGTGAATTCCACATCCTCCATCACTGCAACAATCAACCCCGCTGTAGGAACGGCGGTGGGGAGTAACGAACTGCAGATTATATTCTCCCTTCCCACTCCAATGCAGATTAGCAACGGGACGAACGCAAATCTGGCGGTGGATTTTAATCTTCCGGGCTTTGTGATTAACGGCAATAATGTAGACCAAATGCCGATTCAGGAGCAGAGCGAGTCGGAGTTCCAATCGGAGGCCAAGAACTGCCGAATTTACGGTCAGGTATCCAACTACACTCCCGCCACCAGTACAACTGCGGCGTCCTTCACGCTGACAAGTCCGAGAGGGACGTTCTCGGTTACGGGATCCAGCGGCATGCAGATTATCGATCAGACGAACGGATCATTCGGAACATCCGCGACACTTCAAAATGGTGATAATGTGCTCGTGAAAGGCACTATCGATCCCACCACAATGACGATCACCGCCACCAGCGTCTTTATACTCCCGCCCCAGGCAACGAACGGCTCGGCCGTGGCGGCGTTGGAGGGGACGGTGCAATCCGTGGATACCTCAGCTAATAGCTTCACGGTGCTTGCGGATGACATGGAAAATATGAACGCACAAAGCGGAGTGGTGACGGTGCAGACCGGAAGCCAGACCAAATTCATCCAAGTGGGGCTTGGAGAGGGGCTGGGGCTGTCTCAGACGACCTTCTCCTCCTTGAAAACGGGTGAGAAGGTGGATATCCTCGGAACCTACTCGGGTTCAATTTTGGACGCAGCGATGGTGCGAATAAAAAACGAGGGGCCGACGGTGGTGAATTAGGCTCCGCGTGCATATCGAGTGACTGAAAAAGAGAAAGGGGCGACTGTGAGGTCGCCCCTTTTTGTATTTCGTCTGAAATAACTCTTAGTTATTCCGTCCGGGTCGCTGTCCGCCTCTGGGGCCTCCCATTCCTCTGGGATGATTTTTCAGATAGTTGTTCACGATGTTGACTTGGTTATCCGTCAGAACCGTCATGGCGTTGGAATGTGCGGTGGATCTCGTCTGCATCATTGTTTGCCTCATGCTGGAGAAATCGTTGTTTTGCCGAGCATTCTGAAATGCGGCTTGCATCTGCTTTTGGGTGTCATTCGCGATGGATTCGATATGCTTGACTTGATCGCTGGAGAGCTTCAATTGAGGAAGAACCTCCGCCGGAATGCCCACGGTGTTGGCGTCATTCACCAGCTTTACAACTTTCGGAGCTTTTTTCTGCTGCTCGGGAGTAAGTACCGCCAGCGCCTTTTTGTTGTAATCCTCCATCATGGTGCGCATTTTTTGGAAGTGCGCCTGCATGGTCTGCATATCCGGGCGTTGTCCGTTTTGCGGACGTTGCGGCCTGAGGGATTGCATCTCTTGCTGCATATCCTTGTGAATGGTGTTGAGCTGAGATTCCTGAGAGGATGACAATCCAAGCTGCTGCTTTAGAATGGGCATTGGGACCATCAGGATGGAGCCGCCCCCTCTCATCATGGGACCACCGAAGAATCCGCCTCTCGGGCCACCCGGTCCCCCTGGACCCTGCGCCAATAAGGCGGAGCCAAGCAGTGTCAAACACGCCACCGATAAAACGGTAATCAATGTCTTGCTTTTGTGTATTCGAGCAAGCATCATTCTGCCTCCTTTGCATAATCTGCGAGTCACAAATGGGTTCCAAAACACGGTACGCCTTCACCGACTCGCATGGTGGATGTGTACTGATTTGAGAGTGAATTTGACCGTTTAAATCTCAAAAACGCTGACATTATTAAGGATACATGAGTGAGATGAAAATAAAATGAAAATAGGTATTATTCGAAATATTAAATATCACCGCATTTAAGATATCACGATGTTTATAGTTGAGTGTTTAAATACCATTGTAAAACGACTGCACTGTTGCGCAAGGTATCCTTCGCAGCGTACAGCAGTGTAAGATTCCCCGAATTCGCCCAATCCATCAGGCTTTTCAACGCCGCGGTTCTTTCGGGCGTTTGTAATTCGAGAAGGTACGCCTTTTGAAATTCCTCCCATTTCGCTGGTTCGTGTCCGTACCATTTACGCAATGAGTCGCTCGGCGCAATAACCCGCAGCCAGGCGTCAAGATTGGCAGCCTCCTTGGAGACGCCCCTCGGCCATAGCCTTTCCACCAGTACACGAATGCCGTCATCCGTCTCCTGCGCATCGTATATGCGTTTGATTTTTATCATATCCTTATCCTCGGAAATCGAACGAAGAGGTGTCGAATTGACGCCGGTCGGTATTCTGTCTTATCTGTTCCAGGAGTGACATGGTCACAGTCCGTAAACTTTCCGGCGTTGCCATTTCATAAATATGTTCGAGTCTTCAATGGTGAAATACTCCCGAATAAAAACGTGGGAATATATTCTTATGACGGAGAAGTCCTAAGGATGTTCAACTGCATGATAAGGAGATCAAGGGGTTTGCAAATGGGAAGGTTAATGCGCCATCTCTCGAGTCTTCATCGCTTCGCCATACGTGCTTTTACGCAGGCGGAATGCCAATGGGGAGACGCAGAGCACTAGCAAACCTATCAAAAGGAAACTGTCATTGAAGGACATGGTCATCGCCTGCGCCTGTATGGAGTTCTCGATCAATTGAAGCGCCCCAATCCTTGCCAAATTAGGCGGATATCCTTTGGCAATGAGCCCGCTGGAAAGAATCGTCATTCTCTGAATAAATGCAGGGTTTTGGGGATAAATATATGTGATAAGATCGCTGTAATGCATTGCGGTGCGCGTTGTGATGTAAGTGCTGATCCCGGCGATTCCGAATGATCCACCCATCTGACGCATTAAATTCAGCATGCTGGCGCCTTGCGCGATCTCAGTTCCTCGGAGACTGTTGAAGGCGGCGAGATTAATCGGAGTGAAGAGCATGCCAAGTCCCGCTCCTCTTAGAATTAATGTGAGATAGACGCTCCTTTCGCTGGTTTGCGGAGTCATGTGGCCCAAATCCCACATGGAATAGATGAAGAGCGTCATTCCTGTTAAAATGAGAACAAGCGGATTCACCACCTCTTTCTTGCCATTCAACAGCCTTCCGCAGATAATCGCCATCACTCCTGTTGCGATGGCCCCAGGCATCAATGCGAGTCCAGTTTCGGTAGGGGTGAAACCCAGTATGTTTTGCGTGAACAGAGGAAAGATGAAGGTCCCACCGTACAGACCAAAGCCCAGAAACAGAAAAAGAGTTAGGGCGGCGCTCAGATCGGCATTTCGCATCACGCGAAGGTTCACGATGGGATGCGTATTTTTTTTGGATAACTCCCAAAAAACTAACACTGATAGAGAGATCAATGAGAGAATGGTGAGTTTAACGATGAGGGGATCTTGGAACCAGTAATCCTGATTGCCCTCTTCCAATACATATTGCAGAGAACCCAAACCCGACGCCAGTAATGCGACTCCCGCCCAGTCGATCTTTTGAGTGGACATCCGGAATTTAGAGTCGTTTAAAAACGTCATAACAATTGTGGCGGAGAAGATTCCAATTGGGATGTTAACGAAGAATATCCATGACCATGTGTAATTGTCAGTGATCCATCCGCCGAGTGTGGGACCTATTGTTGGAGCCATGATCACCCCTAAAACATAAAGGGATTGAACCACCCCCTGCTGCTCCCTAGGAAATATCTCCCTTAGAGTGGCTTGCGCCGTGGAAATCAGCGCAGCTCCTCCAGCTCCCTGAACCAAACGCCAGAAAATAATTTCGTTAAGGGAGTGCGAGGTGCCGCAAAAGAATGAGCCCACTATGAAAATCATAATGGATCCTACAAGGTACCGTTTCCTTCCAAAATGCGAGGAGAGCCACGCGGTCATGGGAAGAACAATGACATTGGAAAGGATGTAACTCGTGGCGACCCAGCTGATCTCCTCGGATGTGGCGCCGAGATTACCCGCCATCTGAGGCAAAGCGACATTGACAATGGTGGAGTCCAACACCTCCAAAATAGCCGCAGTGATCAAACCAACAAGTATGATCCAGCGGAAAGGACTCAACTCCTCGCCGCTATCGAGTATGACAACCGGAGTGTTATCGGCGCGAGAGGGTCTCTTCGATATGTCGCCTTCAGACGGATGGGCTTTGCTCATTCGTTCCTTGTATCCCTGAATTCCAACGGAACATTAAATACATATGAACAAATATTGTTTTATGTTCATATGTATTATACTATATTATATGGTCAGGTAATTGCACGATTCGACATTCATTTTTCATTTAGCGTGAAGTGAGCGATAATAATCACCTTTATTGAATTTTGCAATCAACTCCATATTTTCTAAAAGCACGGTGAATTGAACCGTGAGAGACAAAGGACGAATATTATGACCCAGGAAACCTCTCATGATGAAGTTCGGGATAGCATCATTCAAGCGGTAGACAAATTGTATCGAATATACGGATACAAAAAGACATCCGTGGAGGATATCGCCACTGAAACACGACTAAGCAGGAGCACCATTTACCTCCATTTTCACAGCAAGGAGGATATCGCGCTCTCTTGGGCGGAACAGTTCACCGAGCGAATATTCCAGGAATTAAGAGCGATTGCCGATCGTGAAGCCCCCCCGTCCTTAAGGTTAAAAGACCTGCTGCACGGGCGAATTATGTTGCGCATGCGTTTCGCGCAACCATATAATAAGAGCGTTGATGACATTCTCGCGGCAATCCGATACGATCTCGCGGAATTGAAGGCGAAATTTCAAGCGATCGAGTCTTCTATCCTAGCCCGTGTGCTGCAGGAGGGCAAGGATTGTGGCGAGTTTTATTTTCATGACGCGAATGAGACAGCATTGCTGTTGCTGCTTTCCACCAACGCATTGTTGCCGTCGAACTTAAGCCCGAATCTGTTCGAGCGCCCCGATCAGGTTGAAGCGATAATCCTCTCCTTAACGGATTTACTGATAGGGGGGTTGCGTTCCGGAAAGGCGTGAATTAGATGGGATTAGTTCAAGATTATCCCCGTTTATTTCGCATAGGGAACTTATCCATATCATAGGTGGTTTCAATGTGTTTTGAGCAGGGTTGAGTTCCAGCGCAAAAGTATGGAAAGATTCAACGGACGTATTATTTGGCTTGATGTATGACAGAATATGTCTCAAGGAGATGCATGATGAAAAACGTGATAGCTTGCACAGTGGGATTGTTGCTTGTAATGGGGTTTGGATTTCAAGCATATGCGGATAATCCCCAGCCACAAACGGTTGTCGTTTATCCGATGATCTTCGCCAACGGCACCAACGGTGCGCACGAAATCTCCGTAAAATATCTTCATTCCATCCTAACCAAAATATACCTCGTACAAATTCCTGAGGACAAAGCGACTTTCACCTGGGTGAAAGTGATGCATAACGATCCGCCCACCCCCACATCGGGAATGCCTTCCAACAAAGAATTGCTTAAGTTAGGCGTGAAGCTGACTGCGGATTGGGTAATCGCGGTGAGGGAGAGATGGCATACGCGTTCCATATGGGTCGGTTTCGGTCCCAAGACGAAATCGGATTGCTATGTGGATATGAAAATCATCCACGTGCGGAATGCGGAGATTGTGAGAGACGTTAAAAACATCGATGGAAATGACACCGCTCGTGACGATCCTCTTAAGGACGCAGGAGCGATTCTGCTAACTCCCTTTATTACAACCGTTTCCGGTGGTCCGAAGACTCCTCATGAGCAGAAGGCGGCAGAGAACGCCTTAGGGAAAGCGATATCCCCTTGGGTGAAGACTATGTCTCAAACGAGAAAAATAGAGTAACGCAATCTTAGTTGCAACGCCTACTCAGGATGTGAGTAGACGATATTGGGCATGGCGGATAAGATACCGACGTTATTGCATATCAGTTGCAACGGGAGATAGAGTTGTCGCAAACGACTATTCGGCTCCAGGATGCGGGTCATTAGAATCTGGACAGCCCGTTCCCCCATAATGTCATAATCAGGTTGTATCAAATTGACATGGTTCCGGCTTGTCGGAAGGTAGTGCCCCTCCTCAAATGAAACGATCATGATATCGTCAGGTATGTTTAATCCTCGGGTTTCCAAATCCGTCATCATCCTCTCCGCTATCAAGTTGCTAGACACCAAAAGCGCAATCGGCAGGCTCATGGAATTCAGGACATCATCCAGAAGAGAGATGTCATAGGATGTTTCGCTCAGAATGATCCGCTTGTTAAGACTATTCGGAAGGGATGATCGTAATTCACTCTCGGTAATTTCCGTGGAGGCGTATGGCGTACGAGAGGATTCTCCGTATGCGCTATCCGAATATTTATTTGGCGATAAAGCGTTAAGGAATCCGTAAAGTCTTTGACAATGGATGGCGGGTACCGTGGCGTCATTCGTCAATCCCCAAAAGAGAACGGTTCTATTCTCCATGTCCAGGAAACTTTTTGTGATACTTGCGGCGGCGGTGTAGTAATCAAATTCCAAACTGTCGCAAATCGTGTCCGGCGTTGAAGCGCCTAATAGGGTCACCGCAGAACCGCCCATTTGCAGTTTTTCGATGATGTCCATATTGTATTGCGGATATTCGCTCCACCAAATAATACCGGCCAGGTTATCGTTGGAAAGCGATTCCAATGTAAATCTTTCATGTTGCCTTGCTCGCACGGAACTCTCCCTGCGTTCTTGGGGATAGTCGGAACTGGCGAGTTGGAGCCTGTAGCCGTAATGACGCAACTCTCTTTCCACGGACCGAGCAAGCAGAGTCATGAGTGTTGGAGTCAAAGGCATGACCAAGGCGACCGTCTTGCTATCCTTGTTGTTTTGTGCGGGTTGTCGAGGCAAAAGGGAGTGACGCGCCTTGAGATCGAGACGTCCTTGACCATCCCATACGGAGTTGCTATCCACGGAGTTGACCACCGTTCCCCGATAAGGCAAAGTCGTAACTATCCCTGATTTAGATAATATATCCAACGCCATTCGGATGGTGTTTACAGTTACGCCAAATCGCCCGCTAAGGGTTCTGACCGAGGGCAGATAATCCCCGAGGGTGTAATTTGAGGCTATATCCTCCTGAATTTGACGGGCGATGCGTATATATTTAGGACTGGATTCATTGTTTGATTTCACGGATTTTCGCTCCTTGGCTTGCTTCAATTTCATCTTGGTGTTAATGGACTTTATCCTTTGAATTGAAACCAAGCCATTCGCTCGCTTGCAATTTTACGGATAAAATGTTTCGGAAGACTATATATGTACAGATGTAGATGCAAATTAGTCTGTTTTAATGTTGTCCTCGTAAACAGGCAGTGTGATGGTGACGGTTGTTCCCACGTTCACCTCGCTTTCAAAAGAGATGCTTCCTCCATGGGCGTCCACAATGCTTTTACAGATCGAAAGACCCAGTCCCGTTCCCCCCTCGGGTCTGGATCGGGCGGAATCGATACGATAAAACCTCTCTCCCAGATGAGACAAATGCGTCGCATCTATTCCGCATCCCGTGTCCGTGATAGCGACCTTCACATTTCCATCAATGCGTTGACTGGTAATTTGAACGGACCCTGTGGGAGGAGTGTGTTGCAAGGCGTTATCCAGAATGTTGGTGAAGAGGCGTATGATCTCATCCTCGATAGCGTACACGACCATTCCATCCTTCGGAAGGCGTTTGCGGATCGTGGCGGTATTTTTCCTTGATACATTAGCGATGGCTCTTTCGATCGCCTCTCGTAAAGGAATCGCGATCCTGTTCACCCCAAGCTGCCCCGAATCGGAGCGAGCCAGCAGGAGAAGGTCATTTACAAGCTTGGACATCGAATCCGCAGCACGGTCGATATCCTCCATGGATTGCCGGGAATCCGTTTCCGTGGGGTCTCCGCTAAGACACAGGCTCGTGTTAGCTTTTATAATCGTTAGAGGCGTTCGCAGTTCATGCGAGGCGTCCCCCGTGAATCGTCGTAATTGCGCCACCAGCTTTTCCTGCTCTCTGAACGCCATCTCCAGTCTGCCAAGCATGCTGTTGAATGTCCTAGCCAACTCGGCGAATTCATCCTGACCAATAACCGGCAGACGCTGTGCGAAATTTTCAGCGCTTATGCGATCCGCCGATATTCTAAGACGGCGAACTGGCCGCAATGCACGGTCGGTGAGCAGCATTCCCCCCAGCGAGGCGAGAAGTATTGCTGCGGGAATGAGAGTAAGCAGCGCCCGATCCAGTCCTTCCAACGCATGGTTCACCTCCGTCAAGGGATAGGAAACCTGCATCACCCCTAAGTATGGCGGAATGTCGGGAAACGGGCGCGATAGAATGCGTGATTCGAATCCGTTGACCTTTCGGGTGCTAAGTACAAGCTTGCCGTGGACCGAGAGGAGATAACTTCTCATGTCCATGGGCGGCGCCTTGGACCACCATGCGATGGAGTGACCTTTAAGGTCAAATAATTGCAGCATCGGCTCAGGCTGACTGTTCTGCGTCTCGGTCCTGTTGTGTGAGCCATTGTTTGCTTGCGCAGGTTGCTCCTTATTGGATTGTGCTGCTCCGCCATTGTTCGGAGACGCTACAGGTTGCGCCACCGGATTTGCGCCGCCGTTAGCCGGGACACTATTGTTTTTCCCAGCACGTTCGGCTACATGAAGCGGCGCTGGCTGTTGCTGCGCCCTGGTTTTAATTTCATCGGGCGGTGGCGGGCTCATGCCTGGACCGGACGCGGGCTGATTGCCGGTTTTCGCGTTTCCGCTCATGTTCGGACCATTTGGGGGAGGGGGAGGTCCCCCAGGGGGTGGTCCCGGTCTGTCTCGACGATTATTGAAACGATTATGATCTCTGTCAGGAAATGGCGGACGATGAACAAAATGATCCGATCTTCGAATCATTTGCGAATCAATTGAGTGCAGCATGATGGAGTGCACCATGAAGTGAACGATCAGCCCAAGAACACCCAGCAGCACCAACAGTGTCAGAATATTCCATAGGACTAGTTGCGCCCGGACCGTACGGGGCATCAAGGAAATCATTCTTTTTCTGTAACGGGGCTCGACGGTCATAATTGATCCTCATCCTCCGGCCTCCGTACGGAATAGCCAACCCCCCGCACGGTTTGAATCAGCTTCACATCATGTCCTGCATCAATTTTCTTTCGCAATAGCCCTATGTACACATCAACGGTGTTGGAGTAGGAGTCCTCGTCCATCCAGATTCGCTCCTGAATCACTTCCCTGGTGAGCACCTGCCCCTCTCTGGTCGCAAGCGCCTCCAGCAGGTCGTATTCCCGGTGGCTCAGTCCGATCTCCACTCCCGCGCGAGTGACTCTGCGCGTGTTTGTGTCAATTTCAAGGTCCGCTATTTTTATGCGTCGGGAGCGATTAACCTTGTCGCGTCTTAGAAGTGCGCGCACTCGCGCCAGAAGTTCCGAAAAATCGAACGGTTTCGGAAGGTAATCATCCGCTCCCGTTTCCAAACCGCGAACTTTGTCATCAACCGTACCGCGCGCGGTTAACATTAAAATGGGAATGGTGAAACGTCGTGATCTCAACTCCTCGCACACCTGCCATCCATCCATTTTGGGCAGCATCAGATCAAGGATAAGTAGGGAAAACTCTTGATTGAGAGCCATTTCAAGCCCGGACAGACCATCGCGCGCCCAGTCAACGCTGTAATGAGCCTGTTCCAACCCGCGTCGAATCACGCGTGCAATGGCGTCGTCATCCTCAATCAGCAATATCCTCATTGGTTCCTATTCTCCAAGGTTGTGATAGATGATTACAGTTTATTTCAATATATTACTTTGCGGATATGAAATTGGGATGAAAAAGTTATCAGTCCGCTTAACACACTTAGGATATAATGCAGTCATTCAAAAATATATCGATATATCTTCGGATTGACATCTTTAACACCTGTAAGCTAACATAAACCGAAAACTTACGGGTCCTGACAACTGTCGAGGACTTGTTTTCACCTTTCAATTCCATCATTTCTTTAAGGAGTAATCTCCATGTCCTCTGAGAAATATTCCATAGGATTGGATTACGGAACCAATTCCGTTCGCGCGCTTGTTGTGAATGTCCGCACCGGAGAGGAGATAGCCACCGCCGTGCATGATTACCGACGCGGGGATCACGGCGTCATCCTGGATGCTGACAACCCCCATGTGGCTCGTCAGCACCCCATGGATTACCAGGAGGGGTTGCAAGCCTCGATAACGGAGGCGCTTGGCGTTGCGAAACAGAGATCAGGCTTTTCCGCCAATGACGTTATTGGCGTTGGCGTGGATACCACGGGGAGCACCCCGATGCCCGTGGACAAGGATGGGACGCCGCTTTGCCTGCGAGAGGATTTCAAGGATAACATTAACGCCATGGTGTGGCTATGGAAAGATCATTCCTCCATGACGGAGGCGGAGAGAATCACCTATCTTGCGGCGGAACAACGTCCGCATTATTTGCAGCGTTGTGGTGGAGCCTACTCCTCCGAATGGTTTTTCTCAAAAATTTGGCGATGTTTGAATGCGGATTCCAAGGTGTTCGACGCTGCATATAGCTGGGTTGAGCTTTGCGATTACATCCCTGCATTGCTTGTGGGTGACCTTCGACCTTCTCAAATCAAAAGGAGCGTATGCGCGGCAGGTCACAAGGCGATGTACGCAAAGGATTGGGGCGGGTTGCCTGACGAAGAGTTCCTAGGGATGCTGGACCCGAAAATTGCGGCTTTGAGATCACGTTTGTACGACCGCGCCGATAGCTCCAATGTTCGAGCGGGCGGCTTGTGCGAGGAGTGGGCTGACAAACTGGGATTAAGTCCCGGCATTGCCGTTTCCGTAGGAGCGTTTGATGCGCACCATGGAGGGGTGGGGGCAGGCGTCGCCATTGGTAAATTAGTGAAGATAATCGGCACGTCCACCTGCGACATCACGGTGGCTCCTTTGGATAGTCGCGCAACCAGTATTCCCGGAGTGTGCGGGATTGTGGACGGATCCGTGCTGCCCGGTCATTTCGGTATCGAGGCGGGGCAATCCGCGGTGGGAGATATATTTAACTGGTTCGTATCGTATATTTGCGAAGGGGACGCGGCAATGCATGCGGAGCTAACCCGCCAAGCGGAAACCCAACGTCCCGGACAGCATGGTCTGATGGCGTTGGATTGGAACAATGGCAATCGCACCGTTTTGGTGGACGCTCGTCTCACCGGGTTGCTGCTTGGACAAACCCTGCAATCCACTCGAGCGGATATCTATCGGGCGCTCATCGAAGCTACCGCTTTTGGCGCTCACACCATACATAATAGAATTCGAGAGTATGGTGTTCCAGTGAATCAGATGATCGCTTGCGGCGGAATCGCCGAGAAAAATCCGCTATTTATGCAGATTTACGCGGACGTGGATGGTCAGCCAATCAGCGTCACCCATTCCAAGCAGACCTGTGCATTAGGCGCGGCGATATTCGGGGCGGTTGCGGCGGAAAGTTCGAACGGCGGATACGATGACACCGCCTCGGCGCAAGCGGTCATGGCGAGCCCGATAGATAAAACCTACACCCCCGACCCCGAATATCATGCGGTTTACTCCAAGCTTTACGAAATATACAAAAGGTTGCACGATACATTCGGGGTAAAGGACCATTCCGAGAGCTTATATGATATCATGAAATCATTGCTTGATATTCAACGAAGTGCGAATTAGAGAGAGGAAATTCCATGCTTGAGGATATGAAACGGGAGGTCTGCGCTGCCAACCTGCTTCTTAATGAATCCGGTTTGATCATTCTCACATGGGGGAATGTCAGCGGATTGGATCGCGACAAGGGATTGATGGTAATCAAACCTAGCGGCGTAAGTTACTCTGAGATGACTCCCGATAAGATGGTGGTGGTGGATATGGAGGGTGAGATCGTGGAAGGGGATTTACGGCCATCCTCCGACACTCCCACGCATTTGCATCTGTATCGCTCCTTCCCGCGTCTTGGAGGCGTGGCGCATACTCACTCTACCTATGCCACCGCATGGTCTCAGTCCCGCCGTAGTTTGCCTTGTTACGGAACCACCCATGCCGACAGCTTTCGCGGCTCCATACCCGTAACCATGCCGCTTAGCGAAAAGGCTATCGCGGGGAATTACGAATTGGAAACTGGGATCGCCATTGTGGAGGCGTTTCAGAATATTGACCCTCTGGAAATCCCCGCCGTGCTGGTGGCTAGCCACGGACCATTCACATGGGGTGAAGATGCAGGGCACGCAGTGGAGAACAGTATCGTATTGGAACAGGTGGCGCTTACCGCAATTTGGACGGATACCATTTGTCCCGATTTAGCCGAGATAAGCGAGGTTTTAAGAGATAAACATTTCTTGCGCAAGCATGGCAGCGGCGCATACTATGGACAATCGCATCATTAGTCGGATATTACACATAGGGCGGAAAGCCCGCAATGGAGGATCGATATGAACGGTAACAAACTGGCTTTGGGAGTGATTGTTGGAAACCGGGGATTCTTCCCCGATCACCTCTGCGAAGAGGGACGTGTCGAAATGATTTCCGTGCTGGAATCGGAAGGGTTCAATGCGGTGGTTTTGACCCCGCAGGACACTCCGTTTGGTTCCGTGGAGACGCGAGAGGACGCCAAAAAGTGCGCCAATCTTTTCAAAGAGCATGCGAGCGATATTGATGGAATCATTGTAACCCTGCCGAACTTCGGCGACGAGCGAGCGGTGGCTGAAACGCTCAGAATGTCCGGATTGGATGTGCCCGTGTTAATACAGGCCACGCCGGACGACGCAGGCAAGATGAGCCTGAAGGATCGCCGGGATAGTTTCTGCGGTAAATTGTCCGTTTGCAACAACCTCAACCAATACGGCATTCCGTATTCCCTTACCACACTGCACACCGTGAAACCCGATAGTCCCTCATTCCGCGAGGACTTGAAATGGTTTGGAACGGTTTGCAAGGTCGTGAAGGCTCTGAAGAACGCTCGAATTGGCGCCATTGGGGCTAGACCCGCTGCGTTCAACACCGTTCGCTACAGCGAGAAGATTCTTGAATCCTACGGCATCTCCGTGGAAACGGTGGATCTTTCAGAGATTCTAGGCAAGGTTGGGCGTGTGGAGGAATCCTCCGAACCGGTTAAGACGAAACTGCAGGAGATAAAGAACTATATCAGCGTGAAGGGGGTTCCTGAGGCGTCTCTAATTAAAATGGCGAAGCTTTCCGTGGTTATCGATCAATGGATTGCGGATAACGATCTTGTTTCCACCGCCGTTCAATGCTGGACAGCCATTGAGGACTTTTTCGGCGTGGTTCCTTGCACGGTGATGAGCATGCTGAGCAACAAGCTTCTTCCAAGCGCTTGCGAGGTGGATATCACCGGAGCCGTAGGAATGTACGCCTTGGCGGTTGCGACTGGCGTGCCTGCGGCTTTGCTGGATTGGAACAACAACTACGGAGACGATCCGGACAAGTGCGTCCTTTTCCACTGCAGTAATCTGCCTAAGGGGTGTTTGTCCAGTTGCCGCATGGATAAACAGGATATTCTCAGCGGTTCTTTGGGCGTGGAGAAAACCTACGGAACCGTGGTGGGACGAATTAAGAGCGGAGGGTTCACCTATCTGAGAGTTGCGACGGATGATCTGAACGGAACCTTACGCGCATATGTGGGGGAGGGTGAGTTCCTGGATGACCCGCTGGATACGTTCGGCGGAGCGGGAGTGGCGAAAATTCCAAATCTCCAGGAACTATTGCGATATATCTGCCAGACCGGATTTGAGCACCACGTAGCCGCTTCGCATGAGCGAGTTGCGAAAGCTTTGGTGGAGGCTTTAGGAAATTACCTGGGGTGGGAAGTGTATCATCACGTCGGTTGAAATTGGATGAAAGCAGGGGGCGGAGCGAAAGTTCCGACCCCGTTGTTCGTAATAGTCGAGGAGATTGATTTACTTTAGTCGTCAAACGCCTTGAATTACAGGTTAAATTATCATTAATATCGTTTCTCCTTCATACACAGGCAACTTTATGACTGATTAAGCAATCCCATATATAGGTACAATAGTGAATGAAACAAGTTCGTACGGAATGGTTAAATGAACTATTATAATAACCACTTAGACCAATTGTCCGCCCAATCCTTCATCAATGCATTGCTCCACCTTCTTGATGAAACCCCCTTCCCAATATTTTGTCTCAATTCGGATGCCGAGGTTACTCGCTATAATTCCGCTGCGGCTTCGCTGCTCCACATAACAGATGAATCCAATCAACCCATGCCTCACCCTCTTGTGAACTCTCCTTTGAAATGCGCCGCATTTCAAAACAAGATACGAAACGCAGCCACGGAGATGCGACCGGTTGTTTTCGAATTCCAGTTCCATATCTCCCAATCTCCATATCAGCTGAATATCTATCCGATCTCGGACGGCTTCGGTGTGATTTGCCTGCCCGTCAAAGCGAACAGCCCAGTGAAGTCGAAGCCTGACGCAACGTTATATGATAAGGAGGTGTCCGCCAGTTCCTTTATAATGCACGCGGATTCGATCATCAGCATTGTCAACCTTCAAGGGGATTACATCATGGTGAATGATGCGATGGCAAAGTTCATGGGATGCTCCCGAGAGGAGATGCAATCCCAAAACATAAGCGATTTTCTGCATCCCGATGAAATTCTCGCCGTACGACGAAATATGGACTGGATTCAAAACGGGGAGAATAACGGCTATCATGCGGAGAGACGTTATGTAAGGAGTGACGGGCGGGTTGTGTGGGTGCACTCCAATACGTCCATTTATCGCGATAAGAATGAGAAACCTCTTGGATTGATTGTGCAATTGACCGATATCACCGAGCGCAAGCAAGTGGAGGAGGAATTGAATTATCGGAATCATCTCTTTCATGTGATAACGGAGTTGGCGAAAATTGGGGTGTGGAATTACGATATCGCAACCGACAACGCAAGTTGCTCGCCTGAGACGTATGAAATAATCGGAATTGAAAACGGCTCGCCTATCAACCGTGAGCGATTTGTCGCATGTCTCGCTCCCGAAGAGCGGGAGCCTTGCCTGCAGATGATCATGAAAGCGGTGTCAAATCGCTTTTCTTTCGAGGATGAGCGTAGAATCATTCAGCCAAGCGGGGAAGTGCGATGGATTTCAGGTCGCGGTTGGGCTATCTATTCGGATGATGGGGAACCCACGCGCTTGGAAGGGGTGGTGATGGATATCACGGACAGAAAAAAACTGGAGTTCCAGTTCCGTGAATCCCAGAAGATGGAGGGAATAGGACGACTCGCTGGCGGAATCGCGCATGATTTCAACAATCTTCTCACGGTGATTTTAGGTCATGCGGAGTTGATGAAGAGGGACACCGATTCCGATCACCCCCTATTCGGGAGCATGCAGACGATTGAAACCGCCGCATTGCGCGCGGCGGATTTAACGCGTCAACTCCTCACCTTCGCCCGTCGACAGAATACCAATCCTCGGCTCATCAATCTCAATGATCTGTTGAACAACATGACAAGCATGATGTATCCTCTCCTAGGCGAGAAGATCATGTTCGTTGTTCATCCCGCTTCCAACCTTTGGAAAGTCATGGCTGACGAGAACCAAATAGAGCGGGTAATGGTAAACATGGCGGTGAACGCACGCGATGCGATGCCGCATGGCGGCAAATTTATAGTGGAGACGCAAAACGTAACCTTGGATCCCCTACTATTCGAGGAAAAAGGCGACATCGCTCCAGGGGATTACGTGATGGTTTCCATTACCGACTCCGGCATTGGAATGTCGCAGGAGGTGAAACAGCGCGTATTCGAACCATTCTTCACCACGAAGGGTGTGGGCAAGGGGACCGGATTGGGTCTTGCCACATGTTACGGGATTGTTCAGCAGCATGGGGGGTACATTCACGTGTATAGCGAACTCGGCGTGGGCACCTCTTTTCATATTTACCTTCCTCGCGCACGAGGATCCGTTAAGGAGGAAGGTGAAAACGGCTCTCTCTCGACTTTACACGGGAGGATGTCAGCGACAATCTTGGTGGTCGAGGACGAGGAGATGGTACGTAAGTTGATGTGCAGCCAACTAAAGGCTTACGGTTACCATGTGATTGGCGTAGGGGATGGGGAGGAAGCTCTGCGAGTTGCTCAGGATCAAGCAGATGATATCGACCTGATGATCACCGACATTCAAATGCCGGTAATGGATGGTCAAGAGTTGGTGGAACGCATGTGTAAACTGAAGACCGATATGAAGGTTGTTTTCGTATCCGGCTATAACGAGGATTCCATGATTTCCGATGGAGAACTAGCTTTGAATTACCCGCTACTACCCAAACCCTTCAATGCGTCGGATTTGTTGCGTGTGGTTGAGGGTGAGTTAGGCGTATTGAACGCCGAAGGATAAGTGGTTGCCAACAGTGCGAAGCAGCATATAGGAAAATTGGCTGCGGGGGAAGGATTCGAACCCTCGGTCTTCTGGGCCAGAACCAGACGTGCTGCCGCTGCACCACCCCGCAAGAACTGGTAAAGTATACCAGCGGAGAGGCGGCGGTGTCAAGGGCGCGAATTGCATCATCAAAAAACCACACGAAACTAGATCGTTGCCTCAGGCAAAAATCCACATAAAATGCCATAAAAGTGTTTTCTTCCAATAAATCGGAAGGGGACGGAAATGAGGTTAACAATGAATGAAAGACAACCGGTGATACGTGA
>DAIDHP010000055.1 GCA_027459625.1 Chthonomonadales bacterium
CGCTTAACGGTTACGGTTTCCTGCACCGTAGAGGACTTGCACCTCCGAGAGCATGAACATGCCCGGCATACAAAAACGAACCCCTGATTCAGGGGTTCGTTCGCTAACTTATGAATAAGACGTCAATAAATCGCCCTCTCGCTCTCTTTGTCGAATAGATGCGTCTTGTCCATATCAATGCTTAATCTCATCTCCTCACCCATCTTCGCCGCTGTGCGGCTATCAATCATGGCGATCAGTTGGATAGAGTCCATGTTCAAATATAACTCCACATCATTGCCAAGAGGCTCCACCACATCCACAAGGGCGTTGAATGTATTTTCATCGGTCGGAGTGACCAAACCCGGAAGATTGCAATCATAAATATCCTCAGGGCGTACGCCGAAAACGCAACTCTTGTCGAGATAGGGTTTCGCCATTTCCGTCTGGGCGGAGTTAAGCGCTACACGGAATGAACTGGCATTCACCCATATCTTACCGTCCTCTTGTTTTAGTTGAACGGGTATGAAGTTCATAGCCGGGGAGCCGATGAAACCTGCGACGAAGATATTTGCGGGATGGTTGTATAGATTTAAGGGGGTGTCGCATTGCTGTACAACACCTGTGCTCAGAACAGCGATGCGGTCACCCATCGTCATCGCCTCCGTCTGATCATGAGTCACATAGATTGTGGTGATACCGAGACGACGGTGCAATTTGATCAACTCCGCACGCGTCTGCACTCTTAATTTCGCGTCCAAATTGGAAAGGGGCTCGTCCATAAGAAAGACCTTGGGTTCGCGCACAATCGCCCGACCCAGCGCCACCCGCTGCCGTTGTCCTCCGGACAACGCCTTCGGCTTGCGTTGCAACAGATTCTCCAACCCCAGCAACTTGGCAGCCTCGTTAACCCGTCTGCTTATCTCTTTTTTTGAAAAAGTGCGTTGACTGTTGAAAGGCCACGGGGCTTTGCGAGGAGTGCGTTTGAGCCTTAATCCAAAACTCATGTTGTCGTATACCGACATGTGCGGATAGAGGGCGTAGTTCTGAAACACCATTGCGATATCGCGATCCTTGGGCGAAACATCGTTGACCAAACGATCCTCTATAAGGATCTCCCCGCTTGTCACCTCCTCCAACCCGGCGATCATACGAAGAGCCGTTGTCTTTCCGCAACCGGAAGGACCGACCAGCACCAGAAACTCCTTGTCACGTATCTCAAGATTGACTTTGTTTACCGCAATTATTTCCTTGAAATCCTTGGTTAGGTCCTTGAGCGTAACGCTCGCCATTGATGATTATCCTCCATCCAGTAAGACTGCCATTATTTCATTATGCGCTTCAGTTTGGAATGATGTCAAGTGAACAGTTCTCGCTCATGAAAGATTTGTTTCTAGCTATTGTTTATATTTAGCCATGGAAAAGGTATACTTGGATTGAATTCCTGAACTGTAATATCATCAATCCATTTTGCGGGAGACAATCCGTGGATAACGCGCCCAACAAGGGACGAATGTACGTCCAATTCGCCTTTTTTAAAACCCTTCCGGAATGGAGAAGGTTACCTCTCACTGAGAGACAAACGGGAAAAGAGGAGTTCGCCGTAGTATTCCGGAAATACGAGGATATTATCGTTGCCAGATCCTATTCCCTTGTGGGGATTCGCGGAGACGTGGACCTACTGATATGGCGCGCATCGCAGACGCTGGAACGACTGCAGGAGATGCATTCCGATCTATTAAAAACCGGCATCGGACGATACATGACCAATCCCTATCTCTATTTCGCCATGACAAAACGATCTCAATACATCGATGCGCACGCCCATACCGGTCAGGATGGCGCAAGGCTCCAAGTTCGTCCGTCCGACGCCAAATATCTCTTCGTCTATCCCTTCGTTAAAACCAGAGCGTGGTTCGCTCTATCCTCGGAGGAACGACAAAAAATGATGACCGCCCACATCGAGTCGGGCAACAGGTATCCTTCCGTGAAACTGAACACGACCTATTCGTTCGGTCTCGATGATCAGGAATGGGTTGTAGCGTTCGAAACCGATGAACCCGCTGACTTCCTTGATCTGGTGATGGAGCTTCGCGGAACGGAGGCTAGCTCCTACACTTTGAGAGACACGCCGATTTTCACATGCGTTCAGAAACCAATCGAAGACGCTCTGGACCTTATAGGATAAGTATCAAAGCTCATAATTCGCCGCGATATCCAAAACTTCCCGAACCATATGAACAAGGTTTATGGGCGTGTATGGCTTATGAATGAAAAAGGCTCCTTTCTCGGCTACTTGCTCCACTATCTGCAAATGGTCCGTATAACCTGACGCCAAAATGAAGGGGACGCCTCTATCGAACTCTCTTATTCTATCCAATAGCTCCCTTCCCCCCATGCGAGGCATCACGACGTCGGAAATAATCAAGTCTATATCGCCTTGCTTGTCATGAAATATCTCCAAAGCCTCCATTCCATCTTTGGCGCAGAGTATTTGATAGCCATGGGCGGATAAGGATAATTTAGCCGTTTCACTCACCATCTCCTCGTCTTCCACAAGAAGGATCGTCTCCACTCCGGAGGTTTTCTTCTCGTCGGCTATGCCGACGGCTGATTGATGCGTCGTTTCTTCGGTGCGAGGGAAGTAGAGTCGGAATGTGGATCCGCGTCCGACACCGCTTTCGACATCAATCAGACCGTTGCTCTGTTTCATGATCCCGTAACAGGTGGACAATCCCAAACCTGTTCCCTTGCCTTTCGGCTTCGTCGAGTAAAAGGGTTTGAAAATATGGGGAAGAATATCCTCCGGAATCCCATGTCCTGTGTCGCTTATGGACACCATCACATAATCCCCCGTCATTAATGCCGGATGAAGACGCGCGTAATCCCTATCCGAATGTACATTTCGAGTCTCCATGGTGAACACCCCGCCATTCTCCATGGCGTCCCGTGCGTTCACCGCCAGGTTCAATATGATCTGCTCATATTGTCCCGGATCGACAACCATGCTCCAAAGGTTTGGATCATAATGGGACACCAACTCGATCTTCTCGCCTATCAACCGATGCAGCATCTTCTCCATTTCCATAGTCAAGTCGTTGAGACACACCACTTTTGGCTCTATCACCTGCTGGTGTGCGAAGGCTAAAAGCTGATGAGTAAGGTTTGCCGCTCGATCGGTGGCTTGGATGATATTGTCCAGATATTTTTTCAGCACGGCGTTGCCCTGAGCGT
This sequence comes from Chthonomonadales bacterium, assembly GCA_027459625.1. Taxonomy (GTDB): domain Bacteria; phylum Armatimonadota; class Chthonomonadetes; order Chthonomonadales; family CAJBBX01; genus DTKV01. The sequence goes on from DAIDHP010000055.1 coordinate 3,214, forward strand.
TATCCCTAGCCAACTCCGAAAAACCCATGATGACGGTGAGCAAATTGTTGAAATCATGCGCCACGCCTCCGGCCAAGAATCCCAACTCCTCCATTTTCTGCCTTTGGTTCAGTTGCTGCTCCAAAACCCTCCGTTCCGTGATATCCTCCGACAGCGCAATCACCCCGGTGATTTTGCCCTCCTTGTCGTAATGAGGCACTTTCGTCACTCGCAGCCACCCTTGTTTGCCCGATATGGAATGGAAGGGACGGATGATATTCACCGTTGGCTTTCCGGTGTTGATCACCTCCTCGTTTTCGCGTAACAAACTCTCCGAATCCTCCGGCAATATTTCATGATAGGATCGCCCCTCGATCTCATGGAGTGGCAGACCGAGATTCTCCGACACCGCTTTGTTGCAATGAATAAAAACGCCGTTTCGATCCACATAGCTGATGATACTGGGGACGGAATTGAAAATGATTTCGTACTCCTCCTTTTGTTGGCGAAGTTCCTCCTCGATACGCTTCGTTTCCGTAATATCATTTAAAATGCAGTGCGTTTGTCTGAAAGTCCCGTCGGAGTGACGACCAATCGTCCCCTCAACGCTAACAAGTACTTGGCTTCCATCCTTTGCAATCATTACGAATTCCACTCCATGTACGAATCCGGTTTCCTTGAATTGGCTGAACCGGCTTTGCAGGAGGGGATGTTGTTCCCGTATGATGAATTCGGCAATGTTACGATCAAGGACCTCCTCGCGGGAATACCCCAACAACCTTAGCCATGCTTCGTTCACCTCGATGATATTCCCCGCTTGATTAAGAGACTGATAGGGAACGGGGGCTTTCTCGAACAGAATGCGATACGCCTCTTCGCTTTTCGAGGACAATTCCCTATCCTTTTTGGAAGATGCGCTTGAATCGGCATTATTTTTTTCTTCGGCGAAACGCGAAGAGGTTACCGATTCCTGATTCTCGGTGGCGCAATCCGGACTTGGATTTTTTATGTAGTACCTCTCTGTGGTATCGTCCATTTCTCGCTCCTGTCATCCTCAACTGCGTGCAACGTCTTCTTTCACCCGCATATTATCGCAAAAAACGTGAATTATTGCAATAAGTATTAATTAAAGTGATAAACAATCCTTTGCGGCTCACGTGCTATGCTTTCCGTTTCCTGAGATTGATGGTATTCTAAACCAATGAGGAATATATTGCAGGAATACCATTTAATTCAGAGGGAGTTAAGACAACTCTTCGACGATATCACACGTAGCCACTGCCCGAAATGCGTCCAACCCTGTTGCCGAAAGCCCGCCAGAATATCCCCTAACGATATCCTGCTGGCGGAAAGCATTGGTTGGAAGCCCAATGAAAACATTAATCTCTCGGAGATTCTTGAAGAGACGGCGGGGGGGTTAACGGAGGCTTTCAAGGAAGACAGGGATGCCTCAAAAGATCCTCCGTGTGATTTCCTCGGAGATGGCGGTTGTTCGTTCCCGAATGATCTTCGCCCGTTCGGTTGCACTGCGTGGATATGCCCGATCATGTATCGGGAGATGGATCGCGCCTCCATCGCGAAGGCGAAACGTTTGATACGTAAACTCACCATGGCCCATGAGAGACTTATCGCCTCCATGAATCGCGAAAAGCCTCGTTCGCGAAAACGCAAGGGGATATCAAGCCACGGCTGATTCCAATATCGTGAGGCTTCCCGAATCCGCATCCAACTCAGCAAGGCAGCCAAGCGGAAGAGATGCAGGGTTCTGAACATGTCCAAAGGGGAATCCGGCGATCACAGGTTTTCCGAGAGAGGCGATCCGCTGCTTCCATATATCCTCAAGCGAAATATCATCGGTTGGGTTTTGATCGTGATCCCCAGTGACGTCGCCGAGAACGAAACCCGCCGCTTTCTCCAACAAACCCGCCCGTTGAAGCTGCATCAGCATTCTGTCCACCCGATAATTGGCTTCATTCACATCCTCGATAAGCACAATTGCATCGGTGAAATCGGGACTTTCAGCAGCGCCCACTGCGGCGGTGAGCAGTGACAGGCATCCGCCAACCAATCTCCCGGTGGCTTTTCCTCCGTGCAGCTTTCGGATGGATGACGCATTCGCATCGTATGCGCCGTATGGACTCCGAGATTCAAGCAACCTCCAAAAATTCGCCTCGGACACTTTATCCCAGTCATCCGTGAAGCGGGTTATCATGGGGGTGTAGAACGTGATCAAATGGCAGTTACGCTGTAAAGCGAGATGAAGCGTGGTGATGTCGCTGTAGCCGCAGAAGATTTTCGGATGAGTCTTCGGAAGATTCCAATCGAGATGGTATAGAACTCTACACGCCCCATATCCTCCGCGGGCGCAAAACACCGCATCCACCTCGGGATCGGCGAACATCGTGTTGAAATCGTCGGAGCGGGCAGTGTCCGTCCCCGCGAGAAACCCATATCTCGCATAGAGCGACTTTCCACATCGGACCTTGTATCCACGACGTTCGATGTAACGAAGGGAGGTTTCAATTTCGTCAGCGCATATCGGTCCGGAGGGCGCGATAATACCTATGGTCATACCCGAGCGTAGTGCGGGCGGATGAATATATTTCATGAATGAATGAGGAGCCCCGCATGCTTGTCCGATGCGGGGCGATAACATCAAGATTCCGCAGGTGTTGAAACCTCCGTCACCTCTTCCACTGCTTCCTGCTCCGCCACAGCGCGTCTTAAGGGTTGCACGGACGCCACGATGGTTTCCGGAGAAGTCAGAATGGTGTATTGAGACGTGCTCTGTATATCGGACACATGCAGAGGGTGCCCTAAGGAGATGTTACTTATGTCAAGGACAATCTGCTCGGGTAATTGATCAGGATAAGCGCTTATCTCAATCCGATTCAGTTGGTGCTCCAAAATCCCTTCACTTTGCTTAACATCCTCCGGCGTTCCGTGAAGAACGATCCGAACCTCCGCATGAATGAGTTCCCGTGCAGAAATCTTTTGAAATCCCACATGGATAATCTTGCCGGATATGGGCTCCCTCTGAATATCCCTAGCCAATACGAGGGAGGATTCCTCATTATCCTGTAAATTGATGATGGCGGAACTTCCATGCGAACGAAATATGTCCGTTAGCTCCTTCCAGGAAACAGAGTAATTCCCGCTCTCAACCCCTTTTCCCGAGACAGTCGCTGGCAAAAGACCACCTTTTCGCATTTGTTTCAGTCCGCCCTTGGTCGCCGGCCCCCGCGACTCGGCCTTTAGGGTAATTCGCATTTCACAACTCTCCTTTCAACCCTTATACGCTATGCTTTTTGTGCGGGATATCCGGCTTGTTCCAGCCTCGCGGAGATAGCCTGCTCCTCAACCTTTTGAGGATCGTATTCCACCTCGACTCTTTTCTCCGCCACATCCACTTTCACTTCGCTAACACCCGCAAGTTTCCCCAAGGAACGTTTTATGGAGTTCGCACAGCCATCGCATTCAATGGCAGGAGCGACGTAAGTCTGTTTCATCTCTTCCATGCACCCCTTTCACACCCATTGACATACATTATGAGGGAATTTCCTGTAAAAAGTCAAGTTTCCATGGTATTCTCGGGTGGCGGGACATGCGTTGTGCTATAATATCAGGGATTCAATCCGCCTGTTAAAAATGTGAATCATAATCAATAAGTAACGGAAAAGGACAGGTCTCTTAGCTCCCGGAAATTAAAACACTTTAAGAATTAATTAAATTTACATTTTTAAATGACTCCATAGAGGATAACATGATTACTCAACTAAATATTAAGAATTTCAAAATCTTCAAGGAATTGCATTTGGAAAAACTTTCCAGATTTACGCTTTTATCTGGTTATGATAACGTGGGTAAATCTACAATACTGGAAGCGATATTCATGTTATTTGATCTTAATAATCCTCATATCTTTTAAAATACTTATATCTGGAGAGGTGCGCCATTTACGGATTGGAATCCTGAATCCTTATGGGGACCTACTTTTAATAATTATGATTAAAAAAAGACAATCGAAATCGAAGCGAACACGGAATCAGGCATTGAAAAAATAATATATCAATAGAGGTAATTGCAAAATTCAGAAAATGAGGCTAATATCGCTCATTTCATGCTCGGCGAAATACCTGAAAAGCGAATTTTGCAATTACCTGAATATATACCTAATTATAATCTGCCAATTTCTTCAGGATTCGTGATCAACAATCCGAAAAGCGATAAAGAAACCACATCGGAGAAATTACCTGTTTCCGCCGCCTTAAGAATGCAGTATTTACATAATAACACTTCTAATATCGAAGCGCATATTACAATAAGCAACGGCGCTCTTCAAATCATATCACCTATTCAATCGCAACAGATGCCCCCAGTGATAATATTAACTCTAAGAACAAGAGAAAATGCCATTGATTTGGCAAGACGATTCGGGGATATTGATAATATTGGGGGACAGGAGAGGATCATAGACTTCCTTCGTATTTTGGAACCCGATCTAAAGGGGCTTTCAATTGCGGTTCTTGGAAATATGCCGATAATTCACGCGAACGTCGGTCTCAGTCGTAAGATCCCCATAGCGTATACCGGAGATGGGCTGACGCGACTGCTCTCCATGATCCTCTCAATTGTAGCCTGCAAGGATGGAATCGTTTTGATAGATGAGATCGAAAGCGGAATATACTATTCCAAGCTTCCTCTAATATGGAAAGCCATCTCCAAAGCCGCCAAAGAGTTTAATTGCCAAATCATCAGCACCACCCACAGTTACGAATGCATGCAGGCGATCACGGAAGGTTTGGAAGATGATGAAAAAGATGATTTCCTCTATGTTCGTTTGGATAAAAAGGATGAAGCCATATCCGCTAAAAATTATCCTTATCCCCTCTTTGAATCGGCTATTCTAAATAACTGGGAAATTCGATAATGGATTCTAATAAACAAAAACTTGAAAAAGAGCGTGTTATCCTTGTTGAAGGGAAGGATGCGGAACGTTTTTTTATATGCTCTCTTAATAAATATCAGATAGATGATGTGCAAATTATCGATTTCGGGGGAGTGAATCAACTCCAAAATGCCATAGGAGTTCTTGTGAATGATTCGAGATACGATCAATTAAAAACCGTTGTGATAGCACGTGATGCGGAAAAGGACTACAATTCGGCAATACAAAGTATTCAATCGAGTTTGGAAAAACATCATTTACCCGTCCCGTCCTTTTGAATATAAATCGGATAGTTCATCAAACCTAAAAGTGGCGTTCGTGATCTTTCCGATAGAATATGATGAACAAAACAATAAAATAAAATTTAAATCCGGCGCTTTGGAGGATCTCTGCATATCCCTGCTGCCAAACACGCATTTGATGCAATGCGTGGATAATTATCTGGATTGCGCGGAAAAAGCGGAAAAACCCATAACGCATCGACACAAGGCGAGATTCCACGCCTACCTGGCAGGTCGGGAAGGATACGCCGGGATAAAACTTGGAGAAGTGGCTGACAAGAACGCCTGGGATTGGGATCACTCACTGTTAACTCCCTACAGGAATATCCTTAAAGAGATGTGATTTCATATAAGCGAACCGAGCATCATTCGAAATTCCGTCGCCAACGATCTCGCAGATAATCCATAAAGAACAGCGCATTCTCCACCGGCACGTTGGAGGGTATGTGGTTCCCCACCGCGAAGAAAAACCCCGGGCAGTCCTTTGCAATCGCCAATGTGGCATCCACCTCTGCCGCTATCCTCTCCTTGCTTTCGAAGGTTAACGTACGGCAATCCACCTTGCTGCTCATCAGCACGTGCGATTTCCCGAATTTATTCACGAAGACATCCAAATCCGTAAGAGGCTCGAAAATGAACCCATGCGCCCCCGCCGCCGCGATATCCTCCCCGAACATCGTCCAGTTCCCGTCGCTGCAATACAGCACCTTTTTGCCTGCGGCTATCAACGGCTTCCATAGCTCCTTGTATCTGGGAAAGATGGCGGAGCGGTAAAAATCGGGATGCATGAAAGGTCCTGCGGTCCAAACCATGTCGTCATGGCATATGAACGCTTCAATGCTGGTTCTAGACCATGCAAGCATATGGTGCATGGTCAGCCGGAAGATGCTGTCCAGCGTCTTCTCGAAACGCCTCCTATCCGCCGCCGCAGTGAGAAGCATGTCCCATCCGAAAATTTCAATCGCCCCGGATATGAGAGTCTTGTAATACCCTCCCGTGCAATATTGGTTTGGATTTGCAGCCTGATGCGATTGATAAAATGATTCATATATTTCAGTAAGCTCATCAATGCCATACAAACCGTATTCCTCAACGGCGTCAAAGGCGTACACCTCTTGTACATCTTTAAAAGGGCATGCCACTGCCTCTCTACGGTCCGTTCCATTCTCCAGAAACTCGGCATGCCCCATGTCAGTAGCTCTCCCCATCTGCGACCATGCGCGTGGACCATCGTGGGAGCCCCAACAAAAATCAAAATCCCAAGCGTCTTGGAAGTCCCTCCAAGCGGAGTCATCCTTCACGGGATCCTTGCCGGTTACTTCCCGAACTAGGGCGTAATTGCTGCAATACTCCGTGTGCGCCAAACGTGACGGTGCTCTTAGTTCCATTGCGGCTCGACCGATTTCCAGGCTCATGTTTTTTTTCCTTTTGGCGATGGCTTTGAACGGGACAACGATACAGAAAAAAAGCCCATAGCGTCATGGATGCGCAGCGTGTTTTTCAATCGCTTTCCGTCGGATTTATGAGATCTATGCGAGACGCTTTATGATTCATGATTTTACCCGTGGAAATCAATATTTGTTATTGACACCTTTCTGCTCGAATGTTATAAATGGCTTGTGTTTAATAATTGCGCCCAGTGATAGTTTATCAATCCGCCGCAAGGCTTACCATATCGTTATTACAATCCAAGGAGGAAAAACGAATGAGTGGTGGAAGATCCAAGGGCGCGTTCACGCTAATTGAGTTGCTAGTGGTTATAGCCATAATTGCGATTCTCGCAGCAATTCTATTCCCCGTATTCGCACAAGCGAGGGAAAAAGCGCGGGCGATCTCGTGTTTAAGCAACATCAAGCAGTTAATGCTAGGCATGCAAATGTGCGCGCAAGACTATGACGGTCACATTGGCGCTGTCAGTACCTACGGATGTGCAAACTCGGCTCCGGAAGTACCCCCCCAACAGGGCGAGGGTTCCTGGCAGGCGTTGAGTCTTTACTATCCCTACATCAAAAACAGCCAAATCTATCGTTGTCCGGATGATAATGGCCCAAGCGATTACGGACAAGTGGTTTGGAATCCTACCAATGGAGCGATGTATTCATACAAATGCGAACCTTGGGGGCAGGCTCCGCCCGAGTTGGATATGATCGGCGCCCAGGCCCGAGGTCCGGCTGGAACGATTATCATCGCCGAATCCAGCAATGTATGGATTTGGGACTGGGGGGAAGTGAACGGTTCCACTTCGCTTTGGCCCCGCCTTTGTGCACCTCATAACGTCGGACTGAACGTGGGATTCGTGGATGGCCATGCGAAATGGCGACAGTATCGCAGCCTCACCACTTCGGATTTCGGCGACAATTCGAACAATGGAAACGGTTATCCCGCCACATTGACAGACCCCAACAACAACAATGCAGCATTGCCGTACACTTCATGTTGGTAAGCGCTGCGCCCTAAATCGTAAACTAAAGGGGAGAGGATGCCCCTGTCCCCTATTTCCCCATTCTTTGTCACACCATTTCCTCCCACTGCGACAACAAACCGCTCCATTTGTGCTATAATATTCCGTCATGATGAAGGAGGCTTATAGCAAATGAAACGGACTTACCAGCCCAAAAACAGACGTCACCATCGAGTGCATGGTTTTCGCAAACGCATGTCCACCAAGGATGGGCGCAATGTACTGAGCGCAAGACGCGCCAAGGGCCGCTACGCTTTGACAGTATAGCCAGACCATCACCGTGCTCGCAGTTCATAACCGTTTAAGAAGATCAGCCGATTTCCGATTGGTTTACACCAAGGGGAAATCCCTCGCAAATACGTGGCTTGTTCTGTACGTATTAAAAAGAGACGATGGAGTGCAACGCTTCGGATTCTCCATCAATCGAAAATGCGGTAAGGCGGTCATTCGCAACAAAGCCAAAAGACATTTGAGAGAGTTATGCCGCTGTAAAATCGTTGAGATTCAATGCGGTTTCGATGCGGTATATGTGGCGCGTTCTCGAATACAAAAGGCAAGCTGGCAGGAACTGTCGGTGGCGATGGACGACTTGTTGAGGCGATCCCGATTGCTGAACAAAGAGATCAAGGGGTCAACGGATGCGCAGGATGATTGAGTGGATTCTTTTGCTTCCAAGAAGAATTTGCATCCTGACGATAAGAGGATATCAAAAAACTTCCAAGTTTCGTCCCCCTACGTGCAGATTCTATCCTTCTTGCTCGGAATATATGGCTCAAGCAATTCAAAAATACGGAGTTTTCAAAGGCATTCTCAAAGGTTGTTGGCGGCTTTTACGATGCAATCCTTTCAACCCGGGCGGATATGATCCTCTGGAATAAACGAGGAGTTTAATGCGTTTTTCATTGAACCTGACTATCGTCAGTGTGGCGATAGTCATTTTTAGCGGATGTCTGTTATCCACAGCCTCGGCGCAAAATCCACAAGCTTTTGTTCAAGTCAATCAATTGATAAAACAAGGCAAAAAGGACGCTGCGCTAAAGGCGTTCTCGGATATTGTCAGCAAATACCAACGCAGCGATCCCGAAACGGCTGCGGAGGCACTTTATCAAGAGGGACTCTACACCCAAAGTCCCGCCTACGCAGGCAACGAGAAGGAACTGGAGGACGGGCAGGACAAGGCTGTCACCGCATGGCAACAGATATCCAATAACTACCCGAATACGAAAGCCGCATCCACAATTCTAAACCCTATAAACGATTTTCAACGCAGCCCCTTGGGGATATTGGAAGCGAAGATTGATAAACGCAACTCCACGGGGGTGATGTATCAAATCATAAGCTCCCTTGTGAAGCTTACAGGATCCCATCCCAACTACAGCTATTGGATAGCGATCATCCTGCTCGCCGTTCTGGTTAAGATACTCCTCATTCCGCTCACACGCAAGCAATACGTGGCGATGAGAGAGATGCAGAGGATGCAGCCTCTCATCAAGGAGTTACAGAAAAAATACAAAGGTCAGGAACTCAGCCAAAAGCAGATGGAGCTTTACAAGGAGCATGGTGTCAACCCATTCGCCAGTTGTCTCCCATCTCTGCTTCAATTCCCGTTTCTTATCTTGATTTATCGAGGCATTATCGCTTACCAATATGCGTTTGTCAAGGGCAAATTTTTATGGGTGGGAAGCCCGATCTCATTTAAATATCCCCACTACATCGCCACCAGCCTTGCTCAACCGGATATCCCTCTGTTGGTGATTTACACTCTCACCAACTATCTCACGATGCGCTTGACGCCCGCACAGGACCCATCACAACAAAGCCAAACCAACATGATGGCTTTAATGACCTCGGGAATGTTCTTTTATATGTTCCTGATATATCGATGGTCATCAGCTTTTGTACTCTACTGGCTGGCGCTGAACGCCATATCCATCTGGCAGCAATATATCTACGTATTCAGACCGCAACGCCTGAGCAGAATGAATCAGCTTGCCGCCGATGGCGGAGCGAGCCAGGAGATTATAACGACCACTATCGTCGACAACCCAAGCAAGAGTGTCACGGAGCTAAACGCTAAACCTGCAAAGGTTCGCCCTCGCAAAAAGAAACGATGATCCTTTCCCAAGTATCCTGAGGAGGATAAGCCATGGTTGAAGAACATAATCCGGAGAATGTAAATACACACAACATCACCGATATGGAGAGAGGTGCATTCGATATCATAATCGAGATGTGCCAAGCGATGGAATTGGATATCACCCCGGAAATCACAGGTTCCAATCCGCCCTATCTGGAAATCAATCTTACCGGTCATGACGCTGCGGAGGCGTTCGGCAGGTTCGGGAAAAGACTGGACGCGGTGCAATATCTCGCTAATTTATTGATCCTCAAAAGGGTGGGGGCTGAGGTGCGGGTGGTGTTGGATTGCGCCGGTTATCGACTGCGCAGAATTCAGGTGTTGGAAAATCTCGCTCGGGAATACGCCGCACAGGTGAAGGAACGTCAAGAGGAGTGTGAATTGGATCCACTTCCAGCGCATGAACGCAGAATCATTCACAACACTCTGTCGGACGATCCTCATGTTACCACATACAGCGAGGGAGTGGACCCCGATCGCAAGGTGATCATCGCACCTCGATCATGAGGCGTGAAACAGGGAATATCTCTTACCTCTTTTCCGCTGGCGCGCCTTCCTTGAAGGCGCGTTCCAGTATCTGAAGCATCTCATCAATCTCCTCCATCACCTTGGGCGAGCTTAACGGGATAATCATGGAATCCCCGGTGAATCTATGCTTCTTGAACATATACGAAAGCAGCCGTATGGCGTTGGGAGTCAATCGCACGCGGGAATTAAAACGCAGACAAACCTCTTTGCGTTCGGTTCGGATCGAAGAGACACCCACCTCTTTCGCCCTTAAGCGCAATCGTAAAAGCGCAAGCGCGTTCCAAACCGAAGCCGGTGGATCTCCGTATCGGTCCTCCAACTCCTCCCTTATTCCCTCCACATCCTCCGTGTTCCGCACCGAGGACATCTTCTTGTAGAAAAAGATTCGCTCCGCCTCGTTGGGAATATACTCGTCCGGAATGTATGCTGTGACCGGCAGATCGGCGGGTGGCAGACTCTCATCGACGGGCTCCTCGCCTTTCATCTCAGCCACCGCATCCGCAAGCAATTGGCAGTACAAGTCAAAACCTACGGAGACCATTGCGCCGGATTGCTCGGCTCCCAATAGGTTGCCCGCCCCACGGATCTCCAGATCCCTCATGGCGATCTGGAAACCCGACCCAAGCGCGGTAAACTCCTGAATCGCTAAAAGTCTGCGTTCCGCCTCCTCTGTGAGACTCTTGTTGGCCCGATAGAGAAGATATGCGTAGGCTTGACGATTGGAACGTCCCACTCTTCCTCGTATCTGATAAAGCTGAGCCAACCCCATGTGATCCGCTCTGTCGATAATCAGCGTGTTTGCGTTCGCCACATCCAATCCGTTCTCGATGATCGTGGTGCAGACCAGTATGTCGAATTCCTTGTGGTAGAAATCGAACATGATCTTCTCCAGTTCATCTTCGGACATCTGTCCGTGCCCCACGCGCACTCGGGCGTTCGGCACCAGCTTGCGCACCCGTTCCGCCACATACTCAATGCTCTCCACGCGATTGTGAACGAAATAGACCTGTCCCTCTCTTTCCAACTCCCTCTGGATTGCGTCTCTCACCAAATCCTCGTCGTATTCCCGCACAACCGTGGCGATCGGTATCCTGCCGCTCGGCGGCTCCTCGATGACGCTCATATCCCGTAATCCCGATAATGCCATGCTGAGTGTGCGGGGTATCGGGGTCGCGGTTAGAGTCAACACATCCACGCTCGCTCGGAGTTGTTTTAAACGCTCCTTATGCGCCACTCCGAAACGCTGCTCCTCGTCGACAATAATCATTCCTATGTTGTGGAATTGGATATCCTTCGAAAGCAGACGGTGAGTTCCAATTACGATATCGCAATTCCCCGTTCTCAAACGCTCCACCGTCTCCTTTATTTGCCGTGGGTTTCGGAACCGACTAAGCAATTCGATCGTGATGGGATACGCCGCCAACCGTTCTGAAAACGTGGTATGATGCTGCGCTGCAAGCACTGTGGTCGGGCAGAGAACGGCTACCTGTTTCCCCGCCTCCACGACTTTGAATGCGGAGCGAATGGCGACTTCGGTTTTGCCGAACCCCACATCTCCGCATACGAGACGATCCATTGGACGATTGGTTTGCAAATCCACCTTCACATCCAAAATGGCTTTCATCTGTCCGGGCGTCTCCTCATACGGGAAAGCTTCCTCCATCTCTATCTGCCAAGGCGTGTCATCTCCGAGGGAAGGACGCTCCGCAGCGTGTCGCACAGCGTACAAGCGGATAAGGTCGCCTGCCATCATCCGCGCCTGCTCCTTCACGCGCTTGGTGGTGCGTTGCCACTCATTCCCACCAATTCGATTCACTACGGGAGGCACGCCATCCCCGCCAATGTACCTTTGCACCCGGTCGATTTGATCCGCCGGCACATACAGGCTTCCACCAAGGTATTCAATGAAGAGGAAATCGCGCAGCGCCCCATCCATCTCCCGCTTCACCAAACCTCGATATCTGCCGATGCCATGCTGCACATGCACCACGTAATCTCCTTCGCGCAGGTCTAGGATTGTGGAGATCGGAATACCCCCTGTGGCGCGACGGCGGGTGAGGATAGCACGAGCGGATCCAAACAACTCCGCGTCCGTCGCCATGTATAGTCGAATATCCGCGAATTTAAAGCCCTCTCGCAGCCTTCCGTTGATCACCGTCACGGAATCTTTGTGTTGTTGGGCGGAATCCTCGGGTGTCAGAGGCAAACTCAGATCGAAGCATATCTCCCGCACGCGCTGAGGCTGATCGCTGATGATAAAGCAGTCCGCTTTGTGTTCGATCCACGTTTGCAGATCGTCCGCAAAATCGGGCAGCCTCGCCCGCCACGAATCCATCACGGATGAGGAGACGCTGAGTTTGCGTTTTACGGGAAAGTTCTCGTAATTCCTCGATAACTGCGTGAGAACAAGAGTGGTGAACTCCTTGGCAATCCTCTTCATCCCATCCAAGTAGGGACCTGGATACGCCTCCCCCTCCAATACCTCGCCTCGCATAAATCGGCGTTTGCGATTTTCCGCTATCTCCTGGCGTGAACGGGTAAGATGCAACTCAACTTGCCCGGGCTCAATCACCACCACCCATGTCGGAAGGGACGCATCCTCGTCGCCTTCGGAGTTGTGTTTGAGGTAATCCAATGCGCCAAACTCATCCCTTACCAGATAGGGGAGATACTCCTCCAATCCGTTGAAATACACCCCGCTCCGAAGCATCGTGAGATCATCCTCGATTTTCGAGGAGAGATTATCGAACGCAGCGCGGTCGCCGGATACTGCGATTTGTCGTAAACGGGAGGTCAACATGGAGGAGATCATTTGAACCGCTCCGTTCACTCTAGCCGTGTCAAGATGTATCTCCCTGGAAGGAGAAAGATATATCTCTCTGCATGGTTGGCGGGAGCGCTGAGTGGAGATATCAAACTCCCTCATGCTGTCTATCTCGTCACCAAACAATTCCAAGCGAACGGGGTACTCGGCAGTTGCGGGATATATATCCAATATCCCCCCACGACGTGAATACTGTCCGGGGCGTGTGACGGTGTTTTCGGAATCATATCCTAAGTCTATCAAACGCGGCAACAGGGTTTCGAAGGAGACCTTATCCCCCATGTGAAGGATAAATCCTGCGGACGTTAACTCCTCAGGCGGCAAGGTGCGTTGAAAAATCGCCTCGGCGGTGCCTATGACAATACAGGGCTTTCCACTTGCAAGGGCGTTCAGCGCGGAGATTCTCTCTCCTATCGTGCGAAAATCCAGAGGCTCGTTCATCATCCGCATGCCTACGGATACCGGTATGATGTTCAAATAGCTTTCAGACAAGCCGAAACTGAGGAGATCATCCTGAAGATGTTGAGTTTGTTCAATCTGAGGGACGACAACGAGTATTCGCGATCGCTCTCTTTGGAAGATGCGCGCAAGGAAAAGGGCTTTCGCAGCCCCGGCAAGCCCTTCGATCTGACGATGGGTCCGCCCCGTTCTTAATGCCGACATGAGATCATCGAAACCATCAAGACGATCCACGATCTGCGGCAAATCAGTCAAATTCATTCTGTTTTACGCCTGAAATGACGCATATATCGCATCATATGCTACTTAATTATACCCCACCCGACCTGTTTTCCAGTTTTCACAGGGGATTATAAGAACGTCAACATGAGGCAGCCGCTTATTTCACTCTCGAACAGATATCTGATAAGCGAACGAGGCAATTGGTTCATCTTTAATTCATGCATGATGAGCGAGCAGGTGGGAAAGGAATTCATTCGACAATCAAAAATAACAGGAAATCATCGCAAGAATCCCCAAACGGGTAAAATGAGAGTGTGTTGCCAATGCGATTGACTTCAGGTAATTGCACATTCCCACCTATTGGGGCTTTAATCACGCATGAGATGTGAGGTTCAACCGCTTTTTCCCTAAAACCGCAACGACCTCTTTCGAGAGGACAGTGTATCAAAATGATAAATGTTCGTAAATACGCAGATTAGGAATAATAAATGGATCATATAAATAATCCGCTCGATACGATTATTGAAGGTGAATGCGTGGCTGTGATGAACTCCCTTCAGGAGAAATCCGTTGACCTTGTCTTCGCCGATCCTCCCTATAACCTGCAATTACAACGGGACTTATGGCGCCCGAACATGTCCAAGGTGGATGCGGTGAATGATGAGTGGGATAAATTCACCGATTTCGAGGAGTATGATCGCTTTACAAGAGCTTGGTTACAGGCATGTAAGCGCATACTCAAGGATAACGGAACCCTTTGGGTGATTGGCACCTATCACAATATTCATCGCATCGGCGCCATTCTCATGGATTTGGGGTATTGGATCCTCAACGACATCGTATGGATCAAGACGAACCCCATGCCGAATTTTCGCGGCGTGCGCTTCACTAACGCCCATGAAACCCTTATCTGGGCGCAAAAAAAGAAGGGGGCGAAATACACCTTCCATCATCACGATATGAAAGCGCTGAATGATGACCTCCAAATGCGCAGCGACTGGACCACTCCCCTTTGCACGGGTCCGGAAAGAGTCAAACGCAATGGCGAAAAGGCGCACTCCACGCAAAAACCCGAAGCCCTGCTCTTTCGAGTTCTCCTCTCCAGTTCGAATCCCGGGGATATCGTATTGGACCCATTTTTCGGTTCTGGCACCACCGGCGCCGTGGCGAAAAAGCTCCATCGACATTGGATTGGCATCGAGCGCGATCCTGAATATATTCAGATTGCCCGTGAAAGAATTGATGCGATTCCTGATAGCCCTTACGAGGAGCGCCTTTTTGTCATCCCCAACAAGCGAAATCGCGGCAAGGCGCCTTTCGGCGTTTTGATTGAAAATGGTTACCTGTCCATAGGAAGGCATCTCTATTTTCAAAAAACGAAGGATGTCGCCACCGTATTGGCGAATGGCTTCATTGAGTGCAACGGAGTGATTGGCTCCATCCATCAAGTGGGTCGCGGCATTATGAAGTCCCCTTGCAATGGATGGGAGCATTGGTATTTCGAGGATGAAACCACCGGTGGACGGCATCCCTTGGATGTGTTGCGAGAAAGATATCTTTCGGATATCCAAAAAGGAAAGGAATTATAAGTTCTAATGTAAGTTCGAAAAATGAGGCTGAACAATCGGATTCATGGTTGGTGAAATACCGAAACGCATTTTTTGTCAATAGAGGTAATTGCAAAATTCGGAAAATGAGGCGAATTGAGTTCATATCTCGCTTGATTGGATATCTTAAAAGCGAATTTTGCAATTCCCTGATTATCGATTTTAATCGGAAAGGTATGCAAATGAACGAAAATGGAATTGGTCTCGCGAGGAAGATCCTTCTGCCACTGGGATTGGCGTTGTCATTGGTCTTTACGGGAGTCCTCACGATGAAAGCCGCAGTCAACCCTGCGCTAGGCGTAAACGTGAAGAACTACGGAGCGAAGGGCGACGGAAAGCATGACGATACCGCCGCATTTCAAAAGGCGATGATGGTTGTCAGCAAACAGGGTGGAGGCATTGTCTACGTCCCCACCGGCAATTATCGTATCCTCGGCAATCTAAATGTCCCTGAGGACGTCACACTGAAAGGCACATGGATCGCACCGCCAAATATAACCATGCCGAAAGCTCCGCCAACCGCACTCCCCGCCCCGTTGCCAAAGCACGGTTCCGTACTCTTGGCGTACGCCGGGAGCGGAAAGCCGGATGGAACCTCTTTCATCACCCTTAACCGTAATTCAATGCTCGACGGAATATCCGTGTATTACCCCAATCAATCCGTAACAAACCCAATCCCCTATCCCTGGTGCGTTCACGGAAATGGTGATAATTGCACCATTCGTAATGTCCTTCTCATCAATCCCTACCAGGGAGTGGATTTTGGCACCACCCCCGCAGGTAGACACTTCATTGACGGTCTTTACGGGCAGCCGCTTTTCAAAGGGCTGTTCATCGACAAATGTTTTGACGTTGGGAGAGTGGAGAACGTGCATTTCTGGCCCTTCTGGAGCACCGACCCTGCAATCATGCGTTGGACCTCCCTGCACGGCACCGCGTTCATCATAGGTCGTACGGACTGGGAGTACATGATGAACTGCTTCGCCATCTGCTATAAGGTGGGGTATCACTTTGTGCAAATCAAGGACGGTCCCGGCAATGTCGTTCTCACCCAATGCGGTGCCGATGAAGGCGCGGATGGAACGGATACCACTCCTGTGGTGGTGGATAACTGCCAGGGACATGCGGGAATATCCTTCGTAAACGGGCAGTTCATGGGGGCTACGGAGGTTCAGGTTATGGACAGCAACACCGGTCCGGTGAAGTTTACGGCGTGCGGATTCTGGGGAATGCCGAATTCAAACTCCGTGGCGAAACTCGCCGGAACCGGTAACGTCACCTTCGAGGGATGCCATTTCATCTCCTGGGGTCATCCGGACGCTCAGTCGCCAGCCATTGACGCCGCATGCCAGGGTATTACCATCACTTCCTGCGACTTCATGGACGCCGGCAAGGTGCAAGTGCGCCTTGAAAACGGATGCAGTTCCGCCATAATAGTCGCGAATAGATTGCGTGGCGGCGTAAATATCGAGAATCCTGGAAACGTGAAAGCTCAAATAGGCCTTAATTCCGAGCAGTAATTCCTAAGGCGATCAAACCGTGGCGGCTAGGGATTCCCTCATGGCTTCCAACACATTGGCAACCGGTTTCAGTTGTATCCCGATGGAACGCAGGCGAGTGAGGGAGGAGTGGTGTGGTATTATCGCACACTTGAAACCCAATCTCGCCGCCTCCGTCAGCCGTTTCTCCAGTTGGGACACCATGCGCACCTCTCCGCCCAAACCCACCTCGCCAATGTGAATGGTATCCTTTTGTATGGGCTGATCCCTGAAACTGGATGCAATCGCCATGGTAATCGCCAAGTCGGGAGCTGTTTCCAGGATTCTGATTCCTCCCGCCACATTTACGAATACGTCCTGCTCCGCCATTTTAAAGCCAAGCCTCTTTTCCAGCACGGCTAGCAGCATGTTCATACGGTTGTAATCCAATCCCGTGGAGGCGCGGCGTGGGTTGGCGAGAAAGGAGTGCGCGACCAGTCCTTGTATCTCCACCAGCAACGGACGTGCTCCCTCCAATATCGCAGTGACGGATGAGCCGCATGTGTCTGGTGCGCGCTCCGCAAGCAAAGCGGCGGAAGGATTTTCCACCTCAAGCAACCCCTCCTCCGCCATTTCGAATATTCCGATCTCATTCGTCGACCCGAAACGATTCTTCACCGCCCGCAGGATGCGATAAGCCAAATGACGGTCCCCCTCAAAGTATAATACCGTGTCAACCATATGCTCCAACACCCGAGGCCCCGCCAAAGCCCCCTCTTTGGTCACATGCCCGATCAGAAAAAGTGGAATGCCACTGGACTTGGCGTATCGAATCAAAACGCTTGCGCAATCGCGTATCTGGCTCACGGATCCTGGCGCGGATTCCAAGGAGGAATCGAATGTGGTTTGGATGGAATCGATGATGGCGATATCAGGTTTCACTTTCCCAAGCTGAGAAAGAATGACATCCACATCGGTCTCGTTCGCCACCAGAAAGCGATCCGATAAAGCTCCCAAACGCTCCGCCCGAAGCTTGATCTGCCGAACGCTCTCCTCGCCCGAGACGTATAGCGCGACCGCGGGTTGCTTTTCCTTGGAGGTTGCGGAGGTCATCTTATGCGCCACTCGGGTCAGCAGTGTGGATTTGCCAATGCCTGGATCGCCGCCAACAAGCGTAACGCCACCGGGCACCACTCCTCCTCCCATGGTGCGATCCAGTTCCCCTATTCCCGTGGAGGTGCGTTGAAGGCTGATCGATTCCGCCATGGTGATTGGGAGAGGGTCGTTCATGGAGCCCACTCCCTGAATAGCGCGATCGCTTCCCTTGGATGCGGTCTGTATCTCCTCCACGAAGGAGTTCCATTCGCCGCATTCCGGACATTTCCCGACCCACCGCAAGGAATCATGCCCGCAGCTTTGGCAGATGTAGTGTGTTTGAATTTTGGGCATACTAACCCCTGTCTCATGTTTCAAAAGGAGAGAACACTAATTGGGCGTTGATTGCGGGAAAGGCGGGGGAGCTATCTCATCTCCTGCCCGCCGGTTACGTTTATGGCCTGTCCGGTCATGTAGGAGGAATCCTCGGAAGCCAAAAAGACCACGACATTTCCAACATCCTCGTAGGTGCAGCCTCGTCCGAGAGGCACTTGATCGGTGTAACGCCTGCGCACCTCCTCCACGGTAATATTCCATTTCTTGGCGTATTGCTCGTAGAGGCTGTCCTGCCAAAGGGTTCCGTCAAGCAGGTTCCCGGGGCAGACCGCATTCACCCGAACGCCGTGAGGCGCCAGATCCAACGCGATCGATTGAGTCAATCCGATTCCACCGAACTTGCTTGCGGCGTAGGCGCTGTTGCGGAAGCTGCCCTTTTTGCCGGATTTGGAGTTCACCTGTATAATCACACCCGATTTTTGCGCCGCCATAACCTTCGCTGCGGCTTGCGCACAGAGGAAATAACCATACAGATTCACATCCATGACCAATTTCCACTTGCTCGCGGGGAACTCGGTGATATCCTCCGCTATCAGGATGCCGGCGTTGGAGACGAGTATGTCCAACCTGCCAAAGCTCTTGCAGGTCTCCTCCACCATTGCGCAGACTTGCTCCTCCTTGGTCACATCCGTTTGGGTGGCGATGGTTTTGCATCCGTATTCCTTCGCGATCGCCTCTGCCGTAACACGCGCCTTTTCGATATTCACGTCCGCTATGGTGATACCGGCGCACCCCTCCGCTGCGAACCTTTTGGCGAGATCCTCTCCCAACCCTTGCGCGGCTCCGGTTATAATCGCGCTCTTCCCTTCCAATCGTTTCAATATCATCCTCTATCCTCTCGTATACGCGGATTGATTCCATCCTTTCTCAAACGATCCAGAACTCTAAGCCTTGCAAATCTACAGCAACAGATTGAGCAACTCCTCCTCGGCTTCCTTGGTCCAAAACTTTCCGTCCTGCAACTTCGCATAGACTGTGGGATATTTCTCCTTGAGGTCATGCAGGGATAGAAGCGGAAGGTTGCGAATTAGAGGAAAAACAAGAGACTTGCCTGGGAATCTGCCGTTCTTCACTCCGGCTATACCCTCCTGTGCCGCTCGCATGCCCGCGATCGCAGCCAAGGAAGCGTTCGTGGAAAGCTCTCCGATGTGAACCTTATCCAGAGTCTGTTGCATATCCGTCAGCGCCGAACCGCTGCTGCCAAGATAACGAACCTTTCGTTTCTTGATTGCGTTCACATCGAGCTGCGCCATCGTACCACGCGCCACCCCCGCGAAAATATTGAACCATCCCTCATCCGCAAGAAAGCCGATGGCGTGTTCGATGAGCGCAGGAACAGGCACGAGAGAAACGATATCATTGAAACCTTTGCCCTTCGTAATCTCCAGAAGCTTGGTGTTGAAAGCGTCCGAAGTGAGATCATTGGGGTTTATAGCGATCAGTTCGACTCCGCGACTCTTTGCCGCGTTTTCAAACCTGTCCACGACGCTCTGCAACCTCTCCGCATCGATATCCGTCGCAAGAATGCATTTGGGGGGTCTTGGATGCAGGACGGCGCGCTGCACATGCATTTGCCCCATGGGTCCGCCAGCCCCGATAAACCAACTCATACCGCCCTCGATCAAGTCGGCCGTTCTGCCTTCGGAGTATCCATCGGCAACTCGATTGCCGTTCGTTCCGACATAATTATGCCAGTTGTAATGGATCCGACCAATATCCAGTGTGAGCTTTCGAGGAAAGAGGTGGTTCCCCACAAAGCTCATCACGCTGTAATTCGCCAGGGCGCTTGAAGCCCCTTCGGCGATCTCCGGGGCGACCTCTCCGATCACCGCTATGTCGTCAAAGCCGTGATCGCCGGTATGCACCTTCTTAAATTCCTGCCAGTCGGAAGGCAAAGTTGCGGCAAGAGTGTTTGGAAACTTGCACCCGCCGCCGATGCAAACCACCTTGCCCGGCTCCTTGCCTTTCTCGATCGCGCCGGACCAATCCGCGATATCCCCCTGTTTTCCAAGGATCACAAGAAGGTTTCCTCCGGCTTTCACGCTGGCTCTGTGCGCTTGATTGTACGCCGAAACCACACAAGCCCAAGGCTCCACCAGCGCTGTCTCCACATATCCGGCGCCTTCCCACAAAGGCAGAAGATAGCATCCGGCATCCCCGTCAATCATCTCTTCCGGTATAACACTGTATTCCGCCAAGCCCCCCGATATCGCGTAACCATACGCCATGGAGACACCCTTGTAGAAGACGTCCGCCTGAATGATAAATCTTTCCCCAACCTTGAACCTGTTCTTTAGGTTCTCCCCAACTTTCACCACGGTGCAGGAGACCTCATGCCCGAGGGTCACGGGATCGGTTTTCAAATCCCTCCCCGCCATTCTTGGATGGTTCTGTCCGAGTGCAATCACCTTGGTGTCTGAAAAGCACAATCCCACGGCGTCCTGACGAACCAATAACTGGCTGGCGTTGATCTCAGGCACGTCCACCTCCTCGCATTTCAGACTATCCAACCCTTCCCCGTAAAAATTCCACTTCATCATCTTTTTGGGGATGTCGGGGGTTCCATGCTTATATTCATCCCATTTGGACATTTTTTCTCTCCGTTTAGGTTTGATGTATTACTTGCCGATCACTCCTTGACGATAGTGTTCGTCGGGACGAGTGTGAATCCGCGCAACACTCTCAGGCGTGAAAAAGTTCGGCCCACCCAAGGCATAGGCGCCGATCAGCACCCGTGCGGTTTTAACATACATATAGGTCTGGGTCTCAACATCCGCCGCCGATTTTCCGGGGCAGATAAGACCGTGATTTTGAATCAGAATGCATTTGGGAGGCATGTTCCATTTGTCTATGAACGCCTCTACCTTCGCCCTTAATATACGAGAGAGTTGCATTCCCGGATCCGTATATTCAATGAACACAACTTCGGGCCCGCAGCATACGATCTCATCAGGGAAGAGCCTGCCACTCACCGCCTGCTTGGCGTTCACCGAGCACATGATGCTGTTCACTGCTGTTGGGTGAGTGTGCCCCACGAATTGAATTCCGGGAAGCGAAAGCAGATAGCCATGCAAAAACGTCTCAACGGAAGGCATCATCGGGCAATCCGTATCCACGCGGCACGCCTTAAGGGTATCCTTGATCTGAGCGTCGGTCAGTTCCGGTCCATCCAAAGTTTTGAGAACCTTATCGGAATACACCTGCACAAAGCTGTTTTCGTTCGCCGTTCCAAGCTCTTTGCCGCTGGCTTTCACTAAAAACGTGCCGTCCTCCAACTTGGCGGAAGTGTTGCCTTCTCCAAGTATCGCCAGATCGCGAGCGGGATCACCTAGGTGGCGTGAAAGGTCTATCAGTTCCTTTAGAACGTTTTGATCAATGGACATGGGTATGTTTTCCTTTTATAAGGTAAATTAATCGGACAAATTCCACATCATCATGATACCGGCAAAACATTCCGATTTTCAACTCAATACGCCTTAACCCTCTCATCCGTCATCTGTAATGGCGAGGATTGAAAACTCAATCAGTCCCCGTTCCGCAATCGGGTAGGCGGGGTCATTACTGATCCCGCCTCCCACACCACCCGGCATGCGGGTCCGCACCGGGCGGTTCAC
>DAIDHP010000056.1 GCA_027459625.1 Chthonomonadales bacterium
GCTTAACGGTTACGGTTTCCTGCACCGTAGAGGACTTGCACCTCCGAGAGCATGAACATGCCCGGCATACAAAAAATGACGGTCCGACCCATCCCGTCATGGGTTAGAGTTCCCCCCGCCTTGCCTCCTCCCGGTCGCATCCAAAAAGAAGTATTGCTGCGCCCAGCCCGCGTATGCGCCGAACCTGCCCTGAAACTCCTCCGCGATCCGCTTGTAGGTTTTCGGCGTGAGGCTTTTGCTCGTCATTTCCGGGAGGTATAGCTCCGTTACAACCTTGCGAATATGCGTGTCCACAGGGACTGCCATATGGACCCCGAGCGCAAAAAGACAGATGCAATCCGCGATCTTCTCACCTATCCCAAACTCCCCCGTCAATAACGCCTTGGAGTCCGGATATGGCAAACGCAGAAGCTCCTCCACCCATCCCTCTCCGCAGACGGTGATTTTTTCTGCGAGCCGGATCACCCTGGGGGCGCGAAACCCCCAAAGGTCCTTGCGCAGCGCATCCTCGCTCGCAGACGCCAAGGCGGGCGCCCTGGGGAAGGAGCATACCCGCATCCTGTCACGCTCATACAGAGGTTCGCCATATCTCTCCGCAAGCGCGTTTACGGAGCGTGATATTTTCGACATGGTGTTGCAGCAGGCGCAAAGGAAAGTGAAGACGGTCTCTATCGGATCCTGCCGGAGAATCCGCAAGCCCGCAAATCGTTCCAGGATAGGCGCGATGCGCGGCTCCGCCGCGATCCACTCGTCATACAGCTTCTCCAAGGAAACGTCCAGTTGAAAATAGCGTTGAATCACATCCCATCGATCCGGCTCCGGGTGGGTTTGCCACCAAAATCCCTTGGCGGTCGGTGCGAGAAAAATCGCGGTGTCCCCCGCCGCTCCGAACCATACTCCGTCAGCCGTTTTGGACCAACGAAACGCTTGCCCGCTAGCAAGCGTAAGCGGTATGTTTAATACTTTGGATGGAATATCGGCGTAATGGGTCAGGCGCATTGAATACCTCCGGAACAGTATACCTGTGAACCTTTTTGTACTTTCAGGGCGGATTCTTCCTCGATTCCAAAGGAAAAGTCAATCAGTAGTTGACGAAACCGCGCTGTTGTGTTAAACTCTCCATACTAGCGGATAAACTTCCGCACATCTCATTCTCTGAAAGTGATTATTCCAACGCGATGTTCGCCCTCAACTTTTACACCGATCTTTACGAGGAAATTTTACGCAGCGGCAGGAAAAGCGCTACCATTAGACTCGGAGATAAATCCGACAAGTATCAAACCGGACAATTGGTCTGGGTGACCGTTGGACAAAAATACGGTCGCCGCCAAAAGCTTTTCACCGCGATTATCGATAGTGTCGATGTCAAACTCCTCTCCGAAATCTCCCCCAGGGATATAAGCAAGGAGAACCCGGAGTTTCGCACGATTGACGAAGTGGTCCATTTCCTGCAACGTTTGTATGGCCCCGAGATATCGCTGGACGATACCGTCACAATTATCTATTTCTCTCCCGTAAGCGAGTACTAGTGCGCATGCTCAAATTAAAAGTTCGTACACTCCAATTGTCGCTGGCTCTGTTCGCCCTCACTCTGTGCGCCGTCACCAACGCCCAGGTTCTAGGTCAATTCACGGATCGCACGGGCTCCATTCACCCATGGAGCATCAATTCAGCCCACACCCTCATTTGGGATAACGCCCCATTCATCCCCGTTGGGGGGGTGTTCATTCCCAAGTACCTTGCGAACGGCGCAACCGACGCCAATTGGAAGAGCGACACCCAATCCTTGGATCTTCTGAAACAAAAAGGGCTCACCGACATCATTATCGACCCCTACGTATCCGCAACGGATGTCACATCCGCCGCATGGCAGAAATTAATAGACTATCTCGATTCCAACGGCTTCCGCTATGGCATCGCATTCGGCATGGGGATAGACAGACCGCTCACTGGCACGCTGATCAAACCCTCCATCTACAGGACCGATAACGTGAACTCCTACGGGGAGGCGTCTTGGAGAGTGGCTGCGTCGGACAAGGCGCACTATTATCTCGTGGACACGCAGGATGGCTCTCAAATCTTTCGCGAGGGGGAGATATCGGTGAACGGAGGCGTGGCGACCGCCCCCGCAGGCGACAAAATAGTTGGTACGGCGGTGGGACTTCTCTATCCGCATGTGGTAATCACCCCCTATATGAATTACAACTTGCCGGACATATGGGGCGGGTTTGACGCCTATAGGGATCACCTGCTCGCTATTTTTTCGAATGTGAAGTTCGGTTCGGGGCTGAGGTTTTTCATCGATCCGCTTGGGGATCGCCTTGGAATCCCGCCGAACGCCGATTATTTAATCCCCGATTCGCAGGAGTTTGAGATCGAGTGGGAGGCTTGGCTCCGACGTCGATACTCCACCGTCGACGCTTTGGTTAACGCTTGGGGGGTGGTTGATCACGATTTGAACAGCTATGAAACGGCTGCGCGGCTGATCCCGCTTTGGTCGAATGGCAGAGGCATCCCCATGCTAAACGATCCTAAAACCGGAACCAAATACACTGTAAAATGGAATGTCTCCAAATATTGGGCGAACCTGCATGAATGCCGAGATAGCGCCATCATATACTATATGAACGCTGCGGCGGATATCCTCAAGCAACAAGTCGCGGATGTCCCGGTGATATATACTCGAACTGACTTGAACCCCATATTCGCAAACGCCAATAAGATCGGCGGCTTTGACGGATACGGCGTTCCAGCTTATGGTAAGGGACAAACCTTGGTTTCAAACGGCGCGGATTCAGCGGTGGTGCAGTGCAACGAAGCACTTCGCCCCATGTGGTGCATCGTCTCCGAAACCGCACCATCGGATGCCAATGCTAGTTATGCATCTCGCGACTCCATGTTCCAGGATCTTAATCTTCTCGACGATATCGGATGCAAAGGGTTTTTTGTCAAAGGATACGATGGAATCACAAACGGTTACAATATGCTTTCCAATCTCGGACAATTGGACTGGCTTGCAGCGTATAAACAGCGTATCCAATCCGACATGACCATCGCCACCGCAAAACCAAACATTTTGCTTTATCCCATTAGCGCCTCCGGTTTAGTGCAGGAGGGAAATGTGCCGGGATACCCGGATGCCTGGTGGTGCCCCACCCTCGCACCGGGTAAGCCATTGATGTACGGCTCCTCCTTCGCAGGCTATAACCTGTTGCAGCCCAGCGGGCAAATAACAGTTCTATGGTCCCTCACCGGTCAAAGAGAAACAAACTTCCTTCTGGATGATCCAAAAGCGGTCTCGATAACCACTCCGGAAGGATTGCCAGTCAAGGGAAAGATAGACATGAAGAAAAGAACCTTGACGGTGATGATGGATGATAATCCTTTGATATTCCACACAATGGGTCAGGATATCTTTCCTCTTGAGGCGGCGCAGGACGCATTGAAACAGTTAAAGTACCTAATAGATCTGGGCGTGTCTGAAGGGATACCGGTGGAGCAGTTCCGATACTATCTGGAAAGAGCGGATAGCAACTATCATTTGAACAATCAGGAGACATCCTTCCTGATGTCCGCTGAGGCGATAAACAATTTGGTGAATATCGTGGAGCCCTTCATATGGCAGGAGGCGGAGGACCCCAGTTATTACACTTTCAGCGATAAAGCGCCGCTTGCGGGGGCTTCGGGAGGATACGCACTAAGCTTGGATACGGCAAGCCCTCCAGGCAGCGACGGATACATGGCGCAGTACAAGATACATGTCACTAAGCCGGATCAATTCACGGTTTGGGTCTCCGGCACTCCTCCCGGCAATGACGCCTCGCCATTCATTTGGAATTTTGATTCGGACCAACCGCATAATAGTTCCGATGCAAAGGTGGTTGGCGCGCCTTGGTTCATGAACCAACTCGTCTGGATGAAACTTGGAACGGTGATGTTAAATCCGGGCGACCATACATTCACGATACGCGCAACGGAGCCCGCCGCAGGTACGGGTCGTTATTTCCTCACTCTGGATTCGATCCTGCTCACGCGCACTCCGTTCACTCCGTCAGGCATTATGAAGCCACCGCTGAATATGGGGGCTGTCAAAGTACAACGAAATGGCAAAAAATAGGCTCTCCCGATGGGGAGCCTCTCATTTCGGATTAATGTCACGTTACACCGTCTGGGTCGCGCCGGACTTATGCTCATTTGCGGTCTCCTTGCGCTCATGAAGGTAATCGAAGAACTCTCTTCCCTCACGCAAGCGCCGCACCATCATCTGACGATCACCCATCATCTCTCGCACGATTCGGAAAATTGGCTTCCATCGGAAGTAGAAGCGTCGGTACATCCGCTCCACCGCATCCTCGATCTCATCGGGCGTAAGGTTAGGATAACGAAGGGTGGATGTCTGGATTCCGCTACCCGCCACCAGCACGCTATTGTCAAGCCATCCGTTTTGTCTTGCCTGATCATATAATTCCGTGCCGGGATAGGGCGCCGCTATGGAAACCTGGATGGTGTGAGGATCCAACTCCTGCGCAAAACGTATGGTCTCCTCTATCGTCTCTTTTGTCTCGATCGGCAAACCGATGATGAAAGTACCGTGCACCATAATCCCGAGTTTTTTACAATTGCGCATGAACTCGCGAGCCATATCCAAAGTGATGCCCTTGTGAATGCGATTCAATATGGCTTGGTTGCCTGATTCGAAACCCACCAGCAATAGGCGCAGACCATTCTCCTTGAGCTGCTTAAGCGTGTCATAATCCACATGGGCGCGCGCGTTGCACGACCATGTGAGTTTCAGCTTTTTCAAACCCTTGCTGATCTCCACCGCCCTCGCCTTGTCAATGGTGAAGGTGTCGTCGTCGAACATCCACTCTCGCACATTCGGAAAGAGGTTTTTACCCTCCTCCATCTCCTTAATCACCGCCTCCGGTGATTTGTTGCGATACTTATGTCCGCCGATGGTCTGCGGCCACAGGCAAAAACTGCATTTCGCAGGGCATCCGCGTCCCGTGTAAAAGGAGACGTAGGGATGCAGGAGGTATCCAACGAAGTAATTCTCGATGGTGAGGTCGCGCTTGTATACCGGCAGCACGCTGGGCATGGCGTCCCAGTCGGCTATAAGTTCGCGTTCCTCGTTATGATGAATACCTCCGTTCTTGTCACGCCAGGACAGACCTTTAATCTGTTCGTAAGGCTTACCCTCAGCCACATCCAGGCAGGTGTAGTCGAACTCGTTTCTGCACACGAAATCCAGTACGGAGGATTGCTTTAACGTCTCCTCAGGCAGCACCGCCACATGGGCTCCGATGAATCCGATCTCCGCATTGGGGTTCCGTTGTTTGATCTCTTCGGCACATTTGATGTCATTCAGCAAGGATGGGGTGCTGGTGTGCATGATCACCAACTCGTAATCCTTCGCGATACGAAGCACATCCTCCACGGACTGATTGTGCGGGGGAGCGTCGATTAATTTGCTCCCGGAAGTCAATGCGGCGGGTTGGGCGAGCCAAGTCGGATACCAATAAGATGTGATTTCCCTCTTCGCTTGGTATCTTGATCCCGCTCCTCCATCGAAACCCTCAAAGGACGGCGGGCTTAAATACAGAGTTTTTTTCACGAAACACAATCTCCTACTTATAATAAAGGCGCATGAACTGACATGTGCCATTCAGACAAAATTTAACTCAAAAAACATCCGACACTCGAATTTACGCATATAACGGTGTTTATTGCGCATTTAGGAAATAGGGGTTATAACGCCTATCTCATGCTTCAAAGACCAGATATGCGTTTGCTCAATTTTCCGGACGCGGAGATTTCAAAAGGCTCAGTATCATACACCTGCGATTTTCGGTGTATATCACAGAATCCGCCGTTTATAAGGTTTTAAAAGTTAGATCCGGATTGGACCGACGGATTCTCCGTCCCGGTTCCTTGCGAATTGGTTTGCTTGGCGGAAGGGGCAATTTCCAAGGTGCGCGGATGATGCCTGCGCACACGATGTATCCGCCTTCTCACATGACGCACCGTCGGTTGCGACTTCTCCTGCCAACGTCGGGAGGCGCGTGTGTCCAGTGAGGACGGGTTCTGCACCTCTCCGCGCGAAGACGGAGATGAGGATGTCGATGTGGATCCACTGTCAACGGGGGAAACGCTTAGAACCAATGGCTTATTGTCGCTCCGAGAGCTAACATTTTGCTGAGGAGGCGGTAACGTTTGCGATGGCGCAGCCGGTTGCTGCGCACTTTGAGCAGGGCTTGGAGCGGTAACCGCAGGGGCTGGAGCGGCATTCAGGCTCTTTGATTTACCGAAAGAGTAGAACAATGGAGAGATGACAAACATCCCAACCACAAAGGAAGCCCCCAAAAGGAAAGTCCATAGAAACAATCCCTTTACGATGCTCATTCCCCTTCGCTTCTTTCCCTGTATCTTCCTCTTCAAGTCACACCTTCCTCTATCTTTCCCAACACTCCGCGTTTGAAAAGTTATCATTTCAGTTTACCAACAGGAGGGATAAAAGTCAAATGGAATGGCTTGAATTGCGATAAAAGCCAAGGATGGAAGCGAAATAAATTGACGTAGAATGAACAAAAAGCCTTCCTCCCCCTTTGATTTCCTCAAAGGCTGACTTACATTCAACTCGACGTCATCCGGAAATCAATTCTCCGGGGAGGCGGATACTCCCTCATAACCCTCTCACGAAGATCGTCATCCGGAGGCAACCCCTCCTCTTGTGAGAGCTTGCGCACATGATAGGCGAACCAGAGATCCGTCAAGGTGACCTCCCCCTCTCTGATCGTTGCGAAATCGCGATCGAATATCCGCTCCATCCCATCGATATCGCCTATTTCCAAAGCCGCCTTCGCCCAAAGCAACAGGATTCGTTCATGGGATCGGATATCCTCCGGCAGTTCATTGATGAAATTCAGCATTTCCGACGGATGTTGCGCGTTCAACAGAGTATGAGCGTACTCAATCGCAATAGGCGCAATTCGCGGACCAATAACCCACGCTTTCCGCATGAAGTTGCAAGACTTCTCCATACCATCCTGCCGCCGAGCGACAACGGCGATGTTTCGATACGCCCATCCATTGGATTTTCGACGCAAGGATTCCTCCCACGCCTCGTACGCCCCAGCCATGTCTCGATCCTCCATTCGCATGTTTCCCAAATGCCACCACGCCAGCCAATGATCCCCCTTTGACGTTTGAACGCTACCTTCTAAAATATCCCGCCATTCCCGTTGTATCATAAGCGAGCCGGGATCATTCAAAGGGTTCGTTTCCGGCATGAAACCATTTCCCAAGAGAGATAGCCATGGCTCTTGTTCCTTGTCGAGGCATGAATCGTCGAAAATGGACCCGGATGGAGCGTAATCCATGCAACCTAAGGCGATACGCCTGCGCCTTTCCAACGACCCCCATCCGGAACCGTGACTCAAAACTCGCTTCGGGGCTTTATCCGCAATCCCGGAGAACTCATGATTCCACTCCTCTAATCGCCGTAGTGGAATCACCTGATCGATCTCCCGCTCAACGCTCCGCCAAGCCCTCCCCCAATTCGATGCGTGAACCTGGTCAGGATCGGCATGCAACAAGCCGAACACCTCCGTCCATTCCCATTCTGCGCGAGGGGGCATCGGCACGCACTCCATTTGGGTTCGAGCCAAACCCGCCTGTATTTCAATGTACGACTCGCTGGGAACCGATAAAAACTCCTGCCACACTCTTCCTCCTTGTCCGCTCCCCCAGCAGAAGAGTTTGCGTCCTATCAATTCACGCGTCGAGGCTTCGAAAAACCCATCCCCGTTCCGATCCAAGGCGGCGATCCATTTGCGATTCTCCGAGGGGATTCTGGAGAAAAAATCGAAGGAATGGGGGATTTGAGCGCTGCAGGAAAAATCGACGCCATCGATCATCGGAAGATCAACAACCGTTAGGCTTTTCCAGTATGGATTGCATATCGCCGTGTCCGCGGGAACCAGCACGCGCACATCGGCTCGCTCACTTACCGCGATGTTGGTCCACCAATACATGGGGATCTCGTGCTCATGCGGGTTCGTAATGCGCGTATGAGCGAATAGCAGGGGTGAATGCGCAGGCAAATGAAAATCAATCATCCAGTAGTAGCCCTGAACCCGATCCCATTCGTAAATGCGCAACCCGGTGCATCCATCCATGGTTTCGATTTCGGCGGCGAAGACAGGGGAGCAGGTCAAGTAGTGATGCCCGGTAATCCCGGAATTCCATTCAATGCCGCCGCTGAACCAGGCATTTCTCAGTGCCAGGTTCGCAGGCTGAAAAACAGGATTGCGACTTAATAGCTCCCGGCCGGAGCATTTATGATAAAGGGAGACAAGCCGCCCGCCAAGATGGGGCAAAAAAACCGCTCGAAGGAGGTTATTTTCCAACACAATGGAATGAAACTCCTGTTCCCTCCTCTTTCGAGTGTAACTATCCTGCATCCGATGAGGCAATACTCTCCAAGCCGTGCGCCACCCCAAGTGACGACGATCCTCATCCGTCACAGTTTCATCCGTTCCAACCGACACGTCATCCTTTTGTCCGCGAAACGCCGGCAACGGATTTTCAGGACCGATTTCCGCTGCGGGTATTCGATAAGGTTCGATTCCTAGGGTGGTCATTTCGCACTCCGATCGTATCCGTCTCAATCGTAACAACACGCCTTCAGTCTCCGCGCTGCGCTATTCTTACATCACCAAGAGGATTCACATCTCCGCCGCGCCCTTCGGGTGTCACACTGAAAGGAACATCGCCGTTAGCCTCAGGTACTTCCATTACATGGGAATAGGCGTTGATATAATAAAAATGACTGAGAGTTTGTTAAAGTATTGAGGCCCATACGTGTTCCATCGTTTATAATATAATCATCTCAGCATTCCAAAAATGATTTTCAGGACTTTTCAGAACATTCGCTAACAATCAGCTATTTTTACAATGCATACCGTGTAATGAAGGTTATAGCACATATCCGTCAATCCCCCCACATGGTTGTGAATAATACACCTTCGTGTCAGATCGTGCAATCTCTCTTGCATCCAATCCTTAAAATAGCGTATTCTGAACCGGAATATAATAAGACGGACAGATTAATGCAACGCCGTTTGGTGCGTGAAACGCCGAATCATGCACCGCCTCCAGGCTTGCAATTGCTTCAAGGAGAGAGATTGAATACTGAAAATCACCCCATGCATAAGATCCGCATCGCGATTATGGTGAGCGGCCATGGGAGAGGATCAAACATGCAGGCGCTTATCAACGGATGCCATTCAGGGGTCATCAATGGCGAGGTGGCTTTGATAATCGGCACTCGATCCGACGCCCCTGCCATCCAACGCGCCAAGGAGAGTTCCGTTGAAACGCGCGTCATCTCGCCGAAAAGGCAGCCCGATGACAACTCTTACGGCCAGACGATTATTCACACGCTCGATTCAAAAGGGATCGACCTTGTGTGCCTTGCAGGCTTCATGCGTTATCTCCCCTCGTGCGTGGTGCATCAATACGCAGGCAAGATCATGAATGTTCATCCCGCGTTACTCCCGTTTTTCGGCGGAAAGGGGATGTACGGAGAACATGTGCACCGTGCGGTGATGGACAGCGGCATGAAGGTTTCCGGGTGCACGGTGCATTTTGTGGATGAGGATTACGATACCGGTCCCATTATTCTTCAAACGCCTGTTCCCGTATATCCCGAAGATACTCCCGAGACTTTGGCGGCAAGGGTTCTGGAGAAGGAGCATAGCTCCTATGTGGATGCCGTGCGGCTATACTCGCTTGGCATGCTGAAAATAAAATGCGGCAAAGTGTTCATAGACAACGACAGTTGCGAGGAATATGAGAGTTGAAACTGGATATATCAAAAGGAGACCGCTATGACTTCGCGTGAAAGAGTGTTCGCACTGCTAAATCATGAAATCCCCGATCATATGGGATTGTTCGAACATTTCTGGCCGGAAACCCTAGGTCAATATTGGATGCACCAGGGATACCCAATGGATACCGCCCCGGAGGATCTCTTTGATTACGATATCCGTTTCTGCGCGGGATGGCTGAATACGGAACCTTTCATGAACTCCTCCGAGGTTTTGGAGGAATCGGAGGAATGGCGGATCACACGTGACGGTCGCGGGGCGTCATTAAAATACTGGAAGAACAAATCCGGCACCCCGGAGCATATCGGGTTCGACTGCGTCACGCCGGAGATATGGGCGAAAAAATATCGCGAACCCCTTCTCGAAACCAAAAGAGAGAGAATGGGGGATCCTGTTGAAGCGAAAAAACAGGTTGATGAGGTGCGCAAGCGCGGCAAATTCGCGATGTTCGGCAATCTTTTCGTCTTCGAATTGATGCGCGCCACGATCGGTGACGTGAACTTTCTTCCCGCTTTGCTTTTGGAACCGGATTGGATTCGAGATTTCTGCCAGGTCTATTTGGACTTTTATCGCAATCACTATGCGCTTTTATTCTCGGAGGCGGGAACGCCGGATGGCATATTCCTCTACGAAGATTGGGGATACAACAACGGCCTCTTCTGCTCGCCCAAGGTGCTGGCGGACCTGGTCATGCCTTACGAAAAAGCGCTGATCTCCTTCTTCAAGGATTACAACCTGCCCGTGATTCTGCATTCCTGCGGAGATATT
This sequence comes from Chthonomonadales bacterium, assembly GCA_027459625.1. Classification (GTDB taxonomy): domain Bacteria; phylum Armatimonadota; class Chthonomonadetes; order Chthonomonadales; family CAJBBX01; genus DTKV01. The sequence continues at coordinate 10,659 of DAIDHP010000056.1, forward strand.
CGCAAGGCGGTTCCGTTCATTATCGAAGCTGGCTTCGACTGTCTGCAGCCCATGGAGGCTAAAGCCGGGTGTAATGTGGTGGAGTTTGCGAAGACTTACGGCAATCGCCTGGCGTATATGGGCAATATCAACGTGGTGGAGTTGGGAACGGGAGACAAGGAACGCATAAAAGAGGAGGTTGTCGGCAAGGTCAAGGCGTTAAATGAGATGCGCATCCCCTACTTTTTCCATAGCGACCACTCCATTCCGCCCACCGTCACGTATGATTCGTATCGGTATGCGCTGGATCTATTCCATGAAAACAAATGGTATGGGAAATAACCTTTTGGTGTAAGATAAAACGACATCGGATTTATAAAAAGGATATTATGCTTACACATAGTCGGAAGCTCTCATGAAAATAGAATCGATTCATATCAAAAATTACAAAGTGTTTCGAGACATAACCGTCAAGGACCTGCCGAATATGTGCGTTTTCCTAGGTGCGAATGGGACCGGAAAGACAACTCTTTTTGATGTTTTCGCCTTCCTGCAGGACACGCTCAATCAAAATGTGAGGCAAGCTCTTGAGAAACGAGGCGGCTTTAAGGAGGTGGTTTCGCGCAACCATCTTGGACCAATTGTGATTGAGATCAAATACAGAGAGAAGTCGCAATCCCCTCTAACAACATACTCATTTTCTGTAAACCTGAAAAACAAGCAACCCATCGTGGAATCGGAACGACTCCAATATAGACTAGGTCAGCGAGGCAAAACCTGCAAGCTCATTGATTTTCACGAAGGGTTTGGCAGTGTGCTCTTGGATGAGCTTTACTATTTCACAAAAAAAGAAGGGTTTTCTCAAATCCATCATGCTCCTGATATCCCACAACTGAAGAACTTTGTCAAGGGGAGGGATACTCCCGGTTATTTGTGGAGGCAGAGATTATTTGAGGGGGCGGAGTCGATTTGAGAAAGATCGTCTTTTTTGTGGAAGAGGAATCCATGAAGGTTCTTTTAGATGAATTATTACCTCGACTATTACCGCAAAACATTCGTTTTCAAGTCATTCCACACCAATGAAAAAGTGACATGGAAAAATCCATTCCACGTAAACTCAGAGGCTGGCGGGAACCGGTGTAACGTTTGTTATCCTGCGAGACAATGATAATGCGGATTGTGCGATAATAAAAGAGCAATTGGCAACTCTCTGCGATCAAAACGGATATCCGGATACGTTAATACGCATAGTCCAACAGGAACTGGAATCATGGTATTTAGGTGACCTCGCCGCAGTAGGGAAATAATACGCTGCACAGAAAACAATCACGAAATCCTTATCGGACTCCCGATAACATAGGCAATCCCAAGCAAATTTTACGACGATTGGTTCCGGTATACGATCCAATTACGGGTGCGGAAAAAATAGCGGTACATATGGATATCGTTAACAACCGATCCCATAGTTTCCATGTATTCGTTAATGGCCTCCGTAATCTCGCATTTTAATCTTTCAAATACCTCTAGGGTTTCGAAATTCATCTTCCGCTAACAGAAAATCCGATTCATGAACTCCTGCAATGGGGGGATCATCTTTTCCTGCTCCACGAGAAAGGCGTCATGCCCGTAATCGGAGTCCATCTCCCAATAGCTTACTTCAATGCCCAACTCAAGCATTTGTTGATGCATCTCCTGAATGTGGTGGGGATAGAACAGGATGTCCGAACGAATGCCGATGAGCAGCGCCTTGGCTTTGATGCGCATTAACGCTTTCTCCACGGAGCCGTACCCGCGGCTGATGTCATGCAGATCTATGGCGCGAGTGATATACAGGTATGAGTTCGCGTCGAAACGCCTTACGAGCAAGTCTCCCTCTTCGTGAAGATATCTCTCCACATCGAAACGTGCGTGCAGATCATGCTCGTAGGGACTTTCCTGCATCGCGGGCTTTCTTCCGAACATCTTCTGCATGATCGGGTCGGAGAGGTAGGTGATCGTTCCTATCATTCGCGCAAGAGCCAATCCTCCTGCCGGCGCTTCCCCGTTATGATATTCCCCCTTGTTCCACTTGGGATCAAGCATAATGGCTCTTCTCATGCACTCGTCAAAAGCGATGCACTGCGCGGAGGTGCGCGTGGCGGATGCGATGGGGCAAATGGCGTCCACCATATCCGGGTAGATCACTCCCCATTCCAAAGCCTGCATTCCGCCCATTGATCCCCCGACAACAAGCTTGAGGCGGTGAACGCCAAGCTCCTCCAAAACCCGCTTCTGAACCCTCACCATATCGCGAATGGTTATAATGGGAAAACTCAATCCGTACGGGGAACCGGTTAGAGGATTGATGCTGGATGGTCCGGTGGTCCCCCGGCACCCTCCCAAGACGTTCGGCGCGATGACGCAATAACGATTGGTGTCGAAAACTTTCCCAGGCCCGATCAGCGATTCCCAATACCCCGTATACTTGCTATCGGGTTTGAACTTGCCTGCGGCGTGAGAACTGCCGGTTAAGCCGTGAGTCACAAGGATCACATTGTCCGCACTGGCGTTCATTTCGCCGTACATCTCGTAACAAGTTGTGACCTCCGGTAGGGTTTGACGATTTTCGAGAATAAAGGGATCGTCCGCCGTGCCAAACGTGATGTACTTACGCTCCACTAATCCCACGGAGTCGGGCATAGCGGTATTGATATCCTCCTTCTTATTTATATCGCCCATTCTTGCGCGCCATCCAATCCAATTGCGTTTACCGACACTCCCTGCTCCTCCAACCAGAGAAGACCGTTCTCGACATCCTCCTTTTTGCCCGAAATATCCAAGTATATGAAACCACCCGTCTTGAAATCTATATTTGCGGAACGGATGCTAGGTATCAAGTTGAATTTGGTCACCAGTCTATAGAGTATGGGTTCTTTCACCTGCTCAATAGGGTAGTTCAATTGCACTCTTATGGTTTCCATTTCCGGTAACATGGCAGGCTCCTTTCGTAAACCGACGGAATTATTATACCGTCGAACGCCTTGGGGACTACGCCTTCCCAGTTCTCTTGGGCAATCACCAACCCATATTTGAGATTTGCGTTCTCTCGAAAGCGGGATCGTTCGGATCTATCTTCGAAGGCCAGGAGAGAGGAACCCCGCGCTGAATCAGAATCCGTTGCCACTCCCGTAGGCTCGATGGATTGGAGCATAGCTCAGCGGGCGTTTTTCGCTTTTTGGAACACCATGCCGCCAGGAATCCCGCCGCCGCCCCGATGTTCCATTCGATCGGGTGCAGGCGGTACGCTCCGTTGGTTAGATGGGTCACCCCGATGTTCTTGCACGCCGCAAGCAGATTCTCGGTGGTTCGAGGGATGAGTGCTCCGGTTGGAATTTGAAACGGCGCGGTGTTTAAAAAACGCCCCGGCTCCGAACTCCCCCCGGAGTGAATATCCAGCCAATAATGTCCGATTCCGCATGAATCCGGTTGATGCTCCGCAAACTCTCCTCGTTGCCATGTGACGCCTGAACCATCCGTTCTCACGATATCCTGCTCGCGAATCGTTTTTATAGCCATGATGCGACGCGATTCTCGTATATACGGCGCCGGAGCGATCCCGTCAGGGGTGCTGAAGAGTTCCGTTACGAGCCTCAATTCAGGATAGCCGCACGCCAATCCGTCATCCTCCCGGGGGCATTCGGTTTGCAGCCAATACACATATCCAAGGGATGCCAACCGTCCTCGAATGAAAACATCCCTGTCCCTCCTGGAATTCCCCGACGGCAAAACGCCGCCCTTGAAATCGTTTGAACCTGTGTTGATCATCGCGATATCGCAGGGAATGGCGGGATCATTGAAATTTTCCGCAGCGAGCACCCTTCGGTAATTCCACCAACTCAACTCCCCGAACATCCCTCGCATCGCCCCATCCAAAATATGATATTTTTGCAGAGCTTTCAGTCTTTCATAATAGGGCGGCTTCGGGATCACATGGTTTTCGCCCTTGGGACGCAATTCCAAGCCAAACGGAAAGGTGAAAGGCTGCACCCATTCAGGATGCGCATGTTCGGGAGCGTCCGGTTCCCCGGTCTCCTCACGGCTTTCCGCTCCTATCCCATATTCCGTATCGGTCAATGGAAGGAGTTCGCCTGTTTCCGTTGCGTCCAAAACGATGTGCGGACGGAGACGCACCATTTCGTGATTATCCAGCCGAATAAGAACCGAATCTATCCGCGAGCCGATCATGGAGAACTCCGGTATTTTTACATACCGGATCAAACTGATGTTATTTCGAGAGGAGATATCCGATTGCAGGAGCGCGTGAAACACTTTGGGTTCGCCGGATATCCTGCTCACCCAGCAGTTACCGGGATTTAGAAAGGGGTTTTGGATCGCTTGCGAAGAAAGACGGTAGTTTGAACGATAATATTCCCGAACCCGAGACCTCAGTCGCAAATAGGAGCCGGTTCCTCCTCCCGATTCTATCCATTCGTTTTCGTCCGGTGTGCACACGCCTTGCGAGGTTAGCTGTCCGCCCACCCATGCGCCAGTATCCGCCAAGGTAACGCTGACACCCAAATCCGCCGCGCTTAGCGCAGCGGACACCCCACCTAGACTGGCGCCAATGATCAATACGTCGCAATCAAAAGTCAATGATGTCACACCTTGCTTTTTTTCAGCGGGCTGCGGCAATCATGGAGTTCGTATCACCGATGTTGTATCGCACCAGTGTCTCCTCATCACCTGTTGTGGAATTCACTTTTTTCACCAAGCCAATGTTCTTTACAAACCAAAGGTCCGTTGTTCCTTGCGAGTTCCGTTCACGAACATGCAAGGCTTCCGAGAAGGTGCCGCAGGGGGTGGCAACGGATTCCATCCCAATAGTGGAGTATTGATCGCCGCCGGAATTCGCCACGGAGCCTGCGGCGTCATTGATATCATACGCCAGGCTCCATCCTTCCCCGTTTTCAAGCGGGAAACTGCGGCTCCAGACGGAGGAGCCGTCCGACACGTATTGGTATTCCATGGGGGTCATCTGATCGAATAAAACTCTTACCCGGTAAAGATATCCTTTCCCAGCTTGAATGCCGCTTCTCACATCCATGGTGTAATTGGTTGAGCCGTCCTTGGTCTTCACATGATACGCCCATTGCCGTCCGGGATTTAACGGAAAGTAAGGGTTAGGAGACGGATTCGGGGTTGGGACTGGCGATGACAGTATCGCTAGGGTCTGGTTCTCCGAGTTCTCTCCGGGGAATTCAATCTTGGGACGCGGCTGCTTCTCCAATTGGCTTATCAGTTCCGTGACATGCTGCATCCTCTCCTCGGAAGTGGGGTGATTGCTGAGATACGGGTCCTGTGCGTGCCCTTTCTCCATGTCCATCATCACTTGAATCGCCTGTTTGGCGCCGTTCAGATCGTATCCGGCGCGCCAAATAAGCTGTAACCCGCCCGCATCCGCTTCATTTTCCTCCTTGCGGGAATAGGATGCGGAGATCAGCGCCTGCGTAAGGTTCACAATATCCGTTTGCCCGGTGGCGGTGCCGAGTAAAATGGCGGCGAGATTGATTCCCTTCATCTTTTCCACCTTTTTCGCCCAATGCCTCTCCGCAGCGTGGGTTAACTCATGCCCCATCACCCATGCCACGGAATCGTCGTTAGGCAACCGTGTAAGCAGGCCTTGATAGACATACATAAATCCGCCGGGAAGACAGAATGCATTGAACTCGGGGCTGGCAAGCACCTTGAACTGATAGGGATACGCTCTGTATGGCATGCTATCCACAAGCGCGGCTCCCAGACGCTCCACCCTCCGGATCATAACCTCGTCCTGGCATGGGGGAACCATCTTCTCGACCTCCAACGCCGCCTCCCGACCCAGCTTCACCTCTTCGGAGGGATTGGTTGGACCAAACGCTTCGTTGATCCCTTGAGCCTCTGAGGAGATCGCAGCGAATAGAAGAGCGAAGTACATGAAGGCGCTTAAAACAAGATGCAATCGCTTGCGCCATAAGGATCGAGGTATTTGAAATCTGTTCAATATCCCGTATGCGTTCATTTAACACCACCCTGTTTCTACATCGCACTCGTTATTGAAATGGTATTGGATGCACCGTATATTTTTTCATGTTCCGCGATGCAGGCGGCGGCGGAGTCCAGATCGCCCTCCTCCGCGTATATCTTGCCTAAGATGATAAGTGCGCGTGGTTGATAGGGGTTCACGTTCGTGACCTCGCTTAGGATTTTTCGGGCACCCTCCAGATATCCCTTGGCAAAAGCCAGAAGCCCCGATTCATATTTTGCCTCGATGGAGTTTGGATAGAGCGATAGCGCCTTGTTAATGGGAATCGCGGCGGATGCGGGTTCGTTCAAAAGGAGAAGAGCCTCCCCCATGTCCAAGAGAGAAAGACGATCGTTCGGATGCGAGATCAAAGAGCGAATGCAGCGCAAGATGATAAAGTCATCGGTCGCCTCCGGATAAGCGAACCCTGCAATGGATGTCACTTGGGCGCCGAGATAACCGAGGAACGGCATTGCGCCGCCCGAGTTTATATCGGAACCGCTTCGCGCGGTCCTTAACGCCATCAACAAAGTATCCACGCATGCCGCAAGCTCATTATGCGACGAGGGTATGTTATCCTGTAATTGCAGCAACCATTTTTGCAGCCTAAGCATCGCCAAACTATGCCAAGCGTGAAAATCCATGGTGGGAATCATCTTCCCCTTTTCACCCGGGATCATCACAGCACTCTCAGCCTCCTTCAAAGCTTCGTCCAAGGGAACGGGGTTTTTCTTGGACTCATCGTTTTTGAAGTGAAGCAAAGCGTAACTCAAATCCGCCTGCATTCCCGGAAGCGAGGAGTCCTCCTTTTTGGCAATTAGCAACTGATCAATCCCCTCCTCCCATCTGCCTCTGTCCAATAGCATGCGGGCGTAGAGTTGGTGGTTGCGAGGAGTGGGATTATGTTGCAAATCCTTCAAGGATTGCTGAAAATTCAGCTCGTCCGTGAAATGAAGCGCGCGAAGATCGTATTGATAATCCTTCCAGTGTATCATCTCCTTGGAGACACGCGCCGCCTCTTCCAGTTTTCCCTCCTGAAGATAGGCTTTGCCCAACGCCACCATCAGATCGAGTTGCACTTTCTTCGACCGATCCCGAGGTTGAAAGGAGTTCACCACCGCTTCCACCGCCGACTGAGCCTTGGCGGCGTCTCCATTTTTAGTTAAGGCGATGCCGTAATCCGCCAGTGCCAGTTGATGCTCGGGCTCCTGGTTCTCTGGTGTCTTCTTGTACACCTCGCCGAGAGCGTAAGCCATCGTGGCGGTGTCATGCATAATGGAACTGGTGACAGCCAACTCCGCGTCATCCCAAATATCCGAAAGCGGGTCTGACGCCAGCCTTTTCAACTCCGCCTGAGCCTCGGTTGTTTCATCACGTTGCAAATGTCTGAAGGCGTCTGAGCGCAATTCCGCAAGCTTTTGCTCGGAATCCGTCGTAACGTACTGCAGAATGCAGCGTGCGGTGTCATGCCCCGATAATATATCCAAAGGGCTTTTGTCGATATGCACCGTCAAAGGCAGCACATACCCCTTTTTAGCTCCCGGCGGAGAAAATTCAACGGTGTATTTCACGTCGCCGTCGCCGTTTTCAGAGAGCAGTTGCATGGCTTTCTTTTGGACTTTATCCTGATAAATATAGTAAAGTTGAATTTGCACCTTCGAAGCTCCCGCCTTTGCGGGATAATGAACCAAAGCCGTGATTAACGTCTTTTGCCCGGGATTTACAATATCCGGCTCCGCAAAGCACTGCTTCACGCTCACAATCCCCCAACCCTCCGTTGCCGAGGAGACCGTGGATGCGGATACCGGCGCAAGCAGGATCGGCTGCATCCGCACCAGGTATTTCGTGGCTTCCACGCGGCTGCACAGCACCGTACCCTCGAATGGTTTGTATCCGTCGCAGGTTACTCGAATATGCAACGAGGAGATATCCACACGGCGAGTCTCATTCCTCTCGGCTCCCACGATCAAACCGAACCAACCGCCGGTAAGCAGCCTGCCGACGTCCAGATTATCGGATTTTCTGCCAATCAGAGCGTTGCAATGATATACGCCGAGGTCATCCGTTTTGGAGACCGTGTCGCCTTTGTCGGCAAAACTGTTATCATAACGTACGGACACCGTGGCGTTCCTTACGGGAGAGCCGTCGGTTTCATCATACACCTGTCCGTAAACCGAGCCTTTTGACGTCGGTTCCACGGAGGTGTCCTGCTTCAACACCGTATTCGTATCCGCATGCAGACGCGCAACGGGCAACGTCAACGCGAAAAAAGCGAGAATCCCTGCGAGACGCAAGGCTTTTCGAGGGGAAAGGTATCGAGCTAGTCGAGGAGGATTAATCATTTCATCCGTCCCATGGCGGTATGCGCCGGCATTTTATCGAAATATGATGAGTTTTCCAAGGATAGAGGCAATTCGCAACCCATAGGCGATCCTTTAAAAACAAGGATTATCACAGCGCACCCTGTCGATGCGATTACCTTCATCCATAGGAGTACTATACCGTAAAAAGAGGCGTCTTTCTCCATTGAGAGGGAAATACCGACGGTACTATGCATAACTGAAGGGATACCCCGAGTCACAGAGACCTTTGCAAAATGCATCCTTTTCATATGGAAGGGCGTTTAGCCGACCATTATTGAGTGAAACCGGTCTCGCTGAATTTAATCACCGTCCCGTAGCCATTGGGAAACGCATCCTCATCGGCGTCACCGAGGCTCCGAATCCTTTCCCACCGTTCCAACGGTATGGATAGGAAAGCCTCCACGATTTGAGGGTCGAACTGTTTGCCCGCGCACGTTATGATCTCCCGAAAAGCCTGTTCGGTGGTCTGAGCCGTGGCGTAGGGGCGATCCGTCATCATGGCGTCCAGAGCGTCGGCAACGGAAAATATCCTCGCCCCCAATGGGATTTCATATTCCTTCAGCCCATCCGGATAGCCTGTTCCGTCCCATCTTTCGTGATGATGCAAGACGATTTGTGCCGGGATTTTGAGAAAGTCAATTCGGTTGCACAGGCGAAACCCTATCTCTGGGTGTTTGCGCATCTCCACCCACTCCTCTTCCGTAAGAGGCCCGGGTTTTAAAAGAATGCGATCCGGCACCCCTATTTTACCGATATCATGCAACAACGCCCCCCTCTCAATGTGATGCATCTGCTCCGTGGGCACCCCGAGGATATCCGCCAGTATGAGGGCGATTGCAGTCACTCGTTCGGAATGCCCTTCCGTTTCCATATCCCTCATGTTCAAAGCGGATAAAAGAGCGTTGAGGATCGATTCACAAGAGGTGCGTATCTCCTTCTCGTACTGCACCTGGGCGTGATGCGCCAACTGGTGCCGGATGATGTTTCGCTCGATCATCACGGGCAACTCGGTATACGTGGAGGGTTTTAAAACCACATCCGAAATTCCGGCGTCCAACATGCTTTTCATGACGAGGCTGTTGTGATGAGTGGCGAGAAATATAACCGGAAGGGAGGGGGCGAGGGAGCGAAGGTCGTTTAGGATTAAATTGTCGTCCACTTCGGATTGGTCGAAATCCGTTATAACCAGATCGATGTGAGTGTTTCCCAAGGTACTCCGCGCCTCGTTCATATCACGGGCGCAAGACACCTGATACCCGTGAAGCTCCAACAGAGCATGGAGGTCATCGGCGGAGGAGGAGGCATGTTGGACAAGCAACAATCTCGCCTTGGCGGCGTGTTCGGACGGATGAATATTAAAATTCATCTTACGGGAGTACATATATTACTTCTTTCTGCACTCTTGATGAAGGTTACCGGACGTTCACGTTTCGTCTTTTAAATAATGATGGGATGAACTATCCCCTGCCCTATCCTGAAAACACCCTCATATGTCGGAAGAACCATCGATGGGTTATGCTAAAACATACAAAGGAATGCATCGTTGCATAACATGACGTCAGTGATGGAAAAAAAGGAATGAATTGTGCATGCCTGCAATATTACTTCTTGAAAATCCGTATTTGTGAACTCTCCGCGTACCTTCATACAACAGATGATAATGGATTCAATAAAGCAACAATAGGATGCGTAAACCAAAAGGAGCCTCTCCATATAAGTATGCATGCGGAGCATGCTCCAATAAGGTGGATATTGCAATATCCTTATCCCCCATAACTATGTCATAAAAACAGGGAAAAAATCCAGTCTTTTTCAATTTTATTTCATGGAAGAAAAATATAACGATCAAATAAAACCGAAAAGTTTAGAGAATGCCATCGCATCCGACGGATTGTTGTCGGGGAGATAATGTGACACCCTGAGACATACGATAATATCCTCAGGCAGCGTACTGTGAGGCGGTCCGCATAATATATCCCCGATTTCACACTGTCAAAATTGCGGTCACCTCCCTTTTCCTCATTTGATCGTGCTTTTAGGTGAATCCAATCTTTTCAGGATTCCCATCCCCGTCCGGTTATTAATCGAATGGGGAAATTCACGAAAGGCGGTAAGCAGTATGATTCGCAATTTGGTACGTTTGGCTTTTTGCATTGGTGCGCTCTCTTTACTTTGTTTATTTAGCGGCGCAAAGGCGGCAACGCTTCAACCGATTGCAGACGTTTCCGGTGTGATTAGCTCTCAAAACGGAACGGAGTATTTCAACGGATGGGTGGTGAGCTATAATGGTTACGTGTACGCGCGATGCTCGTACCAAAACACAGCCAATGGCGTGACCATGCTGGTGGGCGGATGCCGTTACGCCACGACTGCGGACAGCGTAACATTCTATGGTGAAACCTATTTTCAGAACGCATGGTGCTCCTTTACTTACGAGTTTCAAAAAACCTCCACAGGTGCGGTGGGCGTCTCGCTGACGGTGCGGAACCCATCGGGGTCCATTCTGCTCAATCGATCCGGCGTCCTTGATTCCGGAGCCTCTTTCTGGACGGCGTGATAATTAATCCTCTCATTCCTCAAACAACCGGTTGCCTCTCACAACCGGTTGTTTTTCCGTTCAATCCCATTAAAGTGGTTGCAAAATTCGGTGCGGGGGTCATATCCCTCGCATATAATGCTTGATTGTGGCTTGGGAGATTGAATTTGGTGACTTCCTGCAAACGATCAAAATATCGAATCTCCAAACAATCTGGGTCTAACCTCAATCACCGATTTTTCCGTATTGAAAATAGCGTCCTATTGTATTAACGGCGCCGAATCATTATGTAACAAGCGTTGATCCGAAGCCATATCCAATCAAGCCTTTAAATGTGCCTGTTTCATTCGATTCACTTGACACGTGCATTTTTTTATGGGATACAATCAACACAGTAAATGAAATGAGGGATTTTCGTCATGCAGGTACGTTCCGTAAAACCAAGACACAAGATCATTACGCTTTTCAGAAGTTTCCTTTTATGTTTCATTTTACCGACCCTCTTATCTCCTCCCTGCGCGGGGAAGCCATTGCATCGGCAATCAAAGGTGTTTGCAAAACGTCATCCCATCTGGGCGGTGCAATTGAACTGGGCTCCATCCAGCGCCTCCATGCACTTGGATTACGATTCCTCCGCGAGTGACGCCTATAAGTCCACACCGACGATTTTTCCCGCAGGCAAGGGAACCTGGGAAACCAATACGTGGAAATTGGCCAACACGGATTTCAGAGGTCGCGAGAATTTCGGAGCCGATCTGCGGATCGCCGGCGCCCCAGACATCGCGATCCATCAGGTCACCATAGGCTCCGCTCCCCCCACTCGAACCCCCGAGGGAAACGTGGCGGAAATCATTTTCAATTCCAATCGCGAGGGAGGTAACACGGAGAAGGGATTGCAACAAGTCGGAGCCGGTGGAAATCAGGGGGATAGTCTCTACTCCAACGGGATTGTTGCCAATCGCACCGCCGAGATATGCGCCAAAAACGCAACCGTCAGCTATATCTACCTTCGCCTTGATCGTCAAAACGCACTGTACCAATCGCACCCCTCCACGGTTTACGTCACCATCTCCTACGCCGAAACCATTCCCGCATCCGCATGGTCGGAGAGCGTATTCGCGGGTATCGCCAGGAATGGAGTCCATTACGCCGAAGTCAATCTGGAGTGGGGGGCGATCGAACCGAAACCGAACGTTTTCAACTTCGAGGTTCTCGATCAAATGCTACGAAACGCCGCCAAGGCGCATGTTCGACTCATCCCGATTTTCTGGGAAGCGGTATGGAGCGGCAATCCCGCACCTTGGATCACGCGTTACGACACGGATGCGGAAGGTAACCTATCGGCGATACCCGTCTGGTGGAACCGTTTCAACCGTCAATCCTATTTCCATTACGTTACCGCAACCATAGCGCACATTAAAAACAGCCCGGGATTCGGAGGGGCTTTCCTGGACTATGGGTGGCTGGATTACATGTGGGGTCCCAAACCCGCAGGACGGGGCGTAAACGGATACGCACCGGAGGATATCGCAAAATTCCATTCCTGGCTGCCGATTCGCTTCCATTCCCTAAGCGCTTTCAATCGCCTTTACGACACGAACTACTCCTCCTGGCAATCCGTGCCCGCCGTGACCGAAGGGCTGCCGCTCTTCCCCGTTTACCAGGAGTTCCGCAGTTGGAGCGTAGAGGAGACATATGGCAGATTAACGGAGTTGGTTCGCAAGGAGACATCCGCTCCGATCTACTATTATTGGGGAGGAGGGTATAACGGCATTGGGGTGGCGTTCAACCTTCCGGATATCTTCTTCCGTTTGGCGAGAAAGTATCATGCACGGGTTGTATTCGACTGCGCCGACCGCACGGGTTTGGGGTTGCTCTTCAACTCTCTGGCTCGGGTTTACGACGTACCGATGTTGTTGGAATGGACTCCCCGTCCCACAGGCCTGAATGCGGAAATCGCCGAGTATATGGGTCATTACGGCTTCGGAATGCCGAACATGGTGGGAATGGACTTTTTCCTCTACAAGGGAGGAAGGGAATACGAAGTCGGATATCCCAAATATGTAAAGTGGCTGCCGTATCTCAGCCGTATCAAGGGAGAGTATCCGATCCAACCGGTGGCGATCTATCTTTCCTACAAGCCGGTTCTCACCAAATCCACCGCTTTGGCGGGGACCTCGAGACGACTAGCCGACATATGGCGAAACTCGCCTTTGGGTTTCGCAGTAGTTACCAACCAGGAGGTGGAGGCCGGCCTTGTTCATTTGAACCATTATCAAGCGATTTACTCCCTCGATGGAGATAATGACCCCAACATCGTCGCCTATCGCACCCATGGGGGGAAGGTGGTGGACAGCCCGGAGGGGCTTGAGCGATACGCCGCGCCATATCTCACCTATTCCGGGAACGGCGATACGGTGGAGGCCAACCCCACCGTGGATCGTGCCGCACGAACCGCCTGGCTTACATTGAGCGGATGGAACCCCGGCGGATCGTATGACGGGGATATCACCATTAATCTTGCCTCACTGGGATTGCCGAATGGTCGGTACGGGATCATTGATGTTATGACGGATCAGCCCATCCCCTGCAAGGAAAGCGACGGGAAACTGCAAACAACTCTGAACATCTCCTCCGGAGGCTTGCATATCTGGAAGATCGCGCCTACTCGGTAAAGCGTGAAGATAGGAGTATGGGAGCTTTTTCTACCCGAGCGATTCCTCCCTCGGGTTCCGAGGGAGGAATCCAATTTCCTATCCGCATGACCTTATCCGTAACGAGCGGATGACTCCTTTGGCGTCCGGAGATGAATCACGACGTAACATGCATCATGTATCGAACGAGCGTTCATTCCTTTATGCCCGGAGATAAATCGATGTCCGATTACGGGATGGGATTGAGTGTACTCCTCCCTATCACCGAAGATGAATCTCCGGGTTGAAGATGACTAAACCCTGAAGGGTTACGAATAGCGTTAACCCCTTTCAGGGGATTTCATAACCACAACGCGGAAGTTCACTTCCGCGCCCCGCTCCACCATTCACTACCGTTTCATTCACCACCTTATCGATACACCCCACGCACCCGGCAATTATTCTATCGCCCGGAATGACCCAATATACGGATTCTCGAAATAAAATATGTATTGACAACAGAATGAGGGAGTCGTATAATTCACATGTTCGCAGGCTAATTTTAATCGAATGTTGGAGGATATCCAATTACAGGCGACATATTCGCCGGGTTAAGCAAACCCGGCTGCTGTGTTCGCGTTCGCTCGCCATATCCACACAGTAGCCGGAGGAGGAGAGGACATGCAATGAAAGACGATTATCCCTAGCGACTTTTGCGAGATGTGCCTCGGGAAAGCCATGTATGAGTGCGTGAAGTCATCCA
>DAIDHP010000057.1 GCA_027459625.1 Chthonomonadales bacterium
AACCATAATAAACGCCGTCTTATTCCATGTCGCCGCTTACTCATCCATTCATTACCCACAGGAGACAGCGAAGAACCGACAATGTTAGGGGGAGTGCGGTTTGATGCGTTGCGAAGCTACAACGGCTGTTGGCATCGTCAGTCACCCTACGGCGGGTTCCAGGATGTCGAGGGTATGTTGATTGGCATCCAATTGCACTCGGCAATTCAGGGGTAGCGTCAATGGCTGATCGATATGCCCGAAGGGGTAGCCATAAAGGATAGGCTTATCCAACTTGCCCAAATGATCCATGAGAGATTGCACAATGGGCAACTCCTCTATATTTTCCGGATTAACTTCCTGATCCGACAGACAACCCACCAAGAACCCGTTCGCCATCTCGAAAATCCCCGCCTGCTCCAAGTGAGTCAGCATCCTGTCCACCCGCCATGGAGGTTCGCTCACATCCTCCAGCGCGAGTATTTTACCCTCCGTGTTTGGGGAATAAGGGGTTCCGATGCAACTCTCCAGCACACAAAGCGTACCTCCAAGAAGCGCTCCTGTAGCAATACCTGAATGGAGGGTTTGCATGTTAACCGATGAGACGCCATGTTTAGGTGGCAGGGAAAGAATCCCTGCGGGTTCTGGATTGCTAATGAGGTTCCATAAAACGCCGAAGCAATCGTCATTCCTGCAACATTCCGTTTCCGTTGCAACCATGGGTCCGTAAAAGGTAGGCCATTTTGCGTAATGCGCAAAAGCCATATGCAAAGCGGTAATGTCGCTGTAACCCACAAAGATTTTTGGGTGCGAGGCGAGGTACGCCATATCCAAATAACGGATGATCCTGGCGGATCCCGAGCCACCTCGCACGCAAAACACGCCCTTAATCACCGGATCTATAAATGCCGCCATAAAATCGGAGGCTCTGTCCCGGTCGGCGCCGGCCATATGGCCGTAAACATCCAGGACATGAGCCCCCACTTTCACTTTCAATCCCCGCTCGCGCAGCGCCTCCACTCCGGCATCCAATGATGTACGATCCACTTTTCCCGCAGGGGCAACCACTGCAATAGTGTCACCTGGCTGTAAAGCCTTGGGAAGAATTAATCTTCTATCGTAGTCGAAGTGCTTCGTGCTCACCATTAATTACTGCGCTCCCATTGAACCCTGCTGCCCGGGAAAGTTACGGTTTTGCATCGGCATAATTCCGGGTTGGGGATTCTGTGGAGACTGTGGGGCGGGCAATTCCACGCTTTTTTGCAATGTGAGGTCAGGAGAGTATTTATAAAGCGTATTCCCTCGCAAAATGTAAACGGAGCCGTCCCGAGCGGTGGTCATGGTGGAGGATCCATTGATATCCCGTGTCATCATAGGCATCATGCCACCACCCATTCCCATCCCCGGTCCCATCATCCCTCCGGGCATCTGCTGAGGCATGCCCATCTGACTTGGCGTTGGTGGTGCGAACGGAATGGTTCCCTGTGTGTTGGGATTTTCCGTCTGGTTATCCATCGGATGGGAAAGAGTCTTGGAGACTGTGCCCACCTCCATTTTCGGAGGCGCTTGGCGGAATGTCTTAGCCGCAATGGTCGCACCGGCTATTGTCACCGCTAAAGCGATCACGGAGATCGATATCGGCTTACGCATCATTTTCTTCCTTTCAAAAGGAGACTCTTGTAAGGGCGTTGCAAAAGACAAATGGAAATGTCTTACGATGCAATATACGAAATTCATTCCTCTTTGTACGCGCAGCTATGATTTTCCTGCAAAGAGGTTAGAAGACCACCATCTTGTCTGATTCCACCGTCCATTGCGCGAGTTCCGCCATGGAACCCAATTCCGCTCCCTCTATCAAAGGAAGCCCTTTGATACCACGGGCATCCGCGCATGTGCCGCACAAGCGAACAACACCTTTTTTTGCGATAACCGATCGAACCATTCGTTCGATGTTGTAATAGCCTTGCGGGGTTACTTGGTTTGGCAGAGCACAGCCCACAGCGTCCGCCATCAGGAAAACGCGCACCTCCGTATCGGGTTGTTCCTTTTGCAACGCCATCGCCAAACGCAAGGCGTTGTAGCTTTTCTCCGTACCGTATGGTGCGTCGTTGAGTAGCAATGTGACGATCATTTCGTTTCCAATCCTTTCATGGTTAATAATGCATTGTGAATTCATGATATCGTTCATCCCAAAATCATGGTTCCAATTATGATTGCAATATTCATTGAAAAGGGATTCTATCGCATATCTCCCTCTTGACGAATATCAGCGTGTCGTATTTTGCAATTATGCATCGAGCCTTTTTCCCCCGATTTCCACCGGAAATCCCCGCCATTTCCATTCCGGATATCCATCCGACAACCTTCTTGCTGAATATCCCTGTGTGTTTAGGTATGCTACAACATGATCGGAGAGTACACAATAGGGGCCACGGCAATAAGCAACGATCTCCCTACTTTTGGGAAGGTTATAAAGGTTATTTTCTATCGTTTCCATGGGCATTGATAAGGCGCCTTGAATATGCTCCTCTTGAAACTCTTCCACGGTGCGCACATCAAGCAGAATTACATTGCCATTCACAAGCTCGTCTGCAAGCTCACTTGCAGTCACCGCTCGAAGAGAGGCTCGATCCTCAAGATAATCTCGAGTGATTCGATCAATTTCCGCAAGTCTGGTTTCTCCCAATGCACGCAAGGACTGAAGGAGATAAAATACATTTTCATCCGCGAGACGATAATTGATATTATTTCCGATGCGTCTGATCTCCACCATACGCGATGCACGCAACACCCCTAAATGCTGGGATGTATTGGCAATCGTGGTCCCTGTGATTTCAGCGATATCCTCAACGCACCTCTCCCCTTCCGCCAATAATTCAAGAATTTCCAATCGATGCGGGTTTGATAGAGATTTCCCAATGCGTGCGAACTGTTCGTAGAGCTTGTCCTTGAAATTTCGTTCGGTATCTGTTTGCATAATTCAACTATTTTAGAAAATAATTGAATAGGTTGTCAAGTTCCACACCTCTTTTTTTCCAGATGAAATGCAATCATCCTAACTTTCCGAGAGAATCATGCCGGTCATCTCTGCAGCGCCTTCCGCTCGGTTGATTTGTCCGATCCGTCAGAGGAACCCACCGTTTATGGGTAATCCGAAGAATGATTGATATTTCATGCGGGAAATTATTATCCGGGCAAACGGGAGAATCCATTCCTGAACCGCCACATCTCATAACGCTCCAGTCCCTGTTTCAGCATATGCGCCCAAACCGCTTTCCTAGTGAAAAGTCTCTGCCTTGGAGGCAGAACAGGGGAGACTTTAAAGTACAAAGCGGTATTTCCCTGATCGGCGATACAGGTGACGGATAAAGGGGAAGGGACCGGCCGAGGGTTATTTTGAATCTGCGAGATAAGGTCTTCCGTTGCGATTTTCGCCATTTGGATGGTCATGTTGGCCGTTTTGGGCACTCCCACCGGTACGGGCGTGAGATACGGAGGGGCGAGGGCGATTGCAACTCCGACGCAGTGTACCGCTTCATTGACATGTCGATATCCTTCATCAACCAGTATGAACCCTTTGGGATTTCCCAGTCCTTCTGATTTGCGTACTGCGTCAACCCCAAGAAAAGGGGGCACAATCATGCTATAATCCTGCGGGATACTGGAACCATCCTTTAATTGAACGCTCTCAGGAGTGATTTCCTCCACTTGAGCGTTCAGATGAAAATCAATGTCTTTGTCATAAAAATCATCTTCCATCGCGCGACGGGCCTTGCCAGTACCCCCTATTCCAAAATGCCCCAAAAACGGTTCCGGCGTGATGAAATGAATGTTGAAATGATGGCGCTTTCCTCGTCTTCTGAGATCCAAATCAATCATCAAAACCATTTCATATGCAGGTCCCAAACAACTCGCTCCCTGAGAACAACCGACAACAATATTTCCGGAATCGGCGGATAATATTCGTGCCAGCTTCTCCCTCGCCAACAAAGTGTGTTCGAAAGTGAGAATGGAGTGAGTATAGGCTTCCGGACCCAAACCCGGGATGGCACGGAAATCCAAATCGGAGCCTGTGGCGATTAGCAACTGATCGTAATGTTCCTCACGCCCCTCAACATGCACCGATTGCCGGTTTAGATCGAAATGTGAAACCTTTCCAAGCAAGAAGTTAATATCTCTTCTCTGCAAAGGTCGCCGGATATCGAATACGATTTTCTCCGGCTTTTTCCATCCCATCGTAACCCATGGAAGGGACGGCATGAAGGTAAATCTTCCGTCGTCGGAGATCAGAGTGATATCCGCGCGTTTGCCGAGTCTATCCTTCAGTCGAAACGCGGCGGTGAGTCCGCCGAATGATCCCCCGACGATAATGATTCTTTCCATGGATGATGCCCCTGTCGAAATGATATTTCCCATTGGAAATTCAAGAAAAACGGAATTTTACAATTACCTCTCAGGTATTTGGAAAATTCGTTGTTTCGGTTTTCTGAACAGCAAGCCGTAATGGTACGGTGGAAGATTATAACGATCCCGTTCCCGGAAAATAAATCCCGCCTCCTTCCCCCATTCGATACATTGTTCCGGGCGAGGACGGATCGCTAGTGCGGGCCCTCGAGGGGTGGAGGAATCGTAGTTCCAATGTATTACTGCCAAGATACCATCCGGTTTTAGCAGTCGAAAAGCCTCATTCATCAATTCTCCTGGCGTTTCATGATGCAGAATGTTGAAAAGGAGCGCCGCGTCCATGGAATTTTCGTCAAGTCCGGTTCCCTCCGCCACGAAATCGCGGATCATCACCTCAATGTTGCCAATATTGGCTTCGAGGCATTTTTGCCGGACTATAGTTGCCATCTCCGGTTCAATATCCAAAGCATACACGATTCCTTGAGCCATTCGTGCGGCTGGAAGGGTAAAAGTGCCATAACCGCATCCGAACTCCACCATATCGCCCACTCCCTTATCCAGCCCGAAGATGCTCAACACCTTCATCGGATCAAAGAAACCTTGCCACATCTCCTCAGGCGGCATGCCACTCTCACGGACTTTCATGAGACGATCCTTTCCCATATTCCAGAGTGATGGCAAGTGCGGCGCCGCATATTTTCAGAGCGATTTCCTTGCCGTCATCACCGCCTTTTTCAAAATCATTATTTCTTGTGGCCATCGAGTTAGTGATGTGAGCGATGCATATGACTCGTTTATCAAGAGCCTCAGCCATTGCCAATAAAGCGGAGGCTTCCATTTCCACGGCTATAATTCCTTCCTCTCGTCTTGCATGAATATTTTCCGATGTCTCGCGGAAGGGTGCGTCGGTGGTCCAGGATTTTCCCGTTATGACCGGCAATCCATTCTCTCTTAATTGTTGAGCGACAGTATCCACGAGAAGATGATTCGCCTTTACGAAACGCGCAGGCGGAAGATAGTGGTAACTGGTCCCTTCGTCTCTCAACGCGTCCTTTATCAATAGGAAAAAAGGTGGGTGGAGATTATCTGAAATTAACCCTGCGGAAGAGATTGTGACAAGTGACTGGCAACCCAGAGCAAAGAGTTCCTCGGAAACAAGAACGGCGAATGAAGCGCCGACTGTACCGCCAATTAATCCATATTCCTGTCCGTTAAAACGCCACCGGTAAAGATGAGTGTGAAAACAAGGCCAGGAGGATTCCAAGGTTGCCTCGCCGTTTGCCACAAGGAAATCTATCAGTTCGCCATCAAAGTCGAGCAGGCATCCTTTCGGCGCCGCCATTGGCGGTAGATTCTTCTGTAATCTTGCAAGTTCAAGCATCTTGCCGGGAAGGAATACAGGTTCGTCCTTATAACTGTGATCAAAAAGTGGATATCTGATACTTACGGACAAAACAATCACCTCACCACGTTTATTTGCATGATACCCCAAAAATGGAGGGATTGATGCGGGGATGATGAGGCTGACAGCGTCTCGATGATAGCGTCGGTCATGGTGACGTATCCTTTCCATATCCTTTGGATCTCATCCGCATCCTCCGCTTCGGAATCCCCGATTGCCGTAGCCCCCTAATTTCAAAAACTCGGAATTTCCTGTGGAATATGATCCGATATGCGAATATAAAGTGGATATCCGATGGTTTCCCGCCGCCGGCGCGTATAGTCATTTCGCAATCATTCGAGCTATGAATGGCGCCTGTTCGGGGCGAAGAGCGCCGCTTTTATCCAGACAACCGTCCGGGTTCTGCCCGTCCAGAAAACCCCAAAGCCACCAGTCACCGCTAATCCCCTGTCTGCCGTTCGTGAAAGTAGGTCCGCCGAAGGCGATTCCGTTCATGTAGTCCAAAAGCGTGTTCCCCCAAGTCCGGCTCTCCGACGATTTCATGGAGGCTCCCATCTCCCCGATCCACACCGGCGCGATATCCCCCTTGATCAGCCATCCCCACATCCGGTTCATCCTGTCCACGTAGCCTATTCCGGAATCAGGTCCTTTGTAGCCGCCGATATCGCGTGGGTATTCGTGGACGGAGTAGACCACCTTTGCCGAGTTGTTCAACACCACGGGCAGGGTGCGTACCGGCGATAAATCCCCTTCGTAGGCGCCGGTTTCATAGTTAATGATTACCTCGCAGATGATCAGGGCTCCCGGATCGACCTTCAAAATCGCGTTTCCCACGTCCTGATACATCGGATGGATGTCGTCGGGTCCGTCCCCGCCCCACACCGGCGGAAACTTTTTGTAATGGGAGCAGGGTTCGTTGCGGATATCGAAGCCAATGACCGTGCGATTTCCCGCCCAGCGCTTGGCGAACGTCACCCAGTCCGACTTGAACTTCGCCGCGCTGATGGTGCCCTTCGTTCCCGCGCCGGGTCGCGGAAGAAGCCGCCCAATGTCCGGTCGCGATACTGTAAACCGGGAACCTCCGCTGTTGCAAGGGTCACCTGAGGATCATTCCACATTACCGCGCCGTGGAAAACGTCTTGCAGTATAATCAGCAAAAGCTGGCGGATTTGATACACGCTCAGATGCTTGACCATTACTGGTATAACGAACCCGATTATGAGGTCAGAGTGAGCAAGGGGTTCAGAACACTTAGTCCGGTGAACTATAGTGGCCCGAAGGGCGAAAAAGCCCGTGAGTTCAGGATTCCCGTGTCGGACAAATCCGATATACGAAATATGCTATTCACCGGTTTTTCCCGATGCCTGTTTCCGGTTCAAAAATTTGACAGCGACTCTGAGCGTCAATTC
The DNA here is from genome assembly GCA_027459625.1 of Chthonomonadales bacterium. Lineage (GTDB taxonomy): Bacteria > Armatimonadota > Chthonomonadetes > Chthonomonadales > CAJBBX01 > DTKV01. Next base: position 7,195 of record DAIDHP010000057.1, read on the forward strand.
GCCGTGCTTTTGGAAAGCGAACCTGAAGTGTTGAAATGGTTCAAACCCGCCCCGGATGTGTTTCAAATTGATTACGCTCAAGGCCAAAATTACGAGCCGGATTTCGTGGTTGAAACTACGGATAGGAAGTTTCTCTGCGAGACAAAGCGCGCCGACGAAATTAAAGATGATACGGTGCAAGCCAAGGCGCGTGCCGCTGTTATATGGTGTCAGCGCGCCTGCGGTTGCAGCGGCAAACCCTGGGCTTATCTTTTAATTCCTCACGACGCGATCAGAGCGAATAGCACATTCGATGGATTAGCCAAGGCGTATTCGATGATGGGAGAATAGGTTCGGAACCAAGTTATCCGAAGAGTGTGATATAATATCGGCTCAACCGGTAAGTTACGAACACACCAACGCATATGATACCGTGTTTCATATTTTACGTTCCTCGCTACTACATAACGGCAATGAATTATTAAGTCTTTCGGCAGCTTGGATTTGTTGTTACGGCTCACACCGGGAGACATGCGATAATGGTCGCTTTCATGACATTATCCCGAGAGCCTGCATTTGAAAGATGCGAATTCATGAGGAAGATGAACGATTTCACACAAGACAACCTGGGCGAACCGAATTCACAAAGAGCATTTGGTGCATGGATACACGCTCAATCAAATCCGATTGCAGGAGGAGCGGCAACGGATAAGTGAATTGAAAGAATCAATTCTGCTAGTCGAGAGAAGCCTTATCGAGAAAGTTGAAAATCTTACGAAAGCGCAGAATATCATGCGGATTCTTGCCGATTTCTCACAAGGTCTGGAAATACTTGACGCATATGATCATCAGAATTTGGCAACTACGGGTAAATCGAACCAGCCGGAAATTCATATCGGCGCCGAGGATTTATTGGAAATCGTGGACGCCATGCGAAGGGATTTCGATTCGGATGTATTTGGTCGCCCCATGGGTGATAGCTTCACAAGTTCGATCCAGTAGGTGTATCAGACTTTTAATGGAGAGGAACTCTATCCCACCATTGAGCATAAAGCGGCAATATTGTTGTATATTATCGTAAAGAATCACTCGTTTGTAGATGGTAACAAGCGGATTGCAGCGGCCATGTTCTCTATTTCTTGCAGAGAAACGGGTTGCTGTATGGCAATCACGCGTAAAAGTTGATCGGAAACGACGGGCTTGCATCCTTGACGCTTTTAATAGCGATGTCGAAGCCCGAGGAAAAGGATACAATGATTCGTATCATTATGACCATTCTGAATCGGAAACAGGAAAATTGAATTGTTGCAAAAAATGCAATAGTTCATCAAGCATGCAATCGCACCCGATTAAAGAGAGTTAAGCCTCTCCGTATTCGAGCAATTCGCAAGCTCGAAGGATCAAAAATATGCCCGAACCATTCAATCCTTCCCCAGCCTTCGCTCTTGTCGCCGCAACCGACCGCAAGCGCATCCTCCGCGCGGCGGAAAGGTATCTTTTCCTCCCTCCGGAGACCATCACCGCCAACCCTTCCGAGCGCAATCCGGGCGGACCGCACGACTATTTCTCCGAGGGAGACTACTTCTGGCGCAACCCCGCCGACCCCGAAGGCCCCTACATCCATCGCGACGGCTACAGCAACCCCGAAAACTTCCAGGGGCATCGAAAGGCGATGGTCGCGCTGAGCGTGCAGGTGCCAGCGCTTACGTCGGCTTGGATCCTGACCGGAGAGCGTCGCTTCGCGGAGCACACCGTCGATCACCTGCTCGCATGGTTTGTCCGCCCGGAAACGCTGATGAACCCCCATTTGGAATACTCCCAAGGCGTCCAAGGGATCACGAAGGGAAGCTCCTGGGGCGTCATCGACTCTCTGCACCTCACGGAGGTGGCTCGTGCGGCGAGCTTCACGCTGGATGAGTTCGTGCCTCCCGAGGACGCTCTGGCGGTGCGGGAATGGTTCGCAAGCTACCTCAACTGGATGAAGACAAGTGAAAACGGAGCAAAGGAGAGATCCGCCGCGAACAACCACGCCGCAGCGTGGGCGTTGCAGGCTTCGGAATACACAAGGCTCATCGGCGACGAGGAGACCCGCCGGGAGATCCGCGATTGGTACCGCACCGTTTTCCTTCCGGATCAGATGGGGCTCGATGGCGGATTCCCTCGGGAGTTGGCGCGAACGAAGCCCTATAACTACTCCATCTTCAACCTGGATGTGATGGCTGCGCTCTGCCAGTCGCTAAGCTCCCCCGAAGAAAATCTTTTCGATTTCGCGCTGGATGACGGGCGGGACGCCTGCAAGGCGATGGAGTTTTTGTACCCCTTCCTTGCGGACAAGTCCCACTGGCGCTTCCCAAAGGATGCGGAGCATTTCGATTCGTGGCCGGTTCGCTCCCCAAGCCTGCTCTTCTGCGGTTTGGCGTGCGGACCCGAGGAGTATATCGAGTTATGGAAGCGGCTTGACCCCGATCCAACGGACCGGGAGGTCGTTCGCAACTATCCCGTCCGCCAGCCTCTACTGTGGGTCACGTAGAACTATCCGCCCCGCTTGGGAAGTATTTTCGCCGTAAAGCCAAGCTCCTCCCGGATACGGCTTGCGTCGTATACGGAGTCGTACTCGTGACCCGGTCGGAGATAATGCGATAGATCCACGTCGTTCCCCCACCAGCCCCGCAGGATGTCCGCCACGGGATCCGCCACCCACGCCTCAGGGCACACGGCGTTCAGGATGCGCACCCCGGGTTGATACGGAGCGTCCAGCGCGAGTTGAATGGCGCGAAGGGTGTCGCTTAGAGCCATGATCGTAATTCCGCCCGCAGCCCACTCCGTGAGCTCCCGCACCCGCGCGAGGGGAGGCATGTTCTCGTCCGGGGCGATGGACGCGAGGCGCAGATTGATCACGTCAATATCATCCTTTTGCCTGTGGAGATATTTTGTGATCTCCTCCATCAGGTACTTGGAAAGCCCGTATCCGTCGCGATCCATGCACGGGTGTTCGTCGGATATCGGAACCTGAAGGGGACGGAACCGCATGCTCTGCATCCCTACAACTGCGATGGAGCTAGCCATCACGAATTTCCGGCATCCTCGATCCATGAAGCAGCGCATCAGGGAGCGGGTTCCCTCCGCGTTCACCAGCACGCCGTCCCGCTCCAGGCAACCGCCCGTCACTGCTGCGAGATGGATGACCGCGTCCACTTGGTATTTATCGAACGCCCGCAGATCCTCGAAGGAGCCGAACTCGCCTCGAACCCACGCCGCGCCGTCCACCCCGGGGTTTTTCCTGCTGATCGTCACAACCTCGCATTCTCCCGCCAGCTTCGCTGTCAGCGCCCGCCCGATGAATCCGCTTGAGCCTGTAATTGCAACAGTTTTCATCTTCCCGTTCCCCTTTTAATGATTGTCCTATCTCACCCTTCGAACCCAGCCACGCCACACCGCCACATTCTCGCCCCTTGAGTAGTGATTATAGCATAATCGACACAAAGGGGTGATTTATCAATGTTTGCTTGGGCTAACTGTCATCGTCAGTAAAATAAATATAATATGAGGCTGCAAAATTATGTCAGATGTGGTATAATATGCCATGAGCGATAAAACGTTGGTATGGCTTCATGGGGAGGTCAAATCACCCCCCTTTTCAAGTAATGCGAGAGTCGAGGCGGGCTACCTGTTACGATTGTTGCAACAGGGAGAGTTATTATCATTGCCGCAATCTCGACCCATGTCAGTCATTGGAGAAAGCTGTCATGAATTACGCATCATAGATGAAAACAAAACATGGCGAATCATCTACCGAATAGACATAGATGCCGTAATCATCGCTGAAGTCTTCAAGAAAACAACCCGAAAGACGCCGCAGAAAGTAATTGAAAAAACCAGACGTCGCTTGGCGGAATATGATAGGAGTTAGTGAAATGGATGCCGAAAAAATAGTGAGATTGGAGGCGGCGGGTTTCAAAGTGGGGAGCGTCGCTGAGTTTTTGGAGCTTTCCCCCGCAGAGAGCGCACTCATCGAGGCGAGACTCGCCCTGAAAGAGGCTCTCAAACACCGAAGAGAGGCTCAGGGCGTATCTCAAAGCTCTCTGGCTAAGAAAATGAAATCGAGCCAATCCCGAATCGCCAAGATTGAGGCCGGGGATCCATCCGTATCCCTCGACCTCATGGTTCGCGCCTTCCTTGAAACCGGAGCCACATTGACTGACTTGGCCGAAGCGATTGGTGGAAATGAAGAAAGCCAATACAAGAAGAACAATCTTGTATACACTTCAAAAACGAAGGGATCATTTTCACAGAGTGGCTTAGAACATAGTTATGTGAGGGAACAGGTATCATCTTATAATGCAAAGCCTACAAAACGTCGCAAATCTCAAAAATGAACCATAAGTTTATTCATTTCATTTGGTGAATTTTATTAAACCCACTGAATAATCGCGCCAAGCACATCCTCTTCGCCGCGATTGATCCTCTCGAAGAGCCCGGGGGCTTCGGTGAAGGAGAGGCGATGCGTGATCGTCTTCTCCCAGGGAAGAACGCCCATCGCCATATTCTTCACCACCGCCCGCCGGAAAGGTTGCCAGCCGTCGTCGCAGGGGAAGAACATCCGCAGCCTCCTGCCGTGCGCTGGGAGGAAGTGCATCGTCAAAGGCGCGGAGCCGTAGTTTCCCTGCCATACGAAGGTTCCGTCCGTGCGGCAGAGAGGGATGGCTTGGTCAATACATTCGGGGACGCCGGTGCACTCGAAAACCGCGTCCGCGCCGTCCGGGACTATCTCCATAACCGCGTCCCGCATATCATTCCGTTTTGAGTTTATCAGGTAATCCGCGCCGAATTTGCGTGCGACCGTTAGGTTTCGCTCGTTGATATCCACCGCAATCACCCTGCAACCGCGCTGGGCGCACGCCGCCACCACCCCCAAGCCTATCAGTCCTACGCCGTACACCACCACAGTCCATCCGGTGCGAGGATTCGCCATATCCACCCCGTAAAGCCCCACGGCGGGCATCACGAACATGCTCGCCACATCCATCCCCGCGCCCGGAACCAGGTGATCCGCTCCGTGGGAGGTGTTCGGCTTCAGAATCGCATGCGAGCAGTGTGTCCCGGTGACGCAACTCACTCGCTTGCCGTTCGCCAGCGTCATCGATTCATTCTGGCGGAAGTACACCGCGACGCCCACTTGGAAGCCTTGCACGTCCGCGCCGACCTCCTCCACTACGCCCGTCCCCATGTATCCGGTGCAGAGCGGATAGGGCCCCCAGGAGATCTTGTTGCGGATGAGGGCGAATTCCGTGCCGATGCTCACCCCGGAGAAGTGGGTGCGTATGGCGATCTGATCAGGTTTCGTGTCCTCCAAAACGACATTCTCAAGAGTGAAACGCTGTTTTTCATCGCATATAAGGGCTTGCGCTTTCATGCTAATCTCCTTGTCGGCCTACTCGTTCGAGGCTTTGTTAAGTGTGTATAACATCCGTTTGATGAACGGCATCTGTTCGGGGCGCAGATTGCCGCTCTTATCCAGACAGCCGTCCGGGTTTTGACCGTCAAGATTGCCCCACAGCCACCAGTCGCCGCTGATTCCTTGCCGCCCGTCGGCGAAGGTCGGACTACCGCCGGCTTCGCCGTTCATGTAGTCCAAAAGCGTGTTCCCCCAAGTCCGGCTCTCCGACGATTTCATGGAGGCTCCCATCTCCCCGATCCATACCGGCGCGATATCCCCCTTGATCAGCCATCCCCACATCCGGTTCATCCTGTCCACGTAGCCTATTCCGGAATCAGGTCCTTTGTAGCCGCCGATCTCGCGTGGGTATTCGTGGACGGAGTAGACCACCTTTGCCGGGTTGCTAAGTACCACCGGCAGGTTGCGCACGGGCGAAAGGTCCCCTTCATAGGCCCCGGTCTCGTAGTTGATGATTCCCTCGCAGATGATCAGCGCCCCTGGATCGACTTTCAAAATCGCGTTTCCCACATCCTGATACATCGCGTGAATGTCGTCGGGTCCGTCCCCGCCCCACACCGGCGGAAATTTCTTGTAATGGGCGCATGGCTCGTTACGGATATCGAAACCGATCACCGTGGGATTCCCCGCCCAGCGTTTGGCGAAGGTCGCCCAGTCCGTCTGGAACTTCGCAGCGCTGATGGTTCCCTTCGTCCCCGCGCCATCGGTGCCGTCGCTTCCCGGACCGGTGTCGAACCACAGTCCGTTCTTCTGCTGCGCAGCGTTCTCCCAATCGGCGGAGGTGGCTTCGTTGTTATGGTTATCGAAGATAATTTTCATCCCCGCCTTGCCGCATGCCGTCACGAAGTCATCCAACTGCTTCATTGCAACCGGGTCGTCGAGCGTTTTGTTGATCCAGTCCACGCGGACGCAGTTGAACCCGAGCCGCCTCATCGCCTCCACGTTCGCCGCGATCCCCTTGAACAACGGGGATAGCTGAAGCCTCCCGCCAACCACATCCATTCCGTTCAGCCCCACGCAGGCGATGCGCACCGGCGTGCCATCTGGACCCGTGATCTGGCTTCCCCGCGCACTCAGGTAACCGGCGGGCAGCGGGAGAGCCTCATCCACCGACTGCCCGAACGCCGCCGCCCGAATCATGGCGATCAGGCTAAGGAATACGATTACTCTAATATGCTTCAACGCCATCTCCTTAGGGTCAGTCGCTCCAGGGCGAAGGAGTTCCTCGCCGTCACATTGTGCAGTCTCACCCACACTCTGCTTGCGCGGTAGATTCCGTGCAGGGTCATCCTCCGCAGGAATGCCGGTTTCCCGTCGAAGCGGGATGAATCGCCGGTGTCTGATACTTTTACGTATAACGCTCCCCGATGGAGCCATGGAGTGGCGTCCAGCATACGGATCACGGCGGCGTCCGTCCCCGCCTTTTCGCTTGGGCTTCCGGGATCGGCTGAGGAGACGCGCGGGCTCCAGTTCCCCCCATCCCGCGAGAGATCCACGCTGTAACCGTTGCCAGCCATCATCTCCAGCCAACACTTCGCCGTGTTCGGCGCCCGCAGGAGATAGACGATCGCGCTCCCGGGCGACAAGTAGCGGCAATGCTCCCTCTCCACATTGGAATTGCCCGGGTTCACCAGATATGCTGTGTCACCGGGCGGTGCGATGTCGAGAGGAACCGCCAACTCCTCTTCGCTCCCGGCCAGGAATGAGATGTCGGCGGACTCCTCCGCGAAGTCGGGATCCCAGGTGTCGAGGCGCGTGAACCACCGCACGCCGTCGGGGGATACCTGCAGTTGGAAACCGTCCCCCTTGATGCGCAGATCAATCCCCAGCCCCGCTGCGCCGGCCGCGTCGAATCGGAAGACGAGCGGCTCGTCATTCCCCGCGCAGAGGCGACGCCCCTCCTTCGTCTCGCCGGACAGGCGCACCGCGTTACGCCTCTCGCTCTCCGTTCCAGGCGAGACGACTATCTCCTCGACCGGGATGGCGCGAGGAACCTCTTTGGCTTCAATCACCCTCGGCTCGCCCGCTCCAGTCAGAAGGAAGGGGTTGATCACCAGCGGCTTGCGCGTGATCTCGACCCTGCCGGAGGCGTCGTAGATGGGGAAGCAGGCGGTGGGGAGGATGTATTTTTTCCGTCGCGGAATCCTCGCCCCCCTCAGCGAAAAGCCCACAAACTCCGGGTTGGCGTCATCCTGCGCCCAGGGACCCGCGCCTGCGTCGTTCCAAGTGTCTTTCACGGGGAGGGTGGGATCGTTCCAGCCATTGGGAACGTCGAGGTTGATCAACAGCTTCACCCAGTCCATTTTTCCCGCGTTGCCCCACACCGCCAGCGGGAGGGAGCCCGAGTAGGTGTCGAAGCCGCCCGGGGCCTCCATCTTCTTGCCGTTGCGATAGATGCCGTCGGCGTCTATGGTGTATACCGTCATGGCGCGGTGGAATATCCTCAGATAATCCCTGTTTCCGGTTGCGTCGTACGCGAGTCGGCACGCCTTCATGGAGTTGAAATGATCCCAGCCTCCCGCCCAGCCCGTGCCGTCGTAGCCATACTTGGCGGAGCACATTCGATTCATCGCCCTCTTCACGTATGTGGTGAAGTGAGCCGCCATCGATTTGTCCTTCAACTCCTTGGCGCACTTGACCATCCACGCCGCCGCCTTGACCGTGAAGAAAACTCTCACGAGCGCCTTCCCTTCGTCTTCCGCCGCGAAGAGCCGATCCACCGCCCGCATGGCGTTGACGCGAGCCGTGTGCGCCATGGGATCGCGGTATTTCGTGAGCAGATACGCCCCCGCCGCAAGCCCTGCGGGGATGGCGTTGAGAAGCTGTTGCGTGGGGAAGCCATTCTGGGGCATCGAGCCGTGAGTCAAAAACCCCTCCGCGCTGCGGAAGAGGATGTCCATATCCCGATCATCCATCCAGTTGTAGGGATTGATCCACACCTTGCCGGATTTACTCGGATAAATCACTCGGATCTCCCCGTATCCCTTGTCCGCGATCACCTCCACCTTTTCGGGCTGTCCGTCCCACATCACCAGGAGCGCGGTGGAGTAACCCGTCGCGCCCCACGCCCCGGGTTTGGTAAGGATGACATAATGGTAATCCGGATACGGCAGCGAAACGTCCCCGTCGCGATCGGAGCGGTAGGTGGTCTTACGGTCGGGGAGGTGCAGCGTTGTGGGGATGCGGTAGTCGCCCAGAACGGGGATCGGCTCACCCGGCTCTCCGACCACCACCTGCACCCTGTCCGCGCCTTCTGCTGAGTAGCCGAATTCGAGCGGCTTGTTTTCGTCACTCAGCCAGTACCTTCCGGTGAACTCGACTGCGGAGGATGTATCGTTCGCCTCGTATTTTCTTCGGAGGATCATGGGGGATTCGTTCCAGAACCGCCCGCCGTTCGCGTCCCGCGCCACGTGGGCGTCCAACGGATCGTTGGGAGTCGGGGTGAAATGAAATTCCGCCATCTCCCGCCATTTCGCGTTTTGAGAGACGCGGAAGCCTACCTGTACGCTCCCAGTTACTGAATCGCCCCACATTGAGAGAAGAACCCGACCCTCCTTGCTTTCGGGATCGTTGAAGATGAGGAATGTCTTGCCACCCGAGCGATGTCGGAAATAGGATTCGGTTACCGCCCCGGGAATCTTCGCGGCGAGTAACCCTTTCACGATTCTGCGAGCCGTCTCCAGTCGCACTACCGGGGAGTATTCGTCCTCCCACGCAAGTCCCTCCAGAAATCGCGCCACGTCGTCGGGAAATTGAAGATGCCAGGCGTCACTGGAAGGGGAGTTAAAGCCCAGATGAGTGTAGCTGGTTACGTTTAGGCGCATATCGAGAAGGTTCTCGCAGTAGTTGATTCCCAGAACGTTCAGCTTCACCAGGTTGTATGGCTTGAGAAGATGACGAAGACGGTCGTCAGGTCCGAGCGGTGGGACGCCACCGAAGCCTATTGCTTCCTTCCTTGACACGGAGGCGCTGGCGGTCTTCGCTTCGGCGCCCCGCATCGCATCCTGTGTCAGGATTAGCCCGCCCGCAATGGCCGCGGATCGGGTGATCATCTCTCGTCGGGTTATCTTTCTCTTCATGCAATCCCTCTTACCGTTTCATAGAATACTTGGCGAACGAGACGCTCGCATACTTGCATATTACCCACAATCCACAACCACCGCGAATGATCACGGCGAGATACGCAAAACCCTCCCAATGCACAACATAAGTGATATGGGCGACGCAAACCTGATCGGGAAGCATTTTGAGATAGATCCGTATGGATAACGTCCCTGTGTGGAAATAGGGGGGGGGCCAAAAAACGTCAGGACTTCAATCCGCGATGTTGTTACACTATCCACATAATTGACACTTGACAAATATTGTGAGAGAGTATAGAATTCATATAATGAACATGCTACAGGGAGAAAACTATTATGGTGGCATGTTTGGCGGGATAGTGAGAGTTCTGCGGAGACCCAGGAATGAGGAATTTCATGATATTCGAGAGATGCTCAGTTTTGCAACGCTAGATTCTTTACTCTTTAGCCAATCTTGTGGAATAGGAGAATTTGGAAATGAAGCATAAAAATGATGCATTTACTTTGATTGAATTGCTTGTCGTTATCGCAATAATAGCAATTCTTGCCGCTATTCTGTTCCCGGTTTTCGCACAGGCTCGACAAAAAGCCCAGCAGGCGACCTGCCTTTCCAATCTGAAACAACTAGGTCTTGCCGCCACAATGTATGTACAGGATTATGATGAGCAGTATATGAGCGAGTGGCAAAATTATCACAATGACGGATGTACGAATTTTTGGCCATGTCAGAACACCGCGTGGGGTTGGTATACCGCTCCTTTGAATGACCCGAATACATTTGGACTCAACTGGGCGTATGAGCTTATCCCATACAGTAAAAACAGCCAGATCATGGCATGTCCTTCCACCTCGCAATCAGCTTGGAATCCAGCAACCAACACCGACTGGGCATCCTATGCATATGTCAATTGGATTGGAGATCAGGGTACCGGAGGACCCGCGATCAGGCTTGCCGGGATTCCACAACCCGCCAATCAGATCATTTTCTGGGATAGCGGCAAGGGATGCAGTCGTGTGGAAATTCAAGGATGGAATAATAACACCGGTTGCACTAAAAGCCCCACACTTTACCCAACCAGTACACCGCCAATGCCCGCTCCGGATTGGGTGCCTCCGCATAATGGAGGACGGAATTACCTCTTCGCAGACGGCCATGCAAAATGGGCGCAGGATTCCAACATGTATGTCACCGCTAACCCGCAATACTGGATTCCTTGGTGTAATAATTAATGCTTGATACAATCCCCATCAAGCCGAATCTTACAATGACTTGGCTGTAAATATTAAAAAGTTAGAGTGACATCAAACCGGAGAGACTTCCATCAAGCAGGAAGTCTCTCCGGCAAAAAATTGCACATCAACATACTATTACAACTTCGCAGATAGATTAAAAATAAAAAAGAAAAACGGCGCATCGAGGTTTCATACGGCTAAACGATAGACCTGTACCTCCGCATTGAACTCATTCCATCCCCTCAAAAATGACCATTGGATTGTGCCGATACGCCGGCAAGACCCGAAGAAGGTGGACGGAGCAATTCATGTTCAACCCCTTTGGGCTTGGAGGGTGGCTTTCAAGCCATTTGTGATATAGAACCTCGGGATTCATCCCGCTGGGAATTCGAAGTGGAACAATAACAATCGCCGTCATATTCCATGCCGGCGCTTACTTATCCATTAACCACCCACAAGAAACAGCGAAGTACATTATGTTTTTACTGAAAGCCTCAACTGGAAAAACCTAAACGTCGTTAGTTTTGGTCATAATCCGTTTATCCAGATACCCCATTACCAGATAAAAGATGGAAGCGAAGATCAAAAAAATGATTTGCATAAGAAGCCAATCGCATTTAATCCAGTGAAAATAGTTTGCGTGAAAATCATTTAATGATTTTGATTTTCCAAATATTACAAATGCCTCACCTAACGGCATGCCTATGCTAACTGTGATTATATACAATAAATATGGTGGTCTGTATTTTTTATTCATCTCAGCATCGCTCCTTGATTCCGATCGTCATGAACTATTTGCTAACTTGAATCCGATCATGTGAATAACCGGAATATTTATTATCTTTGGCTTTCGCATCATCCCCTCAATATACGTATGCATGCTGGCTTAGATCGGTGTCCCTAGTAAGGAAGCTTCCGGTCGCAGGATCGTAATACCTCGCGCCAACCTGCATGATCCCCGCGTCCCCGTCGTTGCGGTAGCCGGATGTGGCTCCGAACTGGTAGGGCGAGGAGGTTGAACCGCTGGTTGCCCCCGTGTTCCCGAAGCCGTCGTAAACAACGGTTGCGGTCACAACTCCGGAGGCGTTGGTGAAGGTTCTCGCCGATCCGAGACCGTCGTACTGAAAAAACTCCCCGTTTCTTCGGATGAGGGATACGCCGTAGGTGTAGGTTCCGGTTTACGTTACCTCCAGCGATTCGAGAATCATTTTGCCACCCTCGTAGAGGAGTATGACCTTCATTTAAAAACATATCATCTAATTTCGCCTAACTTTGGATTGTATAGATCAGAAAATATGAAAAACACATATTTCCATTATATAATTCACATCAACAATCTCTGGTGAAGGTTGTAATCAATGCATCTCATAGACATGATTATATAGTTCTAATTATATTATGTTTTCTTTGTTGATATGATTTTTGAGGTAAGATACCTTGAGAGCTCATGCCAATGCAAAAAATGGAAACACTGAATGGGTAATTCTTATTTAAAATAGCGACGATTTTGATTATTAATGAGAAGTATTTATTGGAGTTTTACAATTAATTATTAAATTATGATAGTTTGATATTCCCTTTTTTATTAGAATCCCTTGTATTTCTTTGTTATTTCTATAGATATATGCTGATATCTGTTTATGTTTTATATCATCGTTATTCCAGCAACAATATAATAATAATGGTGTTTTAGTTGCAAATGGGAAACTTATTCCCTGCTGCATAGGCATAGGGTTAAATTTAATCCATTTTATATTTTTGTTAGACTTAATATCGTTTATAGACATCACGAATTGAGTCCAATCATTTGGAGGGGGAATATTGATTGTGGAACTTGATACTATAAATGTCTTGAAAGTGTTATAATTATCATAATGTATCTTGGTTTTGGATATTTCTCTATATAAAACTAAATATTTAGATTCATTCGGATATATTAATTTAATTTTAATTGATATAGGATAACATTTAATATTTTTTTCATTATACGCAATTATAGCATAAGTGTAGCACTCAGGCCATATTGGATGCTTCATCATTCCAGGTTGCCACATGATTACAACATACAATATTCTGTAACCAGGTATTTCTATAATAGGATTGCGATACATCAAGCTATAATTCAATAATATCGTAAAATATACAATACGCGACTTTGACAATGTTTTATCATTATTAATATATGTATGCCATATATCCGGAAACGATTTACCCACTTTGGGAATGTAAGTTTTATAATCAAACCGATCTGTTGTATTTATATCTTTTGGATTTGCTAATTTAATATTATTATGATAATAGTAATCTAATTGATATATGAAAAGTATTAATAACGAAATAAAGATTGCTGATAAAAGCAAATATCTAATATGTTTAATTTTCATTTTGATTCCTTATATACAATTTGATAATCGATATGTTTAATAACTATATATAATTAATTTTTTTATTAGATTCCTCGCTATCACATGTGCCCAAATAGTAACATCTGATAATCGAAACTTAAGTTTTATATTTTCAATTTGAGCGCCAAACTCGAAGAGAATAATATAAGCTATTCCGATCATTTTATTTCGTTAAATATATATGTGCCTGACAATGACATGATGGAAGTTAGCATGTCTCCCACCCATGGATTTAAATCGAATTTGATACTATTATCACTTGCATGATATAGCGAGGAACCATATAATTGAGCTTGTCCCATTTTTAGTGGAAAGTGACCGGTGACCATTTTCATTTTACGCCCTTTTCTCCGTTATGTCAACGCTATCTCTTAAGGCCGCTTCAAGCATCCAAAGATCATTGTAACCAAAGATTCTACGGAACCGCTTCTCCGCATCAAGAAGCGAACTTGCAACCCAGCGCTTGACCATTGATCCGTCACGCCATCTACTCACTCGACCGGTTCGACGCTTCACGCATCCTATTGCGCTTTCAATGATATTGGTGGATCCGAGACTTCTCCGAAGACCTCCGGACACTCCAAGGCTATTTATGGTGAACATTTCCTCAAGTCCCTCCAGCAGACTTGACGCCGCGTCCGGATATTGTTTTGAAAAAGATTCCGCCAACTCCCTCAATTTTTTTATCCCAAGGTTTGCATCCAGCTTGAAAGCCGCCTTCATGCTGATGGCCGCATACTCCCCCATGTCGATAGGGAGATAACCCTTCACATTCCTAATCTTATGATTTCGACATCTTTGCACCGGATTTCCCTCGCCGAAAACCGCGTCAATGGCTGCGCGAAGAGCCTTGGAGCCGTCAATCACAAACAGTCTCCTTACACCCGTGGATACACCGCGCTCCACAAGACTTTCCAGCAACGCCTTCGCAACAACGGCGTTTTCAGTGGCACCCTCCATAACGCCAAGCACGTGCTTGCATCCGTTGCCTTCCACGCCAACGGCAACTATGACGCTATGATCGGCGTAAATCATTCCGTCCACGTATATTACAAGAATGTCCAAATCATCAAAACGACGCTCCAAAAGCCTTTTGCACTCCGCCTCGCTTCTCTCCACGAACTCCCTTGACACGCTTGACTTGGACACCCCGAACCGTTCGCAGGACTCCGGAAGGAAATCCTCGTAATTCCTGGTGGAGACGCCTTTCATCATCGTACTCAGGATGTGAGAACCCAAACTTTCATCGCTTTGCATCGCCTCGTACGCGGGGATCGCCACCTCCCGCCCCCCATCCTCAACGCGCTCACGCAAACGCGGCTTTTGAACCCTGATCTTTCTATCGCCTAGGCTAACAACCCCCTCCTGAACGCCATGACGAATGATATTGCCGCCTTTCCGTCCCTGATGAGGCTCGCCCGCCACGTTCGACGCGGAGATTAAAAGAACAGTTTCCAAAGTCATCCTTCCAAGATAATCAAACATTTCATCAACGGCTATTCTCGATTTTTCAAGCAGATCGACCAGCGGTTCAATGAATCCGGACTCCTTGGATAAGCGTTTGGCCAGTTCGCGAGAGTCCCCTTTGCTGATAATGTGGTATTCTGATTTCACGGTGGTTTGCTCCTCTCTTTTGAGAATTTTCCTATGCTCGATTCTACCGGAATCGGGCGGAGTCAAGCCACCGGTTTCTTTAACTTTCCACTATCGTTGGGACATACTCATATAATTTAAAGCTCAAACATACAAGATATCTGCTTGTTAGAATCAATTGCATCCAAGCGTTGTATTCCCATATTCTTGCTTAATGGCATATACAGCTAATTTGCCAGTATGTTTAATACCAGACATGCTAGGATGACCGTAGTTATTGCTTAATTTCCAATATGGAGGATGCAGACCACCATAGTTTATCATATCATATTTCTTATCTGACCAGTCTAAATCAACTTTTATCTGATATAATCTAACAAACCCATTTGCAATTGCTTTACCACCTCCATAAACCAACCATCCAACGAGGGTCCATCTTACCCATGTCGGTGCTCCATCGAATATTCCGTCATGTCCGCTCGGATCTACATTATCTATCGGATCTTCCCCGCAGTAAACATACGCCAACTGGCTTAGATCGGTGTCCCTGGTCAGGAAGCTTCCGGTTGCCGGGTCGTAATACCTCGCTCCAACCTGCATGATCCCCGCGTCCCCGTCGTTTCGGTATCCGGAAGTGGCTCCGAACTGGTACGGCGAGGAGGTTGAGCCCGATGTCGCGACGGTGTTCCCGTAGCCGTCGTAAGTGGCGGTTGCGGTCACGACTCCCAAGGCGTTCGTGAAGGTTCTCGCGGAGCCCAGACCGTCGTACTGGAAAACTCAACGTTCCTTCGGATGAGGGATACGCCGTAAGTGTAGGTTCCCGTGAAATTTCTTTACTGGGACTCCAAGATCACCATACCGCCGTCTTAGAGCAAGGTGGATGTCATCATATCTATGGTTGAGTTATAACACTTTCCTTTTGATGGTGGAAATGAATGTGAAGTTTATTGATTTTCATATTATAATCCACAATACTTAACATATATAGTGGTTGCAATCCAGGTCCGCTGAAAAGAATGTCATATAATTCATTTTAATGTCTTTCATTGAGATATGATCTTATCGTTTTTATATATACCAACAAAATCGATATTTACAATTATTATATATTTGAGATAATTTTATGATATTTTTTCATAAAATATAGATTTTTTCTAACTCCATAATAAATTAATGGTGATATTCCTTCAAGTAATCTAATTTCTATTTTATAGGTATGATATATCGGCGAATTAATTCCTTCATTAAATAAAGCTAAACCTAGAAGCAAAATGTATATGATAAATATCATATCAGCAATAATTGTTTTTTTAGGAACAAATTCATTATTTATTATATCTTTTGAATATGCATATATAATAAATAATATATAAAGTGTCAAGCATATAAGGATTATATATCCACATCCAATTGGTACAATTGTTAAATTATGCATAGAGATATCTCCTTTTAAAAGGGAATGGTTCACATAATAATCATGTGAACCATTCCTTTAATTCAGTTTATCCAAGCATGCACTATTTCATATGCTCCACCAACTGCTATAACTACACCTACTGTTACAACGATTGGAATTATTACTGGAGCAAGAGCGCCAGCCAATAATGCACCATCTCCGACCAATCCAATTCCTGTATATATCATACCAGTACCTACTAGTGAACCTCCAATTCCATGTAACACCGTTCCTGGCGGAGTATTATTTTCTATAATTGTGCCAATTCCAGCTGCGACTCCAAATAACCCAGCAGGTTTGAATGAATCGCCATATCCCCATATACTAAAGAATTTCTTTTCATATGCCACTTGCATTTCTAATAATGGATCATACCCGCTTGGATCAACTTCATTAACTGGATCATTATCACAATATATATAGGCAAGTTGATTGATATTTTTATCTCTTGTAAGGAAGCTTCCCGTGGACGGGTCGTAATACCTCGCTCCCACCTGCATGATCCCCGCATCCCCGTCATTGCGGTAACCCGACGTGGCTCCGAACTGGTATGGCGAGGATGTGGAGCCCGATGTGGCGACGGTGTTTCCATACCCGTCGTAAGTGGCGGCGGCGGTCACAACTCCCGATGCGTTCGTGAAGGTTCTCGCGGAGCCCAGACCGTCATATAGAATGAACTCCCCGTTTCTTCGGATGAGCGATACGCCGTAAGTGTAGGTTCCGGTATACGTTCCGCCCTGCGCCTCAAGGATCACCCTGCCGCCGTCGTAAAGGGATGTGGTGTTCACCCCGCCCGCCGTTCTGCTGACTCGTCTTCCAATGGCGTCGTAGGCGTAGCCGACAACGGACGTCCCGGTGGTTATAGAGACCAACTGGTTGTCGTAATCGTACCCGAATGCCGTCGTCACCCCGTTGACGGTTTCGGAAATCCTGTCCCCGTCTGCGTCGTAAGTGTAACCGTTGTTTCCGGCGGAGAGAAGCTCGTCGTCGCTGTCGTAATTATACTTTATCAGGTTACCGTTCAGCGTCTCGCTTAATCGGTTGCCCATCGCGTCGTAGGAGAAGCTCTCCGAGTAGGGGTTGGTCCCGGTTCGAACCTCCTGCGTCAACTCGTTCATCGCATCGTAGGAGTAGGATACGACGCTTCCGTCGGCCT
>DAIDHP010000058.1 GCA_027459625.1 Chthonomonadales bacterium
TCATCCGGAATCTCCTTCTCGAATCGAGCCTCAAACAAAACTTTCCCTTGCACAAAACTATCATATCACCGCCCGTTAAGGTTGTCAAGAGGTTTCAGATGAAATTTCAAAAATATTTTTTCGGATAGCCCTATGTGTCAATATAAAGTGAGACAGTCTTCATGTCAAAATTACACTTCAAGACAGGAAGACTGACACTATGAATCACAAACAAGTCGTATCACATGAGAATGAATTTGGCCGATAGGCTCGATCCGAGCGGGCATAATTGGATAGATCCATTGAAGAAAGTAATTGATACGACTGGCGGGTATTTCCGCATTAAACACATTCCATCCAGAAAAAGATATCCAATGGGGGGTGCAGATACGCTTGCAAAGCCCGAAGGAGGATGTGTTGCGGGCGAACCGAGCTATTAATATTCAACCCCTTCGGGGTTAGCGGATGGTTTTCAAGCCATTTGGGATATCGCACCTTGGGATTCATCCCGATGGGAATACGGAGCGGAACCATAATAAACGACGTCTTATTCCATGTCGCCGCTTACTCATCCATTCATCACCCACAGGAAACCGCGATGAACCGTAAATATGTCCATGCCACTTGCGATGGTCGCGTCTGCCGATCGGAGGGCGAGGTGACGACCACCTCCATCTACGGCGACGGAAGGGTGATCTTTGAGGTGCGGGGGGAAACATTCATTGAACCGACTCTTATGGTCTTTCGCATATTAGAAAAAACGGGTGTTCTTCCTGTATGATGGTCTTGGCTCCCCCTGCCAGTTCGGAGCCACGCAGGGCTGCCGCAAAGACGGGGGATGCAGGGGTTATGCAGGTTGGGGTGAGAAATTACAACCCCACCGCCCATGAAACATCTGCGTTCTCTGCCGACTCCAAGACCACTCGTATCAATTCAGGATGTCCCTCCACCTTTTCCATAAAGGCGTTTGCACCCGCTGCATGAACGCTCCGCACCTCGAAACCGTTCATGGCGATCACCATTTCATATGGCTCTTCGCCCACGACAGCCGCGGTTCCTCTCAATTGGCGGAGGGTTCGATCCCACTCCGGCTTGCACGTCAAATCCACCTCCCCCTGTGTAATATGACGGTTTGTCGAGATCACTTGCGGATGAGGTTCCACTCGGCGCATCGCGAACACCCTCGTCTCCCCCGCCTCCAATGTCTGAACCAGTTTTTCCCTCCCGAGCAGTTTCCCCGCAAACCGGTCGTTCCAGAAATCATAGAGGTAATATTCGGCCAGCGGATGCAATCCCAACGAACCTTCAGTTTGATCCCCGGCGAGCGAAACGGTGAGATTACAGGGTTTTTCAATATCCGGATTGAAAAGAACCAGCATCGCCCGATCCGTCGCGAAGCGATCCATATATATATGAGGACATGCGACGCCTGTGAATGCATCGAGAGGACGGGCTGAGTGAGTTCCCTTTTGAACGGGATAGAGGCGAGAGAGATCGTGAAGCATCTCCCGCGTGAGGTCTCGGAAGGAGTTTGCGAGTAAAACCCTCCCTGCCGTTACGTACAGCATGGTCAGAATGGATCTGATTCGCGTTCGGCTTAGGGGAGTTCTATCGGGATTGGGATGCGCGAAGAGGCTTTTCGCATCCATGTCATATGAGTACAGTGTGCGGTATTTATACCAGCGAAGGGCGCATTTAGCCGCCATCTCCGGTTGAAAAACGCTGTTATCCCCCCAGACTCGCTGTGAATCGACCACCCCCGCAGTCATATCGGTAAGCGGCACATTGTCTCCTTCGCCTATGTTCCGCTCGTGGATCCATGCGCACGGTCCCAACCCATCCCGGCAGATGCGAAACGGAGAGCGATAGGCGTAGGCGCAGGTTGCGCGCTTATCCTCGAACCCGCCCTCCGTTCGCCAAGCGCTCTCCGGATAATCGAACATCACTCCCTGCACACCTCCTTCGCGAAGATTCCCCCATGATTGCAGCAGATGTTCGCGAAACGCCTTGGATGTGTAATCGTAATTCGGCAATTCCGGATGATTATATGCGTAGCTCCAGGCGTCAAACTGATACCGTTTCTCCCAGCCCTTGTTGGACTTGAACAGCAGGCATTCCGGATGAGTCTTCAGGAAATCCGCGGAAACGAAGCAGGTCTGCACATAGATAAGCGGCAATCCGCCTCGAGACGTAATCGCGCCGCCCCACTTCGCGGAGGTGTCGTAGGGCGCGGTGTAATGACCGTATTTTCGCCAATGAGCGCCGTCCCACCATCCCTGCTCGTTGTCGGGCGTATAGGTGTCCGGAACCAGCCGCAACGCCACCGGCGAGTATTTTAGGAAACCTCTCTCCTTTACGCGATCCATCTCCTCCACAAGCCCGGCGGTGTTATTGATCTTGGGCCCGTGATCATACACCTCAACGTACCAAGCGCATACCGTTGGGAAATCGTAAAGGTTGGGGTGCGCAGCCTGAGCGGTGCGCACCGCCATCCCGTATCTCTCCAAGGCCTCGAAAGGGTTCTCGGTGATGAAATCCAGGTAAAACTTATCCCGGGAGATATACTTCTCTCCCGGCTCCACCAGCCTCCCCACCGGATCGGATGCGATTAAATCCAGCGGATGTGCATCCTCATTTTTGGTCTTATGATCCGTGGCGCCCGCATTAACCTCTATCAACCACGCCTCGCTCAAAACGGCGTTGGGCACTTGGATGTCGTTGGTGACGAGAATACGCACCTTGCCATCTGAAATAACATCCTCCGGGATATCCGCGGAAAGCTGGGCGGGGTGTTCCCGCTTGTTCCTCCATGCAGGCAAGGAACGATGGCTCGCCAATATGGCTTTCCGTGAGCCATCAGGTCTTTGCACGATGACGCTTTCGACTCTGCCATCATCATCGTAATCCCACCACGACCATCCGAAACGATATGATTTGCCCTCATGCAACCCAGATATCTCCAAAATCACTGCATTGGGATCGAACGTCACGGTTCCGAACGGTTTGTCGTTCGAATCCACCGGGAACGCATAGGATTTTCCGCGCAAAACTTTTATGGTTGGCTGCGAAGCTTGAGGGACGACATGGGAGACACCGCAATCCAGATACGCCACGAGACGCATATGCGAGCCCAGAGATCGTTGAATGCTCATTTTTCTCTCATCTTCGGGGTTACCAAGACGGATGTATTTCACGAAGTCATGATAGGTCAGTCCTCCCGCGACCATAGTGCGGCGTTTCCCGCCATCCTTGAAGGTGAGCAGAAGGTTGTTGACGCAATCCCTTTCACCGCCTTGCTCCACGCTGTTCCGTCCGCCCCCGGAGCCTCCGTTCAAGGTTTTCGCTTCGCTCCATGTGAGGGAATGCGGAAACACCTCCGCATTTGCGACAGGACGAATGTCCGTGAGTCGGATAGGATCGGAGGTGCGGTTGATAATCCCAGCGCCGAAGGCGATGAAGGGATGGCGGGAGTACAGAGCGATATTGAGAATGGACTCTAGCCCATCCTGATCTATACAATGAACATGCAGCGCCTTGCCAACCCCCAAACTGTCTTTGACGGTTAAGGCCTGAGCCGTTCGCCGCATATGGTTTGAAGTGGAGAAGGTCCCGTTGACACTTGATTTCGCATTCGCGATTCCCGTTACATTCGTCAGTTTGTTGATGGCGCGATACGTCCCCAGAGAGAGATCGTATTCCACGCGCAGGAAGCTGTTTTCGATGATGGCGGAGGAGTGGGATATGCGAACTTTTATATCAGCCATATGCTCCTCTGAAGACCGGCTCTCACTCTCCTTGGCGGAAGCGTTTGATGACAAAGCCAAAGGGATCACACCCGAGGCGAGAGTCAGATTCAATCGAAGCAAAAATTCCTTGCGTGACATTCGCGACATAATACGCTCCACGTAGATAGTGTTTTCTGCTTATTTGAGGCTCACTCGCCCATTCTCATCCGTCTCTATTTGCTTCTTATCCCGTAACCAAATAATTCCGCGCAACATCGACTCCCTCACATTGTCACCAATGCGTGTGTAGCCGAATCGCTGGGCGGTTTCTCGTATCAAGTCTTCTTCGAGCATCGAAAACTGCTCCATTAACACTTCGCGCACAGCCAAGGCTATCTCCTCCCGGCATATATCTCTTGAATCGAGTTTATCCTTGCCATCCGTTACAACTCTGTAATTTGTTAACTTCAAAGTTGAGAGTGATTGTGGCCATATAAAGACGGTACCGTTGGCTTCCTTGGTTGCACGCAACTTAAGAGGCGGGCAAACGCTCAAAATACGATTAAGGGCTCGGTCCGTCACTCTTCCGATACCCCACATGGAGGCAACGCGCTTGCACATGAGGCTCTGGCTGATTGGACCCTCCTTTTCCACCACCGATACGATCTGCTTCGCGATTTGATTGGTGTAATTCGGATTGTAAAAGTTATCCGAATTTCCGTACATATGATAATCCAAGGCGGGATAAAATATGGCCGCGGTTTGCATGCGTGGAGGAGTTACGGGCTTCCGAATGGTCGTTTCCCTAGCAATCGACATCTCGGCGCCAGTCGCGGATTGGTATTGAGGCGTCTGGTTCTCGGAATGCGGAAGCGGAGGTGCCACGCGCTTCGTCAAGGCATCCGAATAAGCTTGTTTCGCTCTCTTAATCGCCTCGGTCGGATTATCCCACCAATCTCTCGACCAGATACGATGTATCGTCCATCCCAAGCCCTCCAGTACTCTCTGCCTTAGCTTGTCGCGATCGCGTGCCGTTTTGGCTGAGTAATAGAACGCACCATCACATTCGATAGCAAGCACATAGCGTCCGGGAAACTTCGGATGGACTATCGCTAAATCGATTCGGTACCCGGAACATCCAACCTGAGCGTGCACCACCATCCCCTCACGCTCCAACGCCGCTTTCACCTGTTCCTCGAAATAGGTTTCGCATTTCGCATTTGAACTGGCCGTTATACTTCGATACAAAGATGCGCGGCCGTTTTCCGCGTATTCAAGGAACGATTGTAGTTTTGCGAGGGAACCGCTTGAGGTGCGAGCCGAATCGATCTGGTCGTGCCTGAGTGAAGCGAACACATGCATTTCATGCCTGGATCGCGAGACAGCCACATTGAGCCTTCTGCCGCCTCCAACCTGATTGATCGGGCCGAAATTCATACTGATACGCCCGGTCTGGTCCGGACCGTAACAGATTGAGAACAGGATAACATCCCTTTCATCTCCTTGAACGTTCTCCAGGTTTTTTACAAACAGGGGTTCGGTTGCCGTCTCGAAGAAATGCTCTATCTCGGGATGAGTTCGTCTCTTTTCATCCAGCAAATCCTCAATGAGCTGTTGCTGGGCTTTGTTGAGTGTCACTACGCCTATGGAGTATTTTTGCAATTCAGGGTCGTTCAATCGTTTCATGATTTGATTCACTATCGCATCCGCCTCTATGCGATTCGTGCGTGATTTTGACCGATCGTAAACTCCCTTCACAAAATGAAAACTCACTCGCGTGGTCAAATCATCCGGTGACGGAAAAGTAAGCAGACTATTGTTATAAAACTGATGATTGCTGAACGCTATGAGGCTTTCATGACGGCTGCGGTAATGCCAATCAAGACGCTTCTTGTGCATATCCAACGCCAGACAATCATCCAAAATACTTTCAAGATCCTGAAGCGTTTCCTCCTCATATTCCTCCGATTCCTTTGTCTGGAAGAATGTCGTTGGGGGCAGCTGCATCTGATCACCGACAATGATCGATTCCTTGCCTCTGGCAATCGCCCCCACGGCCTCGCATGTGGGCACTTGCGACGCTTCATCGAAAATCACAAGGTCAAACTGCGTATTGGATGGGTCCAAATATTGCGCCACGGAGAGCGGGCTCATCAGCAAACAGGGCTTGAGCCTTGGAAACAATGTGGGTATCTTCTGGAAAAGTGTTCTTAAGGGCATTATCCTTCGTTGCTTTTGAAGCTCCCTGTGCAGCACTCCCCTCTCCGAGGAGGGTGCGGCGTTGTACCCGTCACCAAAAGGCACATTTGCCGCAAGCCGAGTGTAAATGATCTTTTTGGTCAAATCGATATATTGCTCATCCAGATTTCGGAATTTATCAATCACCCCTTCGAACATCTCACGGGTGAAATTGCACAAAGTCGGTTCGCGGGGAATAAAATACTGGAGCCACGAATGATACAAGCCGCGCTCGAATGAATCCTGTAATTCTTGTTCACTCAGATGCTTATCGCTTTTTTCATAGAGCTTAACAACCTGGGACAATCCGTTATTCGCGGCTTTTGTTCTGGCCCGCACATACGCCGCCCATTTCGCAAGTTGATTTAGGTTCTCCCGCCATCTTCCGGCTTTTCCGAGTACAATTTGAAGATAATTCTTCGCGCTTGTATCCGAGGCGAAACCTTCTTCGTTCATCACGAGCAAATCGCTCACACCTGTCCGTCGCTTCTCGAAATCCTCCATGCAGCGAACGAACTTGGTTATTACAGCTCCAGTTGGGCCATCCGCGCCTCCCTCTTCGCGAAATTGCTCGACGATGCTCATCCAACGATTTCTAATTTTATCCAGACCTGCACCGCTGCTCCCCGCCAATCGCGCCGATAATGCGCGCATCTCCGTATTCCACGACACCGCAGTCTCAACCGCATCCCAATCCGGATTGCCGTCCGCCCAGATTCTCCCCAGCAGCTCTCTCGCTTTGTCGCCCACGTTTGCAAGCGCCTGTTCAGCCAGTTGTAGTTGATGGATTTTTTCAACCTCTTCGAAAAGGCGCATCGAGGAAAAACTCTTCTGTTTGGATGCTTGCCGCAAGGATTTAATTACCGCTCTCCTCTTTAGTATTTGCGGGATGAACCAGCTCGTGTCCGCGCTTTCAAGCGTTTTACGCAACTCCTCCGTCGGCAGCTGAAGAACCATAGGCTCATAGATGGAAAAAATATCCGACCGCATCCGGTCTCTTTCACGGCCATTGACAATCCAAGTCACCAAAGAGGCTTTTGCCATCTCCCAGTCGGATAAGACGAGATTCTTTGCTGGGATTGGCAACGCTTTAAGGATATGTTCGCAGGCGTCGCGGACAATCTTCATTTCGTCATAGGAGGGGGATGCGCTCATACATAGTAAAGGAGCAAGTTTTGATTGAATGGATATTAAATCCTTCAAGCTACCCATTAAGGAATCAAGCGCATCCTCCGCCTGAGCGTTCAGAGCGGGAGGGCAATAATCCAAACCGCATTCATGCAACGGATGCGTTTTCGGGTGCTCGCCCGCAGAACCCGTAACGCATAGATCGTGGATAAGTTCCGTCCAATTTCGGATTGTATCGGATGTTGCGTTTTCCAGTTCGACTGGCGAAAAACGTATGCCATTCACCGCGCTGCGCACGCGTTCGAATCGTCCGATCGCTTCAAACACCGAAGCTCCGATTTGTTGAGGCTCATGCAGCATTCTAACATATTGATTCAATTCCATACGGAGTTCAAAGAGACGATTTGCCGTCTGTTCCCAGTTTTCCGGAGTATGGCTTTCCGTGTTGTTTAGCGATTGAGTGAATTGTTTCAGAACCTCCTTCTTGTCGCTTTTATTGGAATGAAGCTCAAGACAAAAGTCCCCCAGCCCCACACCCTCCAAGCGGCGCTTCACAACGGAAAGCGCAGCCATTTTTTCCGCGACAAAGAGTACCCTCTTACCTTGCCCCAAGGCGTTGGCGATGATGTTCGTGATCGTTTGGCTTTTGCCCGTGCCTGGAGGTCCCTGGAGCAAGAAGCTGCTCCCGTGAGAAGCCGCGGCGATTGCCGAGAGTTGGGAGGAATCCGCACTCACAGGACAAAATATCTGATCCGGCCGATATTTATCATCCAATTTTTCCGGGGATGGGAATTCATCCGAATCAGTCCATTTTTTTTCGTTGGCAATCAAACTGCTAATGATCTTGTTCCTCGCCAAATCCTCCGCACGCATATGAAGGTCATACCAGAGCATGAATTTGTTGAAACTGAATATTCCGAGAGCCGCATCTTCCAAAACATCCCAATGGGGTAAACCCATCGCTTCCCGCCGAAATATGGAGAGTATCTGTTGCACGTCAATCCCTTGATCATCGGTTGGCAGGGTGTCCATGGGAATATCCACGCCAAAGTTTTGCCGCATCATTTCCAGCAGGGTGAAGTTAATGATTGGCTCATCCTCGCCCTGCTTGATTACGAAACCTTCCTGAACGGATTTGCGCTTGAGTTCCATGGGGAATAATATGATCGGCGCAAGATGAGGTTTGTCTTCGTTTCCCATTTCACACCAAGCGAGCATCCCTAGGGCGAGGTATAACGTGTTAGCTCCACTCTCCTCGACGCTTGTTCTCGCGGAGCGATATATCTGCGTTATCGAAAGATCAAGCTCCTTCTTATCCGTGTTCGCGCGCAGGATTTTCGAGTGAAAATCCTCCAGTAACGCCTTTTGCAATGGATCATCGCCGGTTCGATGCCGGTAGAGCGTGCGGTCACGCAACGAGCTTTCTGACCACTCATCGGATTGGGGATATATGCGAAACTCCATCCCCTTGAATAATGCATCCTCCAGATCGGATAAGTTATGTATATTGAGCCGAAGAATGGATCGGGACGAACGCATGTTCACCAGGTTATTCCTACCGGAGATATCCAATAGCCTTCTCATCCAGCTATCAAGACGAGTTCTCTCAATTGACGTCACTTCACCGCCCGGATATTCGCATGTGCTTCTCTTTTCCGTATCATCCTTTTGGGGAGAGGTGTTTTCAACTTTAATCACAACGGTGTCACCCTGCAGTTCCCGTAATGGAAGAGGACGTATCCCCGCCATTCGGCATCCTTTGATATCCACCACGCATGCAAAATCCTCGCGTGTCTTGATGTTTGCATCGGCGGCTTTACAAGCGTCCTCAAAAGTCACCCCCTCGTGATCCACCGTGGACAAGGTGGATTCAAACAGGAGAATAACCTCTTGCTCATTCGCCATTCTCTTTGTAATATCCGTTGGGTCGTCACGATACTTATCGGGAAAGCATGTGTCTATCAGCCAAACGCCTGGGAAAGCGTGCCCTTCAATAAAAATGATCAGAGGGTTGAAGCCCATCGCCTCCATGCATGCGGCAAACAAAGCGGTTTGATCGATGCAGGTGCTGAGCTTGTATTTCATTATCTCGTCCGGGGTGCGTATCTTTTGACCTTCCGTGTTATAGCTCGGAGGAGGCGGGGCGTAGGCGATGTGATGCCGTTTGATGGCTTCAAACAGGGCGGCAACATTTTGTATCACTCTTTCTTTTCCGCCATTTTGATATCCGGGGAGACTGGCGGGTTGCCCGTGACTTTGCAATACTCCAACCGTTTCCATCTGCAACTGCCGCACGATCGAGTGATTTGGCTCCACGAATGCCGCGATGATTTCAGGAAGGATACGCGCCCCGGGCCAGTGATTGAAAGGAAGCAGATTCACTCTGAAAGATTGTTCGCAGAGAACATTATCCTCCGAATCTTTGAGGGTTGCGTTCACCTGGCAGATTTCCGTTTCCGCAACCTGCGAAAGAAGCTTCGGCTCCAATTGCATCTCTATGGCGGTCCACTCCAATCGATCCCCTGGTCGAATTTGCGGAATATCCAATTGGAAAGGTTGTGCGAACTCCGGAGTGGCAGAGATGCATAATCTTAAATTCCCGAATGTTTCCTCACCTTCATAGGCTAAACGAATCCGACGTATTAGAGGAACATCATTATGCATCAACGCATAATTTACAAAGGGTAGATGATCAATTTCAAGCTTGCATTTAGATTCTCGAATCTCCTCCGTCAAAATCGTATCCCCCATTCAAGCGAACTCTACAACTCCATTATTGCAAACCGTTAACGCCAAGGTCGATTTCCGTTGTTTCATCATGCGCGAAATGAGCGGTGATGACCGCCCTATTCTGCATTTTGCAATAGCCTCGTTATATTAACTCTTTTTCGCAAGACGTTTCAGGAAAACGCTCCCCTCGGCCTGAGTTCGAGCGTACTTTCGCCCCATGTCTCTTATCTGCGCGATTGCGTGCAAACGATACCATTGGTGCTCTCTCATAACGGGAGGCTGAAAGCAGAAATCGCACAACCCCTCATGCTCCTCGGCGATTTTCACCTGCTGTATGTCGATGGCGCGCTGAGCGATCTTGATTAGGTTCATTTTCTTGATCTTCTCGGTGGGAAGTTCGGGTAAAAGGTAGATGCTGGATCCAATCACGATCTCCGCCCCCATCTCGCGGGCGGCGTCGGCGGGGAGATTGTCGATCAGCCCGCCATCCGCGTAGGGTTCGTCGTTGATTATTTGCAGGGGGAAAACCCCCGGATAGGCGGAGGAGGCTAACACCTCGGCGATTAAATCCCCATCGGTAAAGATATGCCTCGCGCCTGTGCGCAGATTGGCGGCGACAGGGTAAAAAGGAATGGGCAACTGTTGATGGTCGTGCGGAACGTAGTCAGACAAAATACTTCCCAACTGATTGAATATCTTCAGAGGGGTATTCAAAAGGTAAGCCTTGGGGATGGTGAAGAGGGATATCAGACGATCCAAAAATTCGTTGACGGCATCGACACCGTTAGCAGCATAGAGAATGCCAATGAGGGCGCCGGCGGAAGTGCCAACGATGAAATCCGGACGTATGCCGAGTCGATCCAGTTCCTCCAAAGGGCCCACATGGGCGGCTCCCAGCACGCCGCCCCCGCTTAAAACGCAGGCGATCTTCATTATTCAGGCGAAACCTCATTAAAACTTTTCAAACCTCTCCACATCCAACACCCATACGATCGCGCCGCCAACTAGCACCTTGACGGGGGATGGCATGAAGGTTCCCACCGGTGCGGCGTCGGGGGGCAACACATTCACAAATTGCTCCCGTGTCTTGCAGCTGTCTCCGATGATTTCCAACAAGCGGTCGAGATCCTTGCTCTCCACTCCGATCAGAAGGGTGACGTTTCCTTCGCGCAGAAACCCGCCCGTGCTCCCGATTTTGGTAAACTGGAATCCGTTGCGTAATAACGTCTCGGTGATTTTGTTCTTGTCTCTGTCATGGATGACCGTCAAAACTAGTTTCATGGTGATTCTCCTCCCCGCTAATTATTCTACCGCACCTCCCGCATGCACTCCGATTTCCCCTTCCATGTTGGTCCGAAGCTATGGCGATATTCATCATATAAGGCGAATATCAAATTTACGCGCTCATCGAAAGACCTAAGGATGAATCGCGCTCTTGCCCGTTTTCCTATTCCAAGACTCGATGATATCCTTCAAAGCTTCCAACACCGCTTGGTGCACTAAGTGGACGTTCGCGGACGCATCAATCACTTGGAACCTCTCCGGGAACAATCGGGATTCCGCAAGGTACCCCTCTCGCACTCGTTGATGAAAGTCAAGAGTCTCCGCCTCCATTCGGTTGCGGTCGGTCTGGCGGTACAGTCCCGCCTCAGGGTCTATGTCCAAGAGAAGTGTCTTGTCTGGGGTCAGCCCGTTCGTGGCGTAAGCGTTGAGACGGCGCACCCAATCCAATTTCTGTTCTCGCGCGTATCCTTGGTATGTTACGGTTGAATCGGCGAAACGGTCGCACAGCACGATATCCCCTCGCTCCAAAGCCGGCCGTATGACAAAATCCACCACCTGGGCGCGAGCGGCGAGAAAAAGAAGAAGCTCGGTGCGAGGGGATACCTGGGATTCGGACGCCAATAACACCCGGCGGATGTTCTCAGCCACGGGATCCCCCCCTGGCTCTCGCGTTACAAGGACATTACACCCCATTTCGCGCAAATATCGTTCCAAGAGGGAGATTTGAGTGGTTTTCCCGGAACCGTCGCATCCCTCGAAAGTGATGAATACCCCTTTCATGGATTGGGCAGAATCCTCACCCTTCGCCTTGGCTCCACCCCCACGCTCTCGGAGAGTAGGTCGTATCTCTCCACAAGCTGATGCTGCAGCTTGCGCACATAGCTGTTTTGAGGCGCCAACTCCACCGGCTCCTGGGAATCGAGAGCCAGCCGGACAGCGTCTTCAGTCTCCCTGAGTGCGTCGTCGGTGAACCCTTTCTCCAACGGACCGACTTGGAATATCTCTTTCAGGGAGGAGGCAATCTGGGCGTAAGTGTTGCTCTTGACGATGTACGTTGGCAGGCTGCGTCTGGAGCCTTCCTGTATTTTCGCAGGAGCTCTGCGATAGCTCGCCTTCAATGCGATCACCACATCCGCATCGCTGATATCTCGGGCAATCACCGCCGGCGCATGGCTGTCAACTATGGCTCGATCCAGCCTGTTACGGTTCACCCCGTAAGGAAATACGCGCGTTGTGCGAGCCCCCTCCTTCCGAATGGCCGGCGGCTGCGGAGTAAGCTTGAGATTTTGACGCCTTGAAACCGAGGAGCGTGTTGTCTCCCATTCCTCCTCATCCTCCGCCTTGTCTCGAATCTCTCTGATGGCGACTTCCGTCTCACCGATTTCGTCTTTCTGAAGCACCTCGATCTCTCCGCTTAAGTTGCGAACGCGAATTTCGGGACGCGGTTGCCGTCCCCTGAGAAGATGGTCCACGGTGGTGGTGACATCGTGGTGGATGGCGAGTTTGTCAACATCCATAATCTCTATCACCACATCAAAGCTCGGCGGAGCCTTTCGCTCCAAGACGGTTTTCTGGGTGCCGCGTCGTTTCGCCTCATCATCGGACAGCGTGACCGCTTGAATCCCGCCCACCAAATCGGAAAGCGTGGGATTCATCAGGAGGTTCTCCAGGCTGTTGCCATGCGCCGTCGCGACAAGCTGCACGCCCCTCTCCGCTATGGTGCGCGATGCGAAAGCCTCCTGTTCGGTGCCGATCTCGTCGATCACGATCACCTCCGGCATATGGTTCTCCACCGCTTCGATCATCACGGCGTGCTGCAAGGAGGGCTCCGTGACCTGCATTCTGCGAGCCTTGCCGATGGCGGGATGAGGGATATCCCCATCGCCGGCGATCTCGTTCGAGGTGTCCACGATTACGACGCGTTTTTTCATCTCATCCGACAGTACGCGTGCGACTTCACGCAGCTTGGTGGTTTTCCCTCTTCCCGGACCTCCCAGCATGAGGATGCTCTTTCCCTGCTCCACCACATCCTCGATGATGTCGATAGTTCCGTATACGGCGCGCCCGATTCGGCACGTGAGACCGATGATTTTTCCATTGCGATTGCGAATAGCGGAGATTCGATGGAGAGTGCGTTCAATGCCTGCGCGATTGTCTTTGCCGAAAGATCCGACCCGGCTCACAACATATTCGATATGCTCGATGGTGATGGGGTCTTCGCTAAGCTCCACCACTCTGTTGGTGTATCTCGCCTCCGGCAGTCTTCCCAAATCCAAGACAATCTCAAGAAGTTCGTCCAAACTGTTTTGGCGCACCAATTCTTCCCGTATCAATGGTGGCAACGCCTCGAGAAGTTGCTCCAAGTTATCAGTGATGCGTTGTTGTTTTACTGTGAGTGTGCGCTTTTCGCGCGGGGTGATGACCTTGTCTGTATCCAATAGGTTATTCACACCTCATGAACCCGTAGAATTCGAGTTCGGCATTCGGCGCGAATGCCGAACCGAGGAAGTGATAAAAGGATATGCTCCATGGGTCAATGTGTTATTATCCTTGACAGCCATGCCTCATTAATGCGTCATAATGACGGGACGAATAACATTTAATTTGACCTCTAAGGAAATGTACGATTTTCCTTATCCTCATGATACCAATTCCCAACCCTTTTTGCAAGTGGAACAATGAGTGATAATCAAAGTTTAACACAGCACGCGGGAAGTTCAAGCCCGCGGAAGCATCCCTTAGTCGCTTTTCGGGGATTTGGATTTCAGATAATCACGCATCGAAACAATTTGCAAGCCCACGCCCCCAAGCATCACCCCGAGGAATAGGGTGAATGCCCTTCTGTAACCGCTGATTTGAAGGGCCGGAATGGCGAAATGCGGCGCCAAACTGCCGCGAATTCCAAAAGCGCTGGAGTGTATCGACTGATACTGCGCCTCCTTGCCAGGTTCGGAAAAGAGGAGAATGGTGTTCAGATAGCCCACGTCAGTTCCGGACATCGCCATACCCGCAGCCATCGCCCCCAAATACAACCAATTGATATTTTGCGCAAAGATGTAACAGAGCGGTTGCAGGCAGATGATGCTTACCGCCAACAATACCGCGGCAAGGGGACCTTTGTTATCCATATACCATCCCCAGAACACATATCCTATCATCGTCATGAAGGAGGTGATGTTCTGCAGGTTAGCCACCTGGGTGTTTGTCACGTGCAGACGATCCACCTGAAAAAGAGGATACAGCGTGCCCGCCATAAGGTTGCCGAAACCGTAGATGAACACGGATGCCGTGAACCACCTGAAACCGGGGTTTCGCCTTAGAATGCGCACCGTGTCAATAAGGAACTCCTTCGGAGAGGAGCTTCCGCCTTCATCGCCAAGCGAGGATACCACGGGCATATGCATGAATGTGTACGCCGTCAACGACCCGAATATCCCGCCAATGAAAAATATGACACGCCAATCCAGCCAGGCATCCATTAATCGACCTGCGACGAAGGACGACAAAAGCGTGGAGATGCTCACGGCAACACGCACATAACTCATCATTCTCCCTCTCAAGGCGTCAGGATACACATCTTTCATCACTGCGGTATACGCCGGGGCTGATATGGAGCCGATAAAGGGGGAAAGACATACAAACACCGTGTAGGATACATGAGAATCCACGAAAGGTATGAGAAGAAACATGCCTCTTGAAATTAGCCAGGCGATATAGCAAAAAGGCAGTTTGCTTTTGCCGTCCATCTGCTGCGCCCAAAGAAGCGCGAAAACGAAGCCCAAGGCGGGAGCGCTCATGATCCAGCTCATCTCCATGCTGGAGGCGTGAAGGTTCTCCCGAGCGATTTTGGGAACGAAAGTCCAGATACAGCCGGAATACAAGCCAAACAGCGTGCCGGAAGCGAAATCCCACTTCCATGCCTGATAGGCGCGAGGTGGAATTGAGCCCACCCATTCCCGCATGTTCTGTCCTATGGAAAAAAGACGAATCAATAAAATCCCCTCAGGTGAAAGACAAGCGCTACATTGCTGAAATTATGCAGGGAGAAAGACATGGAAAAGTGAATTTTGCAAGCGTCCGCTCTATCATATATTTTCGGCGTTCCGTCATTATCAGGACTATGAATACGCCTCGGAAGATAAAAACCAGTGACTTGCAAGTAAGATACTACAAGTCTCTTTTCTGGAAAATCAGAACGGACGCCGCCAACACGATGCACGTCCATATCACTATATAGACAAGATCAAACGCATCGGCGGGACGCGTTGCCAAACGGTTCGGCATCATCATCAGATTGGAGGGGCTAAGCGCGCCAAGAGCCTTGTCCACCCATCTGTTCGCATTGGACATCGGCACCACATAGGCGCACGCCTTCCCTAACCGCACCAGCAAAGGAAGATGGATAAAGGGAAGCTTTCCGATGAAAACAAGTATCCCCTCCGCCCAGGATATCCCCCCGCATAGCAGGGTTAACGCCGCGGCGAGTATCTGCCCAGTGAAAGAGGAGTAGAAGAGACTTAGACTGGAATAAATAACAGGATATAGCATCAGAACGAACGACGCCAGCATGATTGTGTGATACGAGTATCCCAACTGAACGTAGAGCGAAGCCCAAAGCAACCCCGACCACAATAGGATGCTGAGACACATCACCGCCATCACTCCAATCCATTTTCCTAAGAGCACCTGAAGCCTGCTGATAGGACGGGGAATAATGACCAAAAGCGAGCCCTTCTCAATCTCACCTGCAAGGGCGCCCGTAGCAAGGAGGACGGTTAGAAGAGTGGAAAAAAAACGGATCATGGGAATTCCAAGGAACACCACCAAGCCGACGGGGAAATACACCTCCCTCTCCCTCGGTCCCAAGCTTTTAAAGGACCACCCCATGAACATGGGCAATATGGAGAGGAGGCAGAATATGACGCCAATCAGAATCGAAAGAAGATACACCTTTTTCCGCAACGCCTCTTTGATTGTGAGCCCCGCTATGACGCCTATCGCTCTCATATGACCCCTAATCCCATTCGAAATCAAATCATGCCAAAACAACAATACGCCGCTTATAAGTATGAACTATTTACGTGTGTCTCTCCAAACCAAAAGTCAATATTGGGAGCGCATTTCCCTTGGATTATCACTGAAGGGATTCGTTGAGTTTGGCGGGAATGGGGGTAAAATTTAAGAAGTATCCGGATAATATGGTCCCTTATCCGATCGAATCCCATTTTGCAACACCAAAAGGAGAGAATCCATGGATGACCAAACGTTAATCGATTCCCAATCCAATCTTCAAGCGATATGTCAGCGCAAAGACCTTTTCGAGGGGGTTCAAACCGTTTCCCACGCGGTTTCAGGCCGAAGCACGCTGCCAATACTGAGCCATATCCATATTCAATCCATGGTCAATTCCCTGAGGCTTATCGCCACGGATATGGAGATCAGCATATCATTGGATATCCCCGCGCGAGTGCAGGATCCGGGAGCCATCACCGCCCCCGCCAAGTTCCTCGCCGAACTATTGGGCACCTTTCCGGAGGATGATATCACTCTTCAGATGGAGCCAAATCACAGTGTATCAATCCACTGCGATCGCTCTGACTACGTCATCCCCGGGCTGCCGGCAGAGGAGTATCCTCGCCTGCCGGAGGTTCCCGACACGGTGCATTTCACCATCCAGCAGAAGGTTCTGAAGGATGTCATACGTAAAACGATTTTCGCCGTATCCATTGAGGAAACGCGCCCCATATTGAAAGGTATCCTCATCAACTTATCCTATGATTGCGCTCGTTTCGTCGCGACTGACACCCATAGGCTGGCGATCCGCAAGGTCAATCTCAGTGTGAACGAAGGCGACGAACAACCGGTAACCTCCCGGGTGAAGCTATCCGAGACGACTGGGGAGGAGTTTCACAACGCCATCGTTCCGGCGCGGGCTCTCAATGAGTTGCAAAGAATACTCCTTGACGAACCGGGGGAGGTGATGGTGTGTATCGCCGAAGGGCAGATCCAATTCACCACTCCAAATGGCATTAAACTGATCGCAAAATTGATTGAGGGGCAGTTCCCAAACTACGAGCGAGTGATTCCGGAATCCCATACGAGAAAGCTCACGCTGCAAACCGTCCCAATGCAGCAAGCGGTGAGAAGGGCGTCGTTCGTGGCAAGAGAGGACGCCAACAGAATCGTTCTGCAGATATTGGACGACGAGTTGGAGGTGTCAGCGAACTCCAGCCTCGGACAAGCTCTGGAAAAGGTTGAAGCCATTCGTGAAGGGGACGATGTTAAGATAGCATTCAACTCCAAATATGTCATGGACATGCTTGGAGTATTGGATTCGGACGGTTTTTTGCTTGAGATCACGGAACAACTCAAACCAGCCATCATCCGCCCGGTGATTAAAGATGAAAAGGGTGATCCGAACGACTACATCTGCATTCTGATGCCCATGCAAATTGTATGAAAAAAGGGAGAGGCGAAACTCTCCCTTCCTCATTTTGCCTTAGGATGTCTTTCCCCGATTGAGAGCCACGATACGTCATAAGGTTTACAAATACCCCTGACGCTTCATGCTTGTCCAACGATCCGCCCCGATAATGAGGTGGTCCATCAGATCAATTCCCAGCACTTTACCCGCTTCACCCAGCCGAGCGGTTATTTTTATATCCTCCGCGCTCGGGGTCGGGTCCCCGCTGGGATGATTGTGCGCAACAATCAGGGAAGAGGCGCTGGATTGCAGAGCATCCTTGAACACTTCGCGTGGATGCACCACACTCATATCCAAACTCCCTACGGACACCGTCACCATTCGTATAACCCTCACCCTTGTATCCAAAAGTAGGCTTTTGACGACCTCCTTTTGCAGATCGCGCATGTCCGGCATCAATATCTGAATGGCATCCTCGGGAGAGTTGATTGCGCTTCTTGTTTCCAATGCGTACGCCGCCATTCTTTTCCCAAGCTCCACGCATGCTGCGATTTGGATCGCCTTCGTTTGCCCGATCCCTTTATGGCTTGCCATCTCATGCGAGGAAGCGTTCGCAAGACCCCTCACGCCTCCATATTTGCTTAACAGTTGCTGGGCAAGCCCCACTGCGGAACAACCCGTCACCCCCACCCGCAAAATAATCGCAAGCAATTCAGTGACGGATAACGACTGCGGACCGTACAACCACAATCTCTCTCTCGGGCGCTCCTCCATGGGAAGCTCCCTCATCATCACGGAATACTGTTCCATATTTCCCGCCTTCCTGAGCGTATTTTATGAAATGATGCAACTGCAAAGAGCCCGAACAGGTTATTCACGCCGCATGAACGGAAAGCGATGCGAGCCAATGATAGTTCCATGCGATGCATTGCGAAATCATAACACTTTGCGGCATGATTGTCAAGACGCTTTTATAGGGAGTGGAGCGGCGAACCCGCATCCTTAACTGCGATATTTTCTCACTGCAAGCCAAAGTATCGCAATTGAAATCAACGCCCACGAAATCGCCCAAAACGCCGGCTGGAGACCGTAGTTCTGGGACATAAACACCGCATCGTTCGGTATATTGGTATTCTCCGTGATCGTCACAAGCGTCCAAACCCCCTCCAAGGCGTTCAGGCACAACTCAATGGAGAGAAAACTCAACAGATATGAGGCGGGGACCGGCGGAAGAAAACGAGCGAGCAACTCCAGAGCGACGCCGATGGATAACCCTGCGAAAAACCCGAAAGGGTTGTTCAAAGGGTGAATCCAAAAACCCACAATCAGCATCACGATGATCCCAAGCAGCATCATATGGGATTTGGCGAGCTGAACCCTCTTCGATAACAGAAGCGTAAACGCTCCGAACAGGGTGGCTCCGAGGTAACCGGCGGGGATGATGAATAAAGGGTCGCCTCCCAGGGAGATGGTTTGCCCCGATCCGGCGGGATTGATGGAAATGCCTTCCACGCCGCCGCCTGTCAGGACGGTCAGCATGGCGTGGCAACCTTCATGAATGATCACCACGAAAATCTTCACTGGCCATATCAGGA
Organism: Chthonomonadales bacterium; assembly: GCA_027459625.1. Taxonomy (GTDB): domain Bacteria; phylum Armatimonadota; class Chthonomonadetes; order Chthonomonadales; family CAJBBX01; genus DTKV01. The sequence goes on from DAIDHP010000058.1 coordinate 19,104, forward strand.
TATTCAAACCGGGCACGAACCATATGATTATCGCTGCAATGGCTGCCACCCATAAATTGCGCTGCGCCAAGAGCCTTTTATCGTGAAACCCGTTATTAGCCGAAGGATTTATCGGTTGCATGCCACCTCTTTTCATTGACACCTTTTCTTTTCATATCCTTTTACGTTGCATTTCTTTCGATGGTTTTACACCTAGAATGCAATGCGATAAGGATTTTTCGAATTCCGCGAAGATAAAAAGTATAATATTATGAGGAAACGCTCAATTCTTCCGTATGAATATGGGAGGAGTTTGAAAGCGCTTGTTATGCTCAAGATGCAATCCCCCGATGGATCGAATGGTTAACTCGCCTTAACCGTGTCAAGTTCAAACGACCCTAATCTAAACTATATGAGGCTATGCATGGATTTCAAAATCAATCCATCTTCTGAGTTCAAAGAAATCAGCATCGAACAAACCTATGAATTTCTATCCGCATCCGAAAAAGGACTCACGGATGCGGACGTAAAGCAAAGAATCACCTTCTTCGGTCCAAACGCGATAACAGAGAAAAAGAAAAACCCGTTTGTCGAGTTTTTCAGCCGCTATTGGGGCCCCATGCCATGGTTGTTGGAACTGGCAATGGTGCTCTCCATCATTCTAAATCATGAACTTGAGGGTGTCATCATCTTCTTGCTCCTCACCGTAAACGCCATTATAGGCTTCATGCACTCCAGAGGCTCGCAAAAAGCGGTGGAGCTATTGAAACAGCGGCTCGCCATCAAGGCTAAAGTGCTTCGAAACGGTGAGTGGATGACCGAGGATTCCAGCCAGGTCGTTCCAGGCGACGTAATGATCATCAAAATGGGCGACATCGTTCCCGCGGACGCGAAGATCATATCCGGCGACATCGCCATCGATGAATCGGCTCTGACGGGGGAATCGCTTCCCATCGACAAGCAGCCGCTGGATATCGTTTACTCCGGCGCCATCGTACGAAGGGGGGAGGCGCGGGGCATCGTTATCAACACCGGACAGAACACCTACTTCGGAAAGACCGCCGAGCTGGTCAAGATAGCCAAACCGAAATCCCATCAGGAAGAGATCATGATGGCTATCGTGAAATACATGATGTATTTGGGCATCGCAGCATCCGTCATCGTGGGAGGCTACGCCTTTATCCATCACGAACACTTTCTCGTCATTATGACATTCGTGGTTGTTTTCCTCATGGGGGCGGTGCCGGTGGCGTTGCCCGCTGTTATGACTATCGTACAGGCGGCGACCGGCGTACAGTTGGCGAAGTCCAACGTCCTTGTCACCAGGCTGGATTCCATCGAGGACGCAGCCAGCATCAGCGTGCTCTGTCTTGATAAGACGGGAACCATCACCGAAAACAAGCTTTCCGTAACGGATAGCATCCCCTTCTCCGGCTACTCCAAGGAGGACTCCACCCAACTCGCAGCACTCGCATCCCGCGCCGAGGGGATGGACTTGATTGACGTGGCGATCATCGATTACGCAAAGGCCTCCAAGGTGGACACCAATTCGCATCAACAGGTCTCCTACACGCCGTTCAACCCCGCCATCCGACGGACCGAGGCGATCACCCAATACAACGGCTCGCAGTTCAAGGTCGTCAAAGGCGCGTCGCAGGTTATCCTGCCCATGTGTGCGGGTGTCACGGACGAACTCAAGGCGAAGGTGGATGAAACCATCGCTGATTTTTCACGCAAAGGATATCGCACCATCGCAGTGGCGCGCTCCAAGGATAACGATTTCGACACACTCGATTTTGTGGGACTGCTCCCGCTCTCCGACCCGCCACGCGCCGATTCGGCGAAGATGATCGCCGAAATGAAGAGCCTCGGCGTGAAGCCGATCATGCTTACAGGCGACAACATGGCGATCGCTCAGGAGGTCGCAAAGAACGTCGGCATTGGCGAAAACATCATTCGCCTGGCGGACATAGAAAAGCTCAGCCATGAGGATCAGGCGAAAAAGGTGGCATCCAGCGACGGCTTCGCCGAGATTTACCCCGAGGATAAATACCGCATCGTAAAACTCCTTCAGGAAAACGGATACATGGTCGGGATGACAGGAGACGGCGTGAACGATGCCCCCGCGCTCAAACAGGCGGAGATGGGGATCGCCGTTAGCAACGCCACGGATGTCGCCAAGGCTTCGGCAAGCGTCGTACTGCTTGAGCCCGGTGTGAGGGTGATCGTGGAGGCGATTGAGCGCAGCAGGGAAACCTACCAAAGAATGCTCACCTGGGTTATCAATAAAGTGACGAAAGTCATCCAAGTGGTCGGATTGCTCACGGTGGGGTTTTTCATGGTTCATCATCAAATGGTGCTCTCGATGCTGGGAATGGCTCTCCTTGTATTCGCAAACGATTTCGTGACCATGTCGCTCGCCACGGATAACGTACAGCACACCGCCAACCCCAACGCATGGGAAGTGTTGAATATCACCTACGCCTCCCTGCTGATCGGGATTCTGCTGGTTGTGGAGGGCGTCGTGGCGGTGATCTGGGGGCAGAGATACTTTGGCCTCGGATATCACGGCTTGAAACACCTTCAGACTTGGATAATGCTGATGCTGGTGTTCACCAGCCAGTTCCGAGTTATGATCGTAAGAGAGAGGAAGTTCCTCTGGTCCTCCATGCCTGGCACCGCTTTGATTCTCTCCACGGTCGGGGCTTTGATCGGTTTCGTGTTGCTTGGAATTTACGGGGTCATTATCACCCCAATTCCCGCGAATGAGGTGTTTTCGATTCTCTTGTTTTCCCTGATCTTCACCTTTGCCATAGACTTCCCGAAATACGCCGCATTCAGAAAGTTCGGAGTGGAGTGACGCAAATCACGAAACCTAGGGTCACGGGAATTGAGGCTTGGCGAATCGAGGAACCTCGTCAAATTCTCCAAACGGAACGCCTTCCATGGCGTTCCGTTTTCTTATGACGGGCGACTTCAAGCGTTTGAAGGTATCTCCCGCGAAGTTGAAATAGGGAGAACCGTTTTCGGCGCTGCGGCGGCCTGCGAAAGCCTCCTGACTTGAAATCGCTCACGGGGTGGGAATTACGCGAGGAATGTGGTAATATAGGGAGCGTATTTAATGGGGGGGGTGCACTCCCCTGCGCGGATAATTCGGGCGGTTGGCTCAGCGGCAGAGCGCTTCGTTCACACCGAAGAGGTCACTGGTTCAAATCCAGTACCGCCCATGTTTTTCTCTCGTTTCACGCTCATTTCGACCGCAATAGTTAAAGCGATGCGCTCCCTTCCCTCCACCGAAAGGGGCGAAAAATGCGGAACTCACCTCATAGTTACACCATTTCCAACGTCTTCGTACTGACCGCAAAATTGCAAACGCTGGCCGACGGATGGCTCCTGGCGTGCGACATCAACCAACACTCCGAACGATAAACTTCCGCGAAATCGGGTTTTTGACCATGGAGGGATATGCCCATGAGAGAATCTGATTTCATTTTGTCAACGGAGTTCACCAATGGCAAATACACTTTTTTGGTCAGGAAGCGACCTTCTATGATTTCCAAACAATCAATCGTGCGCAATGCACGCCAATATAACATTTGCCTGAACGGTTGATCCGGATCGTTGATACGGGCGTCAACCTTAGCCGTAAAGTATTTTATGCGCTCTATTTTATCACGGGGAAGAAGTGTTTGACAGAACTTTTGAAGATCAAGCCATTTCCACGAGGTATTGCGAACGGCGCCGTTATACAGATTGAAGCCGTCAATATAAGCCCAAACTTTCAACGGCGCCTCCCAAACAGTGGAGACCGTCCGAAGACGGTCTCGCAGCCAATGCCTTGGCAGTGGCGGGGTATGAAAGTATTATAGGCATATTGGGAGGAAATGTCAACAGATTTTTTTCGGAACATCATCACTATTCACTTATCCTCAATTCCATCCTTCTCCACTATTTTCCCAAGCATCTCCCCGTATTTGCATCGGAGTTTTCAGGCAGGTTATCTGGTTGCGCATTTCCGACAGGCCCCGAAGGAAACGCAATCGGGTAGGCGGGGTCATTACTGATCCCGCCTCCCACACCACCCGGCATGCGGGTCCGCACCGGGCGGTTCA
>DAIDHP010000059.1 GCA_027459625.1 Chthonomonadales bacterium
GTGAACCGCCCGGTGCGGACCCGCATGCCGGGTGGTGTGGGAGGCGGGATCAGTAATGACCCCGCCTACCCGATTTCTATTTCAACAAGAGTTGAGAGTCACTCTTTTTCAATTAGCATTCCTTCAACTCTTAACCATGCCCGTATTCCGCCTTTAAGGTTCTTGACCCGCTTGAACCCTTTGGATTCAAGAAAATGCATCGCTTGCGCGGAACGATGCCCGGACCGGCAGTAAATTATAATCTCTTGTTCGGGATCAAGGTCATGAATCCGATAAGGGATCTGTCCGAGAGGAATATGGATTGTTTGAGGGATATGCTCCGAATCCCATTCCGCCTTTTCTCTTACATCCACCACAATAGGCTTTTTTCCGCTTTTGATAAGCAGCAAAAGCTCATGAGGGGTAATATCCATGGTGCAACTATCCTTTCACTAATGTCCCATTTTTTTTAAAATCGAACCGTCATTAAAATCGTATGGCGCTTTCAACACTTTATCTTTTTTCTTATTTACTATTATCAGGTAATTGCTAAATTCGCTTTTCAGGTATTTCGCTGAGCATGAAATGAGCGATATTAGCCTCATTTTCTGAATTTTGCAATTACCTCTTATGTATATATTACTCAAAGTGAAATGAATTTATTCGCGCGTAATTCGGATTTTAACGATTCTGTCGTTTTTCCGCAGGGAATCCAAGACATCCAGTCCCTCGCAAATTCCGCCGAATGCAGCGTATGACCCATCCAAATGGGGAGCAGGTCCTAATGTGAAGTAGAATTGACTGGACGCACTATCGGGATCCTGGCTCCGCGCCATTGCGATGGTTCCGGCGGAATCGTGCTTGAAGATGGATGTGGTTTCCAATGGAATGGTTTTCCCCGATCCCCCAAATCCCGTGCCTTTGGGATCACCTCCCTGTATGACGAAACCAGGCACGTAACGGTGAAAGATAAGGCCGTCATAGAATCCCTTCTCCGCAAGTCCGATGAAATTCTCGCACGTGGTTGGTGCGTGCTCCTCGTCCAATTCTATTTTAATGATCCCCTTGCTGGTTTCCATTAAAGCGTAGCAAGTTGCCAATGTTATCTCCTTGTTTCTCACACAACCGAATATAGAATCATCTTGCTTCGATTGTCCAAATGTCCGATGTCGCTAAGTTCAAAACGGTTGCCATCCACATCCACAAGCATTAGATGGTTTTCATCAAGCCACATGGCGTTTTCCTGGAGGTTTTGAGTCACGAAATCCCTTGTTCCCTTGTCAGTGATCACTCGCCAATATGTGGAACCGTACTCCACTTTCGCGGAGATAATCTCACGCACCTCCGCCGTCATGTCTCTTCTTCGCAACTCTTCCATCACCGTTTCAAATGATTCCTTGTCAAGGATCGACGCATCCGGAATCGTCATTATCTCATCCCCCTTGGCGTCCAATAGGGCCAAATAGCGGCCCGGATGAGATAACGGAGCCACCCAAACGGGTTTCACCGTATGCCAGGATCGATCCTCGGTGGTCATACGCAATCTATCGGCAGGCTGATAAAACAGTCTGACGTCGGATAAGTTGTGGAGTTTATCGGTATCGGGCATATTGGGAAGAACCAAACATAATTGGGCTTCAATTAATCGAAGTGATTAATATCATAGCATCAAAACAAAGGATCTGTCAGCAGGGAAGAGAATAACCGTGGCATCACAATGGAGATTAACGGCGTTGATAGCGTTTGTTAATTCGGTATACATATGCAAGCACCTCAGCAACAGCCGCGTAAAGGTCCGAAGGGATTTCGCGCCCGATATCAACCGACTTCCATATCGTCCTTGCAAGCGTGGGGTTTTGGACGATAGGCACGTGATTCTCCTCGGCGATCTCGCGTATGCGTTTCGCGATCAAATCCGCTCCTTTCGCGCTTACGATTGGAGCCTTCATGCTTTCCGCCTTGTATTCCAGAGAGACTGCGAAATGCGTGGGGTTTGTTATCACTACGTCGGCCTTTGGCACGGATTCCATCATCCTTCTTCTGGCGATTTGCCTCATTTTGGCGCGTATTCGTGCGCGGATCTGCGGATTTCCCTCGGATTGCTTTAATTCCTGTTTTACCTCCTCCTTCGTCATCCGTATGGATTTCTCGAAGCTGTAGCGCTGCCATGCGTAATCCGCCGCCGCCAGAATGAACAGATATAACCCCACTTTCAACGCTATTTGATAGACCAGGTTCCCGATGAAACCGAGCAGAGTGGGAATATCCATGCGTATGACGCTAAGCATTGTGGGATAATTTTGGTAAATGGAGTTCCATGCGATATAGCCTATCAGAAATAGCTTGAGAATCGCTTTTAGCGTTTCAACCAAACCCCGGGCGGAGAGGAACCTCTGAACTCCCTTAAGAGGGTTCAGTTTGTTGAAATCGGGGGCGAGAGCTTGCATCGAAAATAGGAATCCGGTCTGGGTCATGTTCACGATGACGCCAATGATGATAGCCCCGATGAATAGCGGGCCGACGACTTGGAAGAGCAGAATCACAAAACGCGTGGCGATATGATACACTTCCGGAATATCCAAAGGGGTTAAATGAGGAACACCTAATCCGTAACTCATATATTCCATTAGATACCTGGAACTGGAGGTCATCGTCATATGCAATACAAAAACCACACCGAGAAACACAAGGCTGGAGGATAACTCCATGCTTTTTGCCACCTGGCCGCGCTTGCGAGCCTCTTCGCGCTTTTTGGGGGTGGCTGATTCGGTGCGATCCTGATCAGCCATGGTTCACCTCATCGCTCGAATTAAATCGTTTGTTTGGGTGCCAATAATGGGTATGTATTGGCCCACCACCAAGGCGATAGCGGGCATAACAAACGCGATGGTGAGAAATCCCACCAGGATTTTCAGTGGCATTCCCACAAGAAAAACGTTCATTTGATGGATGGTGCGAGCCACAATGGCGAACGCCACATCAATTACGAGAAGGATTCCTGCGATAGGAGCGACAATGCGCAACGATAAAACAAACATCTCCCCGATCATCGCCAATAAGGATCCGTTCATGTCGCCGGAAAAATGCGCTCCTCCAGGAGCGAGTACTCGGTAACTGTCGGCCAGGGAAGCGAGCATCCAGAGGTGCCCCCCCAACAAGAGGAAAATGGTGATTCCGAATTGGAAAAGAAACTGTCCGGTAGGCGATGTCTGCTCCTGGGTGAAGGGATTCAAGAGGTTGATCATTCCCAGCCCCATCTGGGTGTCCGCGTATCCCCCGGCGATCTGCAAGGATACGAAGATCAGTTGCGCGAAAAGACCGATCAATAAGCCCACCGAAGTCTCGGCGAAAATGATACCCGTCAATGCGTATATGCTCGTGGGGATGAGGTGCACCATGGGTTCGACAAAGGGACGAAGGATAAGCGCGAACAAACCGCCTAACGCGATCTTCGCGGTGGAAGGGATGTTCGATCCGCTAAGCACGGGCATCGTCAACAGCATTGCGGTCACGCGGAAAAAAACCAATATGAATGTCCAAAAATCCAAGACACCGATGATCATATCGCCTCAATGTGTGATAGGTGGCATGTGCTGGTAGGTGGTGACCATGAAGTTCACAAGGGTTGTCAGCATCCATGATCCGAAAATCATTAGAGCCAACACCACGGCTAGCAGTTTCGGCACAAATGTTAAGGTGAACTCCTGGATGGACGTAACGGCTTGAAAGATGCTTACCAGCACCCCCGCCACTAATCCGAATAGGAGAATAGGCAAGGAGAGTTCCAAAGTGACGAGTATCACTTCTCTTGATACGGTTAATACATCGCTCTGAGACATCTTATCGGAATCCTTTCGCTAGAGAACCTAAGAGCAAATTCCACCCGTTGGCGAGCACGAATAGCAGCAACTTCGCAGGCAGGGAGATGACGGTGGGGGGAAGCATCATCATTCCCATGCTCATGAGCGTTGACGCCACCACCATGTCGATAATTAAAAAGGGGAGATATATGTAGAAACCAATGATGAAAGCAGTCTTCAGTTCGCTTGTGATGAATGCGGGGATAATGACGGTTGTGGGAATGTCGTTTAATGTTTGCGGTGGCTTGGGCAGATGCGCCAGGTTAACGAAAAGCTGCAGATCCTTGGTGTAAGTTTGACGAATCATGAAGGATCGCATCGGCAGTTGCGCCAGTTTCAAAGCCGTTTGAAAGGTGATCTTCTTGTTGAAGTAAGGCTGGAGCGCGTTGTTATTGATCTGAGTAAATGTGGGACGCATGATGAAAAATGTCATAAAAAGGGCGAGGCTGATAAGCACTTGGTTTGGCGGGATGGTTGGAACCCCCAATGCGCTGCGCATGATGCTAAGAACGATGATGATCCTTGTGAATGAGGTGGTCATGATAAGAATGGAGGGGGCGAGCGTAAGGATGGTGAGAAGGAATAAAATTTGCAGGGTGACCGCAACATCCTTCGGATTATTGCTCCCGCCAACCCCGATGCTAATTCGAGGAATGGCGATATTGGGGTTCGCCACATTCTGAGCCATTACGGAACTCGCCGCCAAAGCCATGAGAAGTATCGTCAACATCCATAAAATGGTTTTATTGCTTAACGTCCCGCAAATGATCTTCCTTGTATTGTATAGGAAAACCTCCTTTTGGCGCGTTAAATTAGTATCTTTAAGAGGAGATGAGCAATCGGGGAGACTTGTAACGCTCATTTTGCATCCTTTCCGCCTCTTAAGGAGGATATCGAGTTTCGTGCGTCCTTGATTGTTTCGTCCAGTTCTCCGATGACATCGGCGATGGCGTTTTCTGAATTCACCGTCTCCATCTCCGTGTTGTTGAGTAATGTTTGAAAATCCTTGTTCTCATTGGTCTCTTCATCGGTAAGGTCTTTGATAAGTGTGGCTCCGGACGCCCCCGAACTTATGAGCAAAAGGCGCCCCTTCACTTCGACAAGGTGCAATCCGATGGATCCAAGCGGAAGCGATTCCACAATGCGTATGTTGCTTCCGCCGTTTTGACGTGCGTTGATTAGGTTCCAGCTTCCCAGGATGCTTGTTTTTAGACTTGGGAAACCGCCTGTTCTTTCATAATAGGCTTTGAGAAATCTCAGCGCGAGGACGATCAGAAGAAGTATGGGTATGAGATAAAGCATCATCTTAATCGCATCCCACAAGGTTGCCCCCGGGGAAGCCATCGGCTGAGCATTGGTGTCCGAACGAGTTTGGGAATAAATCGAGATCGTCTTTGACTTGGCTGGCGAATTTGGAACGGTTTTAGGCGGCGGCGGGACGGTAACGGGTTTATTCGCATTTGTCTTCGGGGAGGGTTTCCTTGCCGCTACGAGGGCTTTTGTGTGGGCTTTGCCAGGTTTGTTCCAACTTGGAGGGGCGTTGAGAAGGCGTATGAAACTCCCATCGCACCATACGATCTTGCCGTTAGGCGTACGCACCTCCAGCCAGCCGTTTTTACGATCCAATATCGCAACGCTCACTCCTGAGTCCAGTTTCTCGGCAGTCCGATAATCCGTGCCCGGACCGATGCGAAATCGAATATGATGTCCGTTTACAACTCCTCTGATCTCCCCTCTTGCAGGGGAGCTTATCATCCCGAAGAGGATAGGTGGGAATAGGAGTGTAAAAATGGCAAGTACGCCTTTTAAGCGCTTACGTGATTTCATGGGCGATAATCCTGTTCGATGAGAAAATGCAAGATCAACCTTACAGGGGTATTTTCATGCCCAATAGCATTCAACTTGATTGCTGAGGTTGGAACTTGCATCTCCTCCGATGATCGACAAACCGTTAAAAACGCCACGCATGTCCTTCCGAAATGGTTAAAAGATAACCTTGTTTAGCGGATATTCCACCAATCCCTCGGCTCCTGCGCGTTTGAGAGCGGGCGCCAATTCCCGCACCGTTTTTTCCTCCACGATAATCTCCAGCGCCACCCATTCGGGATCGGAAAGCGGGGATATCGTGGGGCGTTTCAATGCGGGGAGGATTTGCAGGATTTTCTCGATTGACTTTTTCTCCACGTTCATCTTTAATCCAACGAAAGTCTCCGCATTCAAGGCTCCTTTGAGAAGCATCGCGATATTTTCCGTCTTTGCGCGCTTTTCCGGATCCGCCCAAGCGGTTTTATTTGCAATTAATCGGGTGGTGGATACAAGCAATGTGTCCACGATTTTCAGATTATGCGCACGCAGAGAGCTGCCTGTTTCCGTATTCACCACGATGGCGTCCACCAAATCAGGCACTTTCACCTCGCATGCGCCCCACGAAAACTCCACGGAGGCGTGAATATTGTTATCCGTAAGATACCTTTCCGTCAAACGTACATACTCCGTGGCAATCCTTTTCCCTTCCAAGTCTCTCGGGGAATTGATATCCCCGTCATTGGGCGCCGCCAAAACTACGCGAATGGGATTAAGCGTGGCTTTGGAATAAGTGAAATCCGCAACCTCTATCACATCCGAACGGTTGTCCTCGATCCAATCCTTCCCCGTTAATCCTATATCCAGTATCTCGCTCTCCACATAACGGGGAATCTCCTGCGGACGAATGAGAAGCGGGGAGATTTCCGGGTCATCCACTGAAGGATGATATGACCTTCCGCTGCTAGTCCGAAATTCAAATCCCGCCTTTTTGAATAGCTCGAAAGTGGATTCCTGCAGGCTCCCTTTAGGAATGCCTATCTTTAGTTTCAATTGCAACACCTTTCCGAACAGGCGGAACTCAATCGAACAATTATGGTTGGTTGTTGCCCGGTATCGTTCGATTGAGTTCGCCTGAGAAAATCATCCATTTGAATAGTTTCTATATTATAGACTGCAAGTGATAATCCATTCAATAAAATGATATGTCATCCCTGTAAAGTATGGGAGTGTCAGGCATGTGAACATTTCGGCGATGGAATCGTCTCATATTTCCAGAGCAACTTATTTTTTTCAACCCAAAGGAGAATCGTAATGAAAATGCGCAAAAAGCTTGGAGTCCTCCTCATACTGGGGATGTCGTTGACTCTATGTCTGGCGTTTAGTTCCGCGCAAACAAATCCCAATGGATCCACCAAACAGAAAAGAAACACTGTGAGAAACAAGAGGCAAAGCCCGCTAAGCGTGATGCAATTCAAAGCGAAGGATATTGCGACAGCTCTGTCACTTACGTCCGATCAGGAAAGTCAAATTGCATCCATCCAAGAGAAATATCAGATAAACCGTAAGAACCTGCTGGCGAACATTCAGGGAAAACCCGATCCAGCAACCCAACAACAACTAAGGGATGAGTTAAAAACGGCGAACGTATCCATTGTCGCTCTGTTGAATGATAACCAAAAAAAGTCTCTTCGGTCCTTGGTGGAAACGGAAAGACTGTTAGGCAGACGCCTACCCCTTACCACTATTCAGAATGTAAATTTGACGGATGATCAAAAGTCCCAGATGGATACGATCCGCAAGGATGCAATGAAGCAAATCAGAGCGCTCCCCAAGGATACATCCAATCCGGACGCCAATAAAACCCAGCGACAGCAGATAATGAAAACCGCACGGGAAAAAATCATGTCTCTTCTCAACAACGACCAAAAAGCTTTGCTTAAAAAGCCAAGGAAAGGTTATCAAACTCGATAGTGAAGATGCCCTCAAATCGGACGGACTATTTCAGTCCGTCCATTTTTTTCGCTTCGATATCTTGAATTTAGAGTGGGTATGTCGAGCAATCAGAAATCCCGAGCCGCCGCTTTATAATAGATATGTTGGATGATTGGACTCAGGAAATTGCGCGTATCTCCTTTCAACTCTTTAACAGCATCTAAGAGGGGGATATGGAGGGCTTTGATTTCGAATTATGCAATCACTTGTGAAGTCAATTTGCAATTTCATTTCAAGCTGGTATATTCTATTGAACACAGGCGTTTGCATGATTGCGAGAACCGGTATCATAACGGATTCCTCCGACCTAATATCGGTTCGTTCTATCGCTTTCGATGCATACGCCTTCAAATAACGAGACGATACGCGAGGAGGGGAGAAGGGTATGATTGTATCCACTGCGCCGGGGCGTTGTGGTATATTGGGGAACCCTTCCGATATGTATGGCGGAAGTGTGATAAGCATATCCACAAAGGAAAGGGCAAGATGCGAACTCGCAATCGGAGATGTTGGGATGATACAGTCCGGGCATCAAAGCCAGACTCTCCGAAACAGGGACGATTTGGACCTGCGCGGAGATCGTTTGGATATCCTGAGGGCTGTCATGCAATATTTCCATGACGAACTTGAGGATGTTCCCATTCGCTTATCCGTTTCCACGGATATCCCAATGCAGGCTGGAATGGCAGGGTCGACCGCTCTGATGGTATCAGTCGTGGGGGCGTTGAACGCTCAGTTCAAGTGGGGTATGAATCCGTGGATCATAGCCGAAACGGCACGCAAGATCGAAAACAGGGTGATGAAAGTATTGTGCGGGCACCAGGATCAGCATATGGCGGTGTTCGGCGGCGTGAATCATATGATCTTTCTCGGAAAGGAGAACCTGGAGCAGAGGGATGACGAGCCGTTGGCAACCGTGGAACCACTCGCCCCCTATTTAAAAAGAATCCCCTTGCTCTGCGCTCACACCGGATTGAAACATCATTCCGGGTCGGTTCATCGCTCCCCGAGAGAGAGATGGCTTGCGGGCGAAAAGCAGGTCGTCGAGTCCTTCCATCGTATTGCAGATCTACCGCGATTAGGCAAACGAGCGATACTATCCGGGGATTGGAAAAAACTTGGCGAACTAATGAATGAGAATCAGTCCATTATCTCATCGCTTGGCGGGTCCGGAGAAGTGAACGATCGCTTAATATATATTGCGTTGGACGCCGGCGCCTACGGGGCGAAACTTGCGGGTGCGGGCGGAGGAGGCACCATCCTCGTGTTAACCGATCATCCGCGCAAGGTTGGCAACGCCCTGCTTAAAGCCGGAGCGGATTCCCTAATGTATCCGAAGCCAAGTCCGGGGTTGAACGTCCGTACTGTCTCCGAATAATCCTTGATGAGAATACATTTCACGATGAGGAGGAGCGAGCATGATTATCACAAGTCGGGTTCCCGTTCGTATTGATTTCGCCGGTGCGTGGACGGACGTCAAGTTTTTCGCGGAAGGCGCCGGAGGGGCTGTGGTGAACGCCTCGATTGATAAGTATGTCGAGGGTAGAATGGAAGTGCATGATATAGCCGGGGAAATGGGGGACGATATGGATGGGATAAACGTTTCCTATCATTGTTCACTTCCGGCGGGATCCGGTTTGGGAACCTCTTCCGCACTGAATGTCTGCTGGCTTAGTCTGGTGCAGTCTCAAATACATCCCTCCATGGAGTACAAGGAAAGGGTCGCGGAATTAGCCTACGACTTGGAGGAGATACTTGGCATCCTAGGCGGCAAGCAGGATCAATACGCTTCGGCGGTGGGGGGGATTAACTACATCCGGTTCGGAAAGGAAGTAACCTTGGAGCCGTTAAGTCTCTCCGCCGAGATGGTCGAGAGCATGGAGAGCCGACTAACTTTATGCTACACCGGTAAATCGCGGCTATCCAGTAATATCCATGAGAATGTGTGGAATGCATTTCGCAGAGGGAATCCCGCCACGTTGAACGCGCTGTATTCCCTGCGCGAAGGTGCCATGCGTATGAGATCTGCGTTGCTTGAGGAGCGGATTGAGGAGTTTGGAGAATTGATCGGAGAGAGTTGGCGTCATCAAAAAGCATTGGATGAGTCCGTGACGAATAGCCAGATAGAGAGGTTATTCGAAATCGCGAAATACGCCGGCGGAATCCATGGAAAGGCTTGCGGGGCGGGCGGAGGGGGGTGTCTGTTGTTTTATAGCGATCCGAACAAAAAGAAAAATGTGGAACAAGCGCTGAATGCCGCGGGCGCTCGTGTTATTCCTTTTAGATTTGAGTTCAATGGGTTATCCTTGTCCGTGGTATGAACTCGATGGTGCAAGGAAGAGAAGGAAATTCAAGCTCATACATTTAAATAACTTTATTCCGTGAATAATACTTAATCTCCATCAGAAAAAATGAGAATTCAAGGTATAGTATATATCATTGGCTATATCGGGAATTTCGGGTAATCTTTCGTTGCTATTTCAGAATCATAGCATGGTACCTTTATCTTTTCTGAAAAGGATATTGGGAGCAATTTACATTACTTTTTCCGATATTAACTTGACCTTTTTGACAATCCCCTTGCAGGTTAGAGGTCGTTGTGACAATAGCGGGATTGAATGCTAACTCGGTTTTCGAGGAATGGCGTTCAGCGAAGCGAATGGAACGATGACCAGGACTATATAACAATCTCAATAGACAAAGGAAGAAATAATGTTTGGTCCAATTACTTGGGAGGAGTTGCATGGATCTCTCACGCATTTCCCTGTGGCTCTCTTCTTGATGGCGTTTTTCTTTGATTATGGCGCGTTGTTCCTTAAGAAACCGGAATGGCGCTACACCAGTTTTATGTTGCTCGTTGCTGGAATAGTGGTATCCTTTCCCGTGATCTTCACGGGCTTTATGATAGGATTCACGCTATTCGGGTCTCCATCAAACTATCCGCCGATTTTCGTCAATCATCGCGATTTGGGCATTGCCACGTTTGTCGTGGCGTTGGTTTTGTTGTTCATTCGGTGGAGATCCAAGGACACCACGTCCTCTCCCAGCTACGGCATATCCATGGGGTTGATGCTTCTGCTCGCTATTTTGGTCAGCATCACCGGTCATCTTGGGGGCACGATGGTGTTCGCCTCCTCGGGAAGCAGCGCACCGACGACGAGCTCCTCCTCCGCATCTTCCGCTTCTACTCCGAAAAGCCCTGCGGAACTGGCGTTGCAACAATCCGCCCTGCAAACCATGAAGCAAAACAACTGCCTTGGGTGCCACAGTATTGACGGTCAGGGAGGCAAAACCGCGCCCGATCTCACCCATGAAGGATCCCGACATCCCGATCCCGCTTGGTTGGAAAAGTTCATCAAGAACCCGTCATCCGTGAATCCGGGATCTTTTATGCCGTCTTTCGCAAGTATCCCGCAGGATAAGCTAAATCAATTGACGCAGTTCCTGGCGAGCCAGAAGTAAACTCTTCGATACGGAGCCGAAGCCTATTGTTCCAACTGGCTTCGGCTCTGAATATATATCTCCTGAGCCTTGTTCGGCGGCGTGAAGCGGAAGGTGTCATCCGTATATGTCGGATTGACCACGTTATCCTTCTCGACCTCGTGAATGTCCACCTTCGGGTTCTCCGCAAGCATTTTGCCGTTCGCCTTTACTTTTCCAGACCATGCGAAATGCAATTGACTGTCCATCAAGAGATAAGTGCTCGGATCAAGATGCACCGAATACACCCCTCTCGTTGATTTCATTGTCACTCCGAATATCCTATGGGATAGATTGCTTAAATACGACGAGGAAAGATTCCCTGAAACATACAGGGACGGTTTTCCTTGGTAACTCTCCGTCTTGATTGAGGCTGTCTGAACGCCGAGAGGATCCTTGCCACTCATGAGGAAAAGGATCGGGGAGAAAACTTGCGGCGATTCCTTGTCGATTAACTTTGCGATGGCTTCCATGCCGCCCGTATAGGAGCGGCGCGTGTATTGATTGGATAATCCAGAGTAATGAACGATAGTGGTTCCGTCGGCGTAATACTCGTTTGTCCCCTCGAGTGGATCTTGCACGGTCATAAAAAGCCGCGCGGGGTTGGTTTGATACTTGATCGTCGTGGTTTGCAACAACGACCTAGTGCTCACAAGCGTGTAGTTTATGGTCGCGGAGGAGTGAATGAACATACTGTTCGCGGATTTGTACGCCTGAGTCATTCTTTCCAACGCTTGCATCCCGTCCGATGGTTTTGGCAGTCGGGGCAAAGGTGCACCAGGGGATGGTGCGGAGTAAGTGGGATTTAATTCCAGTTTGATCGGCTTGTTGGCGTGATTGCATCCCCCAAGGAATGCCACGAATACTCCGCTCATCAAACCGTACGCAAAAATACGACGCATGCCATAACGGGGATATGTGATCCGTCGAGAGAAATCTTTCATTTTTACCACCTGTAAGTGATCTGCGGAAATGGAAATTGCAAAAATCCATTGGCAATCTCAGAATAGATGCGATTCATTACTAGAATGAGTTGTTGGATTTTTGCAATCACCTTGCCGCACATGGAATTATTCCATGATACTGCGGCGTGTTGATGAATTTTATGGCGAATATCAAGTTATTCGGAACGAATTGCTTGAATAAACCAATCCAGGAACTGATCCACATTCGGATTCAGAAGCACCGTTACATTTGGTTCGTCGCATCCCACCCGTGAGTATCCTTCTTCATCCACCTCAAGATTGATCTCCTTGGATTCGCAAAAGGAGTAACCCAATGCAACGGCGACCGCCATGGGATCGTAAAGTGTCGGTATGGGATTGCCCCATAGTTTGGTTAGAGCTGCAAGCGCGTCGGTGATGGGGAGCCCCAGCGTACACAGACGTTTTTGACGCTCCTCGTCAAACTTCAGCATGGAGGTGGCGTCAAGAGGAACGACGGTCAATGGCACGCCGCTTGAGATGACTGACATCGCCGCAGCGGGATCGCAACGGACGTTCCATTCAGCCGCAATGGCATCTTGATTGTCATATCCTTTGTAGACGGATCCTCCCATGATTACTATACGCTTAATCAGCGGACGTATCTCCGGGAATCGTGTGAGTAGATCCCCGTAGTTGATTAAGGGTCCAATCCCAATGAGAATCACCTCTCCAGGAGCGCGCTCAATCTCTCTTTTCATGAATTCGATGGCGTCACTTCGCCGGATCGCGCTGGATTTGAATCCCTTCGCCCACTCATATTGGCGTCCAATATGAGACAGTCCTGTGCGCCCCGCATAAACCGGAATGTCGGTTCGCCGTAATATTTTCAAGAGTTTTGCAGCCAATTCCGCGCGCTTGTCCGTTTCACCGTATACCGTCGTCACGCCTAAAAGATTGGCTTCCGGCATGGTGGCGAGAAGCGCCAAGGCATATGCATCATCGATGTCATCCCCGATATCCGTGTCAAGGATCACCTTTTGCGGTATGTCCGTCTCCGCATGAAGTGGGGTGTAACTCATCGCCATGCCAAACAAGGCGGATGCTATGCCCAAAGTAAATGTGGCGTCCATTAAGGTTTCGATTCCTCCCATCAATATTGAATCACTAATCTGAGCCTTCAGGATGCAAAGGGGTCAAATTCGTCGTCCGAAGTGGAGTTACCCGTGACGGAGTCGGTCGGCGGAGCATCCAATGACTCCATTGTTTCGAGAGCCTTGTTGACCTCGTCCTCCGTTTGTCTTAGACGTTGGCGGCATGATTTAATGATTCCCGCCGCCTCGTTTACAGCTTTGGAAAGTTCGTCCACGTCTATTTGCCCCTGTTCGATTTTTTCAACCAACTCACGCAAACGGTCCATGGATTGCTTGTATGAAAGTTTATTCGCTGGCATTCTTAGTCTCCGTGCTCTCCACGATGCTGGTGACATACCCCTTGTGAAGTTCCGTTCGCACCTTAACCCCGGATTGAAGCTCGTCCGTATTTCGGACAGCCCTGCCGTTTAATCGCGTGATACTAAAGCCTCTGCGAAGGATATTCCCAGGATGAAAATGCATCACATCGCGTTCGTATTCATCCAAAAGCTGGTTATTGCGCTCCAACAAATGACGTACATATATCCCCATCTCCCTTTGAAGCCGATTCGCCTCGCCTCGCTCTGCCAGCGCTCGCTCCATGCATTGTAAATTCAACCTGCGCGCACTGTTTCGCAGATGCAACTCCTCGCCTGCGAGACGTTTTCGCGCATCGTTTGAAAACAGAAATGCAAGCCTCTCCAATTGCGAGAATGTCCCGGAGAGTAACAGCGGGGTCCGCGAGGAAATGCGATGGCGGAGGTGTTCCAGCAATTCGCCTTCCAGATTGATCCGTTCCAACGAGGCGTAAGAGATGGAGCGCCAGAGGCTTATCATTTCGCTCTCGTAATCCAGCGTATCGGAAACGATCAGGTCGGCGACCGCTGTGGGCGTCTTGCATCTGGTGTGAGCCACCATATCCGCCACGCTCTCATCCTTTTCGTGTCCGATACCGGTGATGACCGGTAAAGGCAGCCGAGCAAGGTGGGCGCAAAGATCGTAACCGTCGAAACAGCTCATATCCAGTTGCGAGCCGCCGCCGCGCAGCAAAGCGATGACATCGTATCGTCCTGTAAGCGTTTTGACGGCCGCAAGGGCTTGTATCATCGATTTTTCCGCCTGATCCCCTTGCACAAGAGCGGGGAAGAGGTCGCAATGATATTTGTAGCCGTAAGGGTTCGTATCCAGTTGGTGAAGAAAATCCTGATATCCTGCGGCTGTTGCCGAGGAGATAACCGCGATACTCCTGACAGGCGATCTCCAAGAGATAAACTTGTTGGCTTCAAGCAGCCCTTCTCGCTGGAGACGAGCAATTGTCTCCCTGCGCTTTTGAGCCATGCCGCCAAGGGTGAATTCCGGCATCAGGTTTAGTATATCCAAGCTCAGCCCGTATTTTTCATGATATCTCACCGTGGCTAAAAGCAGTATCTCCATCCCTTTCCGTAGGTTTTCACGGGTTATTTGGGTAAACTGCTGTAAAAGATATGTTCGGGACGCCCAGATGGTGGCGCGACTTTGCGCAATGATCTCGTCCCCCTCCTTTTGCACCAGCGTGAGATACATATGACCCCGGCTTACGCTGGTCTCGGATATTTCGGCGATCACCCATAACGGTTGACTGAATCGCTCCTCAAGCGTTTCACGTATCGTTTGGTTAAGCTGATATAGTGTCAGATAGGATTGTTCCGGTAACACGATTCTCCGCCCGTGGTGCTATGATTGGGTTAATAGGAAAGGGCTGAATTGATACATATCCTATATTTTACCCTTTTCCGCCGCCTTGAGGACATTATCCGGGCGAACTTTGCTATAAATCAGTTAGATAAAGAGGTGATGGAAACAGATGATGCATCTTGGCGTTGTTACATATAATGTGGCTAGGGATTGGGATTTGGACACATTGCTCTCCATTTGCAAAAAAACGGAGATCGAAGGAGTGGAGTTACGAACAGGGCACGCTCACGGCGTGGAACCCTCGATCCCTCTTGAAAGGCGCCGCGAGGTGCGCGAAAAGTGCATGGACGCGGGAGTAAGTCAGATCAGCCTGGGAACGACATGTGAGTTTCATTCGCCTGACGCCCATGAGGTTCGGCGGAACATCTTGATGTGCGAGGACTTCATCCGTCTTGCAGAGGACATCGGAGCAAGAGGGGTCAAAGTAAGGCCAAACGATCTTCCGGATGACATCCCGGAGGAGAAAACAATCCTTCAAATCGGTGAATCCATCGCCGAGTGCGGAAGGATCGCTTCCGACCATGGGGTGGAGATATGGATGGAGGTGCATGGTCGACGGACTCAGGAGCCGATCATTGCTCGTGAAATCATGGATGTTTGTGGCGGCGGGAACGTGGGGGTCACTTGGAACTCCAATGGGACGGATGTGATGGATGGCACAGTGAGAGAATCTTTCAATCTGCTTGAGCCTTTCATTAGATGCTGCCATATCACGGAATTATGGAATTACTATCCCTGGAAGGAGCTATTCAACCTGCTGAACAAGAGTGGGGGGGATATTTACGCTCTTTGCGAAATCGGTTCCCCCATCGCCCCGGAAGACGGAGTGACTTTCCTGAAATGTTACAAGGAGCTATGGAGAATACTGCAGGAGTGAAAATATTTCCATTGAGGAGGATGTACTGAGGTAGAATAAATTGCGTTTTGAGTATATTAATGGAAAGATGAAATGAGTTAGCGATACATGATGATGTCTGAAGCGATTACATACTTCCGTCGACCGACTGTGATACAATTTGTGAAGTTTTGCATTGTAGGTGCAAGCAGCTTTCTTATTGATGCAGGTGTGTCCTATCTTTTAACTTTTGAGATTTTCCATATTTGGTGGGTGATTGCGCGAACCATCTCTTTTAGTCTTGCCGTGACGAATGGTTTTTATTGGAATCAACGTTGGACGTTTCAAGCAATCGGCAAACGTAAACATCATGAACAGTATATGATGTTTTTCGGCGTAAATATCATCGGTTGGTTGATCAACCTGACGATGATGAAAAGTGTCTTTTTTCTAATTACGCGACGTTGGGAATACCAACATCCCTCCCGTCCTGAATGGTTTTGCGCATTCATCGCTGCGACAGTGATCGTCACTTTCTGGAATTTCTTCGCGAATAAGCATTGGACATTTACAAGCAAAAAAGGGGACTCAAATGAGTCACACCGTGATGGCTTTCATGCCGAGTGATTTCAGGAATCCAGCGTTTCTCGAACCTTTTCGGCGAAAGTCCTGATGGAAAACGGTTTCGGCAGGTAATGCATGCCTTCATCAAGCACTCCTCTGTGTTCGATGGAACTTGCCGTATAGCCAGACATGTAGAGAACTTTGATCTTAGGGCGAATTGCGCTGATCCTTTCCGCAAGCTCTTTCCCGTTCATATCAGGCATCACGATATCCGTTATTAAGAGATGAATCGGATCGGAATGAGTTTCGGCGTAGTGTATCGCTTCATTTGCCGTTGAGACCGCTATTACCATGTATCCTTGCTGTTCGAGAACATCCCTGGACAGGTTCAATATCGCCTCCTCATCCTCCACCACAAGAACGGTTTCCACCCCCGTAGTCACTTTATCATTTGCGGCGTCCTTCATATCCGCCTTGGAATCATGGGTTCGCGGAAGGTAAATCTTAAAACAGGCTCCATTCCCCTGTTCGCTGTACACGGTCAAATATCCGTGATTCTGCTTGACGATGCCGTAGATCATCGATAGTCCCAGTCCGGTGCCTTTGCCCACCTCCTTAGTGGAGTAAAAGGGTTCGAAAATGTGATCGAGAGTCTCCTTGTCCATGCCCATGCCGGTGTCGCTCACAGCCAGGAGGACGTATTCGCCGGGCGGCGCTCCTGCATGGGTTTCGCTGTAAACTTCGTCCAATACCACGTGCGATGTTTCGATGGTGATTGAACCCACATCCGAAATGGCGTCGCGCGCATTCACGATCAGATTCATCAGCGTCTGATCCACCTGCGCGGGGTCAATTTTAACCTGCCAGAGCGAACGCTCCGGCTTCCATATCAGTTCGATGTTCTCACCGATAAGCCTGCGAAGCATCTTCAACATTCCCGCGACCGTTTCATTCAAATCCAGAACCACGGGGTTGATGGTCTGTCTTCTGGCGAATGCCAGCAGTTGCCTGGTCAAATCCGCGGATCTTTTGGCGGCTTTGAGAATCTCATTAAGATTGTCACGAACGGGCTTTCCTCGATCAATCCGTTCCAGCGCCATTTCGGCATGTCCTAGAATGACTCCAAGCATATTATTGAAATCATGTGCAACGCCGCCCGCGAGTCTGCCGACGGATTCCATTTTATGCGCTTGGCGTAGCTGATCCTCCATCCTTTTATATTCCGTGATGTTCTGTCCGATGACTATAATTGTCCGCTTGTCGCCCATATCCATTTTTTTCAGGGACAGCCATGCGGGATAGGATGTGCCATCGCGACGCAAATGAAGCGTTTCCAACTCCAAGGAGGTTGTCTCATCGGATAGAAGCGGAGCTAACGTCTGCATGAATCTCTCTTTTGTAAACTCCGGCTTGATATCCATGGGGGTGAGTTTCCGCATCTCCTCGAAGGTGTATCCTAAATTCTCCTGCGCCGCCCTGTTCACATAACCGAAATGCAGAGTTTCCATGTCGATGACATACACTTCGTTTATGGCATGCTCCACGATGGATGCCAGCCAGCGATTGTAATCCTGCAAGCGCCGTTGCACCGTGATATCATGAATTATGAAGTGCAGGACGATCCGGTTCTCGTACATGAATGGGCTGGTTAATACCTCCACGTCACGCATTTCCCCCGATGCGATTCGGTGTCTTGTTATAAAAAGATTTTTTTCGCCCGATGCCGCGTCCTTGACCAGCGATCGTATCTCATCCATGGATGTGGTGTTGATGTTGGTAATATGCATCCCCTTTAATTCCTCGATTGAATATCCGTAAAACCGAGATGCGGCCCAATTGGCGTCGAGTATTTGCATGGCGGGGATGTCTATCAGCAAGTGTGGAGCGACATTATCCGTGAAAAGCTGGCGAAAAAGTCGGTTGCTGGCTTCTCTGGCCTCCTCCATCTGTTTACGAGGCGAAAGATCCACCAAAGCGAGCACCAACCTCGGGGTTTTTTCAAATTCATCCAGTGTGGCGGTGAACGAAAGAGAGATTGGAATGTTTTCGCCGGTTTTATTACGGCAGACGCTGTCCTTTTGAAATTCGTCGCACCCCAGATAGACGGATATCATGCCTTCCAGAAATACTTCATGCAGTTCATCGGTAAAGAAACGATCCAGATTATTGATAAGCTCATCCGGATTGTTGACGCCGAACATTTTTAATGCGGTTGAGTTTGCATTCAGGATATCCAACATTCTTTCGCATTTTTTCAGTTCATCCGGACTTTCCATGAAATAAGAGGGGATATCGGTAATCCCGTTATTTTCAATTTGGGTAAGGTGGTTGTCAATCCTCGTCAAATCGATTTCCAATAAGGGGATGGGGGACGATTCGAAAAGGTTGCGATATCTGATCTCGCTAGCGCGTCGCTCGGATTGTTTACGCCGTTCCTCCGTTTGATCACGAAAGACTATAACAACTCCCGTTATGTCGCCCTCTGAGTTTCGTATTGGCGCCCCGCTATCGGCTATGGGTTTTTCGGATCCATCCTTCGCTATGAGCGTGGTATGATTCGCCAATCCGACAACCGCTCCGTTTTTTAACACGGTTGACGCCGGATTATCCACCTTCATACGGGTGTCCTCGTTAATGATATTGAAGACTTCCTGAAGGGGTCTTCCTATTGCGTCCTTTTCGCTCCGACCTGTAAGGGTTTCGGCCTCCGGGTTCATCCTAGTAACACAGCCCATGGCGTCCGTCGCGATGACGCCATCCCCGATATGATATAACGTGGCGCGGATCTCCTCCAAAGCGGAGGCTCTCTCCCTCTCGGAATGGTAGTAGGCGCGGTATAAAACTCTGTCGTGATGGATGTATAGGAGCGCGGTTCCGATGCAGGCGACTACCATCGCGAGAAGCGCCACCACTATGACCACATCCCTCCAGTAACGTACATCCGCGAGGATTATACTTTTGTCCACTTTTGTGACCAAGTACCATGGAGTGGACTGTAACGGGCAAATGTCCGCCACCACCTCAGACCCGCGATAGTCGGGACCTTCGTATATCCCCGTTCCACCAAGTACTGCGCGTATGGCGGGAATATTGATCCGAGTTACGGGGATTCGCATGGACATTGGGGGAAGTGTCGAGTGACGCACGGTGTTTAGAAACACAGCGTCATCACCTTGTTTCTCCACAAGCAGTGTTTCCGTGGTTTTGCTTTCAGTCGGCCATGTCTCAATCAATGGATAGATTGTGGCTTGAGGGTTGAGGCGAAGCATCAACGCCGCCACGGGATTGCCTCTTGGACCCAGGATGGGAGCGGTCAAGTCTATGTGGATGTCGCCTGTTCGGGGGTCCTTAGTGAAATCACCGAACACGGCGTGTCGCTTGCTGATTGCCTTTCCGACGAGATGATTTCCGGCGATGCCCAGACCGCCATGCATTGGGTGAATGGTGAGCAATATCTTTCCGGAGGAATTGGTGATGAATGCGTTGAGGTACTGGTTCGAGGAAAACTCATCCCGCAACTCCTTGGATATGTCTCTTTTCAAAAGCAGGTTGGTCGGATGAGATATCCAATTCGCCAATGCACTTCTGAGAAACGGATCAGCCGCCTCGGTGACGGCGTCAGTGATTCTTTCTTTTCGCCAGGATAGGATTTCATCGCATTTCATGCGGGATATGCTCTTGAGTTCCGCAATTTTCTCCGCTCTTATCAGGGAGTATTCCCGCCAGTAGGTCCAGTCGGCGATCAGCAAAATGCAGGCGAGGAAACTCATCAATAAAGCGGGGAAAACCCATTTTGGCCATTTAAGGGAGGGAGCGTTATCCATTGCGTTTATGATTTCGGAGAATTAGGGAATAGGAAAGGTGAAGAAGGGGAAGAGTTGTGATCGATTTCGGAAATGATGATAAGCATATGCAACTCAACCCGCCGTATATTCAAGAATGGGCGAAGAGGGACTCGAACCCCCGACATCTTCGGTGTAAACGAAGCGCTCTGCCGACTGAGCTATCCGCCCAAATTCACACTTCATCCGGGTGCAAGCGATTCCCGGTATCGAAAGAACAGCCTTATCCGTGAGGGATAACTTTATTATCTCCCACGGAAAACTGTTATAAATTATACCCCAATTCCGTGTGACGCCATAAATATCGGATTGAGAAGTCGGGAATCTAAACCTTCTAATCCTTGTAGGGGTCCCGCAGGGATATCTCTCTGCCAGCCATAACGACGCAGAGCGGTCGAAGCTTATGGAGCACCTTTAGATTGGAGTGATGAGCCAGAACCTTCTCTAGCCGTTTGTAAGCCTGCGGCGCCTCGTCCGTATCCCCGCCACGAAGAAGCACCCCCTTATTCCGGAGCCATTGATCCATGTCCTGTCTTGAAACGAGTCCCTTTGAGATCACTTTTCCGGTTTTTCGATTGATTTTTCCCCTTGCTTGATTGCGGCTCATCGCCCTACCGGCTCCGTGAGGAGCGGAATGATACGACGCCTCGGAATCCTCGGATTGGACCCCCTCCACTATAACGCTGTCATCGCCCATGCTTCCCCCGATGAAGCAAATTTCGCCCAGGGAGGCGGGAGTCGCGCCTTTTCTCATGACCCAGTGCGATCCGGTGCCGTCGGGAATTGGCTCCAAGCTTGCAAAGTTATGGTGGTTCTCCACTCGCGTCACGATCTCGCCGCCGACTATTGCGCTTACTCGATCGCAAACCCATCTTCTCCCTGCGTAAGCGTATTTTCCGGCGAGTTCCATCCAGGCGATATACTCCTCCGCCTCGGCGGTTCCCAGTTCCAGGAGAGCCGGATCGGCGTTTATGTTGTCTCCTTTCGCGCCCGCCCTTGCAAGGAACTCCTCGGCGATTTTATGTCCGAAACCTCGCGATCCGAAGTGACAGGTCACCCATATCCGGTATTCCTCGTCCGCCATGACGTCCACGAAGTGGTTCCCGGACCCCAAGGTTCCCAACTGATTGCGAGCCAAATCCCTGAGCCGAACGCCCAGAGGATCTCTCCACATAGGGCTATCGAATAGGGGATCATCCACCGTTTCCTGGTTTTCATGTCCCATCCCGAAGGATAGGCTGCGCCAAATCGTGTCCATGATAGTCGGCAGATTCCCGCTGATCTCAGGCTCCGTGACGCTCAGATGATACGCTGTCACACCGCAGCATATGTCGTATCCCACCGCTGAGGGGGAGATATGGGTGCGGCTTGTCATCACTCCGCCGATGGGAACGCTATAGCCGAGGTGATTATCGCCCATAAGAGCGACGCCATCGAAAAAGCGGCGACAAGTGAGAGCCTGATTAAGGGTGTTTTCATCCGCATCGCCGAATAGGATGATATCCCCGTTTAAAAGTCGATATCCCATGTCAGACCCTCCTTGAATTAAGTATGGCAAACATATTTTACCATATTAAATTTCTAATTATTGTTCCGAACACGTATGGCGCAGGGACGGAGCGCATTGTATATGACTGGATGCGTTTGGTGATGGTGATCGCCTCCGCGGCTAGGGATTGAGACCCATCAAGAAGATATTTTTGATTATTTTTCAAAAAGCCCTTGACAAACGGAATTGAAATGCGTATACTTAACTTTCGCCAATGAACGAAG
>DAIDHP010000060.1 GCA_027459625.1 Chthonomonadales bacterium
TGGAGAAGTCCGCCCGAATAGGAGAGGGTGACCAGGCGGCCGACCGAGTCCTCCAGCGTTCGAAGAAGACCGTTCGCGTAGGAGAGGGTGTGGCAGTTTCCGACGGCATCCCGCGCCCACGAGATCGAGGTGACCGTCCCCGTCAGGTTCAGCGGGTAGGCGGTCACGCGCCCGTCCGGCGTCGTCTCCCTCCAGAGACCGGCGGCCGAGTCCTCGACAAGGGAGTTCGGAAGACCCGGCGTCACGGGGAGGTACTCTCCGCTCGGGGGGTCGTAACGGTAGCTCTCCGTGAGACCGTTCCCGCGGGTCAGCGTGACGATCGCGGGGGAGCCGGAGGCCTGCGCCGTGAGGTTGAGGCTCAGGGTGCGACCGTAGCCGAAGGGGCCGTTGTAGTCGGACCGGGAGCCGTAGTAGTAGGCGATCTCCACGTCCATGCCCGGGCTCGGAAGACGGATCTCCGGGTCCGCGAGAAGGGAGCCGTCCGGCCGGGGGGAGGGGCGATACGCGGCGCACGAGGGGCCGCCGCCCCCCGTCCTCAACTCCGGCGCCTCAATGACCGGAACGCCTTCAAGCTCGCTCGGATCCAGTATTCTCAGCATCGCGCGTTCTCCTTTCACATCGTCAGGCGAACCGGCGGAGAACCGCCGGGAGGGGGCGAAAAAACCCAGTCCTCGTAAAAACAGTTTCATTAGCTAAAACATGGCATGGAACCGGAATGCGACGGTTGCCAAGCTGGACCGATGGGAGGAATTCCCA
Source organism: Chthonomonadales bacterium (assembly GCA_027459625.1). GTDB lineage: Bacteria > Armatimonadota > Chthonomonadetes > Chthonomonadales > CAJBBX01 > DTKV01. The sequence continues at coordinate 757 of DAIDHP010000060.1, forward strand.
AGGCCGTCGCATACCACGCCGGAGCGTCCTCTCGCTTCCCTTCGGAGAGAGCAACGTCGGGCAAATACGGTGAAATATCCTGCAGGCTGGACGTTCGCCCGTATCCGGAGAACCAGGAAGGAGACCTGTTCGAGGCGGGTAATTGTGATGATTGTAACGATGTCAGGCTAACCGACATGATGAGAGAAGCGGGTGCAAACGTTGTGTCGTGTGACTGTGTCTCTTCCATCCTTGCCATCCTTTACGCTTTTCGCACTTTTACGTTTCGTATGAATCGAGCATTGAATATTGCAATGAAATCACTTATTATCTATATAATAGTGCTTCGTAAATCAAATGTCAAGTAAAAATATTATAACGCGATGAATTTGGGAACGTAAGTTGAAAGACAGGCGACAAGTCAATAAACGATACCCCCCTTTTCGACGAACGGCTCGCTTAAGGGTTGTTTCGGTTTATGTCGCCGCATCCGAAAAAATCGGCTAAAAAACGGAAAAATCCAAGGAATTCATAGTTGACAAAAAAAAGCGAAACGGCGTAATATCATAAGCAATCTTAGGTATTACTTTTCCAAGTATTCGGAATGGACTGTTCGTGTCGCAATTACAAGCAGTGGTATTATTTTATCAACCGCATTCTCCGCAAATCATTTGACAAGGAGCCGTACGGAACATAGGCCCATCGTTTTGGAGACGAATACGCATATTTCTCTTCCGGAATGATCCGTCCGTTCGTCGCTCCCGCATTAAGGTGGCTATTATGTTGCCGGTCATTTTATGGATAAGCGACAGTCCTCATCTGCCCACCGGATTTGGTCGTGTCACCAAGGAAATATGCAGGCGTCTCGTCGCCGGCGGAGCCTTGGATGTGAATGTGCTCGCAATCGGGGCGGATGACTCCGCATGCGCCAACAACAACCATGAGTTCCGAATGTGGCCTCATCCCAAGCCCGCCCCCGACAAGCAGGAAATTCAAAACGTTATCCGAGCCCTCAAGCCTTCCATTGTTATCACCCTGTCCAATTTGTGGGCGTCCACCTACATGCTGGATATTGCGGGAGGGTGGGAAATGAAATGGATCGGATATTTTCCGATAGACGCCGGTCCGTTGCCCGGTTATTTCCTCCCCATCGTCCAAAGAATGGACCATAGGGTGACCACCTCGGACTATTCGGCGACCGTCTTTCGTCAATACTTCCCCCAAATGGATATAAGCGTTATAAGACACGGTGTTGACGTCGGAGTGTTTCACCCCTGCGGATGTAAGCCTGTCAAGCCTCTTTTACCCGACGGACGCAAGGCGTTCGTCGTCGGATGTGTCGCCCGCAATCAACCACGCAAAGGGATTCCGGTACTTATTGAAGCGTTCGCCAGGCTTGCCGAAAGACACTCGGACGTAATGCTCCATCTGCATACAAATCCCTGGGACGTCGATGGCTGGGTATTACGGGAGCTACTGGCTCAACACGGTGTAGCCGATAGAACCAGTTTCACAGAGACGATGTTACGCTTTGAGAGCTTATCGGATATCGAGTTATGCAACGTATACCGCTTTTTCGACGTCTTCGCTCTGCCAACCATGGGGGAGGGCTTTTGCATTCCGATCCTGGAGGCGATGGCGTGCGGAGTGCCTGTCGTCGCCACTGCGGGAAGTGCGGTAACGGAGTTGCTGAACGGACGCGGAGAGTTGGTGCCGCCCGTCGCCGCCTTCAGTGTTCCCCCGCATGGATTCAAGGTGAGCCTGCCCGACGGCGGGAAGTTCGCCGAGGCCCTGGAGAAAATTTATGACAATTCGAGGCTGCGCACCAAATACGCTCGCGAGGGGCGCAAATTTGCCGAGGCGATGACTTGGGACCGATGCGCCGATCAGTGGCTCAAGCTGTTGAGTGGATTATCAATTCCGTATTCAAGGCGGTTATTTCCAATGACGCGGGGTGATCGTAATTCTCTTGTAACATCCGTAGTCGTTTTACTCCCGGACGGTGCGCATTGCGAGCCCTTCAAAGGTTCGGATTTGAAATCGATGGCGGATGGTTTGGATGACGCAAACATATGTGAAACGATAGCGGTGATCCCCCCGGGACAGGAGAAGTGTTTCGACGAAATAAGGACGGCGCTGGAACCTGACGCATTGCTGTTGCGGTCATCCGCTCGGTTGAATTGGGAGGAGCGGATGCGCTTGGCGGTTCGCGCCTCCCGAGGCGTTCGAGTGCAGGTGGTGGTTCCCGATGAGTCGTTCCGAGAGAATAACGCTGAAGTTATTCGGATGGAGGGCAAGGAGGTTAGAATTACATGTATCTCAAAAGGACGATCAAAGGAGGCCCGCGCATGAAGGTTCTTTTGATCGCACCTTGGGATATTAAGTGCGGAATATCCCTTTACACCGAAAACGTATATCGCGAGATCGTTGCTCAGGGGCATGACGTTATCATTCTTTCGGAAACGGCGGATGAGCGCAATCGTCGTTTTGAAGTGACCGAAGACGGTGTGATCCGTTGCTGGCGACGAGGCGAGCACTGGCGATATTTGCTGGAACTGGCGAGCGGGTTTCGAGACAGGGAAATTGTAAACATACAGCATGAGATGAGTTATTGCTGGGAGCCGCATCTCTGGCACCAGTTGTTAAGCGGGTTGCATGAGCATGGACTTCCCGTAGTAGTCACCTATCACACCATACCGTATGCAATGAGCGCCATTACGGATAATCCCGAGGCGGACGGCGTTATCGTATGCAATCCAAAGGCGCGTGACGCCATGATTAGACGGGGTTGGGCCGCTGACAGGATATGGCGAATACAACATGGCGTATTATCCTCGTATTCATCCCCGAAGCGTCGACCTCTTGGAAGACTGGCGATATACGGATTTCTGGCTGGACAGAAGGGCTACTCCGAAACCATGGAGGCCATGGAAAGACTCCTGCCCGGACATCCGAATTTGTGTCTTACCATCTTCGGATCTCTTTCGGAGCATATCAAGGACAGGCAGGAAGCCTACTATTACGACAATCTGCGACGGGAAATCGTAAGTCGCGGGCTGCAGGATCGAGTCACCGTATTGATGGGGTTTCCTCATCAGAAGATGCTGCACACGCTGTTGGCGGACCACGATATTCTAGTGCTTTACTATAACATGGGCGCGGCGGGTTATTGTGAAAGCGGAGCGTTGCATACCGGATTGGCCACCGGTCGTCCAGTAATAGTGTCGGATGCTCACCATTTCGATTGCAGTCCGGATATGGAGTCGGCGTTGCTAAGAGCCGGTTCGGTGAGCTCGCTTTCCGCTTTAATAGATCGTCTCTTGAGTGATTCCGATTTCTACGTGAAATGCTGTCGGAACGTTCGCAACTTCGCAAAGTCCCGTCCAATTCAACGGGCGGCTCGCGAATACGTCGAGGTCTTCAACACGGTTAGCGGAAAATATCAATATTCCCGTCCAAACCCCTCCCGCTTATCTCTGATCGGAGCGATCATATTTAGTCGAGGTCGTCGTCCGCTTTTGAATCGCGCATTGAACAGCCTGGTGGAATCTTCGCCGGAGATACCTATTGTCGTCGTTGACACGGCGGGGCGTTGGGAGTCTCTTCGGAACATGGGAGGCGAATGGGACAACATAAGTTATCTATGCACGGAAGGACGTTCGTCTTTCGAGTCACTTCGAATCGGGATTGAAACGCTCCCCGCCCTATACGCCAAGATTGTAAACGAAGAAGACATTATGCTCACCGGATGGTTTGAGGAGCATGCGCGTCAATGCCGGCGAAATTCTCCGCTTGTATGGTGCAACGGTCTTACGCTATCCGCGAATTCCAAATTGTCCCCGCTTGACAATGAGGTGGTGATAAGCTCCCAGTTATGTATTCATCGTGACGTGATTGCAACGATGGGAGGATTGGAAGGCATTGACGTTGAGTCCCAAACCGCCGCTTGGTTTAAGTGCATAACTGACGGCGGATACATTCCCAGCCATATTCCAATCAGCTGTTTCGTGCGGGATTCTCTGAGTATCGCGTGACCTTATACCGGCGAATCGGCTTGGTCCAAAAGCAAATGGCTTGAACTGACGGCAATGGCGTTCACTTTCGAAGATAGTGGAATGTATCGAGAGTCTGCGCTTCCCATGCGGACGGGTTATTTTGATGGATGACGGATCGCCTCCGGCGAATACGTTCCCTTGCAATCCGTTTTAGTTTCAACCTAATTCGACAGCCAAACGGGGAACGAGTGCGTAGTTGCAAGTCGGAACGTCCGTCTGACGCACAAGTATTTGGCGCGGATATGACAGCCCCGATTTTCCGGATGAAAACGGTTTTCTTTGCAGCAAGGCTGATTGCTGGTCCGAGCCGGGGTATTGCGAAGCGATGAACGGGAACTGATGACCATTCGAACAAAAACAGTGTTGGCGATCCCGCTTTGCATAACGAGGAAACGAGGATATGAACGATAAACTCAGCGCCTATGTGATGACGTATAACGAGGAGAGGTTTCTGCCGCAATGTCTATCCCTCCTTTGCTCGCTCACCGATGACGTCGTGGTGGTGGATTCGGGAAGTACGGACAACACCGTAAAAATAGCGGAATCGTATCCCGCCGTTCGCGTTTATCAACGAGCAATGCCATTCCATTTTGCGGATCAGCGTAACTATGCGGCATCGCTTTGTAAGAATGACTGGATTTTGACGCTGGACGCGGATGAATTATTACATCCCGATTTCGTTCGTATCCTGCCGACGCTTTTGGCGGATGATCGCTACCAGGCGTACTCCTTTCCACGGCTCGCTTTGATCAAGGATGAAAATCACTACATTGACAAACCGTCCATCACCCCGGGCGACTTGGATACTCAGATTCGCCTCCATAAAAAGAGACTTCAATGGGGGCATGAGGATGACAGCGGCCTGCATGAAGCCCTGCTTGTAAATGGAAACTACGCCGCCACGCATCCGGCGCATGTTCCCTCCTGCGTGCGCTACGTACACTATCCCGTATTACACTATCAGTTCTTAAAAAGTGACGAAGCTTTAAGCCAAATGTCAGAGGCTTTCCTCGGCCACCGGAGCTCAGACGGCATAACCCATGTCACCGAGGCGGATTGGTGGGTAAGTCGAAAACATCAGGTCTATCCTTTCCTGGACCTGTCCAAGTGGATTTGCTGGCTTTCCTATCCTCCGGAAAGCGATGGGCAAAAACTAGAGTGGCTTCATAATCGAGAACGGCGCGTGGACGAGCTTGTTGAGTACGTAGGATTGAGACGTTCGGATGTCGAGACTCTTCTTGACCAAGCGATGAAAATGGAGAATGGCATATACGGATATGAACCTTTAAGCCCGGACAAGAACGGTATTGGTTATCTTCTCGCTCCCATTGCTCGTTACATTAATGATATATCATGCCAAAACCGGATTGAACGCATTCTTGATCATGTCCAGGACTGTGAACTAATTTTAGTCTACGAGGGAGGGGTGGGCGATATCGCTTTGGAGTTGGCATGGCGCGGGGTCAAGCGCATCATCCAAACGGAGCGGAATGAATTTGCGAACCGGTTTTTTAAATGGCGTCTGAACCGCTTCGATCTCCTGAACCGCATACAATGCCGATCCACGGAAGAGTCACTAAAGTTCGGGACACGATACAAGGCGATCATCGTTTTGGACGATATGAATCGAACAACCGTGTCCGATAAAATACTGGATAAGCTGGGTCGTCACGCCGACCGTTTGGCGCTTCCCTTCGCGGTGGAAACGAACGATACGCCAAAATCTGCAGCCGTCGCTTCGAAAAGCGCCTCCATCGCGGACGATGTGACTCGGAAGAGTAACTGGCACACAGTGGACGGAAGCGTTCGGTATTACCGACATAATTTTCGCCTCAAGCGACGAAGACTGGAGCGCGGTCAAAAACGGATACTTGCGCCTTTGATGCATCCCCCTTGGTTATACAACCTGACAATGCTAAATCACCAATTCGAAGTGCTCCCCACCCCCGCTTGGGGAAGTTGGTGCGAATGGCTTCGTCCGCTACGCGGCAATACGAGCATTCTCCCGCTGGATCTATGGAAATATCCCGATGAGAGGCGCTTTGGTTTCTTGAACGTGGCTCCATTGCGATTTTCGGACTGGGACTGCGCCTTTATACAGCACGAATTTGACATTCCACTTCTCACTCAAGGGGATATTCCTCTCATTTTCATGGCGCATTCCCACCCAAGTTGCGAGGAGATCGTCCAACGTCTCAAGGCAAACAAAAAGAAGATAGCCGCCGCCGTATTCACATCGTCGAAAAAGCGAGATAGCTGGCGATGGCCGGATGGCGTTGTGCTTCAACCCGCAATCGACACCGTGGAATTCCACGGGTATGAAGGGACTATCGCCCAATGCCTGGTCGTGTGCAACTCCTTTCTCGCCACCGATAACGGATCAGCGTTAAACCGCTTGGAACGGGTTACACGGGGCGTTCCCGTTTTTCTTTGTGATCCCACCCTGTTGAACCCCGAGGATTGCGATTACGAGGGGATCAAGCGTTATTATCGCACTCGGCGGGTTTACGTGCATATGGCGCAGGATCGGGCTGCGATGTCTCTCATGGAAGCCATGAGCACTGGTATGCCCGCCGTTGTTTGGCGCGGATACACCGATGGTATTCTGGACGATTTCAGAGACGGCGTGAACTGTTTCATCTCGAACGATTTGGACTATCTGCATAAGCGTACGCTGGAACTGATAAACGATATTTCGCTTTGCAAGCGCATCGGAGAAGCGGGGCGCGAGACGATCCGAAAAAAGCACGACATTGTTCCATGGCTTTCCCTCTGGGAGAAAATAATTCAGGAGTCCGTTCGTTAGACGTGCCAGGCGCATCGCGTCGGATATGAAAGGCGGATCGAAAATGGAGACTTGCCGGCTTACGATAAATATCGTGGTTCACAATAGGTTGGATGTGACGAAACCGTGCGTCGAATCGCTTTACGCCAATACGACCGAGCCGTTTGTTCTCCAGATTATTGATAACGCCTCGTCCGACGGAACGTGGAATTACCTGGAGGAACTGGCCTCGCGTCATTCAAACGCACGGGTCATTCGAAAACGCCGCAACCTTGGCTTTCCCGTCCGACAAAACGAAATGGCGAACGCCGTGAAAACACCTTATCTTTGCGTACTGAACAACGATGTCGTAGTTGGCGCGGGATGGCAGGAACCATTAATTGAGGCGTTAGAGAGGAACCCCCGGCTTGCCCAGGTTGGACCTTCCGGACCGAGCATCCCTGTTCATCTCGGCGGCTTCTGGCCGGGAAAAGCGGAATACATAGAGGGTTGGTGCTTCATCATTCCTCGTCGTATTTTGGATAAGTTCATTCTTTTCAGTCAGGATTATCATTTCGGTTATTTCGAGGATACGGACCTTTCCCTTCGTCTCCAGGAAGCCGGATATCGGATCGCGGCCATTCCCGTTCCGATCGCTCATAAGCACAGCGCGACGCGACAAGTGTGCGAACAGGATGTGACGGGTTACGAAATACGCAATCGTCTGATCTTTCAAAATCGTTGGCGCACCTATCTGGGGCGACGGTCATTTGGATATCGGTGCAAGATAATCCGACCCGCCGCTTATGGTGACGTGCTAATGCTGACCCCTGCTCTTCGGGCGTTGCGCGAAAAGTGGCCTCATGCGTTCATCGCCGTCGAAACAGGTTGCCCCGAAGTGTTACTTCATAACCCGTGCGTGAACCAGATACTCCCGATGGGATCGGATCACCGGGACGACTGGGATTTCGTATGGGATCTCACCGATTTTCCGGAAAATCATCCGGGCGAGCCTCCGATAAAAGCGTATTGCGAGGCGTTAGGGGTAAGTGCGGAGACTCTTAGACCCGAGTTTGCCATCCATGACTGGGATCGAGCGCAGGCAAACAGCCTTATACCAAAGGAGCCTTTCGCAGTATTTCATACTGGTAAAAGTTGGAGTACGAAGATGTGGTCCATTGATCGGTTTAAGTCTTTGGCGTTAATGCTTCAAGAAAATCTATGCTTGCGTATCGTTGAAGTCGGCAACGGGGAAACCTGCAAGCTATGGATCGATTATGATCTGCGCAGAAAGCTTACATGGCAGGGATTGGAGGCCGTTTTGGAAAAAGCGAGTTTGTTTGTTGGAGTCGACAGCGGACCGGCGCATATTGCGCAGATTGTCGGAACGCCGGCCGTCATTCTATTCGGACCGACGGAACCGAAACTGCTGGTACATTTCACGCATCGAGTGCGGGCAGTCCGTTCATCAAATCTTAGATGCCTGGGCTGCTATCATCTTCACCCTCCCGGCGCCCGTTACGCGGAATGTTTCCGCGGGGACGTAAAGTGTATGGAGGATATAAGCGTCGCCCGCGTCTTTGACGCCGCAAAGGGGGTTCTTGATAATGATTGATGTTTCAATCGTCGTTTTGACGTTCAATAACCTGCGTTATACGCAACGCTTGGTGGAAAGCGTTCAGGCGAAGGCGGGCGATATTCCATACGAATTCGTCTTCGTTGACAGCGGCTCGACCGATGGAACGCTCGATAGCCTCGCCGCGTTAAGGAACGCCAAGGTTATCGACGCCTCCGACGAAATGTTTGTCTTCAATCGCAACCTCAACCGAGGGATCATGGCGTCCGAGGGTCACACGATCATTTGCGCCAATAACGACGTGGAAGTGATATCGGACCATTTTCTCGCGTCAATTGTCAAAACGCTGTGGGAAAATCCGATCGTCGGAGTGTTGGGCGTCGAACTAGGGGAACCGCGCCAGGATGATCGAAAACTGGTACTTCTCGGAGGATATACGGAAGGTTGCTTTTACGCGATGCGTCGCAAGGTGTGGGAGGAATTGGGCGGATTAAGCGAACATTATACGGGATACGGCTGCGAAGAGGCCGATTTGTCGGTGCGTTTGTTAAAAAAGGGGTATCGCACCGGCTTTCTGCAAGGACTTTTCTGTCATCACGTAGGTAGCGCAACTTTCAGGTTGGGATACGCCCCTCCCGAAGCGTGTGAAAAGAACGCTCTGGTTTTCCAGCAACTTCACGGCTATGACTTGAACTTCGTCGAAGGATGTGATTTCTGGATCAATCTGCACGGTTATTTGGAATGTGTTTTTGGGTTTGAATGGCAAAAGCAAATCACGAAACTCAGTCTCGGTTGTAATTCCGACATGTCGTATGAATACGTTAGAATCGCTCCGCTCCCCGCGCCCGGGGTGGATCTAACCTGGAACTTGAACGAAGGCGTTCCATACCCTGACTGCACGGTTGACGAGGTTTGGGAGAATGACGTTCTGACGAACGCACCCAAACCATTTCGGATGATGAATGAAATATATAGAGTTCTGAAACCTAACGGGACGCTACATTCAATCTCTCCATGCATCGACGGTTGCGAAATTGCTCCGGAAGCCATCGACGGATGCTTATGGAGCGATAGCGTTGAAGCCGAGCGACGAGAACGGCTGGGAATTCAATGCCGTTTTCAAATCGAACACACGGAGACAATACACGTTGATAAAATCCCTTGCTCCATTACCAAATATCGGGCCATAAAATGAATTCGACTTATCGGACATTTCCCGGTGTGAAGCCTCCGAATCGGCCTATTGTCCATACGCGCTTTTTCTCACATGTGAGAAGGCGAGAGAAATGAGGGCGTGCATGGTTACCGCGACATTTGACGAAAGGTTTTTGCTTGTTAGCGGATAGTTGATTGTTCTCATCTCGCAAGACCACCATGATTTCGTCGTACTTGTCGTTGATTGCACATCGTCTTCACGGGACATCAAGAAACGTTGCGAACGGTGTCAACGGAATTTCCCGGTTCTGTATTGATCCGTTTAACGGGAGGGTATTGATATCGACCGATCATATTCAACCGTCCGCGGAATCCGTGATATCCCTTCCAGACTGATGTTAGGAGTTAAGAAGGGCGAGATTCCCGACTATCCTTATCAGAAACCGCAGTTTCGATCCGAACCGGGCGGAACACGTATTGGACGCTATTTTTGACAATACCACCTGACGGCGAACCGGATGAGGGTTGTTACGCAAGGATCGGGGATCGACCGCTTCCATTATCGAACAAGCGAGGCGGAATCGTTCTCGCCGAATTCCAACGGAGGACGATCAGTGAAGAAAGCTATTCTTCTCCAACAGGCAAGCGGAGAGCACGTCGCGTTGCTTGATCTAATTCGTTCGCACCACGCCCGATACGCCGAGCGACATCGAATGGAGTACCGGTGTGTTTATGGTCTTCAGCAAGCCGAACGTGCGCCTGTCTGGGACAAAATACTGCTTATATTGAATGCGTTGCGAGAGGAGCCCCCGGTTGAATGGCTTTTCTGGGTTGATTCGGACGCGATAATCATGGACTTCAATCGGGACTTGCGCGAAGCGTTGTGCGATCATGGAGAGCTGGGCATGGTCATTCACCCCAATCCGTACCACTTCAACGCCGGCGCTCTCTATATGAGAAACACCCCTCGTTTGATCGGATATTTTGAGAAGGTGTGGGCGAAGTGGCCGATCAACCACGGCTGGGAGGAGCAGGAGTCAATGAACAGGGTGCTGCTGGATGAATGGTTTGACGGATTTCAACCTCTTCCAGCCGCCTGGAACAGCACTTATGGCGTTAACGAAGCGGATCGTCCGGTTGTAAGGGCGTGGCACGGCCTTAATCCGATAGAGAAACGGATAAGGCTGATGCGGGAGACGCTGCAAGCGGTTGAGAACCCCGAATGGACAAGCGACGCCGTAAGGGAGTAAACCCCGGCTGTCATAGGAAATCAATTCGCACCGATGTGATTATCACGCGAGATACGCACGAGGAGAGAGGAGCAGGCGATGATGACCCGATTCACGGACAGGCTGATGCGTTCGCTGCCGATCTCTTTTGATTACGCCGTCGGAAGGCAACCTAGGGTTGACGAGGTCGTGACCCGGCTTATCAAGGACGGCTATCGCATCTTTGTTCACTCCCGACCGGGGTCTGATTTGAATTCGTTTCCAAAGATCGCTGACAGGGCCTGCGTAAAATGGAACTATGACGGCATAGGGGTTCGCGTTTCGGATCCCGATAGCTATCACATGCTCAGTCGCTTTCCTCGACGCGTCGCCGTCAACTTGCAGGACCATGTCATCATCAATAAGGAGTGTTATTCCACCGTCGACAGGGTTTTATGTATGCATCCGGATATGGTGAGTCAACTTGGATCGTTGGGCGTATCGGCGGATATTTTTTCATACGACACGATGGTCGCCGCCATATCGGATCTATCCCCCGATATGGCGTTGGCGTTTCAGGACGAGTTGGATCTCTTTTCGGTGATCATATCGACGGACGGGTTCTCCAACGGTCTGGAATATTCCGTAAGATCGGTGCGGGATCAGGTTCTTCCGGGCGAGAGCGAAATCATAATCGTGGACTATGGTCATCCGTCAAACCGATATCGGATCAGGGAAATCTGCGATCGGAACGGAGCGCGATACGCGCGACTGCCCGAAGAGGAGACTCGCACAGCCATCGCCGCCCGAAGCAAGGGCGTTGAGATTGCGAACAACCCCTATGTTCTGACGCTTGACGACGACATTGCACTCTCCCCATGGTATCTTCTCACCTGCATTCGCGTGATGCGAGCTAAGGGGGCGAGGACAATCGCGTACGCATCGGCGAGGAACTTTCTCCCCACATCGGATATTTCATCCCCGCGATATCGCTCTCCGGCGGACGAATCCTTGCCCGCGCCGTACGGCATCGAGGACAACCAAATTACAACCAACTATCGCATATGGGAGTCCATGGGGGGAAATCTCGTATTTCATCGGCAAGTCGCTCCTGACCTCCGTCGCGCACTTCAAGACGCGGTCGGGGAGATTGATTTGTGTTACCGCCTTGTTGAGAACGGATTCGAGCTATCTCGTGTAAACATTCCCTTATGTTTCCGACTCCCTTCCAAACGGCGGTGTTTCGATCCCGCGATAGCCGTCCATGACGAGATCGGACTTTTCGAGAGGCACCCGCGAGCGCAGCTCGACGGCCAAATCCGACTAGCCTTGGAGCCGGTTGACGCCGGATGCGTTTGCGTCATAATTCCGGTTCGCGCACACTCCCCTCGACGTCTGGGTCTTTTGTTCGAAACGCTAAGGCTGCAAGAATACGGGGGCGATGTGGAAATCATCGTTTGCGATTACGGCTCTCCAAATCCTGAAATGATACGAAATACGTGCGCGAGCGCTGAAGTCAGGTATCTTCGAGTGGAACAAGCCGAGGTAACCGAAACCCCTGCGAATCAGAACTTAGTCGTAAGCCCATGGGTTTCGCAGGTCAGGTGCAATTATATTCTGTTGCTGGAACAGGATACGCTGATTCCACCCTTTTACATCCAAAACTGCGTAAATATTCTTCGTTATCACGGTGACAACTTTCTGTGCCACGCGGAAAGGCGCCCCCTCAGCGAGTTGCTGGTATTGGATGAAACGACACCATTTTCTCGATTTCACCTCTATCGAGAGCGCATCATTGATCTGCTAAAACGAGTGACCAACGCCGAGAGGATTCCCGTTACCGGCCTGCTCGATTCGGAAAAACCGCTGACTGCGGATAATCTCTTCCTAAGCCGTGCGTTATTAGAACGAGCGGAAGGGTTCGCCGACGCGCGTTGGTTACGAGGGGAGGGGATTACGGAATTCATTGAACGCCTTTGCAGAGTCGGCGCCCGTCCGGTCTCCCTGAAAACACTTCGGGCGTATCGCGTCGGAAGACGCGGCCAAAAAGTGTTGAATTCGCCTGTGCATCTGGACGAGAACATCGCAACGCTGATTCATGGCGAAACGGCCTGGGGTGAATTGGGATTGCATGGCGATCTGGGTTACGAGGATAAAAAGGTGGCGATACAAGGACAGTCGCGCTATCATTCTTTCAGCGCTCACGCACCCTCGCGCTTGGTCTTCGCGCTCGAACGAAAATCCGCAGTGTTCCGTTGCGGGGTGGCGATCAACGACGATATGTCAATGCGCAACGCCTACGCTCATTTCATGGTATTCGTTGACGGAAAACCAGTGGCAATCCAATCATACGTCAAATCGGGCGAGCCTCCTCGGTTAATCACCGCGGATATCCGTCAAGTCAGGCATCTCGATTTGGTCGTCGACACGGAAGACGCGGAGTGCTGCCATTCCATATGGATCGATCCCGAGATTCACGAAGAGAATTCGGAAAAGAAATTCGACGCGACATTGCGGGATTGTCTGTCGCGGGTTGAAATCCAGCTTCCATTCGAACCGATCCGAACGCGGCGGTGCATCGCCACCTCCGTTACACCGGAATGCGCGGGGTTGCTGGATGACATGCTCGGTTCGTTGTACGCGAACGGAGGATGTCAGGACTCCGAGGTGATAGTTCTTGTGACGGACGGCGACGAAGCGTGCGCCCGGGTCATCGCAAAATACCGAGCCGAGCCGGTTTTCTGCCGCTCGCTCTCCTCGGTTACATCGTCGATCAGGACGGCGTTGTATTCCGTGGCGCGGTTCACGGAGGCGGATCAATACCTCTGCCTTGACGCCAATATGATTGTGACGGGTGATTTGCACCCGGTGTTTTCAGCGCTTGAGGCTTGCCCCGAGGGAAGCGTCTTTGCGTGCCGCCTGCAAGGCGCGAGTGGTTCCGTCGATCTCCGCGAGTACGCGAACTCCCGTTTCGTTGGCGACGAGGCGAAAACGAATGCGTCGCTGGACGGTTTGGCCGAGGGAGTCGTGCGTCGTTTTGCAGTTAGCGACGGTGTTTTCGCGGGAGACCGCAAGGCGTTGCTGAACCTGGACGCCGCAGTTCGTAACGAGGCTGCAAAATCGTATCAACGCTCGTTGGACGGGGAGCTTTTATTCAACCTCGCGCTGGCGCGGTTGAATTGCGTCGTGGAGCTGGACCGGACATACAACGTGCGACTTCATGACGACAACGTCGAAATCACGGAGAATGAGGGTGTCATCCAGGCGTTATGGAACGGATGCGCGGCTCGGGCGCTGCGTATTGACGGCTCGGACGGGTGCGAGCCTCGGATATTGAGAGGGATGTTCGCAAGCCTCCGCGAGCCACTGACTGGTCGGTGGGATGACAACGGGTATGAGACTTTCCTGGCCGTTTTGCGCTCCTGGGTGGGTCGGAGAGGCATGACCGCCCTGGTCGAGTCGTTCTACAGCAAGGCCTCCGGAAAAACGGGATACGTTCGTGATGTATCCGAATTCCCCCTGTTGGGACTTCTTCACTATATCGTCAGGGCCAACGGGTGCGTCAGGGTTCTGGAATCCGGAACCGGCGCGGGGGTGTCAACCGCATGCATAGCTTCCGCCGCCGCCATTCATCCCGAAGGATTGGTGGTGACCTTCGATCCGAACGCGCATCCGTTACGTAAGGAGTTGTGGGGACGATTGCCGAAAAGCGTTCGCAATTGCATCGAACCGCGTCGCATTGATTCGTTCACCGGCATGACCGAAGCCATTAAGGCTGGCGAGAACTATCAAGCGGCGTTGCTCGACTCCGTTCACGAGGAGGAGCACGTATGGCGCGAATTCCAACTCGCAACCCGATTGGTGTGCACGGGGGGGCTTATCCTGATCCACGACGTTTGGTACGGAGGCGGCACCGTCGAGGGGGCGCTGCTAAGGATTAAAAAGGCGGGATACGGATGCGTACGCTTGTGGACGGCGGAGCAAGGAGCGCCCCAGGACGACCATCTGGGCTTGGCCGTGATAGAGAATCGTCTTCAAGCCGGATTTTAAGCGATTAAGCCAACCCCGCCCTCATTTCGCCTCGTTCGACGATTCGGCGAGGGCGTAAACGTATATATCGGATTCTACATACACCGTCCCGTCGGAGCCTATGGAGGGAGAGGATATGACCGATCCGAACGTTTTATACATCGCTTCAACAAGACAGAAGAGCGTAAGAAATCCCGCGCACGCGATCAGCCCAATGGTAATTCCAAGACCCCTCATTCCGTTCACCTCCCTACGCCATCCGTCATTTCCTCTTTCCCTTGGCTTCGGTCAGGGCGTAGAGATCGCCATCCTCGGACCCCACGTAAATCGTTCCGTTTTTGCCTATCGCGGCGCCGGAAAAGTCACCATCGCCTTTTTTCCCGTACTCCCATCGCAACTTTCCCGTGACTCCGTCAAAGGCGCAGAATTCTCGGTTATCGGACTCATCATAGCTTGCCACGTATAACGTATCGTCGGAGCTTATCGCAAGCGAATCCATGCCATCACCCACATTATCACGCTCCCATCTCAGTTTGCCCGTTTTCCCGTTCCAGGCGCGCAACACCCCCGCCGAGGAATCAGAGTACACCGTTCCGTCAGAGCCTATGACGGGGGATAAATCGTAGGACCAGCTTGGATCCCCTTCGTGCGACCATAGCAGCTTTCCCGTCGCGCCGTTCAGAGCGTAAAATTTGGTGAACGCCAAATACACCGTGTCGCCAAAACCTATCACGGGCGAGGTATCAAGGCCATAATTCGTCGCCAGCAAAGCCCACCGCAATTTGCCCGTTTTACCGTTCAACGCATACAGCTTGCCATCCATTGATCCTACATACACCGTTCCGTCGGAGCCTATCGCGGGGGGTGAGATAATCCTATCGCCCGTTTTGTACGCCCATTTCAGCTTTCCCGTGGCACCGTCCAGTGCGTATAACTCAGCACTGTTGGAAGGGGTGATTACAGTGACCCCTGACGGGGATTCGGTTATTTTGTCCGTATCGCATCCCACGTACACCGTACCGTCCGGGCCTATCGCGGGATCGTCCGCCATACCGTCCGTCAGATACGTCCATTTCAGCTTTCCCGTCGCGCCGTCCAGAGCGTAAAGCTTGTTATCCCGCGATGGTCCCACATAAACCGTTCCATCCGAGCCTATCACCGGCGTGGATAAACCCTTTCGGGACGGGGACGCATACTTCCACAGTAGCCTTGGCTTTTTGATGCCGGCGTATTTGCCGCGACCGGTGTGCGCGGCGTTGCATCCAAGCATGGGCCAGGGGGCGTTCGCCTGCAAGCCCGCGCCGCCGTTCGAGGATCCTTTCCGCGCGGATGACGCCGTTCCAGCGGATGATTGCAACGCGACCTTTACCGCTTTTCGCTTTCCCGAACACCCGCAGAGCGTAAAGATAAAAGCGCATGCGATAAACGCAATCGCCATTCGATTAGTCGTCATTTAATTCACCTCCCAGGACTGGTTCCTGACCCCGATATTTCTCCCCCTCCGATTAGTCCCGCGCACAACGGAGGTTTCCCCTTGAACCGAGGCGCAAAGCCTCGCCTCCGTCAGGCGGAGCGAAATTGTCACGGACGCAACCCTTTCCGTTTTCATAACGTTGACTGATGGATTTCAGGTGTCAAACACCCGCCGTCCGAAGGCGTCACAATGACAAATCGAAAATATCATCCCGCGAGCGATATCGTCCGCAAAAATAAAACCAACGACGGCGAAACCACCGCTCATCCCCGCAAACTTTGGATTTCACCTTCCAGAGTGACACGACCGTTTTACGGTCTTCCCTGACCCCTCCTACCGCAAATTATGAAAAAGGTGGGGGATGTTCCAATAACATGGTAACGAAATTTCACGCTTTGGGAGTACAGGGTTGTCGTGGAACCGCCGTCCATCATGACGAAATCGTACGACCCGCCTCCTTTTCCACCTCCAAGCCCTCCGCTTCCCCACGGTCGCCCTATGCAATCACAGATATCACGACCCGACATCCCGTAGGCGGGCGTATCCACGACCTCAACCATGAAGCACTGACACCCGTTTCTTTTGAACGCGATAACTCGCGAGCGTTTAGTCGTTTCAGGGACTCCCGTTGGCATATTACAGCGAATAGTATTGTTGCCATAGTAAACAGGAATTGGCTTGCCGCTTAGATGGTGCCCGTGTGGACCAACGTATACGGGAGCGTTATTTTCAGGATGATTTTTTCTATAAACCGCTTCACCCACCGTATCGCTATGACAGTCTATTCCCACACCAAAAACCGGCGCCACTAGTTGTTTATTAACCTCCTACATTTGAGGAAGACCCATGTATTCCCTTCTCTTTTTTTGCAGTTACCTCTATTTATCTTTTCATTTAGAAGCGAATGAATGATAAATAAGATATGTAGTCACTATCAAATTAATAATTATTATAATTGGAATGAATAATATAATACATAGAATATTATGAATTATCACTATGAGTATTATAAGATACGAAAAATTCAGTATATTCAAAAACAGGTAATACCCCGTCGTAGGCGCAACTGTTCTCTTGAGACGAAGCCACTGGATCAAACTAATCATACCAATTAATAATGGCCCGATGAATATTAGAGAAAAGAAATCGTAAGGTAAGGCGGTACCGCCTAAAAAAGCAACAAGTTGGAACATCGCGAAAAACCAGAGGAAAACAGCAATTATTTGTTCCTTATTATATTTTAGGCTTCGTCCAATCATTCATTTTCTCTTTTCAATTTATTAGCATTCTAAACATAGATATTGTATGGGAATTTACCACCGGCCTCCGTATTTTACAAGCATATATATTATTTCATGACTATCTGAAGAATTGGACCTTGCCCAATCCAACAAACTGATATCTGATTTTAATGGAAAATGGACATTGGGATTTGCCCCATATTGAAGTAGAAGGCGGACTATATCCCTGTTATTTCGGATAACTGCATAATAAAGTGCGCTAGTTCCTATTTTAGACAATAAATTGACCTTGCCGCCTCGTTTCAAAAGAGCTACAACCAACCTATCATTATTGCGGTCGGCGGCAACCATTAGTGGAGTATATAATTGTTCCGTCCTTTCCTCCCGACCAGGCCAATTATCATAGAGATAGGGGATAATCTGCCACGGAAGCAGTCGATATTCATTACAATGATCAAGGCATCCTTTGGAATTTGGATCCGCTCCTGAGTTCAATGCACTCATGGCCAGTCGAGTATTATTCTTCCGAATAGCCAAAAATAGTTCGTCATCAAAATATAATTTTCTATATCCCGTAATATTGATCAATGTTATTAACAAGATAGGAATTAACACACTTAACAGTATTATTTGAATCCATCTCAATTTCAATAATCACCTCTTGTTTTTTAACCTCAAACTGAATCCACCGCATTAGTTATTATTGGAATGGAGACAAGTTTGTGATTTAGAAAGTGTTGGTCCCCTTCCCGTACAAAAGTACTTGATAGGATCCCATCGGATTTCAAAGAGCCCGTTATGATATTTTGTGGGACATCCTATTCGGCATTTCGGATAGCTGCTTGGAGGTGTACCGTATGTTTCCGGCCACCCTTCGAATCCCGCTATTGCCCATTCTACTGATGGCATAAAGCTTGGAGTGCCTCCTTTATATGCGCGTATCATCATTACCATATTCGTTCTACATGTGTCTTTCTTTGAGTGATAACAAACATGGCAACACAACCTGACTATTCGACCTAATGTTACATAATTAACATTGCCTGCATAAAAACATTGATTGTCAACTTGAACCGTCCATTTACAATCTGGCCCGGTAGAGCATGTTGGCCAATAGTCTTCAAGCCATTCCTGACAACCATGCAACTGGAGCATATCCCACGCTTTTATAAAATCTATGGGGCTAATAATATCATAACAAGCCTTATATTTATCATACAACGATAAATTTTTAAATCTAATCTCCATGGCCCTCAATGCTCGTTTCACTGGCACATTTATTTTAGGGCCACAAGTATTCTTGCAAACTTTCGGCATATGAGCCATGTATTCACCAAAGCCGGAAGGATCAATTGAAATAGCTGGTGTGTTATCTACATACATATATAAATTGAACCCACCGTCAAACTCCATCGGATCCCTGCTCATCCACCTGCCCAAATCCGTCCTCAAATGCCTCGCCCGCACGTACAGCCTCTCCGCCTCGTCCCGCCAGTATCCAACCTGGCCGCCGAACCTCAGCGAATTGATCGTGGAGCCGGAAACCGCCAGTTCCTCCCCGAACGCCTTGTAGAGATATCCGTCCGTGACCGCCCCGGCGGGGGAGACCAGAATGCGCGCGTTCGCCTGCTGATCAAATCCGTAGAAGCTACTTACGCCGCCCCTTCTCTCCGAGGCAAGCCCGCCCCACACGCCCGGGAAGTCGGTGTAGTGAGCCTGGGTAATGAGACCGGCATCCGTCTCGATAAGCACGTTCTCGCCGTCCCTCACGTAATACACGGTTCCCGACGAGTTGACCTTTTCCTCCCGCATCCCGTCTGCGGAGTAGGCGTAGGTCTCGACTCCGCTCGGGGAGGAAACGCCGATCAGTCGGTTCTCGTAGTCCCACAAGTAGGTTGTCAGCGCACCCCCGGCGTTCTCGGTAAGCAGATTGCCGTTCGCGTCGTAGGTCGAAGTCGTCGGCTGACCCGTAGGAGGCTGCATCAGTATTAACTCATTGGCTGAATTGTACGAATAGGTGGTGAATTGACCGCCGTCGTTTTTCGTCAGCCGGTTGCCGACCGGATCGTAGGCGTAGGTCGTGTCGTAGGCGTTCGCGCCGGTTCTGCTTTCGTTGATTAGCTGGTCGGTCAAATCGTAAGAGTAACTCGCCTCGCTTCCGTCAAGTTCCAGAACGCTTAAACGATTGCCGACCGCGTCATAGGTGGCGGTGTACCAGGACAGCGCGGCGCCCGATGGTCCCGACGCGCTTAGGATTGTCTCCCTTCCCGCCGGATCGTACGCATGACTGACCGTCATCCCGTTCGCCAAGGTTTTCTCGCTCTCGCGATCCAGTGCATCATATTGCATGGTTGTGATCTCGTTGTACGGGTTGACGATCCCGACGAGACGATCCCGGGCGTCGTACGAATAGGTGGTCAGTCCGCCGTCCGGATCAAGCATCACGGTTCGGTTCCCTGCGGGATCGTAGGAATAGGTGAGCGTCTTGCCTATGCCGTCGGTCACATTTGTTTGCCTTCCCGTCGGGTCGTAGCCGAACGAGGTGGTCCCGGTAGTGTCTTGCATGGATAGCCGGTTGCCGTTCGCGTCGAAGGCGTAGGTAACCCGGCCGGCGTCGGGATAGAGTTGGCCAACGGTGCGGTTCAGGGCGTCCATCGTGTAAGTCGTGACCAGATTGCGGGCGTCGACGCGGCTTGTCCTGTTTCCCGCCCCGTCGTACTGATAAGTGATCAGGAAGCCCAGAGGATCCTGTTTGGCGATCTCGTCGCCTCTCGCGTCGTAAACGCTCGTTGTTCGGCGACCGCCGGCGTCAATCACGGCGATTTGTCGCCCCGCCGCGTCAAACGCGAAGGATGTGAGAAATCCCAATGCGTTCTGCGCCGAGATCATCCTCCCTGCGGCGTCGTACTGATTGGTGGTCAGTCGCCCCAGCGCGTCCTGAGAGACAATCAGACGGCTGGCGGCGTCGTACAGAGAGGTGACGCGGCATCCGGTCGGATCCACGTAGGCGATGGTTCTACTGTCCGCGTCGTATACGCTCGTCGAAAGAAACCCCAGCGCGTCCTGCGTCGCAACCTGTCTTCCCGCCCGGTCGTAAATGTTGGTGGCGCGATAACCCAGCGGGCTGACCGTCGCAACGGTGCGACCGGTCGCATCGTACGCGATGGTCGAAACGAAGCCCCGGGGATCGACGGAGGCAACGTTGCGCCCGACGGCGTCGTAAACCGCGGTGGAGAGACGACCCAGCGGGTCCACCGAGGCGACGGTTCTTCCCGCGGCGTCGTACATTGTCGTCGAAACGAAACCAAGGGGATCCACGGAGGAGACCATGCGCCCTGCGGCGTCGTAGGCCGTTGTCGATACAAAACCCAGCGGGTCGACGGACGCCACCGCCTGATCGGCCGCGTCGTAAACCGTGGTGGAGAGGCGACCCAGCGGGTCCACCGAGGCGATCACGCGAC
>DAIDHP010000061.1 GCA_027459625.1 Chthonomonadales bacterium
CAAACGACGGCGAACGCTTCATTCGCGGCTCGGATAGGTACCACGCCATACCAACCACTGAAAAAACCCGACGTACCCAATGCCATTCATGGCATTTGTGATCGCGCACCCCGTGATTTATCGCGGGGGTGCGGGGGGGAACCCGCTCATTGCGCGTTCGCCAAACGACGGCGAACGCTTCATTCGCGGCTCGGATAGGCGTCATCCTGTCCATCCTTTCATCCGTAAAATCCTGTTCCAATCCATATGCTTTTAGTGTCAAAATTAATGTAGCAGTTTAATCAGTACATCCTGCATCGAAGAGGAGCGACATATCACAAACACCTCCAACGAAAATTTGCTCTTAATGGGTTGTAACGCGATGGCGACTCGGTTCGAGATCGCTCTTTGGGGCGCACCGGAATCCTACCTTCGCGGCGCGGCGCAGGAGGCTCTGGACGAAATCGAGGCTATCGAGGGCAGGCTCAGCATCTTCCTTCCCACCAGCGACCTTTATGAGGTGAACGCTCGCGCCCATCTGCATCCTGTCCGTGTGGACCTTCGCGTTTTCGAGCTTTTACAACGCGCAAAGGCTCTTTCCGAGGAGACCGACGGTGCCTTTGACCCCACCATCGCCCCCCTGCTTCGCGCATGGGGGTTTCTCGGAGGAACGGGGGCAATGGCGTCCGAGCAGGACATCCTGAAGGCGAAGGGGATGTGCGGGATGGATAAGGTCGTGCTTGACGAAACAAAGCACACCGTCATGTTCAGCTTGCCGGAGATGATGCTTGATCTAGGCGCGATAGGGAAAGGTTACGCGATCGAGTGCGCTGCGGAGATTCTGCGGGAGTTGCGGATTCCGAACGCGCTGATCCATGGCGGAACCAGCAGCATTCACGCTATCGGCGTGCAGCCGGACGGCGAGCCGTGGAGGGTGGCGATCCAGGATCCGATCGATTCCGAAAAAAAAATCGGAGTGATAGGGTTGGCGGACGCTTCACTCTCCGTCTCCGCAGGTCATGGCAAATCGTTTGAAACGGAGGAGGGCTCCTTCGGGCATGTGCTGGATCCGCGCTCGGGACGTCCGGTCCAGGGGGCTCTGCTAGCGGCGGTTGTAAGCCCCGGCGCGACGGATGGCGACGCTCTTTCCACGGCTTTGCTGGTAAGGGGGGACGAATTCTTCGACACATTGCTTCTGAGGGATGGAACCGGGGGAATGGTCTTGTTAAAGGAGAATGGGGGCGGGATTAGGCGGCGTTGCGAGGGAATGGAGTTAAGTCCCTTATGAGTTGCCGCAAATAATCACACCCCCATTGTCGCGTTTATGATAGGGGTCTACTGCCATCGAATTCTCCTATGGTGCGATACGTCACCCTCTTCACCCTCCAGTAATGCCTCACGAAAGAGGGCGCTTAGTTGTTTCGCCCGTTGATGCATCAAACAATACTCGTCGACATAAGTGGGTCGTGCAGCGTTCATAGCATGCTTCTGGTATTTGGAATGAAAGCGGATGACGTTTCCGTAATCTCTCCTCCAAATCGCCTCAAGCTTGCCGTATCTATCCATGCTCCATATCATCACCATCATGGCAAATCCTCCTTTCTCCTTCGAACGATGAGATCACGGCATCACATGATGGATCGCCAAGCTGACCACGTGATAGGAGACCAAAAGCCCCATGATGATCAGATACCCCCTCAAGGCGTAGAGGGCGAGCTTGACGCTCTTGCTCATCTTCATCGTTCCCAGATCGTCGGCGCTGATCTTCTCCTCCGGCTCATCGAAGAGAGGATGCACCACATAATAAAGCTCATCCGGGTTGGTTTTCAATAGAACCGCCATTTCACACCTCCGTTGTTAATTATCTTTGCAGGAGAACCTGCGCCGCCAGAATAAATGACAGAGAGAACAGAAGGATGATAATAATCCAATTCACCCAGTTGTTCCAAGGTTTGTTCACGAATCTCTCCCCGAGCAGTTCCTTGTCATTCAGAAGCAACTGGAGAAAGATGATTGCGGATGGCAGCATGATCCCCGCCACCACCTGCACCGAAATGATGATCAATTCCAGAGGCGCCTTCGGAATTAGCACCAGTCCAGCCGCCATCGCAACGCACAGAGCGTATATGGCGTAAAAGCCGGGAGCCTTGCGAACGCTCAGTTCCAGGCTGTGCGGCCAGCCCTTCACCTCCCCGTAAGCCCAAGCGCTGGAGAGGGAGATGGCGGTGGCGCCTAGAATCGCCGCATCCACGGTCAACAGCAGGATGCAATTACGCACAACGGGACCGAACCCATGCGTTCCCAGAAAAGTCGCCATCAAGGTCGGATCGAAATCCTTGCCCGCAGGCAACGATATACCGTGTCTTCTCGCCGCGTCTCCCGCAATCATCATGGCGACCGCGAAAACCTGAGTAAGGATCGAACCGATAAAGGTGTCCAACCTTTCCCACTTCAGATCACTGAAACGAAGCCGCTTATCCGCAACGCAGCTCTGCTGGAAGAACAACTGCCAGGGAGCGATGGTGGTTCCTACTATTGCGATAATCAGGAACATCGCGTCTCCGGTGAATCCGCCCAATGGCGCGGTGGGTAAAAACATATTCCGCACCGGATGCTGAGCGCCTCGACCCAACGGGATTGCGATCAACAGCCATACAACGTTCAAAATACAAAGAGCGATGGTGGCTCTCTCCCACCGAAGATAGCTGCCAGTGCACGCCACGGCGATCAGCGCCAAAGCCATAAAGGGAACCGCTATGAGAGGCGGGACGCCCATGGCGGTCGCCACCATGCTGATCGCGGCGAATTCCGTGACAAGGGTTAGAAAATTGACCACCTGCAGATCAACAAGGGAAAACACCCCCCACCATTTGCCGAAACGCTTGTAAATCATCGCCGCGTGTCCCTCGCCCGTCGCGATGCCAAGCCTCACCACCATCTCCTGAACGAAATAGGTGCAGGGAAGCAGCAACAACATCAGCCAGAACAGCGTGGTTCCGTATTGGTATCCCGCTTGAGTGTAGGTCGAGACGGCTCCGGCATCGTTATCCGCCACCATCACGATCACGCCCGGTCCCACAACCATTAGGAACAGCAACAGACGGCTTGTCCAACGGGAACGAACCACGCGTCCCTTTGGCGGCGGGGGCGTCGAAATCCCCTTATTGGCGAAGTTATCATTTTTAATGAGATTCATCGCCCCTCCTCTCAGGTCATTCAAGAAAGAATGACGAGTTTACCGTGACGCAATGTAATAAAAGCGAAAAGTTCATTCGCTTACCGTGCGTCAGATATTTCATTGAGGGACAATTTTACAAATGTCTTGGAAGTGGAGCGATGGAATAAAAGAGGATCGCCGTCTTCCGTCCCTCGTTTTCGTTAATAAGCCATGAAAACGAGAGGGACAACCGAGGATAACTCAGAGGATCACTTAACGTTTATCATGGCGATATTTGGAACCATGCTTACTTGGAGGTTCCTGTTTGTCTGCGTCCATATATTCCTCCTGGCGTCGAAAGAGCAAGTGGCGTAAAAAAAGCCTCTTCCCGTGGGGAAGAGGTGCCGGCGATGCATTCGCATCGCTTTTTCTCATATATCCCCACTCGTTCAAGCTTCGACACCGCGTACCGTAAGAGGCTATTCGCCTCAGCCACCTTATGCAAACCCTTAATTCGGGAACGCCTGTTACACCCTAAAAAGCTTCTTTGGAAGCAATCGGGCAGTGGCTTGTGTGTTTCGCGGGAGCCTCACCTACCGAGGATCCTGATTGAATCTCATTGTATCATGTTATTCCATATATGTCAAGCGGAATTCATGTGCATGTGTATCTGTTACTATAAAATCAAACGTGAAAGTTTCCTTAGATTGAATATCGCCTCTTTCCGAATAACTTATATCCGCCGTTTGTCTAACTTTATATCCCTTGGGTCTCCAAAGACATACGCCAACCGATGAATTGAATCCGCATTATTTGAATGTTCTACTGCTTTTAATGCAATATTAAAGATGTAAATGATCCTGATTCACAGCTTCCTCACCACCTCCATATCGAGAGAGGAGAGCCTTGGCCCCATTTTGGAAACGACCTGCGCTGCGGAATAGGAGGCAATTTTACCGGTTTTGTATAGATCAATATTTTGCGTCAACCCATACAACAGACCCGCCGCATACATATCCCCCGCTCCGGTGGTATCAACCGCATTCACGGGATAGGGGGGAATCATATAGACGCAGTCCTCCTGACGAATAAGCGACCCTCTTTCATCCATCGTCACCGCGACGATTTCGCACTTTTCGCCCAACGCCACTGCGGCATGGTCCGCATCCGATGTGTCGGTGATGGTTTTCGCCTCAATCTCATTTCCGAACACCACATCCACGTGATCCTGAATGATCCTCAGGAAATCGTCCTTGTGTCTGGTGACGCAAAAGGGATCCGACAGGCTTAACGCAACCTTCACTCCAGCTTTGTGGGCCGCGTTCATGGCGCAAAGCACCGCCTCCTTCTGGTTATCCATATCCCATAGATATCCCGTGATATAAAGATACTTGCTCGTTAGAAGATCATTCTTGTTAATGTCCGCAGGCTGCAGGTCGCGACTGACCCCAAGATAGGTGCACATGGTGCGTTGCGCGTCAGGGGTCACCAGTATAATTGAGACTCCGGTTCTACCATCCCCTTTGCCGAGATTCGCCTTGACGCCCTTATCCTCAAGCGAGCTATGATACGCCTTGCCATATGTATCATCGCTCACGCGGCTGGTAAAGCAGGAGGAGCCGCCAAGCAGCGAAACCCCGATCATCGTGTTGGCTCCGGAACCCCCCGCCTCCATATTGACAATGGAACCTTCAATCTCCGAAAGAATGCTCGCCTGTTGGACGTCGTCTATAAGGAACATCCCCCCCTTGGTCAATCCAAGTTTCCCAAGTTGTTGGTCCGAAACCTCCGCTTGAATATCGTACAGCGCATTGCACATCCCAAAAACATCGTATGGCATGCTTTCCTCCATCCTTATTCGTTATTTTGCGCCTATTATGCTTACTTCCGTGGTTACGGGCATCACGCCGCCATCGGTTTCGAGGTTAATCTGTGCGTAGACAACCGCGTAACCGTTATCGGGGCGTTTGATCTCCGCTTCGAATCCATCGCCCGTTTTTTGCAATGGCGCGGAACTCCATTTGCTCTTCCTGAAATCCTGAGTGTCGGATGTGGCGGACCAAAGCAATCCATCCGTCGCCGATGGGGCGTGGATAATGAGCTTCTCGCCATTCTCATCGGGAACGTATCGCCAGCCGGGCTGTTCCGGTATCTTGCCGGCGAAGAGAGAGCGCACAAACGCGATGATGCTCTTGGATAGCAGGCTGCGATCCTCCAACCCATGACCGGAGTTCGGAAGGATCAACGCCCATTTCGGATTTAGCAATCCATCCCAATAGAGATTGAGGGCGTCCTGAGTCCAATAGGCGTCATTGGAGCCCCGCACAATCAACTTGGGCAGTTTCAGGCTTTTACGATAAGTCCACGGGTCCACCATTTTGGCGAGTTCCTCTCCGCGCGGGGTGGTTAGCTTTTCCTGGATCCGTAATTTCGTGTAGTCATCAATTTCATTGCTATACTCGCCCCATACCTGGATCTGATGCTCCATCTGCACTTTCAGATTGAGATTGTCAATGGACATCGGAATGATCCCAATCACTCTTTTATCGCCGGTGCAAGCCGTGAGCCATGTGGTCCATCCCCTCTTGGAGACACCCATGACCACAAACTTACGCAATGGGTTCGCTCCCTGTTGACGGGTGAAGGCCTGTAAAGCGTCCATGCATCGCAATGCGCTCTTCACCATAGGGAAGAGAAGGGGCCAGGAAGCATCGCCGCCATCAAGGTACTTTTCAAACGTGAAAGCGATGAGCGAATCCTCGCTTCTTCCGTCGAAGAGCGGTTGGTTAGGTATATTGAACAGGATTGCAAAAGCGGATTCGGTGCGGTTGGAGAGCAGATTCCCGATGGTCATCTCCTGCGATCCGCCATTCCCCCCCGTTATGTACAGACTGCAATCTCCCGGATAGTTGATATGAGGAGGAACGAACAGTAACACGCGATGGGTCCAGAGAATTCCCTGCCATGTCTGAGAATGTAACTCAAGTTCGTAGATGCGCGTGCCATTGGCTTCCTGCGAACTCCCCTTCAATTTCCATGAATAAGAGGAATCCGGCGCGTTTACATAACTTTTTAGATCCGCATTACATGTTTGCATGGCAATCATTAGCAACAGAGCGAAGAGAGGCGAAATTATTTTGATCATGTTGCCCTTTCACGTTTATGCTAGAATTCATATCCTCGCCGAGGGATATATGCGGATTGATATTAATCCGCGCCAAGGATGCTTATCGAAGTTGTCACAGGCAGCAAACCGCCCTTGCTTCTAAGATCGATCTGCGCATAAACCGCTTTGTAACCGGATGCCGGTTTTTTTATCTCCGTAACGAATTCCGCGCCGCGCTTTTTGAGAAGGATCGCTTTCCATTGGCGTTTTCGGAAATCTTTGGTGTGCGAGGTGGTGACCCAAAGCATGGCGTCCTTGGCGGCGGGAGCATTTATAAACAGTTTCTCACCGGGCTTGTTGGAAACGAATCTCCAAGTCGGTTGCTCAGGCAGCGTCTTGGAGAAGATCGCGCGGATGTAGGAGATCAGACCGCGCACCAAAAGCGTGTGGTCATTGAGTTCATGACCGGAGTTGGGCAGTATGAGCATCCATTTGGGGGATGGCAGTCCGTTCCAATACAGGTTCATGGCGTCCGTGGTCCAGTATGGATCGTTGGAGCCCCGTATCATAAACTTGGGCATGGTCATTTTGCTTCGGTAAGTCCATGGGTCCACCAAGCGGGTTAATTTTACCCCTCTGGGAGTGGTCATGCGCTTTTGGATGCCCAATTTCGTGTAATCATCGATCATGGCGCTGTAATGCCCCCAGACTTTAAGTTGATGAGGCATTTGAGCCTGAAGGTTCAAATTATCATAGGACATCGGAATGATAGCGGAGACCCTTGGATCCCCGATGCAACCCGCGAGCCAGGATGTCCATCCCCTCTTGGACGCGCCCGCAACAATGAAATGCTTGAGGGGATCCATATGTCGCTGACGTGTGAACGCCTGCAGTGCGTCCATGCATTTAACCGCGCTCTTCACCATGGGGAAAAGCAGCAGCCAGTTACTGTTACCGCCGTCCAGATACTTGTTGAAGGTGTAAGCGATGAGCGCATCCTCGGATTTGCCGCCGAACAACGGCTCATTAGGGATATTGAAGAGGATGGCAAGCGGCGTATCCGTGGCGTTGGAGATGGCTTTTCCGATCATCATCTCCTCCATCCCGCCGCTGCCCCCCGTGATGTAAAGGGTGCAATCGCCACGGTAACGCAAATGAGCAGGCATGAAGAGCAGAACGCGATGGGTCCACGGAATGCCCTCCCACACCTGAGAGTGCAGCTCAAGCTCGTATATGCGCGACCCCTTGGAATCCGTGGTAACCGTCTTGAATTTCCAGGAATAGCTGGGATCCGCAGCGTGAACGTAACTATACAGATCGGCGAACGCCGGCGTGACGATACAGAAAACAACGCAGATAATTAACAGAACGTAAAGCGCTTTTCTCATATTACCATCCTCATGAAAAACGAGTGCAGTCCCGTGTCAGCATAAGGGTTGACGGATTATATCTCCATCACAACGGGAACGACGACCGGTCTTCTTCCAGTGACTTTCTTCAAATACCGCGCGGTAATGTCTCGAATGATGCCGCCCACGTTATCCCAGTCGAACTCCTCCTCTTGATCCAAATTCGACAGGGTCTCCCCCACACGAGAGCGGGTCTCCTCGAAAATCTCCTCCGAGTCCTCCGGATGAAGGAAGCCCCTTGAGATGATATCGGGACCGGAGAGGATATCCCCCGTGGCGCGATCCATGACGACGGTGACGATAACGGTTCCATCGGAGCCCAGATGCTTGCGGTCCCTGATGATAAATTCGCTCACCCCGCCCTCCGAGATGCCATCCACCAGCACGCTCCCGCTGGATTCAACCGGATCCAGAAATTTCGCCTCGTGACTGTTCACCAGCAGGTGATCCCCGTTCTCCAAATAGAGAACTCTTTCTCTCAGCATCCCCATATCGGTAACCATCTGCGTGTAAGCGTACATCATCCGAGGCTCGCCGTGAAACGGAATCACATAATGCGGGCGGACCAGGTTGTACATCAGCTTCAACTCCTCCTGGTTCGCATGTCCCGAGACATGCACGGGAGTGATTAAATCGTAGATCACGTTCGCTCCTCGTCGAAACAGTCGGTTCACAGTGCGCCAAACGGCGTCCTCGTTGCCGGGGATGGGTCGAGAGGAGAGGATAACGGTATCCCCTGGCTGAATGCGGATTTTATGATCGTCACGAGCCATGCGCGAGAGAGCGGATAGGGGCTCGCCTTGGCTTCCGGTGGTGAGGATGATGATCTCGGAGGGATCGTAATTATCCAACTCATCGATTGCTATCCGATCCGAATCATGGATCGTCAGATACCGTATTTCACGTGCAATCTCAATGTTCCGCGCCAACGAGCGTCCCGCCACCGCCACCTTTCTCCCGTAGCGCGATGCGATGTCGAAAATCTCCTGAATGCGATGGATGTTTGAGGCGAAGGTGGTCACAAGCACGCGTCCCGGAGCCTTCCGCACCTGCTGATCCAACACCTCACCCACCACCCGTTCGCTAGGAACCCATCCCTTTCGTTCCGCATTCACGCTATCCGAGAGCATTAGAAGAACGCCTTCGTTTCCAAGCTGAGCGAAACGAGCGGCGTCGAAGAGACGATCATCAATGGGGGTTTGATCTATCTTAAAATCCCCTGTGTGCACCACGACTCCGGCGGGCGTGAAAATGGCGATGCTGACGGTGTCGGGAATCGAGTGGGTCACGTGTATAGGCTCCACGGTGATCGCACCGAATTCGAGCCTATCTCCGGGAGTCCAAATGTGCAGGCTGACCTGGTCGAGCAGTTTATGCTCCTCCAGCTTGGCGCGGACCAGCCCGATGGTAAGCGGAGTGCCGTATACGGGCACGTTTAACTGCTTCAATACATGCGGCAGCGCCCCGATGTGGTCCTCATGCCCATGGGTAAGAAGTATGGCGCGAACCTTATCCTCGTTCTCCAGTAAATAGGAGATATCTGGAATGATGAGATCCACCCCGGGATGCTCCTCCGTGGGGAACTGAACGCCGGAATCAATCACCACGATATCCTCGCCGTATTTGATGACGATCATGTTCTTGCCGACTTCGCTAGCCCCCCCCAAAGGGATTATTTCAATCGAGGCTCTATCATCTTCATCCAAACGCCTTCACTCCTTATCCCGCCTCGGGCGGATTCCTTAACCTGCGGTCAAACTCTTTATTAATGTAATACGGTTTTTGAGAATCGGAATGTATTCTGATTCAAAGCAATCCGTAATCCGTCATCGCCTTTTTAACGATATCCAGTTCCTTCTCCGTGCATTCCGCCAACGGTAAGCGCAACGGACCCACATCCACGCCCAGCATTCTCAACCCGGCCTTCACCGGTGCGGGGCTTGGGGTGGTGGACTGGAAACAGGCGCGCACGATCGGCAGCATCCTCATGTGCATCTCCTGCGCCTCGTCCATGTCTCCTTGGAAAAACGCTTCGCACATCGTCTTCAGATCCTTGCCAACCAGATGGGATGTCACGCTCACCACCCCGGTCCCGCCGACCGCAAGGGTGGGAAGCACAATGCCATCCTCACCGCTGTATAAACTGAAACCCTTTGGGGCGCCTGCAACGATCTCCGACACCTGCACCAAGTTGCCGCTCGCTTCCTTCACCGCGACGATATTACGGCAATCCCTCGCGAGACGGAGGACGGTTTCCGCCGCAAGATTCACATTCGTCCTTCCCGGAACATTGTAAAGCATTATCGGGATGTCCACTGCGTCCGCTATAGCTTTGAAATGCAGATACAGACCCTCCTGATTGGGCTTGTTGTAATAGGGAGTCACAAGCAGCAGAGCGTCCACGCCCGCCTCCGCCGCCTCCTTGGAGAGAACGATGACATCGGCGGTATCGTTCGTGCCTGTGCCCGCGATAATCGGACCCCGGTTTTTCGCCGCTTTCTTAGCCCACTTGAAAATCTGAATTTTCTCCGGATTTGAGAGCGTGGGGGATTCCCCCGTCGTACCGCTCACAACCAAGGCGTCGCTGCCATTCTCGAAAAGAAAATCCACCAAACGCACGAAGGATGGTTCATCGATCTCACCATCCTTCGTGAAAGGCGTGACCATTGCCGTAATTACCCGTCCCCAGTTCGCCATGTTCTTATCCCCGATTTCCTGTGATTTTTTTTCAATAACAATAATGTATTTGGCGGACGCGGATTACTCCCGCATTTTTATCCATTCCTGAGCGATTTGGAACCCGTTCAGCGCGGCGCCTTTTAGTATCTGGTCGCCGGAAACGAACAGATCAATCGCATGGTCGTTGGAAAGATCGTATCGTAATCTTCCAATCAGTGTCTCATCCTTCCCCGTGGCGTCAAGCGGCATGGGAAAGTAGTTCGCTTCACGATTATCCACCAGACGCACGTTCGGGAATTGCGAAATCGCACTGCGTATCTCCTCAAGCGATGGGCGGCGTTCCGCGAACTCAACATTCACACTTTCCGAATGAGCCCTCAGCACCGGCACCCTCACGCAGGTGGCGGTGATACCAATCTGATCGTCATGGAGAATTTTGCGCGTCTCGTTAATCATCTTGCGCTCCTCCTCGTTGTAACCGTCTTCGTCGATTTTGGTATTGTGAGAGAAGAGGTTAAACGCTATCTGATGCGGGAAGACGCTCTTTGTCACCTTCTCCCCTCGCAGGGCTTGTCCCGATTGATCAATCAACTCCTGCATGGCCTTCGCTCCCGCGCCGCTCGCCGCCTGATAGGTGGAGACGACTACACGCCTGATTTTGGACAGGCGATACAAGGGGGCGACCGCCATCAGCATAATAATGGTGGAGCAGTTCGGGTTGGCGATGATTCCCTTGTTCCAGGCGATATCCTCGGGGTTCACCTCGGGCACCACCAAAGGTACGTTCGGATCCATGCGGAAGGCGGAGGAGTTATCGATCACCACTGCGCCGGATTGCACCGCTGCGGGAGCGAACTGCTTGCTTCTCGCCCCTCCCGCGCTGAAGAAGGCGATATCCACGCCTTCGAACGATTTTTCGGTCAGTTGCTCCACATGAAGCTTCGACCCAATAAAGGGGATGGCGCGTCCTGCGGAACGCTCGGATGCAAGTAATTTCAAGGATGCGATGGGAAAATCCCGTGACTCCAAAAGTTTCAAAAACTCCGTCCCCACGGCTCCCGTGGCGCCGGCTATTGCTACGTGATACGATTTCACTCCAAAACTCCGATATGTTATAGATGTCACCGTCACGGTGAACCGTAAGATTCATGAAAGTGGGCGGATATCTCATGATGAAACATCCAAAGGCCAATATTGTAATTAGTTGACTCGGTTCTTATATAATACCTGAAATCGGATCGGGGCGCCTTCGAGACACCCCTCCCCGTCCATCTCATGTCCATCCTACAAACCGCAATCCATATGGTATTAAAAGATGGATTGCTCAATGTTCAACGCCTTGCAGATTGAAAGGACTTCCTCCCTGCTCAAACCCATGGCAAGACCGTGATTCGTTAGGTTCAGATACTCGTACTTCGCTCCGGTCTCCGCATACTCCACCAAATCGCTCGCCCGCTTTACGGAGGTGTCCGAACGGGACATCACCCCGTGTTTCGCCCAGAGCACAACGTGATGATCGCGCATCGCCTTGACATTCGCCGCCATTAATTCCGGCGACCCCGGTAACAGGAACGGCACGTAAGCCACTCCATCCGGCAACTGAACAATCGATTCCGGCTGCCATCGGAGGATATGCCGGTTCAGATAGTTCTCATCCTGATAGCGGGGGATGTGGCTGAGGTAGGTGAGGTGCAGCGGCTGGGCGTGAATCAGGGCGTGGAAATTGTGCCCCTCCCTATTGATCTGGTCGCGATGCACGGCGAGGTGGCTGTTGAACTCGGACGTGAGCCTTTGGAACAGCCTCCTTCGGGAGGTGAAAAGCTGCGCGGTCTCACCGCCCTTGTTCACTCTCAGCAAACCGAGGTTGCCCTCGGGGTCGTTTCCGATTTCGCGCAGCCTTCTCCCGGAACCGCTCGCGAGGAAGTAGCCCCCCGCCAGTTCCGGTGCGGGCTCGGGAAGAGGGATGGTCTCCTCCACGGTGAAAATCTCGCGGGAGTTGGGCTCCCAGTTGAAATAGATGGAGATATTACCCGCCGCGCCTTCGCTGGCTTCGATCTCCGCGAGGCGTCTTCCCGCCTCTCCTATAAGTGTCATTAACTCCTCTATGGATGGGTAAGGTTCATTAAATGGCATTTTCCTCTCCTTGTCTTGGTCGTTCGATTACGGATGTCAGAACCCGTTAAAAATTAGAATGGAAGCATCTCCCACAAATGCGGGAGGGATGCCTCCGATGAAATGAAGAAGCATGCCTCATCCCGGGCGCGGTAGTGAACTTCCGCGTTGATGTTTAAGAAATCCACAAAAGGGGATTACACGCCTGTCAGTCCATCAGCAATATCGGAGTGCCGCTTATCCGAATGCTGCGCCCGTTCAGTGGGCGGATCGCGCCGGTCAAATCCCAGGATTTGGTGACCTTCCAATCCGAGGGAATGGCGAAGGTCTCGTCCCCAGCCTCACTCCAGACCACCCACGCGATTCCGCCGGGACGCTTCAGTTTGCAGTTCCACACACCCCGGTCGGTGCGATCGCAAGCGAGCATAACGGAATGCAGAAGCCATCTGCGCACCTCCTTGTACGCCACTCCGGATCGATCCAGAACCGCTGCGCCGCCCGGCTGACCATAATGATCCAAGCCGATGTAGGTGTTATTATCGTAGGCGTAGAGATACATTCTTTGCACGCCGATCGCCCAGTCAATAAGGTACTCCCTCGACAGCAGATCCACCGCCCTGATATCGTCGCCCTGAAAATTGCCGCCATTCTCGGTGATCCAAATCGGCTTCTTTTCCAACCCGTATTTGTATAGAATCACCTTGAACGCCTGCATGGCGGGGATGTCCCGTTCCGCCGGGTAGTTATAGAAATGGTATGCCATTACGTCGCACCCCTTTCCGCCGCCAGCCGCGAGATAGGCGTCGAGCCAGCCAAGTGCGGAGAGCGAATTGTTCCCTGACATTGGCGGAATCGCCACAAGCGCTTTCGGATCGATGGAGTGAATGATCGGTGCGGCGGCTTGCTCCAGCTTCGCGAGACTGGCGGGGGTGCCGTCGTAGAAATCCGGAATATCCGGCTCGTTCCATATCTCGTAAGCCTCGATCGTGCCCTTGTAACGGGTCACGACGGCGCGGATGAAATCATCCCAATAGGATATTTTCGCAGGGGGCATGTTGAACCCATTACCGTACACGCCGTGTGAAGTGGAGACGGAGGATGCCCAGGTTGGGGTCTGCCCCAGTGTGAAGAGGAATTTGGCGTGATGCAGTTGCGACTGCTCCACGTCCCTGTCCAACCATGACCAGTTGAACACCCCTTTTTGCGGATTGACCTGTGGCCAAATGACCCCGCTATCCCATGTACGGTATGCCCCGAACCGGAGTGCGGGCCACAGAAAGCCTTGTCCGTCGTGCATGTGGTTCACGTTTAAGCCGAAATATGTATCGGGAATCGGCATGGGGGGCGGAGTTAGTCTGATGGGTTTGTATTGCGGAATCTGCGATTTCGCCAGGTGAAAATACGCGTCATCCAGCCAGATCGTCCCCACACCCGCCGCGTTAATGAGCAGATAACCAGAAACAGGATTTGGAACGTCCCCCTGCACGCTCACTTTTTGCCATTTCGTCCCGATAATCGCGACCGTTGAGCCATAGGTGGTGTAGGGGGCGGGCGCAAGACGCAGCGCGAGGGAGACGAGGATCGGTTTCTCGGCGCGTACCCAGATTGATGCGTCCAAGATGCCGGAGGGAAATTGGATGGACTGCCCGAACTGAGCAAATCCTCTTAGAACGGTGATTTTCTGGCAAGATTTGCCGCCGTGAGGATTCGAGTCGTCCTTGGAGTATCGTATCTCCACATTCGCCCAGGAGCTGTTATCGGACCAGCCTTTGGCGATTTCACCGGAAAGAACCGCTCCGCTTGAGAACGTCTGTTGATTGGGGTTGGCAGCCTGATACTTGCCCTCGAAGCTCGGATTAACTAGCTGCGCATGGAGAGGTGTCAATAGAAACAACAAGCATAAGAAAAAGAAGGATTTGAGCATCTGCATGACCCCCCGTATGTTACATAGGTGTGATTATAGTTACATTACCATGATATTCATTGAATTTCATGCCCATGCATGGTGGATTATGGGGTAATACTTTTCGTGCAGGTAATTTATACGCGATTCCCGTATGCGTTCCGAAAAACGAGGATTTTGACACAGAGGGAGGATATGTTGAGACATATACCAGGACAGTTCGGATTCCTTATTCTAATTTGCTCTATTTTTCCGATGTTTCAAAGCAGCAGGGTCATCGCCCAGCCTATCAAGGCGGAGAAGGCTCAAAGCGATGCGGATTTTCTGAGCAGCATCGGAGTGAACTCCGCCGTGTCTCGCAGAGGCGAGACGCTTCCAAACACTATTAAATGCGTAAAATACCTTGGCGTTCGGTGGATACGCTCGGGGTACGAAAGCGACATACCGGTGAGCGATCTGATCGCTCTGCATCGCGCCACCGGATGTAAATTCAGTTACGGGCTTCTGAGCGGAGGCATCGACCTGAACCGTTTGCTTGCTGGCGGCCGTGAGTTGGCGCAGGCGGGAGCCTTGCTGGCGTTTGAGGGGAACAACGAGCCTAACAACTGGGGTGTCACTTATGACGGCGAACAGGGCGGTGGAAAGGCCGACACTTGGATCCCCGTGGCGAAACTTCAGCGAGATCTATACAAGGCGGTTAAGAACGACCCCATATTGAAGAGCTACCCTGTTTGGAGCATAACGGAGAACGGAGCGGAAAAGGATAATGTGGGGTTGCAGTTCCTCGCCATCCCGCCCGGCGCGGGATGCGTGATGCCGGATGGAATTAAATACGCCGATTTCGCCAACTGCCACAACTACTTCACGCACCCAAGCTGGCCCGGTCTGCACGACAACCAGACCTGGATCAGCGCGGACCCCACTTCCGCCTGCCGCGTGGACGGACTGTACGGCAACTACGGCGTCACCTGGGCGAAGCACTTCAAGGGGTACGACACCGCGCAACTGATGACGCTGCCAAGAGTGACCACCGAGACAGGAATAACACTCGATACGACCATAACCGAAAGTATCCAGGGGCTGCTTTACATGAGTGTCTACCTTGCGCAGTTCAAGCGCGGATGGAGCCATACCGCCATCTACCTTCTCCGAGATCGCACGGACGAGGCGGGCAACCAAACTTTCGGATTCTACAAGCCGGATTACACTCCGCGTCTGGCGGCGATCTATCTGCATAACCTCACCACAATCCTGGCGGATAACGGCACTCCGAGCAAACTCGGAAGCTTGAGATACTCCATTCCGAATGAGCCGGACACCGTGCACGACCTGTTCCTCCAAAAAAGCGACGGTCGTTATGACCTGGTGGTGTGGGACGAGCGATTCACCGGCGGCGAGGATGATGTGAAGGTGGATTTCGGAAAGCGTGTGGGATTAATCAAGGTATATGACCCGACAGTGGGAACGACGCCGGTCCAAACGGTTCATGGAGCAAGTTCCGTAAGCCTGAAGATGAGCGATCACCCGCTTGTTTTGGAACTGTGACCCAGCCCATGGTCGAGCCAAGCCTGCGTCTTTTTTCCGACTATGCGCAGGTTTGGATGCGACTTAGGAATAATCAAACCCCTTCTCCTGCGGCAGCCAATTCCTTAATTCCGTCTTGATAATATTGATATCCTCCTGATCGCCGAAGAGCGGAAAGGAGAGGATCAACCCGTCCTTGAAGTTCAACCGAACCAGGAAGAGATTTTGCACCCTTTCCACCACCCAAGTCTGAATCTCCTCCATGGCGAACCCTTTGCGCATATTCAACTTGCGCTTGGTGTGCCGATTGTTTATGAAGGGATAGGAGGCGCTAACGCCGTCTTTCGTAATGATCAGTTTCTGGCGATACAATAGGATAAATAAAACGTTGTAAAGCGGCAAAATATAGAGGATGGGCGGCACCGGAAAGTCCGTTATTAGATCGATGGTTATTAAAACCGCGTAATACATCAATACCCTGAAAAGCATCATACGGAACAGATAAACAATCATCTGTTTGATGAATTCCAAATTCGGGGATAACAAAATCAGGCTTTCAGGTTTTTTACCGTGTTTGATAATCGTCTTAGCCATTGTTCTTACCGTGTGCTCCAAAAACGCCATTAAAGAGATTACCCTATCATAGCCGGAAGCGAAGCGACCGCGCATGAGAACATTCATTTAGGTGGCTTTGTGATTTCCTTGGTGGCGAACTCATTCGTCGTGCGGAATGCCGCGCGTATTCACACGCACATCCCTCATGCAACGATTCACAATAAACGCCATATTTGGGTATCGTTATGCAATGTCTTGAGAACCCATATCCTGGGGGAGTGAAACAATGGATAGCGGTCTGACGAGAAGAGAGTTGATAAACAAATCGGCGTTAGTCGCCGGAGAAACGATCCTTTCCGTACTTTTCGGAACTGAGGGTGTCCATGCGAATGCGAACAAGCCGTCCCTGGATTGCCCTATCCCCCCCGGAGCCGCCACGATTGGGTATGTGAAATGCATTCTGAACGAAAAGCCCGTGGCTGCCGACATCGCTCCGGGAAGGACAGGCGATTATAAATGGTTCAGCGGAGAATGGTACGCCAAGCCTCCGTCGATGGATCACTACTCCACGCAGGAAGGCGCGCTTGCCATTAGCCTAAGCGGCGATTTAGTGAGTGCGCCACAGGATTTTTCCCCAAGCGAATTGCCGTTGCTGCCCGGCGCGTTCGGGTTTTACGTCGAGTTCGATGTCCGGCTTTCGTCCAACGATCCTGACCATTGGCCCGCCGTGTGGCTGATGCCTGCGGAACATAACGGCAAGCAGCAGGACCATTACGCGGGGGATCCGAAAGGGTACGAACGCTGGATGGAACTGGATGTGGACGAGGGCGGTTTTGGCCCCGGCTTAACCGGCACCGTC
Source organism: Chthonomonadales bacterium (assembly GCA_027459625.1). Lineage (GTDB taxonomy): Bacteria > Armatimonadota > Chthonomonadetes > Chthonomonadales > CAJBBX01 > DTKV01. The sequence goes on from DAIDHP010000061.1 coordinate 17,284, forward strand.
CATAACTGGAGTGGAATATACCCTCAATACAAGAACCTGCAAAATCCGAACAATGTCTCCTCAATAGCTTTGGATCGAACGAAAACGCATACTTTTGGAGCGAGCTACGATCCCAAGACCAGCACAGTTACATGGTGGGTGGACAGTAAGAAAATGATGAGCGCCGGCAAACCCTACGTGCCGGCGATAGCATCCAAACAGAGCTTTTATCTTATCCTCAGCACCCAGAGCCATGGCAAGGAAAATCCGTATGTGATGTACGTTAGCGGGGTTCGGGCTTATGTTCCTCCCTCCGCCCCCATAAAGGCTGTGTCAAAAGGGTGAGAGCCTTGCAATAGGTTAAACTAGGTTGCATTAATCAACCTTTAAGACTTATTTCACCGCACCAATGCGCCAGGAGGAGTATTCCAACTCACGCGTGTAATACTCGGTTGGACCAAATGGCTCCTGGCTTGCGCCGTAGGTCACATACATCTCCTTCCAGCCATGACCCCGATCCGAACCGATGAAACCCGGATTATGGCATAGATACGCGTTTTGATCCTCGGCGAGATAGGGCGGAGCGCCGCCAAACCAGCGCACCCCATCGTGAGAAACCAGGGTGTAGACCCCGCCCCCCTCCGCCTCGACATCGCTCACCGCCACGAACTCTCGGAGGGCGTTTATGTATTTCACATCCACGGCGGACGTAACATTATCGCTTGTCTTAATCGCATCGCCCCATCTCACCCCATCCGCACTCTTTCGCAGATACACGCCCGGTCCTTCCGACTCCGACTGGCTGTAGTAATACATCCACCATTTACCCCGAAGGATCATCACGCTCGGGGATCCCGATCCGTAACCCGCCACCCCACCGTTTTTCGCCTTCACCACCGGGGATTGCGGATCAATCGTCCAGTTGATTCCGTTTTTGGAGATAAGCCGATAGATCTGGTTCCAGTTCGTGCCGTCCGCGACCGCCGAGACATACATCACATATTCGTAAGTGTGTGGATTGCGTGCCGTCTGAATTCGAACCACGGAGGGATCACCCCATGTCTGATCCACCCCCTTGTATTGTTGCACCCATAAGTTGATCGGGGTTACAGTGCAGCGGACGGGCTTCAAATCCGTTTTATCAAGGAAGGCGGGGTCGAGGGAAGGGGCTTGTACATACCAAACGTTATCCCCCGCCGGCTTCTCCGGAATGCCGCCACCAAACCATATCCTGAATACCGCAGGTTTCACGGATGGATCGTAAAAGCCCGAGGCGGAGTAACTGCCATATCTCCTGTGAAACACGGTTCCGAGAAAATGAGATGTTATCTTCTGATCCCCGATAACCGCAGGTGGAACGGTAGAACAGGTACCGATCAATTTTATGTCATAGAGAAACGTGCGCTGCAAGCCGCACTTTTCACCAGCTCCAGGAGAGATGTAGTTATTAGGCACCCGGAATTTTATCGCGGAGATTGATGCGAGTTGGGCGGACGTCAATCCGCTCAAGGAAAACGTATCCGCATGCATCTCGTTTTGGGCTTCATCCAACAGCGGGGAGACCTGCACCCATTTACCTCCATCAGCTAAAGAGTGAACGAACACCTCCAGTAAAACCCGCTTGCTCGGATCGCTGTTTCTTGCTCTCCATTGGATCCGCACTTTGGAGTATCCGCGCCAGTTCTGATAGTTCGCGGTCCAGCGCTCCCAAGGGAAGAGCTTATCCGCAGTGGGGATGTAGAGCTGATAATCCATGTCCGCATAGCCGGTATATCCGGTTTTCCCGCCGCTGTCACCAAAGACATCCCAGTAGTTGCAAGACTGGGATGAAGGAGCGGTCCTTGCCATCACCCGACCGGTATTGCCGGGGGAGTAGGTGTAGACCGGTCCGTCGGTTGTCCAAAATCGGGGAGCGTATCGCCCTTTGGATGGATTCCATAAGGAGTCCACCCCCTCCGCGAAATTCGCCACGTCATACACCACCTCGCCATCATGCACGGGATAGCCCGAAGCGTTCGCATTAACGATCGATTTGGCGGATAATATCATGAAGAGCCATAAAAGCGGTATATATTTCATCTCACTTCTCTCCACACGAGCGCGTTTTCCTGGAACGAATGGAGATTACCTCAGAGAAACCATATTTCAAAAGCTTATTGGAGATGGTCCGTGTCATGATACACGATAGGAGTATTATTTGGGTATTGTTATCGTATCCTATGGTCAGGAAAGGTGGAAACTATGAAGGGCAAGATGACGAGAAGAGAGTTGATAGGCAAATCGGCTTTGGTTGCTGGGGAGGCGATTCTAGCGCAGCGATTTATGCAAAACGCTTTGGCGGATCCCGCCACGAATAATTCCACCAATGCGCAGTTGAAACACCCCAGCACCGATTGGTTCCTGAAAGCGGGTTTCGGCGTCTTCACGCATTATCTGAACAGCCTGCAAAACAACAGGGCGCAACTTCACAGTCTCGGGAAGGAGACCGACTGGGACACCTGCGTGGACGAATTCGACACCGAACGCTATGCGGACATCATGCAAGAGGTTGGAGCGGGGTATGTCATCTTCACCATTATGCAGTTGACACGCTTCATGATCGCTCCCAATGAGACTTACGACCGCATCACCGGTTACAAACCCGGCGAGGCGTGCGCCCGACGCGACCTTGTGGAGGACCTATACAAATCCCTGAGTAAGCGTCACATTCCCCTTATGCTCTACTACACAGGAGACGGTCCGAGTAGAGACAGCAAGGCGGGTCCGGCGTTCGACTGCGGAACGCCGGTGAAGACCGATTTCGTGCGCAAATGGGCTAGCGTAGCGGAGGAGTACGGATTGCGTTACGGTAAGAAGGTGGCGGGTTACTGGACGGATGGATGCTATCCCTTCATTGGATACGACGATGAGACGCTTGGCATTATGGCGAAGGGACTGAGGGCTGGGAATCCGGACCGGATCATCGCCCTCAATCGCGGCGTGGATCCGAAGGTGATGGCTTATACGCGCCACGAGGATTTCACAACCGGGGAGCAAAACCGTTTCTGGGATATGCCCGCCTCGCGCTGGATTGACGGGGAGCAGTGGCACATCCTCTCGTTCCTGGGACCGAACTGGGCGCAACCGGGATGCGGATACACAAAGGAGGAACTGGCGGAATACGTGAGCGACGTGCATTCTCACGGCGGGGTGGTCTCCATAGACGCCATGCTCTACCGTGACGGGGGTCTTGACCGCTCGCAAATCGAGATGCTCAAGGCGGTCAGGCAGGGTTTGAACAAAGCAGGATCCCTGCGTCCCATTCCCCCCGGAAACCTCGCGTTCCACAAACCCTCAAAAATCCTCAGTCTTGATGGATCACATGAGTTGGTGGTCAACAGCGGAGTGCATTTCGCCCGTCTCGGGGTCGACGGCGACCCGAACACCTACGCTCAGGGCGCCGAGGAATGGCCGTGGACTTATGAAGTGTATCTGGTGGCCTTGGTCCCGCTTCGGCGCATCAAGGTGATCTTTGGCACGGGTTACGCCACCCAGTTCGAGATAAGAATCTCCACGGATGGCGAGAAATGGGAGACGGTTGCATCCGAGAAGAACTGGGATGGCAAGCCCTTCGAGGTGAATATCCCTCCGACCCCGGCGCGATACATCCGTGTGTGCGGCATCAAACCCGACGGACCCAACCAGCCCGGCGCTCAGATGTCCATAGCGGAGTTGCAGGCGTTTAAATAATATGTAGGGGCGATCCCTTGTGGTCGCCCGCAGGGTATCGGGTACCGGAATTGTTTGTTTTGCGGTGGATGCGCCGTTTCCCGTTTTTGGATGCGTCGCAAATCATGCGTTGTGCGGGATTCGATGGTTGTTTCGGTTGCCGGGCTTGCGGGCGACCACAAGAGATCGCCCCTACAAATGCGGCGGAACATCGTGCCGTGTGATCGGTTTCCTGAATTGTTTGATTTACGGTGGATGCGCCGTTTCCCGTTTTTTGAATATGCCGAAAATCATCCGTTGTGCGGGATTCGATGGTTGTTTCGGTTGCCGGGATTGCGGG
>DAIDHP010000062.1 GCA_027459625.1 Chthonomonadales bacterium
CGCTTAACGGTTACGGTTTCCTGCACCGTAGAGGACTTGCACCTCCGAGAGCATGAACATGCCCGGCATACAAAAAACACTCCGCCCCATATGTTTAACAGGGCGGAGTGAATATCAGAGTCTGAATGGATCAGACTTTAGTGAAAGGCAGATGACTATGCATCACCGCCCAAAGCTTCGGAGCACCAAGTCCGGCTCCAACCGCCAGCGCCAACAGACCCGCTTGCGCCACACCTCCGCCAACCGGTGAGGAATTCGTCGGCTTGGAGGGAGCGGCGGCAATCGGAGTCACCGGCCGCGCTGATACGGGTGGCGGTGCGTTGTATGCCGTTTTTTGCGCTCGTCCCTCTCTAATTCGAGCCTCACGAGCCAAAACCGCTTTATGATGAGCCTGTTGGGCTAGTATCGCCTGATGATGGACATACTGGGCATGAAGATAAGACGCCCGGTACGCCTGCTCACGTGCGTAGTAAGCTTCTCGGCGATGCCTTGCGTTGATGGCATCTTGGTATCGTTTATAGGCGTATGCCGTGGCTCCTGCGGCTAAAAAGGCGGGAACCTTGCTTCCCCCTCTTGTGAAGAGATAAGCGGATAACGCTCCGAGACCAATTGCCGTGTTTCTACGTCCGGCTTCGCTTGCTTGAGCCGGGCGCGTCGCCGGTAAGAGCAATGCCACTATCATGATGGGCAGCAGTATCATAATCCATCGGTGCTTGCGTTCCATGGTTATTTCTCCTTTCAGTCACATTCTTCAATGACATATGGACAGCGTCAAACATACTGCTTCTTGAAATATAATCACGTGAAATGTTTATATGTGTGACGCCTAAATCACCGTATTTGTTCCGGGTATGAGTAATTCCGCTCTCATCAGGAGCAAATGCATCGCATCGATTAGGATGATTTTATCAAAAAATTATATGTGGTAATGTATTTGCGAAAATCTGACGAGGACTTTAGGGGGGAATATCATGCGACGCAGAGAGTTTCTTAAAGATGCAGCGCTGGTGAGCGTCTCGATATTGGCGTCCAATGCTGGTGCGGAGGGGGACGATACTACTTCAAACTCCGGTGATCAAAAATTCATTTTAAAAAACGATCATCTTGCGGCAAGGTTTAATGACAAAGGGCTAGTCCAAATCACGTCGAAAAAAAACAAGCGCACATACGCTTTTTCAAATGATAATGCAATTATCACCGTGGGCGGTGTCACTTACGACACTTCGCGGATGGCACCGTCCCAAGTCAACAAAAGCGAAAACGTTCTGTCGTATCTCTATTCGTTTAACGGAAACAGGTTAACGGTCCAATACGAATTAAACCCCGACTGGCTGTTCCTCTCAAAGCAACTCATTTTCGAGCCTGCCGACGCCACTTATCACGTTAACGACATAACGGTATTCAAGGCTGATATCCATTCTGATATCTCGCATGAGAACCGAATCTATGACGGAAGCAGAGGGGCTTTTCTGAGATTGGCTCCGAACGACACCGCGAAGAACTGCGGCATATTGCTCACGTTGCAGAACCCTATGATCAACTGGACTTTCCAAAACGGCGTCGCATCGCTGGCATACACGCCCGATATGGAATGGGATAAGGTGTACGGTCCTTTTGAAAGCGATCGTGCAATCATAGCCCCGTATGAGCTCTCCGGCACGGAGTATCCCGCAGGGCTTACATCTGAATGGCAATACCTCCCCGATCCCGAAACAGCCGGAATGGGAGGTGAAATGATAGACATGGCGGAAGTCAGTGCTTTCGCTGGCGCGGTGCGGGCGTTTCTGGTGGAAACGCCTCGAAAAACGATCAGCATTCATGTAGGGTGGACGGAAAACGACTATCAGATTGATTGCGGCACCGAGGCGGGAAGAACGGAATACAAGAGAATAATCGATCGTGCTTCGCAGCTAGGCATACAAAACATCCTCTACGCCCCCGCCAACAGCCAAGTGTCCAGTTTGGATCAAAACACGGACGCCTGGGGATGGGAAAACGTATTATGGTTCGGTTTGGGACAAAAGATTCGGAAAGGCGAATGGATTCCCGGAAAGGACCCCATTCCGCCATCCATTAAGGAGATGCTTGATTACGCCAAAAACCGGAAAGTCAAGCTGGTGGCTTACGCCTATCCCTCCCTCGGCTTCATGCAAAACCTGAAATGGACGAACTGGTGCAACCACAAAACCGGAGGATATGTCGGTGTGGATACGGGGAACAGAAGTTTCCAGGACTGGTTCGTGGATCAGCTTGTGGCTTTCCATGAGCAGACGGGTTCGGGCGGTTTTTCCTTCGACCATTGGTGGATCGCATACGATAAGCCGGCAACAAGCAAATACGCTCAATGGCACGGATGCAGACGGATACTGGAGAACCTAAGAAAAAGGGCTCCAGGCATCGTGATCGACGGGAGACAACAGTATCAGTGGTTTGGTCCGTGGACATGGGTTGGTGGAAGTTATCCTCATCCCTTCGGGAACGACGAGCAGCCGGAAAGTTTCACGGCCCACCCGGATTTGCACACCGACCGAGTCTCCGCGTTTCATCAGAGAGCCATCTCCTGGAATTACAGAATGGTCAATTTCGCGCCGGTTGAAGTGACGCCGGGGTATATGACTCATCAATCCCAACGTTTCGATGCGAAAGGGGTGATGCATCGTGACGAATGGCGCACCAGAGATTGGGACCTGCTCGGTTGGCGTTACTCCGTGTTATCCTCCATCGCCACTGGACCCATAAACAATGTGGTGGACTTTCTTCCGGCGCGTGACATGGCGGAGTACCGCGCCTTTCCGCGCAAGGATATCATCTGGCTTAAAAATTGGATAGCTTGGACGGAGCGAAATTTCCCTTACATGAAAAGAATGCGCCCCATCTTAGGGCAGCCGTTAATCGGAAGAGTGGATGGAACATCGGCAATCATTGGAGACACCGGTTACATATTCCTTTTTAATCCAAACTACCATGCAATGAACGCCACTTTTCGTTTGGATGGCGGTATCGGATTGGAAAATGGCGATTCCTTTATGTTGGAGGAGCTTGATCCATTGCCCGGCAGAAAATACGGCAAGCCACGGGAGGGGTTTTGGAAATGGGGGGACACGATTAGCATCCCCATGCTAGGAACTTCCGCCATAGCGCTGAGAATCTACCCGTCCTCTCAAACGACACTTCCAATAACTTGCAATGCAGCAGGTGACGCCATTCTTACGGACGGTCAGTTAAAATTAACAAATGTTCGCGGCGAATTCGGTTCGGAAAGGGAATTAATGGTGATGCTGCCCTATAACGCTTGGGTGAATGACGTAAGCATCAACGGCAAGCGCGTGACTTTGAATCGCAGCATGAATCTCGTGAATAGCCGAGTGAAATTCAATGGCGATGCTTTTTATCAGGCTCATCAAGTGGGGAAATACGATCCCGAATTCAGCGGGGGCCGCTTCCATGGCGAATTCACCATTCCTGAAAGGATCTTCGCGCAACTTATAGACAGAAAAAAAAGCTGGACGGTTCAGTATACGGAGGACGACCTCCTCGCGCCATGGCTCGGTCCGGATCGCCTCTACCTTTTTGTGGATATCGCCGAACCTAATCCGAATATGAATGTGGAAATGACGATAAACGGGAAAAACATGGAGGTGAAGAAGGCTTGGAATGGCGTCTATCCCAACTCAGGAAATCAGACATTTCTTGGGTTTTATGCGGATATCGCGTCCCTCCTCCCGGGAGTGCCCTATCATGTCGAGCTTACCTTGCCGGATAATTTAAAGCCAGGACAGTTCCAAGGTCTCTATTTCGATAATGTGGAGACGGAATATACAGATGAAATAGCATAATCCCTTTCGCCCGAAACACATCCTCCTTCGGGCTTTGCAAGCGTATCTGCACACTCCATTTGACATCTTTTTCAGGATGGAATGAGTTCAATGCAGAGATACCCGCCTGTCGTATACCCACACAAAACAGCGAGGAACCATATTTACTCATACGAGATGGCGAGGAGCCGCATTTTAATCCGGAGTTCCGGCATCCGATGTATTTTTCACGTATCCGAACAAAGTTGATTTCTTAATATGGACGGACCTGACATGCAATTCCAGGCTCATCCCGCGACGCGTAGGCAATCCATTTTGAAGCGCAGCCACTCGTTTAGGGGTGAACGAGTACGGGGTGTATAAAAGACGGTGATCACCTGGTTATTATTCACCGTTTGAAAGCGCATGTCAGCCAAGTACACGCCCTTGAAAGCGGCTCCCCTGCAGTTGTCCCACAGGAAACATACTCTTAAAAATCATTACATGTTATAACTCCACGTTCGCAGACGATTTGGCGTTATGGGCAATTATGTTGTGACAACAGAGGTAATTGCAAAAATCGGAAAATGAAGAGATATTGACCTCATCCACCATTGCATTGACACGGAACAACATACCCATGCCCGGGTTAATTGCAATTATACCAATTATCATCTCGTTCCATTATCATTTCCATGTTAAATCATGTGAAATCTTTTGAGATTAACGGAATACATGGATTATATATCAAGATGATTGGAATTAAATCAGGTGCGCGATCTTATCAAAAAAACTGAATTGCGCGCGGCAAGGATTAATGGAGACGGAGAGAGAGTATGATTGGAAAATGCGAATTAGACCTGTTTGCGAGCGGACGGAGCGATCGAATACAATTGTCCGGTGTCAATACACTTCGCTCATTTTCGCAATGGGGTATTGTGTGGACCTTGTGCATTTCCCTTTTCACTGGATTTTGCATTCAAGCGAACGCTCAGAGCCTGGACAACCTGATACACGTTCTGAAAGATCCCGGCTCATCGAACCAAGCGAAGGAGGACGCTTGCTCGAAGTTGTATGACATGGGTGCCACGGCGGCTCCAGCCGTACCGGCGTTGATCGCCCAACTCCATTCCAATGACGAATCGCTGCTGGATTACACCATTACCACATTGGGGCAAATCGGGCATGGCGCCTCCGCCGCAATAAAATCCCTGGAATGGGTGTCGAATAACTCGCCCTCTAACGATATCCGCCAGCTCGCCTTGTCATCGATTAAATCCATCGAACAGGACGGAGCGAAAAACGCAAGCGCACAACAGCCCGGCGGCGGAACCGCCCCTGCCACAGTCACCAATCCGAACACCGACGGGGAATTCCCAGGTGAATCCCATAAGGCGCAAAAACCTGAGAATAGGTATCCTCCTGTCGATCATGCCGCAATCAAACACCACAACCAAGAGAAGATACCCGACAGTCCGATCCCGCCGGGTGTCATACCGCCGGTATTCACCTTGTTACCGCAATTACAGCAAGGCGGTGCGCCAAGCTGGGTGAAGCCAGGAATGCGTCTCACTTATTACGCCGCTTCCGCCACCGTAGCTGGGGAGGGAAAGGATTGGAAATTCGACCCGCATGGCGACTGGAAGTCCGATGATGGCCGTCGTTGGAGTCCCGAGGACAAAGCCAGCGGCGCTGGTCAGGGATACACTCAGTTGGATATCGTCGGGATGAGCCACGGAAGAGCCTATACGGATATGACGCAATTTCTCATGCCAGGAATGAACGGAACCCCCATTGCCATGGCGCACATAGGCATGCCTCCATTCCGGGGAGAGACGACGGAATTTTGGGTCAATCCATCGATTTTACGGAACATGAAAAGCCGGAACACTTCATGGTGCAAGGTGGAGCATGCACCTTATGATCTTGGCGGGAAAAAGTATAACGCCGTTTGGATCGAGGATAGCACGAATAAGACCAGCGAACTGCATGTGTACGATGAGTCAACGGGGGTGCTGCTTCATTTCAACAGCATGGGAGTGGGCAGAAATTCCCCGATAATTGCGGATAACGAAGCGTATAACACGCCAAGCGTGACATTGAATGAGGGCACCTTGGTGCAGATGCGCATGGTTCCAATACCATGGAACCACCCTTTGTCCACACAATGGTTCTCGCACGCAGGCGGTTTAACATATCGTGGAAAAATATACGTTCAAGTGGCGGGATCGCCCTATAGCCTCCCAATGTCCACGGCTTTCAGACTAAAATCCGAAGGCGGTGGAGGCAATTGGGGAATATTCAACACATCGGCGGTGACAGGTATGGCAGGTTCTCTGCCGCAAACAGGCACCGAGATGTGCGGTGCGTATCAATATGGCGGAGTATGGGCTCCGCCTTTGGGGCTAGCCAAACTCACAAACGGCGAAACACTGGATCACGACCCCATTACGGGAGTAACCACCATGGTGAGCGGCAAGAGCGACGGTGGAAAAGTGGTGTGGCTGCAAATGGGTAATCAAGCTCAAATCTTAAAATTCGGCTATGATATCTCCACCGGCGTGTTGGTTGCGGAAGAGAACGTAATGCATATGCCACAAGCCACCATGAAAACGGTTTTACAGTTGCAAAACCAAGAGTGACTTCAAGGTTCACCTTTCGGAAATTATGTCGTCTGTAATCACAAGGAAAATGACGTATCCGCTAATGCAGGATACGTCATTTTCCTTGACCGCTGTCTATCTTTTGGAAGCCAGCACCTTTTGGTAGTCCCCGTGCATAAACGCTTCCCTGAGGGAAGGATCGGAATTTGCGGAGGAGATGATCTTGTGCGCTTGAATGATTTGCCGCACCACGCTCGGGCTGTAATCCGGAACGACTGGGGTGATATATTTCGCCAGGCTCTCCGGGGCTGCCATCTGCAGATAGGCGCATACGTAATTGGTGCGCAGAGCTGAAGGGTTTTGACCGATGTTATCCCAATTCATGCCGTCCTTGATAGCCATGGAGAACGCACGGCGGAAAAGCGCCCAACCATACTGATCCTTAAGATGAACGAACATCTGCCCATGCGGACCGCTAAGTTGCTGTGCGTGGTAAATCGCCACGTTCGGAACCAGCGCGTATTCCGTCTGCACGGCTGTCATCATGGGGAATGGGCTCTTGTGATCCGCCCACCAATCCACCGGCCAGCCACCGCTCACGATTTGCCCCGTAAGGAGATTCACCATCTCGTGGGTTATCAAAACGTATCCCCAGAAACCTTTTATGCCGTTGGCGACGTTATAGAATGCGTCATACGAAACACCGATTCCAGGGGATTGCTTTCCTGTTACCGCGTGAACCTCTCCGATATCCCCTGCGGCGAACGCCCCGCCGGTTTGGGGTCGTACAAACAGAGAGTAGTGTTGTATCTTCGGTTCCAACCCCCAAGCGTGAGTGATGTAATCGAAGGCGCGATCCGCGTAATCGTAATAATTGGCGATATCCGCCTTGTGTTCGTTGTAGATGTTTTGCGGTGCGTACCAGGTCCAATGAACGCTTGTGTGGATCTTAATCACATTGTTGTCCTGCGCCATGGCTCCGATCCGGGAGATTCCAAGCATCGCGGCACATAAGAGAAAAATCCAACATGAGTTTAGCACGAAACGCTTTCGGTCAATACGACTCATCGTAACCCTCCATATGATTTTCATTTTACGGCATAGCTCATCGCTCCAACGCTCATGGACAGAGTTGCGAGCGAAATGGGCGACACGTCGGGCAATGTCCCGTACATTGTGGCACTTCATTGGCGAAAAGACAACAATTTCTTTGTTCAATAATAATGCATTATCGATTGCAGGCGCAACAGGCGGTTATGGCGGGTGCTATCTCCGAGTATAATGTTTGCAACACGATTGATCGAACATCGTTTCGAGCGAAAAAGGAGAAATCAATCCCCAATGCTTCAAAACATCTCCCGAGTATTTTCATGCATCATTGCCGTATGCTTTCTCTTCGATGGATTATCACTCGCCAATGCCGCCGCTCCCGATCCCAACGCGATTATTGGAACCTGGTATTCCCCTTGGTACGCATTGAAAGGAAATATATACTGGCGTACATTAAATCATAGCCCGAAAGTAATTCTTTTCGGTGATGTGACCGGGGATGGAAGAGATGACGCGGTGACCGTAACCAACGGCATATGGACGGTATACGAATCAACCGGTAAGTTATTTTCAAATGGCAGGGTTTGGATATCCCGCTTTGGCGATCAGCCTGGAGAGATACCCATGCTTGGGGATGTAAACGGTGACGGCAGACAAGACGCCATCGTCTTCAATCCCGCAACGGGAGTATGGCGGGTGGCGATGACGAACGATAAAGGCTCTCGCTTCCTGTTTCCAACCACATGGGTGGGGAGAGAGGGATTTGGGAAAGGCGCGACGAAGGTGTTCGCTGCGGATGTGGTTGGAGACGGCAAGGTGAGCCCCGCAGCTTTTTACGCAAACACGGGCGACTGGATGGTTTGGCGCAATGGAAAGAGTTCCGTCTGGATACAAGATTTCGGCGAAGGCTCCAGCGCACAGATGTTGGGGGATGTCAATGGCGATGGAAAAGCGGACGCCGTGACATTCGATAAAAACACCGGAAACTGGATGGCGGCGTTATCCACGGGAGAGGCTTTCGATGCTCCCGTGGCGTTCAAAAATGATATTGGAAAGGGATCCGATACTCAATTTCTTTACGACGTGAATGGGGATGGAAAAGCCGACGCCATATATTTCGACCCCACGCTGAATAACTCTTGGAACCTTTCCCTGAATGACTCATCTCAAGCCCAGCCATGGAAATGGGGAGAATACGGCAAAGGCTCCGAATGGCAATGGATATGCGACCCCTATGGCTCTCATAAGGTGGGCATAGCGGTATACAACAAATCCGATCGTATTCTCCGAGTTCTGCCTGGCAGCGACAAATATCCGAAACCAAACGTTTATAATAGCTGGCAGGCATGGAATCTTCCCTATCTTCCACTTACTCTGGGCAAGTTTCAACAATACGATTGTATTAACCCGAAGGTATTGCTGGATCATATCAAAATGCTTACGGATGCCGGGGTGAACTTTCTCATAACCGACGAGACGAACGGCATCCATGTGGACTTCAACTACATCTATTTGCGAGACATGGAGTTGGGGCGATGTCTGGCGTTGTGGAATAAGCATCACCCTAATCACAAGCTATATCGCTCATTCGCCATCGGAGGATGCAATTACACGCACAACCCCATGACAATCGAGCAGGAGGCGGAGGATGTGTGGCGAAACGTCGTGAGCAAGGAAGGGAGGAATGTCTATTTTTATCTCGATGGCAAGCCTCTGCTCGTTGTCTACACCTACCTCGCCATGAAAAAGGAGTGGGAGGCATCCTCCATTGACAAGACTTATGCGAACAAATTCACCATACGCTGGGCGGAGGGACCGGATCATCCCGGATATTACGGATGGTTCTCCCCAGTTGGAGGGGCATACCCGGACAAGGAGGGGATGTTCATCTCCCCGCGCAAGATGGTCACGGCGACGGATATGTGGGGGAGGGATGAAAACTATTACATCTCTGAGTGGCAAAAGGTGTTGCGGGTGCGACCCAAGGTGGTCGTGGTGGGGGATTTCAATGACTACGCGGAAAACAACTGGTGGGCGCCGACGGACACGCATCTTCTCCCGATGCCCACAGCAACCAATAACCATTTAGTGCGATCTCTGGATAACGCGGGAAAAATGGACCCCTACCTCTACTGGAAGATCACCGTGGCGTACATTCAATCCCTGCGGACCGGAAACCCCGTGCATAAAGACTGGAGATAGATTGAAGGGGCGGTTCATCAACCACCCCTTCTTCGCTTGATCCCTACTCCTCCTCGTATGCGGCTTTGCGGGAGGTAATCGCTTTAATCCGATCCATATCAAACTTTGGCCGACGATCATAGTAATACAAACCGTTATGCTCCTGCTCCACATCCGTCAACTGAGTATAGCAGAACCCGAACATGTGCGGGTTATCCAGCAAAGCGTCCACGAGCCCTTGGTAACGCTGATAAAACTCCTCCAAATTTCTTGGGCCGTCGCCGTATCCCCAGCCTTCGCCGGTTTCCTTCTCCGCCCAGTGAGTTCCACCGAATTCGCTCACCATGAAGGGCGTCCCCCAATTTGCTGTGCTCACTTTCCCCTCTTCGTTTCGCAAGCGGGATGCAGGCGTTAATCCGCCTTTGGATGATGCCTCGAAGTAATGCATCCATCGCTCCCTGAAGGTAGTTGGATACTGATTGTAATCATGATCGTCTCGCACTTCCGGACTTGACAAGGTGTGCGTCCAGCCGCTTGTTTCAATGACGGGGCGTGTGGGATCATTCACCTTGGTGATATGGCATACAATCCGCTGCAACTCTCCGGCGGAGGGCGGCGTTTCGTTGAAAGGACACCACCCTATGATGGAGGGATGGTTTCGATCGCGAACGAGAATATCCGTCCACTCATGGATGTAATCGGAATACCCTTCGCGGGTGTTATTGTATCCCCAGTTCGGGTACTCACCCCAGATGAGGTACCCCAGTTTGTCCGCCCAATAGAGGAAACGAGGCTCGAAAACCTTCTGGTGCAGTCTTGCGCCGTTATAGCCTGCGGATTGAGAACGCTCGATATCCCTTCGGAGTTCCTCGTCGGAAGGAGCGGTCCAAATACCGTCCGGATAAAAGCCCTGGTCGAGGATTAACCGCTGGAAGATCCTCTTGCCGTTGATCAGTATCGCCTCGCCGCTGATTTCCACTTTCCTCAAACCGAAGTAACTGGAAACGGTATCTATCACGGCTCCATTGGAGCGCAAAGTCAGTGACAAGTCGTACAGGAAAGGAGATTCAGGAGTCCAAAGCCGCTTCTCCTTTAAGTTGAGAACAATACGATTATTTCTCCAAAGCGCCGGTATCTTTTCAGAGCCCATCGCCACGCCGTCCGCAAACGCCTCCGCCACCAATGTGAGGTTGGGATATTCGCCGCTTACGGAAATCTCCATAAAAACCCTGGAGCCGTCCGGATCGGGTGTGAGATTGAAATCCCCGATATAGGAGGAGCCAACCGCCTCAAGCCATACGCTCTGCCAGATGCCCGTGGTGCGGGTGTAGAGACATCCCTCGCTTACCGTGTGGGTTTGCTTTCCGGTGGGTTGCAATCCGCTTGCGGTATCGTCGAACACCTCCACCACCACTTCGTTCTCGCCATCCTTCAGGAATGGGGTTATCTCGAAATGGAACGCGGAATTTCCCCCGATGTGCTCGCCGACAAACTCCCCGTTGAGATAAACTGTCGCCTTGTAATCCACCGCCCCAAAATGAAGGAGCAGGCGTTTCCCCGACATCGTTGCAGGCAGGGAGAAAAAGCGGCGGTACCAAACGTTTTTCATTAGGTCGTAATATCCGATGCCGGATAGGGGGCTTTCGGGGCAGAAGGGCACGAGAATTTCGCGATCGAGGGCGTGTCCCGTCGTAAGTCCGCGCTCCCTTCCGTCAGCCTGCTCGTCTATTTCGAATTCCCATTTGCCGTTCAACGACAACCAATTCTCTCGCATTCGGTCGGGTCTCGGGTGTTCCGCTCTCGGGATCACAAATTGGTCACTTGTGTTTGATGTCATGCATAACGCTCCAGTTTCATGTTATTCAGTGTGGATTCAGAATACCGTATCTCCGTTTTGCTTACAATACGGAAGATTGCGAAATACGGAAAATAGGTGACGCAACGCATTTTTGGCGCCTGACGAATTCTCCGAAACGCGAATTACCCATTCACCCGATCATGTGATAAAAAATGAAGTATGGATGAAAAAAGTCTTGACATGAAATAAAGATTGTGTTAAGCTATTTGTAGTTGCCAAAGTATTTTGGCAATATGCTAAAGTATTTGACTAAACCCTATGGCTAAAAGTTCGACAAAATCAAATAGAACCACTCTGAGCGACGTGGCGCGCCGTGCCGGTGTGTCCGTCAGCACGGCATCGCTTGTCCTCACTGGCAAGGCGAAAGCCCGAAGAATCTCGGAAGAGGCGCATCACCGCGTGAGAATGGCGGCGAAGGAGTTGGATTACTCTCCAAACCTGCTGGTTCATTCCATGCAAAGCGGCGCAACCAACGTGCTCTCATTTTTCAACGCTTTCCGTAATCGGCGCAAGGATGACGTGTATATGGACAGACTCTCCACGGCAATCGAGAGGGCGGCGGGGGCGAGAGGATACGATATTCTCGTGCATTGCAACTTCATGAGGACCGCAGAGAAGACCTACCAGATGCTTAATGGCGGGAGAGCGGACGGCGTGATTCTTTTCGCCCCTCATCAGGATGACCCTCTGCTATCCTATCTCCGCGCCTCGCGCATGCCTGTTGTCATGATAGGCTCATCGGACAAGGAGGGTAAACTCTCCAGTGTCTGCGATGACGTGAACCAAGGGATGCGCATCGCTGCCGAGAAACTTGCCTCTTTGGGTCATCGAAACATCGCCATGCTCTCCGACGACTCCGGTGAGAACGCCGACGCCATCCTTCGTGTGAATTTGTTGCGACGATACCTGTTGGAGTTTGACATTCAAACGTCGGAGTCGTGCGTGATTCCGGTGAGCGAATTTAATCCCGACAGCTATGCGCCAGCTTTGAGCCGGTTGCTCTCCTCGACAAATCATCCCACGGCGTTGTTCTGCTGGCACGATCTTTTGGGTTATCAGATACTGGATTGGTGCCATGCCAATAACGTTTCCATTCCCGATGAGTTTTCGCTCATAGGCTACGATGGATTGAGATGGCACAGCGCCAGCCCTCACATTCTTGATTCGATCCTTGTCGATTTGGATTTGCTGGCTATGGAAGCGGTTGATCTGCTTGATACTCTCATCCAGTCGAAGGATGGGGAGTTAAATGAGAAAAAAATACCCGTTACCTACTTTCAGGGGGATACCATAGCGAAATCCGCCTGAAATCACTTCATCAACACTTTTACAAAATGGAGAAATGAAATGCATGTGAATTCACTTCGTTCAAAGCGAGAGGTTCGGGCTTTCACGTTAATTGAATTGCTCGTTGTTATCGCTATTATCGCAATACTAGCCGCGATTCTCTTCCCTGTTTTCGCTCAGGCGAGGGAAAAGGCGCGGGCGATCACCTGTCTGTCCAACATGAAGGAGATCATGCTGGGGGAATCGATGTACATCCAGGATTTCGACGAGGAGCATAGCTGGTGTTTTGGCTGGGCGCCGAATTACCAGCCTTGGTGGCAGCAGGTTGATCCCTACATCAAAAACAAAGCCATCTGGCGGTGTCCGGACGATGCGTGGTCCCGAGGCAGCGGTGTCATCCCCGTCACTTACAGCCAAAACTTCTGCTGGCCGCCTGACGGAGGCTGGGGGGCAAATTCCTTGACTGGCGAGATGTCACCCGCCGGATCCTCAGACGCCTCGATCACCAGCCCCGCGACAACCATTTTCATTGCGGAGAGGCCAAACTGGTATCATCAGTGGGGTTATGACTGGGCGGCGGAAATCTTCTGGAATTACAGCGAGTTCACCATGCAGGGCGGCGGAGCCTATCTGCATAGCGGGGGCGGCAATTACGCCTTCTGCGACGGTCACGCGAAATGGATGACACTGAGCCAGTCTCATCAAACCATCGGAAATCAGAATAACGACCCCAACAAGGCAACCCTGCAATCGTATGGATTGTGGCCCGTCGGCATGTGGGACAAGCAGCAGTGACACAAGTTCAGGTGATTGCCAAATTCGCGTTGACGCCTTTTCAGTAAACATCAACAATTCGCCGTGCGTCTCATCTTCCGAATTTCGCAATCACCTCCGTTGATAACGCAAACGTCGTTTGAAAGGAGACAACATGGGCAAGCAGATTCATCCCGCCATTATGGTGGCGATTCTAGTCGTTTTGGTGGCGATACTCGGCGGGGCGATATGGTATTACAGTTCCCCGCATACGCCTTTTGGCGTTCATTACACACCCGGCGTTCCACCGTGGAAGGAGAAAGGGACTAACGGGACCTATAGTCCGTATAAAATTCCGGCAGGGGCGCCAAAACAAGAGGGCGCCACGTCTTCCACCCCAAGTCAGCCGCAATAGACGATTACGAAAGGAGTTGAGGGATCATCCGCCGTCGTCTTGACCACCTACGGATGATCCTTTCGCTTTATTTGGCGCTTGTAATGATATAAAACTCATTATTCTTTCCGATGAACGCCGTGGGTTTTGTACCTGAGTTTCCGATTCCGATGGTTCCCTTATTTCCTTCATACTTGCCATCGGCTAGATACAAAGCCCATTTAACAGTGGAGTTGCCGTTTGTGGACATCGGACCGACCTGCCATGTGAAAAGTATTTGTCCTAAGCGGTTTTGGATGGCGAAAGGATATCTCTCTCCATCCTGATTGTCAGGGGTTTGGACATGCAGATGAAATGCTTGACGCCGATGATCATAAACGCTCCAATAAACCCTATTTTTAGACATGAAAGCGCAAAGCGGATCGCCGGCGGGGGTTAAGGTCAGGGATGGGCCGCACATTGGGCATTGATCTAAAAGCCAATTATCATGATTCACCCTGAGGGCGGTAAATGTTGTCCATGGTTTCACGCTCTTGAGAACATAGATATCCCGGATGGAATGCACGGCCGAGCGATAAGCCAAAAAGAGATCGCCATAACCGTTTATCATCGGATATGTCATGCACATGGAACATGCAAGAAGGCTTCTATTTGCGGCGGTCATGCGTTGATTTACGCCAAAAGTTTTACCGTTGTCGGAAGAATGCGCCATCCACAGCCATGTGGCGTCAGGAGCGTCGGACTGGGGTGGATCCAATACGTGCCAAAACGCCCAAACATTCCCTTGTTTGTCCGACGCAACTGACACTCCATCCACTCCGCTCATGGAGGAAAGCGTTTGCTCTTTTTCAAAACTACCACCGCAATTCGAACTTCGCGCATACCGCACATACGTTTTCACACCCGGGGACCAATAATCCTCCCACACGACGTGAATTACACCATCAGCCCCTATCGCCATTTTAGGTCCACGTTCTCCCATGCGATACTCCACATTGGAGACCGTATTGATTTGCACGGGATGAGACCACTTTGCGCCATCGTTCTTGGATTGAACGTAATACGCGTTCCCATCCTTGGCGAACACCATATGCAGCACCCCGTTTTCATCCATTATCGCATCGGGTGCGATCCAGTCACTTGGGATTCGTACTATACTCACGCTTGTGTGCCGTGATGACCGTATCGTCCTACAGAAGGTTGCAATCGAAGTAAACAGCAGCAATGCGAAGATAAATAAACGGATAACGAACGCGGAATAGGCCTTCCACATTGAGCAAACTCCTTTCCACCTTACAGCGGAACCCGTAGTTTTGGCACTTCTGATAATGGAGGCGACTCCATAGGATGATTCTGCAATAAAAAGTGTGAAAGCTCACGGAGTAGGGAAGTGTATTTTTATAAATACAGCCAAGTCCTGCGTTTGCAATTTATTCCTTATTTGAGACTTGCGGAATATCCCATTGGATCGAGGGCTGGTATCTCCTATCCGTATCGCGTAGTCCATAATACCATAGTATCGGCGCGAGATGCTTATAAGGAATCCCCTCCTTCCCCATTTTCCGGTTATTTCAAGACTGATTTAAAACCCGTCCTAATGGTGTAAGATTGATACAGCACACTTCGGGAGGCGCACGATGATCGATTTATCCAACGCCGTAATTGTCACCTCGGATAGGGATGAGAAGAACCTCGCTCGGAAGGCGGCGACAATGCTCCTGCAGGAGTTATATCGCCGAACGCAAATGAACTGTGAACTGCAAAACGCCCCGGAAGCCAATCGACCCGCTATCATCATCAGCCAAACGGACCATCTTCCGTATGGTTGTATTCCGTCGCCGAAAATAGTCCTCCCGGAATTAGGCGGGGAGGGGTTCGTCATCCATTTGGAAAGCGATCCGGGAAAATCGCCGCGCCTTTGGGTCATAGGGGGATGCGGAAGAGCCCTGTTATACGGCGCCGGACGGTTATTGAGGTTATTCATGATGCGCTCCGAGAAAGAGTCGCTTGTTCTGCCCGATCAGACCTCCGGCGTCATCCACGCCTCCTCTCCCCGGTTCCCCTTGCGCGGGCACCAATTGGGATACCGCAGCCTGCCAAACACTTACGACGCCTGGGATGCGGACAAATACGAGCAATATGTTCGCGACATGCTTATTTTCGGAGCGAATTGCGTGGAATTGACGCCTACCTTGAATCCCGAGGAGCCGCCCACCGATATCATGCCCGTCGCGCCATGGGAGATGACGCAGAGGATATCCGCCCTCCTTGATTCCTATGATACGAACTTGTGGCTCTGGCTGCCCAACGAGGATTGGGACCGCTCCGATCCCTTGAACTGGAACCGCATGCTCCATAATCGGGAAAGGCTGTATGCGGAAACGCCGCGCATCGACCATGTGTTCGTGCCTGGCGGAGACCCCGGTGACATTCCGGCGGAGATATTGATGGGGTTTCTGGAGAGGAGCGCCAAACTGCTTTGTCAATATCATCCGAAAGCCGGCATGTGGCTCTCACCGCAAGGGTTCACACGAGAGGAGTTGAACTGGTTTTACCGGTATCTTCAAGATAGCGAGCCGGAATGGCTGACGGGCGTCGTTTACGGACCGTGGATTTGCGACACTGTTACCCATTGCCGCCAGTCCGTCCCGCCGAGGTACCGGTTTCGACGCTATCCGGATATCACGCACTGCACGCGCTGCCAGTACCCAGTGCCGGAATGGGACGCCGCCTACGCCCTCACCCTGTGCCGCGAGCCGATCAATCCCAGACCGCTCGCTCAGGCGCATATCCATAACCTGTACATGAACGAGGCGGAGGGAGCGCTCTGCTATTCCGAGGGCGTGAATGATGATGTGAACAAGTTCATTTGGCTTGAGAGGCTTTGGGACCCGGAAAAACCGGTACGAGACATCCTCCTTGAGTACGGTCGCGTGTTCGGCGGGGCGAGAATCGCCGAGGATTTCGCCGACGGGATTCTGGATTTGGAAGAGAACTGGAATGGGCCTCTGCTCCGCAATCCGAAACCGGAACGGACCTTGTCTCGGTGGCGGCAAATTTGGCGCGCCGTGCCGGAAGAGGACCGCGGACCTAACTGGCGCCTTCAGCAGCTCTATTTTCGCAGCCTTTGCGATGCATACGTTCAGCTTAGGCTCGTAGCGGAGAGGACACGGGAGGACGATGGGCTCGATATCCTGAAGAGAGACGATTCCCTGGAAGCCGAATCCGCAATCCGCAACGCGCTCTCCGTGCTGAGTAGTTCCGCGCATACGCCTGACATGACGCAAATGCGCCGGGAGATTTTCGATCTCGGAGAGTCGCTCTGGCGATCCATCGGCATGCAGATGAGCGTTTCCCTTTACCACGCCGATGGAGAGGAGAGGGGGGCGGTTCTGGACACCATCGACCGTCCCTTGAGCAACCGTGCATGGCTTGAAAATCGCTTGCATGCAGCCTTAGGTCTGCCGACGGAAGCGGAGCGAAGAGAATTTCTCGTCAAAACGATGTGCTGGGAGGATATTGGAGAGGGTGGATTTTACGACGACCTTGGCAATCCGGAAAGACAACCGCATCTCGTGAAGGCGCATCGGTGGGAGGACGATCCTGGGCGCCTGCTCTCGGCGTTTGAGGAGTTCGGAGGATATCAGCCGGAATATCGCCAGTCCTGGAATTATCAGACGACCACTTTGTATGAAACCCCGTTGGAGATGCGTTACGAAGGGCTCGATCCTGGGCGAGAGTACCTGCTGCGCGTGGTTTATCATGGTCGCTTCCACTCATCGATGCGCCTTTTCGCCAACGGTGCTCTCATTCACGATCCGATCCCTGGGACGACACCCCCCACCGTCATGGAGTTTGAAATCCCCCGGGAACTGACTCAGGGCGGAGAATTGCGCTTACGATGGGAAAACGCGGAGGGTCGTGGCTGCCAAGTTGCTGAGGTTTGGCTTGTAACACGCTGAAGGCGTCAATCCGCATGCCCGCATCTGACGGATGATGCAATCTCTTTGGGAAGGAGCCATCCATGAAGGAAAACAGAGTGAGGAGAATATGGCGCGATGGAGGGGTGGCGTATGGGGCGTGGTTATCCATTCCCAACGCGTTCACCGCCGAAATCATCGCGAGGCAGGGTTTTGACTGGGTCTGCATCGACATGCAGCATGGCTGGGCGGATTACCCATCCGCCTTGGAGATGATCGCCGCCATCTGGACGACGGATGCGGCGCCGTTCGTTCGCGTGCCTTGGAACGAGCAGGGGATCATTGGGCGAACGTTGGACGCCGGTGCGATGGGCGTCATTGTCCCCATGGTCAACTCCCGTGCCGAGGCGATGGCGGCGGTGAACGCCTGCAAATATCATCCCGCCGGGCAGCGCAGCTACGGTCCGACGCGGGCTGCGATGCTTGCGGGCGAGGATTACTTCGATCGCGCTAACCAAGAGACTCTCTGCATCCCCATGATCGAAACGGCGACGGCGCTGGAAAACCTCGACGAGATACTCACCGTGCCGGGGGTGGACGCCGTGTACGTGGGTCCTGCGGATTTTAGCATCACCCTCGGACTGCCGCCCGCTTTGGATCACGAGGAGCCCCTGTTTCAAAACGCCATCCGCCGGATTGCCGATGGTTGCCGAAAACACGGCGTGACTCCGGGGATACACGCCACCGCCTCGCTCGCCCCGCGCCGCAGGGAGATCGGATACCGGATGATCACCGTCTCCGCGGATGTGTCCGCTCTTTCCTCCGGAGCGGAGAGCGACCTCGGGAAAGCCAGGGAGGGCGAATAATTACGGGGGAAAATGAATATCACTTATCGCATGACGGGGAACGGGATTACCCCAACCCCGAAATGTTAAACATTAATAACACGGTCAGCCCGCAACTCACCCCCATCATATTTTATAGGCAAATCGGAACAATCCTTTGGACTTTTTTCTTAAATGGAATGCGAACAATGGAGAAATACCCGCATGCTGTTTACCCATACAAATCAGCGAGGAGCCATAAATGTTACAGGCGCATCCTCAACCAACTTCCCAATATTGAGCACGAACCGAACGCAGGATGATGATGTTTTCCAAGGATTTCAACGTAGATTATCGCTTTGTATCTTTCCGGGCATGGTATAATTTTTCCTCACCCCTAGCCCCACTCCAAGTTTGGAGAGGGGAACGCGAGAATCCGGCGCTTCCGGCTCCTCTTCCCCATGCTTGGGGAAGAGGTCAGGGGATGAGGAGCGTTGAGCCGCAATTATGAACGGTGCAGGTCAAAGTTACATATGAATTATCCTCGGAAACGCGAAGGTTATAAACCGTTTCCTCAGTGTAAAAACGCCTAACATCTTTGATTGTTCGAATATCCCGCTGTACAACGGCGAAAATCTCCATTCCGCTTTGCAAGTTTCCGGCAAGCATCCATCTTACTCCATAATCGAATTTTATAATTCGTTCCTTAATCTTTTCATCTATCCGATAAACAACACGATCCAACAAATTTGTAATATCATCATTTTAAAAACGCATAAACTCTATATCGTGATGTTCGATCAATTTCTGGCGGAATTGGTCATATTCACGTTGATCTTTCCTATTATGGATCGAGCTGTCCACCTCAATTGCCAAGCGCACTTTTGGTGCGTAAAAATCCAGTATAAAGGAGCCTAACGGATGCTGACGTCGGAATTTGACCATAATATGCTTATCTCTTAATATTTCCCACAACTGATTTTCGGCAACGGTTTGGTTTTGACGGAGAGACCTGGCGGTTTCGGTTTTTGTCACATTTACCGGTAGATTCGGCGCCACAACCGCCACCGGATGATTTGGCGTAATGTAAAGCGAATTATGCGAGCCAATAAGTTCGACTTCCATCATATCTCCCATATATTCGCGTGTGATTACCTCCAACACCGGCTCGAAACGATTGCGATGGGTAAGCGCCATATTACCCGCGTGGAGTTGTTCAATTGGCGTAAAGGCCACATCAGATAATCTTTTTATTTCAGCCTTATCCTTGGACATTGCCTCATCCCCTAGCCCCTTCCCCAAGAATGGGGAAGGGGAATCGGAATTATCGGAATCACGCGTTCCCCTCTCCAAACTTGGAGAGGGGTTAGGGGTGAGGGAAAAACCACGCTTGGAGAGGTGATTGGGGGTAAGGAACTCAGCGCCAGCCTCATCCCCTAGCCCCTTCCCCAAGAATGGGGAAGGGGATGTCAATGACGACTTGAAAATGCACAGTTTTTAGCGGAATGAAAATGTACATGTTTATTAGGTTTCCATGGTTTTTC
>DAIDHP010000063.1 GCA_027459625.1 Chthonomonadales bacterium
CGCTTAACGGTTACGGTTTCCTGCACCGTAGAGGACTTGCACCTCCGAGAGCATGAACATGCCCGGCATACAAAAAAGACGGTTCCTTCTGATTCCTGAAGGAGCCGTCCTTTATGGCGCGGGATTAATGGTTCTCGCCACCTTTTCTGTCAATCGAAGACATATGCTTTCGATCGGAAGATACTTTCTCCCCGCCTTTTCTGCCAATTTCGGCCATATGCAATCGATCTTGAGAGACCTTCGCTCCGCCGCGCCGACCGATTTCTGACATGTGCTGCCTATCCGCAGAAACCTTCGCACCGCCTTTGCGTCCCGCAATAGCGTGTCCTTCGGGGTTCCCATGCCATCCTCGACCTTTGCTGCTCATGGCGGCTTGATCATCTTTTTTCATCATAATAACCCCTCCCCAAATGTTTTCGATGCATGTTCCCTTGCAAAGCGTATGTTTTCATAAGGATATCACGTGCTAATTTATTTCACGCTGCAATTCCATGGATCCTTATGAAAAAGCCTAATAAAAGGCTAACGCTCGGATCGCATACATAAACTCATCAAGCACTTGTATATAGCAAAACGGATAAATATCCTGGAAAGTTCCCACGGTTCAACCCATGGAGTTTACCACGCACATGGGCATACCAGAGGGAAGAGGAGTATAATATTGCACATGGATTCACACTCGGCAACGAATCGCTTCAACTTGGGAAATCAGCTATTCATCGAATTGGAGTTCTTATATCACGCTTTGCCGCATACTCCCCGATGACGGTTGGAGATTTAATCCGTAGACTATTAGATGAGGTGTAATTCGCAGCGCATGCAACATTATTTTTTTCTCATTAACTTGAGGGGATGAAAATGATTTTTATACGACGATATTTTGATCAGGTTAAAAACCTTTTGGACAGAGTTTCCGAAGAGGATATCGTATTATTCACCGATTTGCTGACCGACGCCTGGAAGGAGGGAAAACGAGTCATTCTTATGGGAAACGGGGGCAGCGCCGCCAATGCATCGCATATTGTCAACGATCTGCAGAAATGCCTTCAATACGATTCGGGCAAACCCCTGAAAGCCTTGTGCCTGTCCGACAACACAGCTCTTATCCTCGCATGGGGGAATGACACCAGATTTGATAATATCTACGCCCCGCAAGTGGAATGCTGGGTTGAGCCCGGGGATCTATTGATTGGAATAAGCGGAAGCGGAAACTCGATGAATGTTATCAACGCTATTGAAAAAGGCAATGAACTGGGAGCTTTCACATTTGGACTCGCAGGATTCGAAGGGGGCAAGCTTTCAAAGTGTGCTAAAAAAACAATAGTCGTTCCCTCGGATAATATGCAACAAATCGAGGACATTCATATGATGATATTGCATTTGGTTTTCTCGGAACTTCGACGGCGAGCCACAAGTGGTTGAAACGTGGATGCAATGAATCACGATCATAAAGGTGCTGGGGGCTATGATTAAGGCTCGCGCTATTTTTTTGGATAGGGATGGTGTAATAAACGAAGATTCGGAGGCGTTCATTACACATCCCGATCAAGTTAGGATATTCCCAACCGTTTCCCAGGCTATTCGTTCCTTACGAGAAATCGGTTTTCATATTATAGTCGTATCCAATCAGTCCGGGGTGGGAAGGGGGTTGTTGAACGAAAAGACCCTTGGGGAAATCAATGGCAAGATACGTGACGAATTGGCAAGGGATGGCGCCAAACTGGATGCGATGTATTACTGCCCTCACTTACCGACTGACGGCTGTTCCTGTAGAAAGCCGAGAAATGGGATGTTGGTTCAAGCTTCGCAGGATTTCGGAATAGACCTGTCTGAAAGCTATATGATTGGGGATAAACCATCGGATATCGCATGCGGTGAATCCTCGGGATGCACCACCATACTCACCTTAAGCGGTCAATCCAAGGGTTTTGACAAAAGTAAATTCATCGTATATCCCGATTACATTTGCAAGAACTTGCTGAGCGCATCGAAATGGATACTGGAAAAGGAACAAACACAAAAGGGGTAACAGGTCACATTTTTTCGAACTGCAATGTCATACCCACGCTGATTTTCTTATCTGAGAGGTTCCCTGCGGCAAGTTCAATCACACTGCACCCACCGCGAGTGGGCATTAACGCCCTCCATGGATTCAAATGCTTCACAACCGCCAGTATTTTGCCCTTATCATCCAGCACGATTACATCCAATGGAATTCTCATGCCGAATGTATGAATTCCGTTGCACGGAGAAAGCCAAAGACCCTGAATCCTTTTTAATGTTTTTCGCCCGATCAAACCTATCAACTGGTCCAGAAAATGGTTGGCAAGAAGAACATTTTCAGCTATCGTGACGCCGGATTCCTTGCACCGAATACGATACAACTCTTTTTTCATTATTTCATAATAGTCCCGAAGACGATCCATTGCTGGAATATGCCGGACGCTGGAATTAATCCGGCGTCCAGTCCATTTCAGGTGTCACTCTCTCGCAAAAGCCCGCGATCAATTTCGCTGCGTTTTCAATGTCCTGCAAATTCATAACCTCGCATGGGGTATGCATATATCTCAAGGGAACGGAGACCAATCCTGTAGCGACGCCGCCTTTGCTAAGTTGAATCGCATTTGCATCCGTGCCTGTACCCCCCGGAATTGCTTCCACTTGATAAGGAATATCCAATTCCTTCGCAGTTTGGACTAGCAACGTGAAGACCTTCGGATTGATATTGGAACCTTTGGAGATAACCGGACCGGATCCGAGTTTGATATCCCCGACCTTTTTCTTATCCGCTCCGGGGAAGTCCATGGCGTGGCAAACATCCGTGGCTATGCCGATAAGCGGATCCACTTCATAAGCGCTCGTTTTGGCTCCTCGAATGCCAACCTCTTCCTGTACCGTTGAAACCGCGCTGACGGACGCCACGATGATCTTTTCCGTCAACAAACGCATTGCTTCCGCTATCAAAAACACCCCCATTTTGTCGTCAAAGCTGCGCGCCGTATAAATATCTCCTTGGAGAATCTCCAACTCCTGAGCATAGGTGGCGCAATCCCCGACACTCACCAGCTTTTCCGCCTCCTCCTTGTTTTTCGCCCCGATATCTATCCAGAGATCCTCCAGCTTAGGCGCCTTGCCTCTCTCATCCTGATCCATCAGATGAACCGCTTTGCGCCCCAAAACGCCAGTGATAGACCCGTTTGCCGTGTGAACACGCACTCTTTGTCCTACGGTCACTATGGAGTCATGCCCGCCGATTCCACCGAAATAGAGCATGCCATCATCGCCTATGTAGCGAATTAGGAATCCTATTTCATCCGCGTGACCTGCAAGCATGATTTTTGGCGAACCGGAATTATGTCTTGTGGCGATAACGGAACCAAGGATATCGGTTTTGACGGAATCCGCATAAGGCGCCACTTTCTCCCTGAAAACTTTCTG
This sequence comes from Chthonomonadales bacterium, assembly GCA_027459625.1. Classification (GTDB taxonomy): domain Bacteria; phylum Armatimonadota; class Chthonomonadetes; order Chthonomonadales; family CAJBBX01; genus DTKV01. The sequence continues at coordinate 3,439 of DAIDHP010000063.1, forward strand.
TACCGGCTGTTCGTAACCTGAAGGCCCAGGGGTGTTTACCAGGTTCTTCAGGAATTCAAAGGAATCTTTTTCCATTCCCACCTCCAAATAAGCATCTTGGATTCATAATAGCCGTTTTCCATCCATATTTGAACCGATCGGATGAAAAAAGGAGCGAAAGGACGTTCAAATCATTTCGAGCCGATAAGAACTTCGATGTCGAACCGCCATTGTGATTCGTATGTATGAATTGAAACAGGTTTTCCACCTTAAAAAACTTTAGCTTATAAAATCCATCGCATTATGGAACAAACAGATAACTTTTACGTCTAAAAGCCTATGAAGACAGGGCATTGCAAAAATTCGCTTCGCAAGCATGCAATCAATCGTCGTTTTTAAATCAGCAGTTCATTTTTTGCGAGATTTTGCAATCACCTCAGGTACTGACATTCTCAGATTATCACAAGATTCCTAAGGATCGCACATGGGGAGGATGAGGTGCACAGACTACCTGATTCGAAGGAGCGAATAGATGAAGATTTCACGGGAGAGCATAATAATCGCCGTGATTGGAATGGTGGATATGGTCACCACACTGATCATGGTTCAAAGGGGCGCCTGGGAGGGTAATCCCATTTTTGAATATTATTTGGCGATAGGCGTGCCATGGTTCATATTAATGAAGTCCATTTTCATACTGGCGCCTATCTTTCTATTGGAATTGGCAAGACGTCATCGGCCAGTATTTACTAAATGGGCAAGCAGGGTCGCGATTATGGCGTATTTGGGTCTGTATGTTATTGGCGTAATGCACCTAAATCCCGCTCTCATGCAACGCGAGGGTTTGATAAACAGGCAAAGCAATATAGCCAACATCACCGTCATGACTCCTCAATACATGAATGCACATATTGATCAATGGAGAAGATATGTGGTTGATCGTGGGTATCGCCTACACGGCCAATATCATTCAGACGGGTTCGGCGATTGAAAAAGGTTCGGGGAGGATGTACTGATCCTCCCCGTCTCGTTTTGATACCATAACCAAAACACCTTTTAAATGACGGCATCATAGGAGGAATCAACGACTCTTCCGCGGCAAATTGAATACGCCTTATTTACAGTGTGATTTTACATAGCCGGCTTTTCCGCATAACGCAATAACCACGACAGCTTTGGCGATATCCCAAAATATGAACGGAACCGATCCCATGAGGATAGCTGGCAACAGCCCTACATGCACATACATTCCCAACCATAACGAACCAATGAGATAAATCACCCCAATGCCAGCCAAGCAAGCTGTAAACTGTCTCCAACGACCTTTTGACGTCCCGGACTCCGAAATTTTCCCAATAACATATGCGGCAATAGGAAACGCCAAAAGATATCCTCCGGTACCCATTGGATTCAAAAAATACGCAACCCCTCCTCCCGCGGAGAAAACTGGCAATCCCGCTACGCCGGCCCCCAAATAGAGCAACTGGGAAAGAAATCCCATTTCACTGCCAAGCGTTAACCCCGCGAAAAGAACGCCGGCGGTTTGCCACGTCACCGGCACGGGAGTAAAGGGAAGGTGCATGTAAAGTTTGGCGCCAACCGTGGTGAGCGCGACAGCGAATATCACCTTTACAGAATTATTCACATAGGACATGCCAAGGGCTTTGGAATTCAATCTACCGCCTCCATAACTTTCATTTCTCATCTAATCTGAAATACACAGGGAATTGCAAAATTCGCTTTTAAGTTATCCAATCAAGCGTGAGATGAACTCAATTCGCCTCATTTTCCGAATTTTGCAATTATCTCTACAGTCGGTTATAAATCCTTTGAGATGTATTCCAATATCACTCGAATCCAACTAACAAAAAAGTATAGCAGAAGCGCCCCGCCAAAATCATCACTTCATCCAAACTCTTCCCCAACGATGACAGCGTAGCGAGATCATACAAAGGCTCATCCTTGACAGGTTTTAGATTCTACTGAATCATTTTATGTGCTGTTATAGGCAACATTTCCATGAGATTGGGAGTATAAGACAATACACTATCCTTATAACCACGGTGGAAATGATATGTCTGAAATCTCATTTTTCTACACGGACAAGTTCCAACATTACAATCTCGGCTTGAACCATCCTCTCCAACCTATCCGAATAAAACGCACTTATGATTTACTAAACGAGCTTGGCGCATGGGAGAGCATCGATGTTCAAAACCCGGAACCCTGCATGAGAGAGGATCTGAAAGATATTCATTCCGATGAGTATCTCTCGTTCACGGAGATGCTCAGCAACGGCCAGCGCCCGCCTTCATATCGTCACTACGGGTTCGGCACGCCGGATAATCCCGTATTTCCAGGGATGTGGGAATCCTCCTTGCTATACAGCGGCGCATCCAAAAACGCGGCGGAAGCTGTAATTGATGGACAGAGATTAGCCATTAACATCTCAGGCGGCTTGCATCACGCACATTTCAGCGGCGCATCCGGTTTTTGCATATTTAACGACTGCGTGCTGGCAATCAAAACTCTTCTCAAGAAATTCCAGAGAGTCGCATATGTCGATATTGACGTTCACCACGGGGACGGGGTGCAGGAAGCCTTCTACAAAAATCCTCAAGCGCTTACCGTCTCCATCCATGAAACCGGTAAAACCCTTTTTCCGGGAACCGGTTTTACCGATGAAATTGGAGCGGGTGTTGGCAGAGGGTATGCCGCGAACCTGCCTTTATGGCCATACACTGACGGTGAAACATGGCTGCATGCATGGAGAGAGATTGGCTTTAAGCGACTACAGGCGTTTTCACCTGATGTGGTTGTTTTGCAGATGGGAGCGGACGCTCATATTTTAGATCCTCTGGGGCACATGAACGTCACAGGAAGTTTCTGGCTGGAGGCAATACGTGACGTGAAGACGCTGGAACTCCCAATGGTCGCCTTGGGGGGCGGGGGATACAATCAAACTGTGGTGCCTCTGTTATGGTCCATGGCTATCATGGAACTCGCCGATTTGAAACTCCCCAATGACGGTCTCTGGGATAAGCTTGAGCAAGAAGAGAGCAATCCCTTGAACTATCCGAGTTTAATTGGCAACGAGGATATTCAACAGGACGCCACAAAGTATGCCAATTCATACGCGATGCACATGGTGAAGGAATCTCAGGGGATTCTGCGTCAATGGTTGAATGGCGATGTTCGAATGTCAGAGAAAATTGAGATGAATCATTAGATCGCGGTAAAGTCCAAGACGCTATTGCTGCACATGGCTTAAAGGATGAGGGGGAATGAATTTAATTGCATTTGATCGGTATTAGAGTGTATAATTAGGTTTCCAAAAAGCAAACGCGAGGGCTTATGCCGCTCGCGTCACTTTTCCTGATTTCAAGCATTTTGTACAGACAAGGATTTTCTTTGTTACACTTCCATCCGCCACACGCGCGGATTGTAGATTGGGCAACCAACGTCTCTTGGTTCGGGGTGCTCTCAACGCCCAAGATCCCGAATGGACATGCCTGATATGCTGACCGAATTGCGGCTTTTTACCGCAAATATCGCATTGTTTCATTTAAGTAGATAGCCTCCTTGCCAATTGGGTAACCGAGATTTCTCTCGAGTTGGGCAAACGGAGCAATTTTAGCACATTCGATTACGAGATTGCAAGATCACCATCCAAATGAATAACGAAGCCAAGACTCTTTTCACGATAGCAAAGCCATACCCCGCACTATCTCCGACCGATAGCATATACAGAGCGGCGCACCTTTTTCGTACATATTCCACTCAAACTCTGCCCGTGACAAACGAAAATGACCGCATTCTGGGCATACTTCGGCTTTCCTCCATTTCCAGCGTCCTGACAGCAGGGGACTCCTTGGCGGATATGACAATATCTCAGTTAATGGAACCTCTGGAGATATTTCTGCACACCGAGGACAATACCGAAACGGCGATGCGTCTTTTCAGGGAATCGGGGGAAACAACGATATTCATTGCGGATCATCATGGATTTCTGCATGGGGGTCTCTCCTTGACGGATATGATTGATCCCACTTACAATCCTGTTCGGCCTCCTTCCGCAGGAGGACTTGCAATCCCTTGGGGCGTTTATCTCACATCGGGCGAATTGCAAGCGGGGCAAAGTAATTTCAATCTGTTCCTTGGAGGTATCTCCATTGGATTGATATTCACGATATCGCGGTTTTTAGTGGAATTGTTTTGCGGGATTGCGCAATCATTCACGCACTTTAACGCATGGACGATTTGGAACTCCGCTCAGCCTGCTCAACTGCAATGGAATAATCTGAATTGGTATTTCATACAGTTATCTCCATTGATTATTTTCGGAATCATTCTCCGTCTTTCCCCATTGGCGGGATATCACGGAGCGGAGCACAAATCCGTACATGCATTGGAACGCGGAGAGCCTCTGCACCCATCCATCGTTCGTGCGATGCCATGCGTGCATCCTAGGTGCGGTACGAATTTCGTGGCTGCCGCCATGATCTTCGGGGGTATATATCAGGCGCTCGTCTCTTTGCGACTGGGTTTTGACAGCATGGATGCGGCAATGGTTGGGGGAATTGTGGCGTTATTCACTTGGAGGAGCTTTGGAGCCTTTCTTCAAAAATACATCACCACAAGGGAGCCGAACGAGAAACAGTTGTTATCGGGAATAAAAGCCGCGCAGGAATTGGAACGTAAGTATCAAACCACCCCGTTCCGCAGGTCCAATCTGTTCAGGAAAATATGGTGCATGGGGATGCCGCAATCCCTTTTGGGTTTAATGTTAGGCGTCACGGTGTTCGGCTATCTATCCGATTCTCTTTTAGGTCTGTTTATAAAATGACAGGCGCTTCCGTACGCATCCCGCGTAATCCATCATGTGATGATGAAACAGGAGGAATGGTCAAGACCGTTGCGTGGCATATCACTCAATTAAAGATATATGCCGCCATTATCCGTACAATCCCCTCAAAATGAATTAAGAACCGTTTCAAGGAGGAATTAGTGATTACCGACCAGTTAAAAGCACGTGTTCGAGAAGCGTTGACGATAGCCTCAGGTAAAGGGATATTACAGTTGAACGTTTCAAAGGTGGATATCTCATTTGAAACGCCTCGAAACAAGGAATTTGGAGACTTTGCGTGTAATTTGGCAATGGCTCTGTCTAAAACCTTGGGCTTGCCTCCTCGCGAAATCGCAAAAACCATAGTCGATAATATCGTAACCGGGGATGGATTTTTAGAGCGGGTGGAAATCGCCGGCCCAGGCTTCATGAATTTTTATCTTACCCCGGACTGGCTACATGAAGTGATGGTTCGTATCGAGAGAGAGGATGACTTTTACGGGCGTAATCGATCGCTTGAAGGGGAAAAAGTTTTAATTGAGTTTGTGAGTGCGAATCCCACCGGCCCGATAAGTGTGGTCAATGGTCGAGCGGCAGCCCTCGGCGACACCCTCGGGAATCTCCTTGCGGCTATCGGGGCGATTGTCTCCCGGGAATTCTATGTGAACGACGCTCTTAACTCAACCCAATTAAATCTGATGGGGGATTCCCTTGCCGCAAGGTATTTGCAGCTTTTGGGAAGGGATGTCGAATTGCCTGAGGATGGATACCAAGGGGAATATCTAGTGGATATTGCGAAGGATATCCTGCAAGAGTTTGGCAACCGATTCGAAACCATGCCGGATGAGGAGCGGGCTTCGCTGTTTCGTTCATTCGCGTCATCCAAGATGATCGAGCAACAGAAAACCGATCTGGAGGCTTTCGGCGTAAAATACGATACGTGGTTCTATGAGAGTGATCTCTATTCCAATGAAGAGGTTTCCGCTGCGATTCAATACATGCGAGATCATGGCTACGCGTATGAGAAGGATGGAGCGCTTTGGCTCAAAACAATGGAATTGGCCAACGATGATCAGGACAGAGTGCTGGTACGATCCAACGAGAAGGAAACTTACGTTGCCGCGGATGCAGCCTATCATCTTAACAAATTCAAACGGGGATTCAACCGGCTTATCGACATATGGGGGGCGGATCACCATGGATATGTTATGAGACTAAAGGCTGGCATTAAAGCCTTGGGATGCGACCCGGACGCGTGCGAGATCATTCTTACGCAAATGGTGCTGTTGATGCGCGACGGGGAAATGGTTCGAGGGTCGAAACGAGCGGGGGATATCATTCCCTTGAAGGATCTCGTCGAGGAGGTTGGCAAAGATGCGGCTCGATTCTATTTCCTACTGAACTCCTACGAAACAACAGCCACATTCGATTTGGAACTTGCAAAAAAACAATCGAACGACAACCCCGTCTTTTACGCTCAATACGCTCATGCGCGATGTTGCAACGTGCTTAGAAAAGCCGAAGAGATGAACGTGACGGTTCCAAAAGGGACGCATGTGAAACGTTCCCTTCTCATTCATGACAAGGAGTTGGATCTCCTGCGGAAATTGGCTGATTTCCCAGGAGAGGTTCAAACTGCGGCGGATATGCTTGCCCCGCATCGCTTGACAGCCTATGTACGCGAGATCGGCCAGGCATTACACCAATTTTACGAAGAATGCCCCGCTTTGAAGGAGGGGGTGGATCCTAATTTAAGAGACGCCCGCCTCGCCCTGTTTGACGCCACTCGCATCGTGGTGCGCAACCTGCTTGGATTACTTGGCGTCAGCTCCCCTCAGAGGATGTGATAATATCTAAATATCAATATGTATAAATATATAAATTCAAAGGTGATGTTGAAAAAATAGAAAAAACCTGTTGACATGCCGCCAACACAAGTATATAATAATTATAAGCAGAGCAATTACAGCCCGGCGATTGTGAAATTTATCACAACTAATGAATATCCGGGATTTATCAGCGTGGAGAAGGATGTTAAGCCATAACAACCAACAATCCAACCTCCCAAGATTATAATTCGGAAAGAGAAATTCCGCATTCATCCATCTGAACGACAGCATTTCGTTAACTGAAACCGACATTAGTCGTATACATCCGACAAGTCGAATTTGAGAGGAGGTTGCAATGACTGAGCGACTGAATCGACACGATGCAAGGCGGCAGGCGGATTTTGACCTGAATTTCGGCAAGGAAGTGGCTGAGGCGCCGGGGGGAGAAAATCTCTACGAGTGCATTCAGTGCGGAGCTTGCAGCGGAGCATGTCCCATGAGCGCATACATGGATCACACCCCGAGAGAGATCATCGGGATGATCCGATCGGGGATGAAGGAGGATGTGCTTCGCAGTGAAACCGTTTGGCTTTGCGCATCGTGCTACTCTTGCACCGTTATTTGTCCTCGTCAGATTAAGATCACCGATCTGATGTACTCCCTGAGACAACGCGCCTTGAAGGATAACACCTATCCTAAGCGTATCCCACTCCCCGTTATGGCGCGTGATTTTTACAAAATGGTTCATCGTCACGGTCGCACCAATGAAGGCCGACTGATGACCAATGTGTACCTTCACACCAATCCTTTTGATTTAATCCGCCAGACCCCCTTGGCTTTGAAACTATGGAGACATGGTAGGATGCACCTTCGTCAGGAGAGCGTTGAGAAACCCTCCGAGTTGCGCGATTTAATGCAGTCCGTGAAATAGATTGTCACTATTCGTAATCGCTTGGAGATTTAAGGCGATTACATTCCAACACCATATGCAAGTCATCTCGCTTCCTAATCCGCCAATGGGAGATTCAGGAGGTATATATGACGGTGTACGAGACAATCAAACATAAAAACACTTCGAAAAGGCTCGTTTTCACGAGAAGGAGGGTGAATTGCACTTTCCTTACCCCATCGAAAACGTCTTTCCTCGCCGCACCCAAGCCCACAACCACTAACTCATATTTCTGGTCCGATGAGAGAGTGATTAAACGCCTTCACCCCGGAATAACGAATCCCATGCCGATGGGCGATGATGGGCTTAGGTGTCCTCAAGATAACACACCAAAGGTTAGGAGGAGTAATGCATTACTCTCGCCTAGGGCGCCCTTTCAAAGGAGGAGGCTCTAAATGGATTATCTTTATTACCCAGGATGCTCAATTAAGGAGAGCGGAATCGCCTATGAGGAATCTCTCACGGCAATCATGGACGTTTTAAACACTCCCTTACAGGAATTGGAGGATTGGAATTGTTGCGGCGCCACCACCTGCATCTCAGTGGAATCCGATGAGGCCATCGCATTGGCTTCGCGCAACCTTGCGTTGGCGGAGAAACAATCCAACAGCAAGGGAACCGTTGATTTGGTCACCCCGTGCAACGCCTGTTACCTTACATTGATGAGAGCCACGCACTATTTAAGCGAACGGCAGGATATCGCCGGCAAGGTTCTACCCGCTTTGGACAAACAGGGACTACACTGCGACAACAGAGTGCGCATTCGCCATCCTCTGGATGTTTTGGTAAATGATGTCGGAGTGAAAGCGATATCCGATCATGTTCGACGGAAACTCACGGGGTTGAAGGTCGCCTGTTATTACGGTTGTCAAATGGTAAGGCCGTATGCGACCTTTGATGATCCTCATCGTCCCACTTCCATGGATCAAGTTATGAAAGCCTTGGGGGCGCAAACCATCGACTGGTCCTTAAAAACAAAGTGTTGCGGCGCCGCTTTGGGAAGTCTTTTGCCTGACATCGTCGAGCAACTATGCCATGACATTCTCAGAGAGGCGGAGAAAAGAGGAGCGGAAGTCGTGGTAACCGGCTGCCCCTTGTGCCACTTCAACTTGGAATCCAATCAGTCGGCAATAAGAAAGCGGCATCCGGATTTTAAGACCATTCCGGTAGCCTATTTTTCTCAGATAATGGGGCTGGGGTTTGACTTGCCGCCAAAAAAGTTGGGTATCCAAAGGCTTTTCATCCCACTGCCTGCAAGCCTCACGGCTGGGGCGGGAAAAGGAGGCGAATATGTTACTGCGTGACGAATTCTCGAAAAACGGCGACATCCGGATTGGGGTGTACGTATGCGACTGCGGCACGAACATAGCGGGGAAAGTGAGAGTGCCGGAAGTGGTCGAGTACGCCGGAACACTGCCCCATGTGGTGGTGGCGAAAGAGTACAAATATATGTGCTCCGATCCCGGACAAGATATGATCAGGCGGGAGATCAAGGAACAGAAACTTAACCGTTTGCTGGTCGCCGCTTGCTCCCCGCACGTGCATGAGGAAACATTTCGCAATGTTGCGGCGCAGGCGGGCTTAAACCCATTTCTATTTCAGATGGTTAACATACGCGAGTTGGTTTCCTGGGTGACGAAAGATCCTGATAAAGCCACAGCCAAAGCAAAGGATATGATACGCGCAGCCGCCAACCGAGTGCTGTTCCATGAGGAACTGGAACCTCTCAAATATCACATCAAACGAAATGTTGTCATCGTTGGCGGCGGCATTGCGGGCATCCATGCAGCTTTGTTGCTGGCGGATTCCGGAGAGCATGTCTATTTGGTGGAACGAGAGTCTTCCATAGGCGGGCACATGGCGATGTTCGACAAAACCTTCCCGACTCTCGACTGCGCCGCTTGTATCCTCACCCCGAAAATGACGATGGTAAAAAGCCACCCCAATATCACCATTATGAGTTATTCGGAAGTTGTTGAGGTTAACGGCTTTGTAGGGGATTTCAAAGTCAAGGTGCGTAAAAAACCGCGTTATGTCGATGAAGAGAACTGCGTGGGATGCTTCGAGTGCATCGATGCATGTGTCTTCAAGGACGCCAGGTACCCAAACGAATTCGATTTCGGTTTGGGGAAGCGTAAGCCCATTTACATGCCCTTCCCGCAAGCGGTGCCACCGGTTCCGGTAATTGACGCAGACACCTGCATCGAATTCAAAACGGGCAAATGCCCCAAGGAGTGCTTAAAGGCGTGCGGGGAGAGAGCTGGTATCGATTTCGCTCAAAAGGAAGAGATTGTGGAGCTTGAAGTGGGGTCCATTATCGTGGCAACCGGATTCGACAGTTTCGACCCGAAAAAAATGCCGCAATACGGATATGGGATATATTCAAATGTCTACACCTCACTTGAAGCCGAACGTCTCTTCAACGCCTCGGGACCTACCGCAGGAGAACTGGTTTTACGAGACGGAAGCAAGCCTAAATCCGTCGGAATCATACATTGTGTTGGTTCCAGAGATGAAAACCATAATCGCTGGTGCTCACGTGTGTGTTGCATGTACTCCATGAAACTGGCGCATTTAGTCAAAGAGCGCACAAACGCCGATGTTTTCAACTTCTATATTGACATTCGCGCCGCCGGCAAAGGATACGAGGAGTTTTACAACCGCACGATGGAGGAGGGAGTTCAATATATTCGTGGGAAGGTGGCTGAGGTCACCGATAACGCACAGACCAAAGATGAGGAGGGAAAACTGGTCATCCGTGTGGAGGATACTCTCCTTGGGATGATCCGTCGCATTCCGGTGGACATGGTAATCCTGTCCGTCGGGCTTGAACCTCAGCATGACGCCTTGGAGGTGACAAAGATGTTCAACATCTCCTGCTCGGGCGGAGGATGGTTCATGGAGCGACATCCCAAGCTCGCGCCGGTAAGCACCATGAGCGGAGGAGTATTCCTAGCTGGGGCGTGCCAGGCTCCGAAGGACATCCCGGACACAGTCGCGCAAGCGGGAGCGGCCGCATCGGAGGCGCTCGCACTTTCGCATAAAGGAGTGATCGAAGTTGAGCCTAACACTGCATTCATTGACGAAACGCTTTGCTCAGGATGCCAGGTCTGTGTTGGATTATGCCCATACTCGGCGATCAGCTACGACCAGGAGAAAAAGATCTCCATACTGAATCAGGCGTTGTGTCAAGGATGCGGGGTGTGCGCGGGAGCTTGCCCGTCCGGCGCCGCACAGCAACATCTCTTCAATGACAGCCAACTCATGGCGGAAATTGAAGGTGCGTTGGCCGGAGTTCTATAAAATGAGGATCACATTTCCAAAGTATGCCAAGGAGGTGTTGAAATATGAATAAGGAATTCGAGCCTAAGATATTAGGAATTCTTTGTAACTGGTGCAGTTACATGGCTTCGGATTTGGCGGGCACATCTCGCAGTCAGTATCCCCCCAACATCAGGGTTGTGAGAGTGATGTGCTCCGGAAGAATCGAACCGCAGTTGATCCTTTGGGCTTTTCAACAGGGGGCTGACGGAGTGTTGGTGGGGGGATGCAACCCAGGCGATTGTCATTATCAGGAGGGAAACTACAAAGCTCTCCGACGCGTCACACTCTTAAAGACCATGCTTCCTCAGTTCGGCATCGAACCGGAGAGGTTGCGTCTTGAATGGATCTGCGCCTCGTGTGCGGAGGAGATGCGCAAGACGGTGGAGGAGTTCACGAATACTTTGTGTCGGCTCGGCCCTCTCAAGGTACAAATTCCGCAGATCATCCCGGTTACCGGAAAGGCGGTGGTGGAATATGTCCAAACCTAAAGTAGCATTTTATTGGTGCGCCAGTTGCGGCGGGTGCGAGGAAGCGGTTGTGGATCTCGCCGACGCCATCCTCGGGGTGGTGGACGCGGTGGATATCGTTTTCTGGCCTGTCGCAATGGATTTCAAACGTGAGGATGTTGAGGCGCTGAAGGACGGCGAATTGGCGGCGGGATTCGTGAACGGCGCCATCCGGACATCCGAACAGGAGGAGATGGCGCATCTGATGCGGAGGAAATCCCAGGCGCTCATCGCGTTTGGAAGTTGCTCCCACACGGGGGGAATCCCGGGGCTTGCGAATCTATACACGCGCGAGGATATTCTAAAACGCGTCTATATCGAAAATCCCAGCATTGTGAACCCCAATCACATCCTTCCTCAGGAGAAGAGCGTGGAGACCGAGGGGACCTTGCGACTGCCGGCATTCAAGGATGACGTAAGAACCCTTGATCAGACCGTGGAGGTGGATTATTACCTCCCCGGATGCCCGCCGCCGGTTAACTTGATCGTGAACGCCGTGACCGCCTTGGTGGAGGGCAAGCTGCCGCCGAAAGGCAGCGTTCTGGCTCCCGATGTGGCGCTCTGCAGCGAATGCGAGCGCAACGCCACCAAACCGGAGAAGCTTAGCATGAAGGATGTGAAACGCCCGCACGAGATTATCATTGACGGGGAGAACTGCCTCCTCGCGCAAGGGGTTATCTGCCTGGGACCCGCCACTCGCAGCGGATGCGGCGCAGCATGCCTAAACGCCAACATGCCCTGCACAGGTTGCATGGGCGCCACAAGCGGGGCTCTGGATTACGGTGCGAAAGCCCTCTCCGCGATGGCCTCCCTGCTGGATTCCAACGACGCCGAGGAAATAAAATCCATGACCGCGAAAATCGTGGATCCGGCCGGCACGTTCTACCGCTACAGCCTGCCTGCATCGTTCTTGCATAGGAGAGTGGGGCGTCCGGGGTAGATGAATCACTACAATAAATAGCAACGGAAAGATAGGAGGCGATCCTATGGCAAACACAGCGCTGAATGATATGACCGACAAGCTCGGTCCCGATTCCAAGAACGGTCACCGGCACGTCGTGATAGACCCCATCACCCGCTTAGAGGGGCATGGGAAGATAGACATCATCCTGAACCAGCAGGGAAACGTGGACCGGGCGTTTTTCCAAGTGCCCGAACTGCGTGGATTCGAAAAATTCGCGGAGGGGCGAAGGGCGGAGGATATGCCGCAGATAACCTCCAGAATCTGCGGGGTGTGCCCCACGGCGCATCACATGGCTGCCACCAAGGCGTTGGACGATCTGTATAAGGTGACTCCCCCGCCTGCGGCGAAGAAGATCAGGGAGATGGTGTATAGCGCCTTCTTTATCGAAGACCATGCGCTCCATTTCTATTATCTAGGCGGGCCTGACTTCGTGGTGGGGCCGACCGCCCCGAAGGCGGATAGAAACATTCTTGGCGTACTCGGGAAAGTCGGGCTGGAGATAGGCAAGGAGGTGATCGGTCTTCGCAAGCAGATACGCGACCTGATCACACTGGCGGGTGGGAAGGTGATCCATCCCGTTTTCGGACTTCCCGGCGGGGTCTCCAAGCCACTGACGAAGGAGGATCGCGAACTGTTTCTTGCAGGCGCGAAGCACGCAGTGGAGTTTGCCGAGTTCAGCCTCAACATCTTCAACGACATTGTGCTAAAAAACAAAGAGTACTTGGATTGGGTCGTCTCGGATACCTACACCCATCAAACCTATTACATGGGGCTGGTGGATTCGCAGAACCGTGTGAATTTCTACGATGGCATGCTGCGTGTGGTGAAGCCGGATGGCAAGGAGTTCGTGAAATTCAAGGCACAGGATTACGCCAAGCATATCGGGGAGCATGTGGAACCGTGGAGTTACATCAAGTTCTGCTATCTCAAGGATGTGGGATGGGATGGCTTTTCGGAGGGGGTTGACAGCGGAATCTACAGCGTCGCACCGCTGGCGCGGCTGAACGCGGCGGATGGAATGGCCACACCTAAGGCTCAAAAGGCTTACGAGGCATTTTACAAGGCGCTTGACGGTCGTCCCGTGCACCACACATTGGCGAACCATTGGGCAAGGCTGATCGAAATGCAATACGCAGCGGAACGGATGCTGGAACTATCGAACGATCCGGATATCATCAGTCCGGACGTGCGCGCCATTCCCTCGGAAATCCCGAAACAGGGGTTCGGAGTGGTGGAGGCTCCGAGGGGGACCCTCTTCCATCACTATCAAACGGACGAGAAGGGGCTGATCACCATGGCGAACCTGATCGTGGCGACCCAGAACAACGCCGCCCGCATCGCGATGTCCGTGGACAAGGCGGCGAGAGGGGTCATCAAGAATGGCAAGGTGGATGACGGCATCCTGAACATGGTGGAGATGGCTTTTCGCGCCTACGACCCCTGCCACGGCTGCGCCACCCACTCCCTTCCCGGACAGATGCCGCTGCTGGTGCGGGTGCTCGGACCCGACGGGAATCTGCAGCAGGAGATTCGCAGGGATTGATGCTAACGGGGATGATCCAGGGATCATCCCCGTTTCAGCGAGGTTAACTCCATGAAGACTCTTGTCCTTTGTCTTGGCAACGACATACTGACCGACGACGCTGCGGGGTTGCTCGCCGCGCGGGAGCTTCGCAAAAGAGTCGGAGACTCCGCAGAGGTGAGGGAGAGCTCCGAGAGCGGTTTCGCGCTGCTGGACCTCATGACAGGCTTTGAACGCATGCTCATCATCGACTCCATTCGCACGGGAGCATATCCCCCGGGAACGATATTAGAGTTCCACGCGGAGGATCTCGGTGAGGTGGCGGCGCCATCGCCGCACTACGCCGGTCTGCCCGAGCTTATTGCCCTCGCCCGTCGCCTCGATTTGCTTTTTCCCACCGAAATAGCCATCCTCGCCCTGGAGGTCAAGGACCCTTTCACGATTGGGGAGGGGCTCACCGGAGACGTGGAGTCCGCGTTGGAGGCTCTGGTGGAAAGGGCGATGGGCAAGCTGCGCTGCTGGCTGGAGGAGAGTACGCCATCCCCCCCCGACACACCCCGCGCCACCCTGAAATCAGCTTAACGGGACACGTATTGCGCATCCCACTCCTGGTTCGCGCCTCCGTTGGCGTTCCAAATGACGATTCGCCCTCCCACTTTACGAGATAATCCGTACACATCCAGCAACTTTCCGTATTTCACGTTTTCGAGGTTGTAAGCGCCGTCGCCGGAAGCCTCCGCTTTCCACATCTGATCCCGTCCGCCATCTGCGGGAGCCTGTATCGCCAACGCGCCGTTTTCTCCACTTTGGGCGGAAAGAAATAATCCGCTGGCGTCGTTTTGGATGGTGTATTTGTTCTCACCCACCTTTTTGAAACGCCATACCGCCGTTTTCGCGTTTGGCGGCCCTTGCACCGCCTGAGCGTTGGAGGAATCCGAATCCCCCTTAATCTCCGCCACTAAACCGCTGTTCCAGTTCACCATGCGATACCTGCCGTCTATGATCCGTTCTCCTGTATACCCCTTAACGACGGCGAAGAGCATCCTGCTCTCGGTGAACCTAAGTTGTCCGTTCTTATAGCTCGAAACGGTCAACGAGATATCGCAGGGGTTTTTGGGAGTTCGGAAGGAAATAGGAATCTCCTTGAAGTATCCCAGCGGAATCGTCAGGAGCGTGGCTCCCTCCTTGATCAGTTTGCCGCGAGGATTACCAACCCGGACCTCCCATTTTAGCAGCACCCTATCCCCGGAGAATTCGTCGTTGAAAGTCGCGAGCGTTCTCGTGACCTTCGCATCGCAGGGGATGCGAGGTTTTATGACAGGCCAGTCTCCCTTGGCGTCGCTTCTGGCGTTCAATCGATCGAACTCAACGTCGCAAACCGCCACGGGGTTATAACACTGCCGCATCAGACGGATGTTCGAATTCGTCCAGGGATGCGTAATCGGCGGGGGAATGGATGCGGTTTTATCGCCCTTCACCTTGATCTCCAATATCTCATTCCTGTTGCTCTCCCCCGGCACGTAATTGCACCATGCGTTGTTCAGCACATAGTTACGCAAGTCCGAGTCGCCCTTCAATCGTCTTAGGCGGATACCGGTCGCCATCCATGCGAAGCCCTGCTTGCTGATATCGTTCGGCCAGATATCCTCCGTCTCGCCGTATGGTCGATGTTTGCGCACGGGGGCGCCGGTGGTCGGAAGTCCGCCTCCGTTCACATAGTGAACCATGTTGATGTAGGGTTTTCCGATATCCCCGATACCTTCCGCAATAATCGGTCGGGTTTTATCCACGGATTGTATCACTTTCTCGCAATTGTCAATGACGACTTGAAAATGCACAGTTTTTAGCGGAATGAAAATGTACATGTTTATTAGGTTTCCATGGTTTTT
>DAIDHP010000064.1 GCA_027459625.1 Chthonomonadales bacterium
CTCGATATCAATCAGAACATCCTTTCCACATCCGCCTACGACGCCTGGGGGAATCCGCTTGTGGCCAATCCAAACGATCCCTTCGGTTACGACGCTCAGTGGGGGTATTATACGGACAATGAGACCGGTCTCCTCCTCCTCACCCACCGTTACTATGACCCGACGCAGGGAAGATTCCTGACGAAGGACCCCATTGGGTATGCGTTTGGAATTAATTTGTATTGTTATGTTGGAAATGGCAGCGTATACGGAAATGATTTTTATGGATTATTTACGGTTAGCATTGGTTTGGGAGGTATTGTTTCAGTATCCCAGCCGCAATCAATGGGTGTTTCAGGCTGGGTTGGGGCAAATATAAACTTAACCATCCCAAAATTATCCGATATTTTACATCCTGGTAGCTGGAATATTGGCATTGGCCCATATGCGGGGTATGGTTTGAGCTTTGGCAACGGATGGTCCGTTGGTTTATCGTTAGGATTCACTACTGAAAACCAATATCCTGGTTATTCACATACAAAAACCGTTGCGATAGGAATGTTTTGCGAAAAATATTCGATACAAGCAAATATCGGCTCCACAGGAAATTCATTCTCCGGTGGCTCGGGTAGATACGGATGGGGAAAAGGAAATGGATATTATATTGGACCGGAAAATGATTGGACCTGGACATGGAATTTGGGTGCTTTATGGCGCAAATTCGGTAAAGCATTCCAATCCGCTCCGCCGCTTGTGGAATTTTAAACATGTATGATATCATTAAACATATAAGAAAGCACGTGAATGAATAATATACAGTATATTCAAAATATGGAAATGATCTTTATCTTTATAGTTTTGGTTGTGTTTGTAAGCTCTATCGGGAAATTAGAAAAACGATTAGAAGACGAACATCCCACTATAAAAATTGATGGATGCCTGAGACCATTGATTTGGATATCACTATGTATAGGATTTATGGTAATTCAATTAATATTAATTGCGCTTGTAATTCCAAATATATATGGGGAAATATATCTACCATTTACGTTTATGGTTAGCTTTATTTTATCATCTCTAATATTATACAATTACGAGAAACATATTTATAAGTAATATTTGTAAAATCTTTATGGCTTTTTACTGTTTTAATGGGATTTGATTTCTTTTCATCATAGCTTGAAACTCATTATATCTCCCACCGTAACTACGACCCGACGGAGGGAAGATTCCTGACGAGGGGTCCCATAGGATATGAGTTTCCCCCGAAAAAACGGACACCATTGATATAACAAACGCCGTCTTATTCCATGTCGCCGCTTACACATCCATTCATCATTCACACAAAACAGCGAGGACCCTAATTTATATATATTGACGTTCCGATTTCTGAAGAATTCTTTATCCACTCAATTACTTTCTTCAATGGTTCTATACAATTATGCCCGCTCGGATCGAGCCTATCGGCCAAATTCATTCTCATATGATACGACTTGTTTGTGATTCATAGTGTCAGTCTTCCTGTCTTGCAGTGTAATTTTGACATGAAGACTGTCTCACTTTATATTGACACATAGGGCCGTTCATATATTTATTCGCCTTGGGACGTAACCTGACAGTAAATGGTATCATCAGATTGTCAAATGGAAGCCGCTTCAACGGTATGGTTCGAATATAATCCATGGATAGGCGTGATTTATGGTTCGAATTGGGATTGTGATTCCTGCTTTTAACTCCGAACGGTTCCTGCCTGCAACGCTTGATGGTGTGATCTCTCAAACCTTTGCGGATTGGAACTGTGTGGTGGTTGACGACGGCTCCGCCGATCATACGGCAGAGATTGTCATGCAATTCCGCCTCCAAGACCCTCGTTTCAGGATGATTCGACAGGAGAATCGAGGAATCGCGCAGGCGAGGAATCTCGGATGCCATGAACTTGATCCTACTACGGAATACCTGATTTTCCTGGATCATGATGACATCTGGGAGGCTGAAGCTCTCCATACGCTGCTCACGGAATTGGATGCTCATCCGAACGCTGTGGGAGCGCATGGATTGGAGAGGTACATCGACAAGGAAGGCGTTCCCATCTCTCCTGAAGCGATAATGCAGGCGCATCGGACGAAGTCCTCGCTCTCCGTGGCTCCCCCCGACTTGGAGGAGTGGCAACGCAATCGCAGCGGGTATATAGGAGGTAATCTTGTCCCGCTACGATTGGATCGCCCCACGGACTTCGCCCATCTGGTCCATGAATGTCGGATGGTCACACCGGGAACCGTGCTGATTCGACGGTCGGTGGTGGGCGCAACCGACCCGTTTGATCCCGCTTTGGTTCCTCTGGACGCGTGGGATCTTTGGATTCGCATGAGTCGATATGGGGAAATCCTGTTTGTAAACCAAAGGGTGTTGAACTATCGCTTCCATGCAGACAACGCCTCCAAGAGTTATCGAGGGAGGATGGACCCTATCATTAATGCATTGTATCGCAAAACGTTTTCATCTCAGGAAAATAGGGAGGAACATCGTTGGATACTGTCACAATGGCGTCGACGCCATATGCGAATTCAACTCAGAGGGTTCGTCAGCGGTTTTGCGCGCGGAGGTGCGGCTTTGCTTAAAGGAAATCCAATGGCAGCCAAAGAGAAATTGCGTCTGTCGCGTTATCATTTCTCCGAGTGGAAGTATTGGCTATCCCAATTCCGAAGGAATGAACAGTGATAAATTGATGCCGTTAATAAAAAAAATGGCTCTACGGGCTTTTGTATGGGAAGCTCCCGACGAGCATACGAAATGAATTCAACCACTACTCCCTGCAGCGAGTCTTGTAGTATTCATGTATTTTTTTCGCCTGCTCCGGGCTATCCCCCTTGGTGAACCATTGATGCTCCGGCATGTTCCCGATCACATCATCCACCACATTCGGGTCGAGGGCTTTCGCCTCTGGTATGAATTGGTTGTAAAATACCATTGGGACATCGTACATGCCGTGCCACCACGTGTAATCCAATCCCATCATGGATGCCCCATCCTCGCTCTTCGGCCTTCGTGATGCCATAATTCGTAGGAAGTCCATTTAATCGTGGCGTCAAACGGTTGGGTGGTCAACATCTCCTCCGCCGTCAGCTTGTCCATGATGGTCATGGCGGATATTGCGAACTTGTTGTTGTATAGATTCACGACAGAGTTAAATTGCGTGTAAAAGTCCTTCACGAATTCCGTGCCGTGGCATGAGGTGCATGCATCCGTCATTGCTGCGCGCTTCTTTTGCCAGTCTTTCTGCTTGATGGACACCATCGGCCTCAGAGTCCAGATAAGACGCGTGCTTACGTCGTGGTTGACCGGTTGATCCCTCGTCACGCTGATGTTGCATGTGGCGTAGGTTGGGCAGAAGGCATAGGTTTTGCCGGGGATCCATTTATCCGCCGGTGTGTTCAGATGCATCGGCACTCCCAAGCTATGTTCATATGAAAGTTCCGCCCTGCTCCTCAAGGAATAACCCTGTCGCTGTCGTAGAAGGAGGAGGTGGTCACACCGCCCCCCGTTCGGCTGACGCGCCTTCCAAGCGAGCCTACCACATTTCGAGCCGGTGGTTATCGAGATAAGCTGGTTGTCGTAATCGTACCCGAATGCCGTCGTCACCCCGTTGACGGTTTCGGAATTTCGGTTCCCGTCGGCGTCATAGGCGTAGGTGCTGTTTCCGGCGGAGAGAAGCTCGTCGTCGCTGTCGTAGACTAAAGGGTGTGAGATGGATAAAATCCAGTGGGCGATGATTGGAGGCGGGCGTGAATGCGGTCGGAATCGGTCCCCTCCCCACATGGTAATTGAGGAGGGTCAGACTAGGAAATGGAGGAAATTAGTTTGCCGCAGGCATGCTCGTGTTCTCTCAACCTGGGTAGTCGGAAAACACACCATTCAAAAAAAGTCTTGCAGAATTAGGTCGAGTCGGAAAGATTCCGCTCCGTGAACCGGGGCGTTTCGTTATCGCCCCTAGGATTGGTTACCGCCTCTGATAGAATAACACTTTAATGTCAGGTTATCAATAGTTGCCGTTAAAAATAATTTGTTCTTTGTTGGCCGATCCCCGAACGCCATCCGTGCGAGGATTCCCCGCATTGAGGTATCTTGCTAAGAAACAAATCATGAGGGGACCGGCAATGAGGATCATCCGAAAAGGAATCCCGTTCATAATCGCAATAGGGTTTATCACGGCGTTCCGGGGAGTCTTGGGTTCCCCCAATCCGTCCAACCCTTCTTCGCCGGGGAGTGGCTGGAAGCTTATCGCGCGGGAAAAGGCGAGCGACAACTCTGATCCGTCATTCTTCGGATTCGCCCCTCGCTGGGTATATCCCGCTCAAGCGATTCCCATTCGAGCCATCCCTATGAACGCGTCGGAGCGCACGGTGGTCTTCGGCGGCGTGGTGACCATCCTTTTCAATCACCTTCCGCCCAACTCCCCCCTTGCGCTGGAACTCTCCTTTCTTTCGGACAGCGCGGATCGGATGGAGCGCATCACGGCGGGGAGTATGGTGTTGCGGGATCGTCTCCAATTGCCTTTCGCAACAGTTTTGCGCAAGCGTTGGCTCATCCCCGCGTCCGCCATCAATAACGGCTCTCTTGAGGTGCGCATCGCGCGATTGATGGGTCCGAACGCAGTCGTTTGCGGGTTTCGACTCTATTCCTCCGACCCGAACGCCCGCCCCATTCATCCGGTTGCCGTCAGGATAAAGCCCCTCATGGTTCCTCACATCATCGAGCAACCCTCGTTCGCTTGCGGGATTTCCCCCCTGAGGATTAGCTTGAACGGGGAATGGAGTTTCAAGACGGATGCGGCTTCCAGCGGGAGTTGGAGCCGCATCCAAGTTCCCGGAGAATGGACCATGCAGGGATTCACTGTTCCGGAGAACAGCGAGGCGGCGTATCGCAGAGATTTCAACCTCCCAGCCTCGTGGAAACGGGGAGAGTCGATCCTGAAGTGCGCGGGCGTTTACAGCGAAGCGAGGGTGTTCGTCAACGGGCGCTACGCGGGGACGCATGTCGGCGGTTTCACTCAGTTCGAACTGGATATCACCCCCTATCTTCGATACGGGGCGACGAACGATATTACGATTTACGTTCGATGCACCTCGCTCGCAGATCGACTGGCGAACGGATCAATGTACGCCGCGCACGACCTTGGGGGAATCACGCGCGAGATCCACTTGGAGTTGGCGCCGAAAACCTATCTGCAGGATATCCGTATCGTAACGCGTTTTGATTCTTCCTACCGCAACGCCAAGCTCTTGATCGGAGCCACGGTGTTGAGAAAGTCGAAAGCCCACCCGCAGGCGCTCTCCCTTCTCTACTCTCTCATCAGTCCCTCCGGCAAGATTACGAAATTAAACGATGAGCCGAAATCGCTGCTCGCTATCGGATTTGGTGTGTCTCGGCGCGTTCATTACGCCGTTTGGGTTAAATCCTCCTTAAAGTGGGATCCGGAGCATCCGAATCTTTACGTATTGAACCTTGATCTGCTTGAGAACGGGCGGGTGTTGGAAAAGGTGTCCGTTCCTTTCGGATTTCGACAGATCGAAGTCCGGGGGAACCGGGTGTTCGTCAATGATCATCCCATAAAGCTGCGCGGGGTTTGCCGCCACGAAACCGATCCCCTGCGCGGGCGTTCGCTCTCGTCCGGCATGGCAACTCGGGACGTGGAACTGTTTCGTTCGGCGAACGTGAATGTCATCCGAACATCGCACTATCCCCCGTCGAAGGAGTTCATTCAAGCGTGCGACAAACTGGGGATGTTCGTGGAGGAGGAGGCGCCTTTTTGCTGGGCGAACCCGTTGGATGGCAAGGACGCGGCATATGTTAGCCAGGCGGAAATGGAGATGGTATTGCGGGACCGCAACGACCCGTGCGTCCTCCAGTGGTCGCTGGGGAACGAGTCGCCTTGGTCGGGTGCGTTCGAGGCGGGATACCGCGCGATACGCACATTGGATAAATCCAGACCATGCCTCTTCGACGGCGGCTCGGGTCAGCCCTTCCCGCCACTGAGTATCGAGGCGCCGCACTACCCCGGACTTACCGCCCCCGCCTACTACGCGCACTCCAAATTCCCGGTTTTCATCGGCGAGGAGAGCCATCTGGAGTGTTACAATCGGGACGAACTGCTCACGGATCCAGGGTTGCGAGATATTTGGGAGCTTGGCTTCTCGAAAATGTGGGGGAACATGCTCCGCAGCCCCGGGTGCGAGGGAGGGGATATTTGGGCGGGGATAGACGATATCTTTTTTCTCCCCTCCGGCAAGATCGCCGGCTACGGACCGTGGGGGATCATAGACGAGTGGCGCAGACCCAAGCCGGAATACTGGGAGGTGAAGAAGGTCTACTCGCCGGTCCGAGTGACCGAGATGGCGTATCGCAAGAGTCGATATCTGGCTCTGAGAGTGCACAACCGCGAGCTATTCACGAATCTATCCGAACTCCGTTTCGTGTGGAGCATAGGAAATCGCAGCGGGTTGTCGCATTGCGAGGCGGCACCGGGTTCCACAGGTTACCTGCGCATTCCGATCCGTTTTCCGGTTCGAGCCGGGGAGTCGCTTCTTATCAAGGTGTTCAGCCCATTGCATTATCTCGTGGATATCGACACCTTCCCTCTCGGTAAACCCCGAAAGTTGAGTATTCGGCATTTTTCGCCTGCCCCTCTCCATGCGAAGGAAATCGATGGAGTATACACCGTGAGTGGAGACGGCTTTGAGGTGTCGATCAGTTCCGTAACCGGTCAGATTACTCGAATCGTTAGCGGCGGTGAAACGGTCGCCTCAGGCGGTCCGGATCTAATGCTGGAGCCGATAAGCGATGAGGGGTTCGGGCAGATCACCGATTCAGGGAAGGATATCAAGCCCTTCAACAGGCTAAGAACCGGATGGCGCACGCAAAGCGTGACCATGACACGATCGGATGGAGGCGTTACATTTCATGTGGAGGGGGAGTGCGACCAGGCGAAGGGGTCGTACAGCCTACTCGTCACCCCCGTAGGCCGGTTGAAATTCGATTCCAACTTCATGTCGAAGGAGAATGTTAATTTATGGCAGGAGGGATGGGTCTTTGACACCCCAATCGCATGCGACAAATTATCGTGGGACCGCAAGGCGAGATGGAGCTATTATCCGCAGGATCACATCGGGCGCCCTATCGGGTTCGCCTACGCCCACGACGGCGAACCGATGACCGGTCCGTTCGGTCCGGTCACAAAGCCCTCATGGAACTGGAATCAGGATGATACTCCATGGGGCACGAACGACTTTCGATCGACGAAACGGAACGTTTACAGCGCCACCCTGAGCGGCAAGGATGGCGCTGGGTTGGGAATGATATCAAACGGCTCGCAGAACATTCGGGTCTGGGTAAGCGGGAACCGTATCCGCATGTTCCTCATGGATTACGCAAACGAGGGAACCGCCCCCTTCTTCAATCAGCGCATGATTCCGAATTGGCGCTTGAATCCAGGGTCCGTTATCAGGGATCATTTCACGATACAAATAGTTCCGCGCCATTCCCAATGATGAACTATCGGTGTCATTTAAAAGTCAAGGTAACCGAATGCAAGCCTATGACCCTCCATTGCGGCGGGGTGACCGGCTTTACGGATAATTCATATACGCCGGGTTTCTCAAATGTGATGTCACGGAGGTATTCGCTTTTGAATGCGCTCCAGGAACCGGTGGAAAAGGATTTCCCAATAAACGATTGCCCCGCTGTCTCCACATTGAACAGGCTGCCTGTGGCGTCCGGTTCGCAGGAGTAAGAGATATTCAGGCTATAAACTCCAACGGCTTTCACCTCGAATTTCCAGGAGACGTAATCGTTCGGATCGCTCCAGTAACCGATATCATCCTTGCCTCCGCCGTATTCATATTGAGGGGTGTTCCCGTGGATGATCGCCAAGTCGGCTGGGAGCGTAATCACGCCATTTTCCGTCGGTGCGATTACGGACGATTCCCTGACGACCACCGGCTCAAGGTTGGAGGGTTCGATGCATAGAACGTATGCGAACCGGCAGGGTCTATCCTTTGGAAGGGAGACGTGAAGGCCATCCTCCAGTTGAACCCATTTTAATCCATAATGATGACCTAACAGGCGGACATCCCTCACCCTACCCGCGCTTTTCGGCAAACTACGCACTACAATGTGATTATCCACCGGCCATCCCAGAAAGATGGCGTGAAGGGACTGATTTTTAGATGTGAACCGGATATCCCGAGCAGTGTAACGCAACTTGGATTCATTGAACGCCCCGCTACTAACTCGGAAAGGTCCCTCGCCGTATATCTTCCATGGGCGTGTGCCAAAAATAGCCTCTCCATTCACATGGAACCAGTCTTCAAGTTCGGAAAGGATTTTGAGTTCATCCGAATCCAATGAGCCGTCCGGCATTAACGGGAAGTTCAGCAAAAGGTTTCCGTTCTTGCTCACGATATCCACCAGCATATGGATTATGGTATCTGTGGTTTTGTATTGATGGTTATCGAATAGGGATTGCTGATAATACCAATTCCCGACGCACGTATCGGTCTGCCAAGGGTGGGGGCTGATATTTCCCATAACCCCGCGTTCGAGATCCTGCACCCAGCCAATTACGTGATCCTGCTTGCAGGTGTATATCGCCTCCAACACGCCGTGATGTCTTTGGATGTTGTCGTTGTAAAAATGCGCCAGCAATCTCATTCCATACTCGTCGGGATAGGGCAGAGGGCTGTCGGAGTAAAGGAGGTCGGGGTGATATCGATCAATCATGTCTTTAATACGCCGATACCAAGTGGCTTTAACGAAATCCGGCGCATTGGGAATGTAATACACTCCATCCGGATGCTCATTCCCTTTCCAATAGAGGTCCGCGAATTCCGGATTGACGCCGTCATACGGTACGCCCGCCATGGAACCGGTCGCGTCGGAACCCTTCGACACGCCGTAGAACCACCAGCTCGCGGCGAGGTGCTCCGTCATGCCAAAATGCAGACCATGCCTGGATGCCGCCTTGCGCCATTCAGATGCTATGTCCCGTTTGGGCCCCATGTTAACGGCGTTCCAGCGTTGATATTTGGAATTCCAGCAGTCAAAGTTATCGTGATGCATGGCGATCATACAAAAATACTTCGCACCCGCCTTGACATATCGGAACATCAGGTCATCGGGATTCCAATTCTCCGCTTTCCAGTAGGGGATGATGTCCTTGTACCCGTATTTGGAGGGGTGCCCGTAATGCTTTAAATGATACTCGTAATCCGGATTGCCCTGCACATACATCCAGTGCGCGAACCAATCCCCCTGCATGGGGACGCACTCCGGTCCCCATACCGCCCATATCCCGAACTTGGCGTCCCTGTACCAGTCCGGACAACGATACTTTGCAATGGAGGATTCATCAGGGGCAAAGAGGGGTGTTTGCGGCGCTATGACGGCTTGTGAGGATTGAGCCATGCCATATTGCAGCAATGAGGCTCCCGTCATGGCGCTCTTCGCTATGAAATCACGTCGTGTTATTCGCAATCCGGTATCCTTATTTTTGGCTTATCGAGAGATTATATATCCTCCAACCCCATATCGTCTAAAGTGATCGCATGAAGGATCCGCAGGAGTTAATCATCCAGCACGGAGGTATCCTCAACGCCTTCTATTTAAGCTCCACCCCAAACGGTAAATCTCCGAATTTAACGGCGGATACTGATCCACAACATCCGTCAGAAGTTCGCATCCCTCTTCGTCCAGATCGGCTTTCGCCAGTCTTTCATATGCGTCTATCCTTCGCAAAACGCGATCATCCTCCCCGTTTTTCATCAATGTGCGCATCGCAGGCGACAGGACGTTATCCACCACCATATAATCCTCCTCCCTGAAATCCGGCAATCCGATCGCCACGTACTCGAAGAGGTGAACCGTCATCCCGAACAACTCCTCGCGATATCTCTCCGTGGTTATGCCGCCCAACCTGGGGGAAAGGTGGAGCACAATCGGAAAGACCGGCAATGCGTGCTTGCGCTCGATCAGCCGGTAATACTCCCACATCCTGCGGGGCATTTCGCTGGTGCGCTGTGCCTCTATCTCAACATGAATCAGAACCCCTTGGGTCTTTGCGTTTTTCGTTCGCACCTTCACGAGCACATCAGGCTCTCTTCACCCGCCTCTTCATGACTTGGTGAATAACTCCTTGTTCAATTCCCAATTTGCTCCGAAGTCTATCCGCTCAGCGATGTCGGGTGGAAAAAAAGCGGAAGAACCTGCCAATAACCTCCTTCCACAACTGATCATGCTTCACGGTATGCCTCCATCAAGGATATAAGCCCTGTTTTGCACTCTATTCTACCATAGCCAATCGCAGTGTACCGAAAATGGGTTTTGAATGGTTTCACTTAAATATCTCTGGTAAAATGCCATTAGGACGGAATAATCACTGCGGAGAATAGTCATGTTACCTCTATTACTTGCCTTGGGAATTTTATCGCAAAGCTGGAAACCGCCAATTCTCCCCAAGCCGGATGAATGCACGGCGAAGGGTAATTTGATGAACAGACTTATACGCGCTACGAATCGTCTTACGCAACCTCCCTACACGGAGGAGTTCATTCTCGCCGATGTGAGTTTCAAGGAGAAAAGGATTTTCACGGAATACAGCGGAGATATCTCCGGACGGATAATCGGGCTCGCCGCCACACAGGCGTTATGCGGAAGACCGACATGCTGGGATTTAAATGAACTTCTATCCAAATTGGTTCAATATCAAAAACCTGACGGGCACTTTGGCGCACCGCAGAACCTGGATCAGGGCATCGACGCATCAAGGGACATGCCGATCCTCTGGGGCAACGGCAGAATGCTAATCGGACTGACGGAGGCATGGAACGCCATTCACAACAAGGAAGCGCTGGACATGGCGAAAAAGTTGGGAGACTACTACATGAATACCGACGAATACTACGACCACGCCAGCCTGGTTCATCAATTCGGATCCGAAGCCTCCGGATTCCAAACCTGTTACTTTAACGGCATTGAAGGGCTTGTAAGGTTATATCAGGTGACCAAGGACAAGCGGTATCTAGCCCAAGCCGAAAAGATGGCTCAACTAATGATCGACACATCCCCCATAGGAGAAATGCATAGTCATGGCAGATTATGCGCGGACAGGGGGTTTTTAGACTTATACGAGGCCACAAAGGATATTCAGTATCTGAATTATGTGATTCGCGATGAAAATGCATTTCGAACTCAATACCTGTTCCCGACAGGCGGTATTTCCGAAATGACGGTGCGCTCGTGGAACCGAGATGAAGGATGCTCGGAGGCGGATTGGTTAAGATTGAATCTCCGCCTATGGCGTTTGACCGGAACGGACATGTATCTGGACGCTGCGGAGATGGATTTGCTGAATGAATTGGAGGTGAATCAATTCCCAAACGGCGGTTTCGGCCACCATGTGTGTTATGAAGAGGATGGACTAATGGATGGTTATCAAGCGAACACCACTCCTGGCACACAAGAGGCTTACTGGTGTTGTTCAATACATGGGCCGAGGGCTTTGTTGGAGGTGCCATGGTATTGCGCCGCCGTTCAAGGCAAGAAAATTTATGTTAACCTCTATGAACCGGTCAAGACGGAACTGAAAGTGGGAGGGGATTTGGTGACAATAAGGATAGAGCGAAAAAACGGCGGCAGTGACATCACTCTCCATATTCTACCTTCGCACCCCGATACATTCTCATTGGCGTTCAGAATTCCGCTTTGGGCAAATCAGTTCACTGTAACCGATGATGATGGTCATCCCATTTCGAGATTGCCGTCCCCTGACGGAAGATATTTGATCGAACGAAAATGGGGAATAGACAATACAATTCATATCCATACGCCGTACGCGCTTTCCTATCGCATGGATTCGGATTTCGTCATACCGCATAACTTCGCGGATCTAAAAGCTCCGGTAAGAGCTGTCGCGCTCTATTACGGACCTTACCTGCTTGGATGGGATCCTAATGGGGTGAAACTACCGGTTGGAAGAACCTTCCCCCATGTAAGTCTCTCCAAAGGCAGGACGGATATAAACGCCCTATCCGTTGTCTTTCCAGCGAAGGGGGATCAACCGGAAATATCCTTCCAGGCGGTCGAGAAGCTGGCGGAAGGCGGGAAGGGATTTCGCATCCGTGCAGACATGGAGCCTTAATCTTTATTATTCGCCGTAATGATGATATTCCTTACGGAAGTGCAACCTTGTAAACATACACGTCTCGATTGGATGCGGCGGGTATGAACTGAAGATACGAAGGCGGCTTGCCTGTGAAAAGAGAAAGCAGTTGTTTATCGGAGGGATATCTCTCAGGATGCGTCTGGCTGAAGAGAATGTATTGGATCTTCGAAGATCGCAAAAGATTAATTCGATACGAATCCGGCGCATTGGGGTTCATGAAATCCACCCACTGAAACATGGTTTTCGCGAAATTCGGCGTCTCACCCCAGTGACCGGCGTCCACCGGATGCCCCGTTAATCCAGGCGCGAAAACCGCCAAAGTGGTGTCATAAAATGCGACTCGACCATTTGGCAAGCGTGTTATCCAAGGAAGTGGCTGGATGGGCGCTTCCGCAGGGGTGTTTTTCTCAATCCACTTCAAAGCGGCGATCTCGCCTTTGTACATATAGGGACGTTGAATGGTGCTCTGGGAAGTGTCCGTCATAAAGCGCATCATATCGCGAGCCATGAATCGAATGTTCGTTAAACCGAGCACAAGGCATGTAAGAGTCATCACATAATTCAACGCCTTGCGATCCAGTTTGGCGTATAATCTCCATAATGCAATTCCGGAGAATATACAGAGCGGCATATGTTCGCCCATCATCATTTTTCGTTGGAACGGAACGGGAATGTAGGATGCTCCGAAATTCGCCACGATCCAAACCAAGCCGAAAATCAATGCATCCTGAGAAGACCATGGCGCGTAAGGGGTGGAATCAGGCTGACGTTTCCTGTAATCCGACATAAACTTCCAGATGGCAACTAGGGAGAGAGCGATCAGAGGTGCGTACCCAAGCAAGTATAACGACAAGGATGGGGAGAGCGTAGGCACCGCCACTCGTTTGGCGAAGACAGGCTCCGTCTTGTAGATATACCACATGTATCCTGCGGAGACACCCATGATTCCGCCCGCCAACAGAGTCTGCCACCAATACTCCCAATTCCACCTCTTGTTGACAATGGATTGCACAATCAGGAAAAGAGCCCATACCAACGAGAATGTAATGATATCATAGGTGTGCACATTTGCCAGGAAAAACGCGCATATCCCCGCATAGAGCGCGGCTCGCCATGAATGATCTCGCTGGGCTATCAGCATCCATCCAACGATCCCAATTATCAATATGAAAGAGATTAGGAATAAAGGGCTTAAGTAAAGACTTAGAAAGGTGATAGCCTCGGGTTGCCATACATCCACAGGGGATAAAAGTCCGCTTTGGTGCCAAAGCCCCGGTATCCATCCAAGTCCGGATGAAAAACAGAGAAGCAGGTATATCGTCTTTTTCAAGCGGGAATCGTCAAACAGTATCTCCAAAAACCACCAAAAACACCTTAGGAAGATAACACCCAAAAGAAGACGCGTGGCATGGAGCACTCCTATAAGCGGAAGATGAAATATCCCGCCGACCCAGCCTAAAAAGACGAAAAAGAAATTGAACAGATGACCGTGCTGGGCTTCCGTGGTGAAGAGGTTGAGCTGGAAAAAATGTCCGTTTGCAACTTGTCGCATCCATGCGAGGTAAACACAACTGTCGTCAATGTTATATCCAAGCCAGTTGAAATGTCCGAACTCTCGGCCGGCTCCGGTGAGCATATATCCAAACAGATAGGGGATCATGGTAATCGCCATTACAAAAAGCGCTATCCACAAAGCCCATTTTCTATCCGCAGCTAACTGTTTCGTTTTATCTGGATTCATACCCTCTCGCCCGCTGAGAGTGACGAAAAAGAAGTCTTGCCCTCATTTCAAAGCACATAATCATATTATAAGAATAGCCTTGAAGTCAAGCGCGGATAATCATTCCGGGGTACGAAGCGGCATCAGGCATGAAGGAACAAGAGGTCGGTTTGACGAATCCTCATATCGAACCGCTAATTATGGCAGGGATTCCCCCTCATCTGTTTTGGGAATACGAGCCTCGATGCAAACCGCAAAATTTGGAAAGGTGCATGCCCTGCTCCGGAGTGACGTTCAGAAATTTCACACCGACAAGCACCGACTTCTTATCTTGTTCGGTGTCACGGCAATAGAGCGTCATGCCTGAGTAAAACCTGGTTACATACTCCCCGGGGAGCATGAATATAAGCTTGAGGACAGTCTTATCGGGTATAGGCTGTGAGACTTGCAGACGGAGACCGGACGTGCTAATATCCACGCACGTGCCAATACCGCTCTCATCTCCGATGATGTACCCTACGGCGAACCCCCCTTGAATACGTTCCCGAGACCTTCTTTCCATGGAACGCCATTCGGAAGACATCTCCAACCATATCAAATTTTGTTTCTGACACTGCAACTTCGCCTCTGTTATCATCAACCCAATCGCGTTGTGAATAATACATTCCAAAACCGTTCCCGGGAACCAAACAGGCAAAGACGATTCCCCCTCCGTGGGCTGCAGCCGCACCTTCATTTTCCCCTCCGGTAAATGCTCCATCTCTCCAACCCACCCGGAACGGGCATTTTTCAATCTCACTTCCATAATGCTTTGGGTTCGGCCGTCAATGGATATCATCTTCGCTCTCTTTCTCATACCACCGATATATTTGAGGAAATTCAACTCAGGGATCGTAAACCGAATCCAGAATTTCAAAGCTCCCTCAGCGATCACTTTGGGTATTATATATTTTCGGAAAAGTTATCTATTTATTCAGGTATATATTGCATAAATCGTGCCCAAATGCCTGAGTTACAATCGAAACCCGATAATGAGATGATTTTCCTGATAGAAAGGAGACCGTTTGGCATCATTCGGTGTCGGCCGGATATGTGGCATTTTCCCCATGCTTGGAATGTTCTCGTATTAATTGCATCATCTCTTCGATGGAATGCATACCCTCAGCCTTGCGGTTCAATTCCATCACATCGGACGTGACAAGTGAATTCATATCGAAGAGATATCTCTCTCCTTTGACCTCGAAAGCGACTCCATTCCAGGATATTCCGAAGATTTCATTAGGAAAACGGCTCACAAATAATCCGCGAAGATAGGCGCGAGTATCGTGCGGTGCGTTCGTCATGGCGGAATTAATGCGAATCTCAGACACGATCCTGCGGATCTCCCCCGACTGCTCCAAACCGTAGTACAAACCCTCCTCTTCATCCAGACTATGCCATGCCAAATCAAGGCTTTTCATAACAGGGTCTCCCCACGACAGGCTCTCCGCCTCCATGAAGGATTCAAGCAGATTACGTTTTGCAATCCATTCCACTCGATCTTTCGCCCTCATGATATCCTTGTCGAGGTCCTCCAAAACTCGGTTCCACTCCGTCAATATCCAGTTCGCATCGTCGGAGACATCCCTGCAGCGCTTTATCGCCTCTTCGAGATAGATTCGTTGGACCTCCGTGGCGGTAATTGTGGATCCATCCTCCAGCGGTATAAGCCATCGAAGAGATTGATCTCGGGAAACTCTTTTCATGGTATCGACCGGATTCTTAATCTTAATTGGCGGTTGCCATCCATCCTCAATCATCGACAGGATCAGCGCAGTCACTCCGATCTTCATTGCGATAACCCATTCGCTCATATTGGCGTCGCCAGGGATCACATGCAGTCTGCGATAAAACCGCGATATTGCATGAGGTTCGTCCCGCGTGTTGATGATTGGTCTATTGTTCAAGGTATCAACACTAGCTATGGTGGAAAAGAAGTCTGCGCGCTGAGAAAGCTGGAATATAGCCTCGTCGCGGTCCTGCTCCACACCGATTTTCCCCGCTCCCGTGTATACAATCCGTGATATCAAATGAGAAATTATCCCAGCGGACAGGTTTTCGAACGGAAGGGAGCGTTCCATCAAATAGTTTTCATGACATCCGTAACTAGCCCCGTGATAATCCGTGTTGTTCTTGTATATATGGATGGTTTTACCGCTCTCCTTTTCGAGCAGGCGGGCGCAATGGCGTATGATTCTCTCTCCCGCCTTGTCATGCGCCACAACATCAAAAAGTGAGTGACACTCGGGAATGCTATACTCCGGATGACCATGATCATTGTAAAGCCGGGCGCCGTTTGGAAGAACTCGATCGCTATGCTCCTCAGCGGCGGACATGTTGCGCTCTTCGGGCAGATCAAATATCACATCATCCGGATTCCTTTCCAGATGATCCGCAGTGAAGCCTCTTAAATCCCGACGTGGATCCTCTCCTCGATAATTCCATTTTCCAACGGCTATGGCGTCGTACGCTCGCACCAATTCGATGCTTTTCCGTATGAGATCGCTCGGACTGCATCCGTCCACGGTGATACCATATTCCGTCTCCAATCCTAATAACCTGTATGGCAGGCTCATTTTCAGTTCTCCTATGACATTATCACTCGGGACATAATTTTGCCGACCACCTTGCGGCGGTCGGCAAACCTTGTCTCCTATCGCCGTACTTCCTTAAATTATATTACTTCTGCTCGTAGAGGGTGTTTTACGAGAGCGAATCGGACGTATGGTGGCGACATTCTCCGGTTCGTAATCGAGCAGTTTCAGCCAATCCTCCTGCGTGTCACTCTTCGGGAATATCTCGTTCTCCTTGTATTCGACCCGTATGGCACGCTTAAGGTCCTCAAGGGTTATCCCCTCCATGTCGGATTCCATTTCCACGCTTCGCTTGATGGCAAAATCCTTGGCTCGTTCAATAACCGACTTCAATAGCGCCCCGCTCACCAAATCCCTCCAGCACAAGGTCTCCACTCCTCCATTGCGGAGAAACACCTCAAGAAATTCCGTCTCCGGATCGCTTCTCCAAAGATGATCAACCGCCAGATCAAGCAATTCGTCTCTTGCGGCGGAGGAATCCCCCTTGTGCTGTCGAACCAGTTCCCGATCAAGGGGAATCTGCGGATGGAGATAGATGCCTAGTATCTCCCTCGATGAGTTCCGGTCCGGTCGGACAACCTTCACCTTCCTATCAATGCGTTCCGGTCTGAGAATGGCGGGGTCGATATAGTCAGGTCGGTTGGAAGTGAGCATCACAACCACGTTTTCCAATGTGATTAACCCGTCCATCTCCGCGCAGAACTGCGGCACGACGGTGTTGGAGATATTCAGCCATTTCCCGGAAGAGCGGGTTCGGAGCACGGATTCCGCTTCATCAATGAAAATGAATACAAGATATCCATCCTTCGCCTTGGCGCGAGCCGTGTTGAAGATATCCCTCACGATTCGTTCGGATTCTCCAAGCCACATATTCAGTATTTTCGGGCCGTTTATATACATGAAGTATTCCTTCACATTCTTGCCCGTTCTCTGGCGATACTCCTTCGTGAGGTTAAAGGCGGTGGCTTTGCCGATCAGCGTCTTGCCGCATCCGGGAGGACCGAACAATAAAATGCCTTTCAACGGACGTTTCTCAAACCTCGCGAACAATTCGGGATGCAAAAGAGGGAGTTCGATGGCGTCCTTGATAACGTTAATGGCGTCCTCCTGCCCCCCCACCATGCTCCACGGGATTTCCGGAACCTCCTCCAAGTAGTAATCCTTGGTCTCCTGTGCGGGGAAATGCTCAAGCGCCACTTTGAAATTTGGTTCCACGCGAACCTCGTCACCGGCCTTGAGGTTGGCGTCCTTCAAGGAGGAGGCTCGATAAATGACTCGGGACTGCATCCCTTGGGAATCCATGGAGACACGTATGCGTTCTTCATCCACCACCTCGGTGACCTTTACAAGCGGGCCGCCAGGGTGATAACCCAAATCCCCGATAACCGCGAACGCATCATTCACCTTCACACGGGTTCCAACGTCAAACTGATGCCCCTTCATCTTAGGGTCAACCAAGGCGATATACTCCTGATCTCCAAGAGCTATCTGGACGGTACCCCCATCCTCCTCCTGACGCAATAACACCCCTATCCGATTAGCGGGCGAGGTGAGTTTATGGTACGCCTCCTCGTACTCCGAAATTACTTTCTGCGCCTCCTCCATCTGATGCTCGTCCGTCTGGATTTGATGTCTCAGGAGCAAAAGATAATCCATCCGAGGATCATTGCGCGGAGTCATGCGGATAATATCGCTTAGAAGGCTTAAAGCTCTAAGTTGCGTTTCCGGCAAATCCCATTCCTCCGAAGGCCCATCGCCCGGAGGGTTGTCAAACTTGTCCCTGTCTATTCTTGACATTTCCTTACCCTTTATATCAAAGCCCAATTATTTAAATCGGGACCGATCAACTCGTTACGACCCTTCTCAGTATATGACGAAGAAACCCACTCTTTTCATGTTACGCAGGATGGGTACGGGTAGTTTCATTGCCTTGTTTCCACGTTTGAATATCGGAACCCACAATGTAGGGGCGACCCTTGTGGTCGCCCGCAAGGTACCGGCGATCAAACAACCACCAAATCCCCCCGCTAGGTCGTAATGACCAATCCTTCCGCCCCGGATTGTTCACATTGGGTGCAATTTGAGGAGGGATGGATAGCGGATGATTGTCAACTCGGTTACGAAACATCCGACAAGAACGCAGCATGTTGAATTACCAGAACTTGGAAGCTGGTAACCAATCGGGTAGGCGGGGTCATTACTGATCCCGCCTCCCACACCACCCGGCATGCGGGTCCGCACCGGGCGGTTC
>DAIDHP010000065.1 GCA_027459625.1 Chthonomonadales bacterium
TTATCACCGGTGGGGACATCGACACCATCCGTCGTGGCTTTCGGAGGAAGCAGCGGCAAAGTAAGATAGCCGTAACCGAAAAGCTCCCCGCAAACACCCTGACGAATGTTCAAACCGTCAAGGGGGAAAAGCAGCCATGGACTGAGCTGCGTCACTCCATAGAGACCTCGGGGATGGCTCCAATCTCCTGCGCCGGAACCGGGACCGTTTGCGATGTAACTAAAGTTCGGTGCCACGCCCCCCATGATGAACTTCGGAGTCACGGTCGGAAATTGCGTGGAAGTCCACCATCCAAGCCCGCCTTCGATATCCGAATAGAGATGGGCGGGTGCGGGGCCATCATACTGCGCCGCCAGCCATGTTCCGAAAAGTCCGCTCTGGAACCGATGTCCCTGATACTTTTCAGTGAGAGGATAAGCAGCCGCGTAAACCGAAAAGCCTGCATTGTACGAATCCGGCATTCGACTCAGTGAAGTGAGCAGATAGCCTCCTATATTCACATTCTGAATTTTATCGGTTGCATCTGATTTGGCTTTCATAACCCGATTCCCCTTGTCTCCCGCACTGGTCTGCGCGTTCGCTTTCGCGCCGGCGATTGACACCCCCGCAGCAACCGCGCCGGCGAGAAACTCTCTGCGGCTGATATTGGAATCATTGGTCTTTTCCGGTTCACCGTTTGGGGACTTGTACGGTTCGATTGACATTTTCGCTTCTCCTGTTTCCTATGAATTGACAAAGAGGCGGTGAGCGCAATAACGATCGCGCGATTAGACACATTATACATCTTGGCGCACAGGATAAATACACTTATGATTGAGTGAAATTAGGTATTTTTATTGACAAGCGTGAATGTATTAGTATCTTATCAGCCTTTTTGCGCGTTTTTTGCACAAGAATCCTGCAGCATTACGCGGTGATCATTCCCGCAATTGACGGTATGACGACGATTTGTCTTAGTTTAAGTGCGGTGATTGCCGCACGCTTGCCCATTGTAGTCAGATAGTACTTGCATGTATGTCCGATTTTTTTGATGAGACCATGAAGACGCAATCTTTTCAGCAAGCGAGAAACCTGTGAGGTAGTTATGGCCGGTTTGTTTGTCGTGCCAGGGTTCAAAGGACGGACAGGCTTCCATAGTTGAGAATATATGCACCAGTCCGACGCCTTCGCCACGTTTGGCAAGGATATCCTGGATGCGGGTTTCTTTGCGAAAGGCGCCTTTAGTGCGTATAAACTCGATCTCAAGGCCGTTCTCTTGCGCGAAGTTCTCAGCGTTCCGGCGCAACTCGTCACGGAGCGGCTCGGTGTACCGAGGATAATCGAAGAGACGAATGCCCAGGGAACGCAGGTGGGCGGCCATGCCATCGTCGTGGCAGATGCCAGGCAGGGTGCCGCTTATGACGATGCGGTCAAAACATGAGAGCATAGCGTGAATCTGAGAGCCGTGTCTTTCGATCAAACAAACCATCGGG
The DNA here is from genome assembly GCA_027459625.1 of Chthonomonadales bacterium. Lineage (GTDB taxonomy): Bacteria > Armatimonadota > Chthonomonadetes > Chthonomonadales > CAJBBX01 > DTKV01. The sequence goes on from DAIDHP010000065.1 coordinate 1,473, forward strand.
TATCATCCTCTATGCCACTGGGCAAATGTGTTAGATAACTAATTACGACGGCAATGCCGAATTTCCTCTTTGGTTCTGGCTATGCAGGTTAGGGCATTCCCATGGATTTGTTACACTCGCTTCTTGTCAGCGAACGTGCTCGTCCTCCTTTCGATGCAAATCAGAGTTCGTGGAGGTAACCTAATGGTGATATGCAATTGAACTCAAAAGTTGTATAATAACATCTGAATTTGTATGTCAACCCTATCCGCGTTTTTGTGTTCGGATAGCGTCTGGCATCTGTCATGACTTCCCGTTGGAGAAAACGTAAAACGGCTATGTCTTTCAAACCATTCCATGTTATCCCTTTATGCAAACAGGTCGTTTTTCTGTTACTCGTAACAACCTTAGCCACCCTTTCCGGTTGTTCGGAGCATCGCGCATTACCGCCAGGGGTGGTTCGCCTGCGGTTCAGCGTGCTCGGGGAGAAGAACGAAACGGATTTGGCGCAAGCTTGGGTGAACGCCTTCGAGAAGGAGCATCCGAATATACGCGTGGATATCGAGCCGGTGGCGGGGATGGGCTACGACATGAAGCTCATGATGCAGTCGGTGGCGGGCACCTTGCCGGACGTGGTGTTCATGGCGGATTCCCTCGTACCGACCTTCACCAAATACCATGTGGTTCAGAACCTTTGGCCATACATTAAACACGATCCCACATTCAACGTCAAGGATATTTACCCGCAGATGCTCGAAACGGGCATGGATGACAAAGGGGATCTCTACATGCTCCCGAGGGAACTGGGCGTGGTGGTGATGTTCTACAATCGCACCCTCTTTCGCAGAGCGGGATTGCCGGATCCTTCACCGAATTGGACTTACAACGATTTTTTGCGGATGGCGAAGAAACTCACATTGAAGGATAGCGAGGGGCGCACCATCCAATACGGATTTAACACCAACTACTACTGGCCGGGATTATGGGGACCGTGGGTGATGTCGGATGGAGGTCAAATACTGAGCAAGGATGGATTGCACAGCCTTCTTGGCACCCCGGCGGCGTTGAAGGGCTTGCGCTCTCTTATCGACCTCGTCACGGTGTATAAGGTGGCGCCGGTTCCCGATCCCTCCCTCGCCGCGCAGGGAATCGACCTTTTCGCTCAGGGAAGGATCGCCATGCAGCCGGGAGTGTTTCCATCCGTTCCGGTTTATCGCGCCACGATGAAGCAGTTTGACTGGGATGTGCAGATCATGCCTGCGGGGAGCGTCAAGCGAGCCGTCACGATGGGGGCGGCGGGCTACGGGATGTCCTCTCAGACGAAGCACCCCAAGGAGGCTTGGGAGTTTCTGAAATTCATCCTCAGCACGCAAGGACAAAGGATCATGGCGAGGCTGGGAAGCGGCATCCCTGCTCTGAAATCACTGGCGCACGATCCCAGCTGGCGAAGTTCGAAATTGCCTCCGAAGAACTTGGACGCGTTTATCGATTCACTGAAATACGGAATGCCTTGGCACGACACTCTCGCCTTCACCAACGATGAAGTCGCGGATATTGTCAACACTGCCTTCGATAAATCGCTGACTCAGCAGACCACTATCGCGAAGGCGTTTCAAGATGCGGATGTCAAGATAGACAAGGTTTTCGCACAGGAGAAAAGTTTGGAATGAACGGCAACTCCATTTTTAAAAGTCGCATGGCGAGACGAGAGGCGTTGGAGGGGTTGCTCTTCGCCGGACCGTTACTTCTAGGATTGCTTATATTCACTCTGTTTCCGGTACTCGACTCCCTCTATATCAGCTTTACGAAATACAATATCTTCACACCGCCGGAATTCATCGGGCTGCAAAACTACCGCAACCTTGTAAACGATTCGCTCTTCTGGCAGTCTCTCAGAATCACCACCATCTATTCCGTCATCAGCGTGCCGTTGCAACTCGTGGCGGGATTCGCCGTGGCGTTGTTGATGAATCAGAAAGTTCGGGGAATCACGATCTTTCGCACCATCTATTACCTGCCGTCGGTCGTTTCCGGAGTCGCCGTTTCGCTGCTTTGGGTGTGGATATTCAATCCGGATTACGGCTTGGCGAACGTTATGCTGCGAGCGGCGTATCTGCCTACGCAGAAATGGCTGACCGACCCGCGCACCGCCCTTGGCTCCTTCATCTTCATGAGCCTTTGGGGAATCGGCGGCGGGATGATCATCTATCTTGCGGGATTGCAAGGGGTGCCGCAGCATCTTTACGAATCAGCCAGCATGGATGGTGCGAACATATACCAGAAATTCAGGCACGTCACCCTTCCCATGATGACGCCGGTCATTTTCTACAATCTCGTGATGGGAATCATTGGCTCCTTCCAGGTTTTTACGCAGGCTTTCGTTATGACCTCCGGCGGACCCGCGAACGCCACCCTGTTTTACGTGCTCTATCTTTTCCGTCAAGCCTTTAATTATTTCCGGATGGGGTACGCCTCCGCCATGGCGTGGGTGCTTTTCGCGATTATTCTCGCGCTGACTTTGCTAGTCCTTAAATCCTCCTCGGCGTGGGTCTATTACGAAGGGGAGAGAAAGAGATGACTCATACGAGGCGCGTTCGAATCGAATTAACGATTAAATTCATTATCTATCTCATCCTTTGTGCTGGCTCCATTATCTTCCTGCTTCCGTTTTTGTGGATGGTCTCCACCTCCCTCAAGCCGGCATCCCAGGTGATGGTCTATCCGCCCAAGTGGATTCCGCATCCCCTCATGTGGATAAACTATGTGAAAGGGTGGACCACGCTGCCTTTCACTCTCTATCTGGAGAACACTTGCATCATTACGTTTTCCGTCATCGCGGGCACGCTTTTCACTGCCTCGCTCGCCGCTTACAGCTTCTCACGATTGCGCTGGCCCGGGAGGGATATCGTCTTTGTCATCACATTGGCGACCCTCATGCTTCCTTCGCAGGTCACGATGATTCCGGTCTTCCTTATGTTCCGCGATGTCGGCTGGCTTGATACATTCAAGCCCCTAACTGTGGGCGCATGGCTGGGGGGAGGAGCGGTGAATATCTTCCTTATCCGGCAATTCATGATGACCATCCCGGTGGAGTTGGAGGAGGCCGCGCGGCTGGACGGGTGCTCCACCTTAGGAATCTACTGGCGTATCGTCATGCCGCAGCTAAAGACCTGTCTCGCCGTGGTGGCCATCTTCACTTTCCTCGCCACGTGGAATGATTTCATGGGCCCACTCATTTATCTCACCACGCCGGACAAATACACTCTCGCGCTCGGTCTGCAGTTCTTCCAGGGGCATTACGGGGTGACTATGCACTATCTAATGGCTGTCTCTCTAATAGTTATGGCGCCATGTCTGCTGCTTTTCTTCCTGGCGCAGAAGCTGTTCGTCACCGGCATCGCGCTGGTGGGAATCAAAGGCTGATTACCGAATCAAAAGGAGTCTGCAATGCGTAACGTTTCGCTTTCATTCTTGACGATCGCGCCTGTCTTGGTGATGATATGCCTAATTGCCACGGAATCCATTGCTTCGGCTCAAAACAGCCCGATCATTCCCATCGGCAACGCCAACTGGACCGCCACGGACGACCTCGGCAGATCCCTTCCCACCTATCAACAGGTCGGACCTCCAAAGCCGGATCGTTGGGTGGGGCTGTTTTACTGGCAATGGCACGAGACGATGCGCAACTGGACAAGCTACAACGTGACGGATTGGCTCAAAACGCATCCCGGCTTCAAGGATTGGGTCATCAATCCGCCCGGAGGACCTGAACACCCCGAATGGTACTGGGGCGAGCCGCTTTTTGGGTATTATCGCTCGGACGACCCGTGGGTTATCCGCAAGCATCTTATTATGATATCCGACGCCGGTGTGGATTTCCTCTACTTCGACTACACCAACGCCCAGGTGTACGACAAGGAGTTGCAGACCTTCCTGAACGTGGCGGAGGATCTGAAGGCGCAGGGGGTGAAGGTTCCAAAGCTCACCTTCTTCCTGAACTACCAGCCGGAATGGAAGGTGGAGCATCTCTACACCCATTGGTACAAGCCTGGAAAATACAACGACATGTGGTTCATGTGGGACGGCAAACCTCTTCTCATGTCGCCGATGCCGACCGATCCTAAAACTTTAAAGAACCCCGTCCTGCTTCCGGAAATCCAAAAGTACTTCACCTTCCGCCCAACATGGGCTTTTCAGGATGCGAAGAAGGAGCCGACGAAATGGCGATTCATGGATAACAACCCCCAGCGTCCCGCGCTCGGTCCGGACGGCAAGATCGAGCAGATGCCCGTCTCCAAATCTCTGGGGGGACCTATCTGGGACAATATGAAGACGGGCGGAGTCAGTTGCACGCCAACGCATATCCCCGTTTACAACGATCAATGGGTATCGCCGGATGCTCCGAAGGGGCTCTTCTTCCAGTACCAGTGGGATCGGGCGGAAAAGGTGCATCCGCCGATACTCCTAGTGACGGGTTGGAACGAGTGGACCGCTGCGGTGTGGGAGCAACCCGGGGTGGTGTTTCTCGGAAGAACGACCAAGGCGGGGCAGGGGTATATCGTGGATGAGTTCAACGAGGATTTCGACCGCGACATCGAGCCGATGAAGGGGGGATATCGCGACAACTTCTACTGGCAATTCGTGGCGAACATGCGGCGGTACAAGGGAATGCTCCCGCCGCAAAAAGCCTCCGGTCCGAAGAGAATCCTGATGAACGGCTCCCTCGCGCAGTGGAACGGAGTCGCTCCGGTGTTTCACTCCCCCAAAGGGAGCCTGGCGGATCGCGATTGGGACGGCTCCCCCAAGGGGACGCACTACGTGAACCGTTCCGCTCGAAACGATATCATCCTGGCGCAGGTCGCGAGGGATCGTGATACGCTCTATTTCCGAGTTCACACCGCCAAACCGATCTCCTCACCCTCGGGAAAGAGCTGGATGATCCTGATGATCGACGCTGACGGCAACCCCATAACCGGCTGGCACGGCTACGATTACCTCGTGAACCGCTCCCGCAAGGGCGACGCCTGCAGCGTGGAGAAAAACCTGGGAGGCAAATGGGGGTGGAAAAGAGCGGGAACGGCGCGAATTCGGTGGAAGGGCGAGGATATGGTGATCGCCGTTCCGCGAGGGCTTGTGGGAATGGGGAACGCGCACAAACCCCTGAGTTTCAACTTCAAATGGGCGGATAACATCCCGGAAACCCCAAGCGTCATGGACTTCTACTCCGACGGCGACACCGCCCCTCCGGATCGTTTCAGCTTCCACTACGAGGCGAGGTGAGTGCGGGCATTGATGGGAACGATGAACAGGATTGGAATTGTGGAGTGGTCTATGCTGTTCATCAACGCTGGTTGTATTTCATGGTAGAATAGTGAAATGAGGTGAAGGAGATGTCGATATGCAGGCGATGGAATTTGAGACCACCATTGATGCAACCGGTAACATACGCGTGCCGAAGGAGTTTCATGACGCCTACGGGAAGCGTGTGCGTTTGGTTGTACTTATAGATGAGAGGATCGGTTCCAGTAAAACACATCGTCGCCCCGGTAGCGCCAAGGGAAAGCGTACCATCCTTTCCGATGATGATGAGCATTTGATGGATTTCCAAGATTACATGCCATGAATCTCTTGCTGGACACACACTCTCTCCTTTGGTTCGTTCTTGAAGATCCCCGATTAAGCGCGAAGGCAAGGAAGAGCATTGATTCCAAGGATGGATTAATATTCATCAGTCCTGCTAGTTTATGGGAAATCGCGATTAAGAACAGTATTGGAAAATATATACTTCCATTCCCGTTTGAATCATTTTGGGATGAACAAATGCGGATTAATAATTTTTCATTGTTATCAATTACTTTATCTCATGCCGCTCGAATTGCCAGTTTGCCATTTCATCATCGTGATCCATGCGATAGGTTGATCATTGCACAATCGATTGAAGAAGACATGGCGGTGGTGAGCCATGATATTTCATTCGATTTGTATGGTGTTAATCGCATATGGTGAAAACAGGGAAATGGAGTATGGAAGCAAAGGATATCAAATTCATCTTGTAAATACTGTGCATGGATGCAGTTTGATTTTTCTTCGGACGATAATTTTCCCTAATAACTGATGCACAATAGGTAACAAGGTTTTTTTCCCTCCTTTCCATAAGCAAAATAAATTAACTTATGTCCCACAACTGGGTGATAATACGGCGTAATGGAGCCCTGAACGCTTCAGAAAATAGACGTTCTCGTCATGAGGATTGTACTTGAACTCCGACTCATAAAACGATTATATCTCCTATGATACACTTCAGGTTCGTATGTGACCATGTAAAGAAGATTTAAATCGAATTTGCGGTGTAAAAGGGTAATGAATGAACGAATATAATGGTAATGGCGGTTACCAAATAGACCTCCCAATCAGCTATATCGACCTTTTTTGTGGAATTGGAGCTTTCAGAACCGCCATGCGGAATGTCTGTTCTGAAAGAGGCGTTCCCTCAACATGTGTCTTCTCATGTGATATCGACAAGGAGTGTCAAAAATCCTACCAAGCCAATTTTGGCGATCTTCCCGCTGGAGATATCACCAAAATCCCCGCCCATGAAATTCCGGATCATGACATTTTGCTTGCCGGATTCCCCTGTCAACCCTTCAGCATCTGCGGCGATCGGAAGGGTTTTGAGGATACCAGAGGGACTCTGTTCTTTGATATTGCACGGATCCTTAAGGAAAAACAGCCATCGGCTTTCCTTTTGGAAAATGTAAAATTATTGGTTGGTCACAACAAAGGCGGAACTTTGAGCAGAATTCGGCAAACCATTGACGAACTTGGTTATCATCATGACTTTCGCGTATTAAACGCTCTTGACTTTGGATTGCCGCACAAAAGAGAGAGAGTATTTATAGTTGGCTTCAGGAAATCCTGCACTTTTGAATGGCCGCAAGGCGGAATCCCAATGAAACCTCTGAGCGAAGTTCTTGAGAAAAATGTTCCGAATCAATTTTACGCATCAGAATATATCCGTAAAAACAGACTTGAAAAGCGTCCATCAACCACGGAGGTAACCATTTGGCATGAGAACAAGGGCGGACATGTTAGCGCAAATCCATTCTCTTGCACATTGCGCGCAGGGGCGTCCTACAACTATTTGCTGGTGAATGGAGAGCGACGATTAACTCCACGCGAGATGTTGCGATTGCAGGGCTTTCCCGACAGCTATCGGAACGTTTGCAATGATTATCAGACTCGAAAACAAGCGGGTAATTCAGCTCCCGTGCCTGTAATTGAGGAAATATTGAGACGGATGTTTGACGCTTTTGGAATTACAAACTCACCTATGCCCGTCATTCAAGACGTAAGGATATGAAATAAGGATCATGAAAATCACAATTCGCAAGGCAACTCCCGACGATTACCCCGCCGTTTTGGAGATGATTACCGCGCTGGCCGTTTTTGAAAAAGCGACTGACAAGGTGACCAACACGGCGGAGCGAATGGTGGAGGAGCGGGAGTTCTTTCGGTGCCTGGTGGCAGAAACCGACGATCACGAACTTGTCGCCATCGCGCTCTATTTCTTCGCCTATTTTACATGGGTGGGGAAATCGTTGTATCTGGATGACTTATACGTGAAAGAGGCTTATCGCATGCGGGGGATCGCCAAGCGGCTGTTGTATGCGGTTTTTGAAGTGGCGCGGGAGGAGAAGTGCCATCGCGTTCGCTGGCAGGTGTTGAACTGGAACAGAAACGCGATTGAGCTTTATCGCAAGTGCGGCGCCGTCATCGACGGCGAATGGTCGAATTGCGATTTCGACGAGGAGGGGATTGCGGATTTCAGGATTTGATTTGATAACACGGCAACCATATATGCTGTAATATAGCATTGATAAAATAGATGCGATAACATTAACCGTCCCAAAAGCCTTCCTAACATCTCCATCGTCACTCATGCATACCCGATGCCTTGTATCGAATTGTCGCTCATCAAAATACACTTCCCATCCTATCTGCCTCCCTCAAGTGTAACTCGATAATATCGGTATTTTGAGTCTCTTCCATAAGGTGTAATTTTGGTTTTGGCATTTCGACAACTGAAATATAAATGCCCTCCTTCGCCGGAGACGGATACCAACCCAACATCCTGGCTGGGACTTCCAAACGGAACTTTTTTCAAAAGACGCCCCTTTACATCGTATAATAATAACATGCCCCAATTTTTATCCTTCAGGGGATTGAATGTTTTACGGTAAAGATAAATAATTATCATAGGATGCTTGAATCCAACCCAGGAGTAGTCAGTGATCCTCCATTTATTTAATAACTTGATTGAGGAATTCCCAAATATGCATCTCTTATTCTTACCATCGTTTTTTATAATCCATACATCGTTCATTTGAAACGGCGTCGTTTTCGACCATAGCTGATACGATATCCACTTCCCGTCGGGCGACCATACAGGATGACAACCATACGCCAGCTTGCGCCATTTTCTTGAATTAAACCAAACCCGATAGATGTAAGCCAGATTTGAATCCTTGGGACGGTGGAAGATGAGATAGCTGTTTCCATCCGGGGAGCAAACCGGCAAATTGAAGGCGTGGAGCAATGGGAGTTCACGACTGGAGAACGGATCCATCCTCCAGGCAACCGAATCCGGGTCAGGGTGCGCCACCGGGATGATTACGCCGTAATGGGTGTAGGCGTTCTTTTTGATATCAATCTTCCATACGCCGCCCTTTTGCGGTGAGCTTTCGAATCCGGGGTCAATCCAGACGAAAAGCGCGTTTCCGGTCTGTGACCATATAAATTCCTCGCAAAGGGTGAATTTATTAACGGTAAGATTACGGACGAACTTTCCGTTCCGATCATACAGGAGCAGACTTACCGGATTGGATTTGCCGGTCATTTTAGTGGTGTTGTATTTGGGATACGCGAACCAATCTCCGTTGGGGGAGGGATAATTTAGAGGTCCGTCGGGATGAATTCGCTCGATTTTGAAGGGGGGCAGTATTTGACGCAACGTCCTTACCCATGACATATCCTTCGAGAAGGACGCCAAGGGGGCGCACCAGAGGCTAATGGCAAGCAAAGGGATGACATAACGATTGATTTTCATTTTTGGTTATTCGCCTCCATCGATCGTAACCCGATAATAACTTTCTTTGGCGATATTCCCGTCTGGTGATTTGAGTCCGGAACTGAAATAAAAATGTTTGCCGTCGGCGGAACCCGATATTAACTGAACGGTGCCGGGTAGCGGCGCCTTTTTCAGGATTCGCCCGTTCACATTCATCAGCCATATCCAATTGGGGCCATCCCCCCATTCGTACTCTCCGTGCGCGGCGACGATAACCTCGGGCTGTTTTGACGCAATCCACCAGTACCCCGTAACATAAGCGTACATCCAGCGATGTTTGGACAGCCCCCATTGAGTAACCCCTCCATACCCAGGGATTGATTTCATAAGCTGTTCGACTTTTTTAGAGGGGTATGATCTCGCCGGTGACTGTTCGATGGCTCTTGCTAACGCCTTTTCTCCGATTAGGCAGCGTTTTTGCGCCCCATTACTCCTCACTATCCAGATTTCACCGTACCCTTGGTCTCTCATAAAAGATGGGCATGTTCTTCTATTTAATGCATAATTGAATAAAATCCAATATCCATTAGGAGACCATTTCGGAGAATCCCCCTCCGCCAGCAATTTCCGTTTTCCGGATTTCATCCATACTCGATAAAGTAAATTTCTAACCTTTACGCCGCCGTCGGTTTTGATCTTTTTAAAAGTCTCGTCAACTAAAAGGTAACTATCGCTATTTGGAGAGAAATACGGAAAGCTTGCATATCCTATGCCACCTCTGCTCGCTCCTCCGTCGGTAACAGTTTCCACATGACCCGATGGTAACCATGGTAATAACGAATTCATACGGAAAAAAGTATTGGACTTTAGATCCAGCTTCCAAACGCCGTCTTTTCCCATATTTGATTCGTAGCCATTGATGAACAGAGAATCATCACTTTGAGACCAACTCGCCAAATTCGCGGACTGGAATTTACCATAGGTGAGGTCACGGATTAATTTTCCGTCTTTGTTATAAAGATATAAGCATCTGGGACATACGCCGGCATTCTCAACCACCCATTTGCTGTAGCGTTCATGAGATTGCACAAGCCATTTTCCGTGCGGAGATGGATTTCTTAAAACTAATCCGGTTCCATCGGGATGAATTCGCTCGATTTTGAATGGCGGCAACGTCTTGCGTAACTCCTTGACCCATGGCGTGTCCTGCGACAGAGACATTAGAGGCAATATCCCCAATGATATTGTTAAGAGAAGCGATGGAAGCGTTTTAAAAACCGATCTCATTTTCAACCCCCTTGCATTTCCGTCCGTCAGGGTGTGTTTATCCATTTTGATATCATGAACCTGAGTAGGGAATGACCCAAAGACTAAGTTTCGCCGAACTTCCGCCTGCAGGGGTGTAATAAAATCTCTTCTTAAATGGATTGAGGGGAATTTCGCCTGCGGGAGGAATAACGCCTTTCCAAATAACGGTGCCGACGTTTCCCGAATGTTCGGGAACGGAACCGTTGCCCCAATCAGGGTTGGGTACAAGCCATGTCGCGCTCGCACCGACATCTCGCACCGCGCCTCGAAACGCGGAAGTTGGTGTTCTGGGGTTTGCAACAAAAGCCGCCTGCAAATCATAGTTCGCGCTATTGGATATTGCGACCCGCTCATAGAACATGCGACCGTAGTTGCCCCCATCCGTCAGATTTGGTATGGATTTCGTCCACAGCGTATAATCCGTACCCGACCAATCAGTATCGGCGGGAGTTTCCTCCAAGCTGTTGGTGACTAGTAAAAATCTCCCGGGGGTTTCCTCACCGGTACTGATGGAATATGCCGGCGTATCTTGAATACGTGTAATGAGTCTCTGCGGAAAGGTGCCGCGTATGTGACTGTCAGTATCCGCAGTCTGAGAATCATTTTTATAATAGCTTGATGATAGCGGATTCCCCACCACCACGTAAACATGGATGTCAGAATCCGACGTCTTTAATTCGGCAATAGCGCTTATCGTTTCATTGTTGGGGACGGATGGAAAAGAATAAATAGTCGTAACAACAGGGTTCGCTGTGGTATATTGCGATACCGGAATCATATTTGACGTCACAGGCGGGACGGAATCCGCGTCATTAATATCCGCGTTCGTGTCAGGAATGTTATCAAGGTAGCTCCTTGCCGCAGTTTGTCCGGCTTTAGCGGCGACCCCATTTATGCCATACCCAATGGTACCAAACTCTATACTTGCCCCATTACTATTCGTTCCGTGATAAATCGCTTTGATGGAGAAATTCAAAGCTCCACCACTATTATTGAAATGATGCAAAAATAAACGGTAGCGGGTGTTGGGGGTAAGACCATTGGTGTCGGTGAAAAGAATAGAGTCATTAGACGTTATTGTTTCGGGAGAGTCGCTAAAAAAGGCAACTCCTCCTGTAACGTTTCGCGCCCCTAACTCCGGCGGAGTTACGGGGGGATTGCTCAGTAGATCGTTTGTGAATGTGTCTCCCGTATTCGTCGCGATTACAGAATCTCGAAGAGACTCCCAAGGATCCGACATGATATTTCACTCCTTTTCTAATATAATGCAAGCTACGTTACACGACGGAGCGTCCGCCTGTATGGGTGCGAATTTATTACTTAACCGAAACAATGTTTCACTTATGAAAACATGAACCAAGCAAATTGTAAATAAATATTTACAAATATGAAGTTATTTATTCGAAACGGATACTTCATCGTATTTTTAATTGGAGTCTTTGACTGCGACGCTCTCCTGCGGGATACGCTGAAATCGAACGACCTTGCGACCCCAGCGCACCTCTTTTCCATCCTCCTCTTCCGTCACGCCGTCATGGGGGAACACCCACACCCGCCGCCCTTTGCACGCCCGAATAGCCGACCTCAAAGGTTCATTCCACGAAGTTCCGACAGGCAATCGAATCAGCAGGGCCTCGGATCCTAACAACGCCCTAACTTGTTCAAAGGTTTCCTCCCCCCCGTCCTCGATCAAGGCGATCCAATCCAGGAATGTGATTGCATCGTTGTTCAGCAGATTTTTCAATGCCTCCAGCATCCTAAGGATGCATATGGTCTTTAATCGCCACCACGGCGCTTACAGTCGAGGACGCAATCGCCTCCATCCGTTCCGTACCCGTCGAAGTCGCCGCCCCGCCATCCGTCATCTCCCCGATCAGAGCCAGCCATCGCTCGGCGCACCCGTCCCAGGTCATCGTCTCCGCGAATTCACGACCTTTACGGGCGTACTCGTTGCGTAGATCGGCGTTCCCCCATAGTTTGTTTAACAGCTCAACAAGGTGGTCGGTATCCGCGATGGCTTGCCTTATGCCGGGGGGCAAGGTCAGCCATTCCTTAACTCGAATAAGTTCCCCGTGACCTTGCACAAGAGAAGACGCTTCATCCTATCCGCCTCCCTGTAGCATAATTCGATAATCGACGTAATCATCGAAAAAGAGATGTGTTCCGTCACGGGAACCTGATATTCCATCTATGTACTTATCGTTGAGTAATACTCTTTTTAGCATTTTGCCTCTTGTGTCAATTATCCAAAGCCATGACGGATAGTAGGTCTTTCCGTTAACAATGCGACCTCCCGCAACCTCCGCCAGAATAAGCGGTTTAATGCCGGTAACCCACCAATATCCATTTATTGTTTTTTTCCCCAACATGGCAGGGGTTATAGGATTGCATCGGTTTCTTCCGTCGCTTCTTACAATCCATAAGGATTTTCTATTTTCATTTCGATATGCTATCCAACGACCTTCGGGCGACCATTTAGGATTATAGGTGTCACCCTCCGCCAATCTCAATCGTTTTCCTGACTTCATCCATACTCGAACGAGCGATGTTTTGCGTGAATTACTCGATTGGTACAATGTCAGATAGCTGTTTCCATTCGGCGAGAAATTCGGAATGGCACCCTCAAGGAGATAAGGAAAATGAGGCGTGGCGTACGGATCCACAATTCCGTTTTGAGTTTCAAGACTTAACGTCTTGTTCCAATAATGATAGTAAGTGTTCGTCCTCAGATCAACCTTCCAGAGACCGCCGTTGCTCCACGAACTTTCCCACTTGGGATCCACCCAGAAATAAATCGCATTCCCGCTAGACGACCACTCCCAACCCCTTATGTAATAGAACCTTGGGTAGGTGATCTCGCGAACGAACCTCCCGTTTTTGTAATAAAGACGGATGGCAACCGGAAGAGTGCCGCCCGCTCCCTCCCCGTCTATGATGTTCTTCACGTAGTATTCGCCAACATATGCGAACCATTTCCCGTTAGGGGAGGGATAATCGAGAAATCCAAAATTCTTAGGACGAATTTGCTCAATTTTGAATTGCGGCAACGTCTTGCGCAAAGCGTCGACCCAAGGGGGATTCTGCGAGAAGGACGCAAGAGGAATGCTCCAAAGACAAATGGCGCACAGGCCTGATGGATACCAGCCGTTTTTCGGTTTCATTATCGTTTATTCGCCACCTTCAAGCGTAATTCGATAATAATGGTATTTGATGTGCTTGTTGGATAATCTGTTACCACTGATAAAATAGAAATGTCGCCCATCCATGGAACCAGCTATAGGCCATGTCTGAATGGGTAGTGATATCTTTTTCAATATCATTCCTTTTATGTTAATCATCCATACGCCATAATTACCGGATAATAGCACAATCAGTTTAGGATTAGTACCGGCAATCCACCAATATCCCATTATATTCGAATGCATACTTTTATTCCCCAACATGGACAACGTTATAAGGTTGCGTCGATATCCTCCGTCACTTCTCACAACCCATAATGAAGTCTCTGACACATTTTCATACGAAATCCAACGACCTTCGGGCGACCATTTAGGATTATAGGTGTCACCCACCGCCAATCTCAATCGTTTTCCTGACTTCATCCAAACTCGGATAAGAGATTTTTTCGATGAATTATTCGATCGGTATCCCGTTATATAGCTGTTACCATCCGGGGAAAATATCGGGACTGAACCATCGGGAAGATGATCGAGAAGATACGGGAAATGAGGCGTGGCGTATGGATTCACAACCCCTGTGGGATTTTCCAGTCTTAATGTCTTATTCCAATAATGATAGTAAGTTTTCGTTCTCAGATTGTACTTCCAGAGACCGCCGTTGCTCCACGATCTTTCCCAGTTGGGATCCACCCAGAAATAAATCGCATTCCCACTCGACGACCACTCCCAATCCCTTATGTAATAGAACCTGGGGTAGGTGATCTCGCGAACAAACCTCCCGTTTTTGTCATAAAGACTGATGGCAACCGGAAGAGTGCCGCCCGCTCCCTCCCCGTCTATGATGTTCTTCACGTAGTATTCGCCAACATATGCGAACCATTTCCCATCGGGTGAAGGATAAGCGAAATATCCAGGTCCATCGGTACGAATCTGTTCAATTTTGACGGGGGGTAAGTCTTGTCGCAACGTCTCCACCCAAGAGGGATACTCTGCTGAACATACAAGCGGAACACTCCAAAGACATATGTCAAGAATAAGCAAAGCAATTCGCTTCATCGGTAATTTCATTTTCCCTCACCTCGATTCCGCATATGGCGATGATATCCGTCACGACGAATTTACAACGAGCCGGAATAAGGAACCACCCAGATGCTTAGCTTCGATGAACTGCCGCCCGCAGGAGTGTAGTAAAATCTTTTCGTAATCTGATTCCCCGCTTCAATGACACCCTTCCAAATCACAGTGCCGTAATAACCCTCACCTGAAGGAACAACACCCTGGCCTAGGCTAGGCACAGTCAGGGTGTCTCCTGTAACATCCCTTACGGTGCCGTAATAATCGGAGGAAGGTGTTCGCGGGTTCGCGACGGCTCCGAAGTTCAAATCATATGCGGCGCTGTTCGAAACCTCCACGCGTACGTAATGCATGCGCCCGTAGTTGCCCCAGCCAAGATAACTGTTAGAGGAGGGTTCCGTCCAAATGGTGTAATCGGCGCCTGACCAGTAAGCGTCAGAGTTGGAGGGTGGCGGTTGCACCTCGGAGGGGATGGTGACGAGTCGAAACACCCCCGGGGTGTCCTCCCCGGTGTCGATTACGTAGGCGTTGTCACCTTCGGCGATACGGGTCACAAGTCTGTTCGGGAGGGTTCCGCGTAAATGCTTTCCATCAAGCGCGGCGGTTCGAGAATTATCCTCATAATAACATGCGGCGGGAATAGGATATCCTTCAGCGCCAGGATTTTCCATGACCACGTAAATGCAAATGTTAGGGTTCATGGCCTCCAACTCCGCGAACGCGCTTACAATGTAGTTATTATCAACCGTAAAACTCTGAAGCGTGATAATGGTGTTGTTTGTGCCGTCGTAGGCGGGTATGGAAGTTTCCTGCGAAGCCGCAGGCACGGAATCGGGGTCCGCAATATCCTCGTTCGAATCCGGAACGGCGTCAAGAAATTCCCATTCCGCAGTCTGCCCCGCCAGTTGCACGGATTCGCTTACTTCCGACCACACGGGACTGTACATCAACCCCACTTCCTGGAATACGTCAGTATTGACCGCTTGGATGGAGACTGTGAGATTGGACCCCGTCTTATTGGCATGATGCAGAAACAGCCGATAACGGGTATTAGGGGTTAACCCATTGGTATCCGCGAAGAGAATGAAATTGTAATTTATAGTTTTATTGGCTCTATGGGGAAGTTTGTGGACTGAGATCAAGCTTTCCCAGAAAAAACAAGACTGCGACCCTGAAATTATCGAA
>DAIDHP010000066.1 GCA_027459625.1 Chthonomonadales bacterium
AAATTCAGAAAATGAGGCTAATATCGCTCATTTCATACTCGGCGAAATACCTGAAAAGCGAATTTTGCAATTACCTGTATTATGACGGTTATTATGATTGAGTGATTTCACTTGGACGCAGTGTTCAGCCACGTATGCTAGATGATGATCGTCCGATTGACATCATGATTTTAATCCGCATCGATGTGAAACTCCGACAGTGGATAGAGGATATGACTAATGAATAGACACGTCTTTTTGAACGGAAAGCTGGTAAGCCGGGAGGAGGCATTCCTCAACATTTACGATCATGGATTCCTTTACGGAGACGGTGCGTTCGAAGGCGTTCGGGTCTATAATCGGCGAATCTTCCGTCTGGAGGAGCATGTCGCCCGTCTTTATCGCTCGTTAAAATCTCTCGCAATTGAAAAGCCGATGTCGCCGGAATCATTTTGCGATTCCGTGCTGGAGACGGTCACCGCCAATCAGGTGGAAAGCGGTTATATACGCATCTCCGTTTCACGAGGCGTGGGGCTTGGCTTGGATCCGAAACACATGAAGGACGCCCCGCCAACTATCGTGATCTCCACCGAGCAATTGAGCCTGTATCCCGCTTCGATGTATCAGAATGGGTTGGAGGTGATTACCGCCTCCACGCGAGTGCCACCGGCGGTTTGCATCGACCCGCAAATCAAGTCCTTGGGGAGATACATCAATAACATCGCTGCAAAGATGGAAGCTAACAGAGTTGGCGCCGGTGAGGCTTTGATGCTGAATATGCAGGGGTATGTCGCGGAAGCCACCGGTGACAATCTGTTCCTGGTGGTCGATGGCAAGCTCAAAACTCCTCCCACAAGTCAGGGGGCGCTTCCCGGCATCACCCGAGCCACGGTGATGGATTGCGCGAACGAACTCGGTATTCCTTGCGAGGAAGCGGTGATAACGTTATATGACTGCTATTGCGCCGATGAGGCTTTCCTGAGCGGTACCGCCGCGGAGGTGATTCCGATGGTTCAATTGGATGGCAGAACCATCGGAGAAGGGAAGCCGGGAGTGATCACACACCGACTTACAGAGGAGTTTCATAAGCGCACGCAGACTGATGGTCCCATCGCTTGGTGATCGCGACTCTAACCGTTGTTCTCGCGGGCGGTGAACCGTGATTGAAACGAGATGTCTTTGCAAACCATAAAATGTGAACGATGCGGTGCAAACAAGGCTTTCGCTGAATATTCACAGGTCGGTTCTCCCGCCATATGTTTATGCAAATCGTGTCTGCGCTCCGTTTCGGTCAAAGGAGACTCATTGAGTTCCTTTGATCTTCCTCGTTTTTTTCTGGAGCTTGCATCACCACAATCACTTACTTCCGATGAGAATGTTTCATCCCTATCCCCTGACTCGCGCTGCCCTTATTGCGGAATGACGATTGGGGAGTTGAATGAATTCGGTGCGCCGGGGTGTCCTGCCTGCTATGAAACATTTAGAGAGATACTGGAATCGGCGATACGAAAGATGCAACGATGATGGATTTCTCGTCCGCCAAGTTAATACGATTGTCTGATAAAAGCGTACCGCTCCCCGTGTGGCTTCGAGAGAGCGGGGATGACGGGGATGTGGCGGTATCCACCCGCCTGCGTATCGCGCGGAATATGGATGGATGCAGATTCCCATGGTGCGCCACCGATTTCGAGTTGGAACAAGTTGTGCAGTTAATGCATGATGTAAGCGTTCGGATGGGAAATTTGTATGGCGGGGGCGCACTGCTTGAAGCGGACAGCCTCTCCGACGAAGAGCGGATGGATATGGTCGCTTGGAGATATGTGAGCAGGGATTGGGCGTTGTCCGCAAAGAGAAGAGCGCTTCTCATTTTGGGGGATGGAGTCACCAGCGTGATGGTGAACGAGGAGGACCATCTGCGCATACAAGCGATTCTTCCGGGTCTTCAGGTAAAATCAGTACAGAAACATGCGCAAAATGCCGAAGAAGAGATAGCGAAACATATTCGCTTTGCGTGGAGTCCTACATTTGGGTATTTAACATCCTCTCTGAGCAATGTGGGATTGGGAGTGCGTTTTGGTGTGCTGCTTCATCTGCCCGGGTTAAGATATATGGAGCGTATTCGGGAGGTTCTCGACGCCGCCGCGCTTGTGGGCTGTTCGGTGAGGGGTACCTACGGCGAAGGCACTTCGGAGATGGGCGACTTTCATTTGGTTTCCAACTCAAACCGAATGGGAGCGGATTGGGGGGAGATTACCGGCCGTTTTGTCTCCGCCATTGATTTTGTGATCAACGAGGAACGGGCGGCGCGTGGCCTTCTGTTCGGGGGCGAGAAGGGACGGGTGCGTTTGGAGGATACTTGCCATCAAGCGTATCGCTACCTCTTCGACGAGGAGCCGAAACTAACCGATCTGCTCTCGATCATTTCAGCGCTTCGACTGGCGGTGGCGGAGGGCGCTTTACCTGGCAGGATCGAACAGACTGCACCGTGGATCGCGATGACCGGGGCGGAATGGGTGCGAGGGGATGCGGACAAGGGGCGGGAAAGGTATCAAATAATTCGAAGGACCGCGATGCTCAGACAGTCCTTGAGAGGATTTATTAGTTCAGTCGGAACTTTACGCCCTTCCGTAGCGAATTGAGATGTACATGTTCAACGGATTGAATGCAGATACATTTGAGATTGAAAATCGTATAAAAATATAGGCTGATGATTACTGTGCATCTTTTCCTATATGGGAAATGGGCATAGAGGAGGTGATTCACGTTATGTGGCAACGATTTACGGAACGAGCGAGAAGAGTGGTATTCTTTGCTCAGGAGGAGGCGGGAAGACTGGGTGAGAGTTATGTATCCACCGAGCATCTGCTTCTTGGGTTGGTACGCGAAAATGACAGCGTCGCAGCCCGTATCCTGGAGAGACTTGGTGTGAGTCTTGGCAGAATACGGTCCGAGATTGAAAGGCAAGTGACACGTGGGGATGGACGTCTTGGCCAAGACATGCAATTGACACCAAGAGCCAAGCGCGTGATCGATCTCGCCTATGACGAAGCACGTCAGCTCAACAACAACTACATTGGAACCGAGCATCTACTACTCGGTCTCATACGTGAAGGTGAAGGACTTGCAGGCAGGGTGCTCGCGAAACTTGGAGTTGATTTGGAGCACACTCGAAGGGAAGTGATGGCATTGCAGGATAATGACAATACCGCGGGCGGCCCGCCTCAGGGCGGAGCCAACAGGCATCATCGCTCCCGAACGCCCACTTTGGATGAGTTTGGCAGAGATTTGACGGAACTCGCACGAAATGAAAAGTTAGATCCCGTTGTGGGACGCCATTCGGAAATCGAACGAGTAATTCAGATATTATCCCGCAGAACAAAAAACAATCCCTGTTTACTCGGCGAACCAGGGGTGGGCAAAACAGCCATCGCCGAGGGGTTGGCTCAGAGGATCATTCTTGGCGATATCCCGGACACCTTGAAAGACCGACGCATTGTCGCCTTGGATTTGGCGGGTTTGGTTGCGGGCACCAAATATCGAGGTGAATTTGAAGAGCGCATGAAACGCGTGATGGACGAGGTGCGAAAGGCATCCGGTGATGTAATTCTCTTTGTGGATGAATTGCACACTTTGGTTGGAGCCGGAGCCGCCGAAGGCGCTATCGACGCTTCCAATATCATGAAACCCGCGTTGGCGCGCGGAGAATTGCAGTGCATCGGCGCGACCACCATGGATGAGTTTCGTAAATACATCGAACGCGACGCCGCTCTCCAACGGAGGTTCCAACCCGTAAAGGTGTCCGAACCCACCGAGGAGGAGTGCATTGAAATCCTGAAAGGGTTGCGGGATCGCTACGAATCGCACCATCGTGTGAAGATAACCGACGACGCTTTGGTGGCGGCGGCGCGATTGGCGAGTCGTTACATCACCGATCGCTTCCTTCCGGATAAAGCGATAGACCTCATCGACGAAGCCGCCTCCCGAGTGCGGTTGCAATACGCCTTGCCGCCAACGGAGTTGCGACAGAAAAAGATTGAACTCAACATCGTGCAAAAGGAACTGCAGTCCATTCTGGGCAACGGCAACAACCAGTATGAAAAGGCTTACGATCTCCAAACCAAGGAGCGAAAGCTGAAGTCGGATATTGACGAGCTTGAACTTGATTGGAAAAGCAAAAGGGAAGAGATGAGCCGTGTGGTGGATGAGGACGAGATTGCGAATATCGTGCAATCGTGGACCGGAATCCCGGTAAGCCGTTTGGTTGAAGCGGAAACGCGCAAGTTGCTGCGCATGGAGGATGAACTTCATAAGCGCATCGTCGGTCAGCATGAGGCCATCGTCGCCATATCCAAGGCGGTTCGACGCGCACGTTCCGGCATGAAGGACCCCAAACGTCCGATGGGAACCTTCATCTTCCTCGGGCCGACCGGGGTTGGCAAAACCGAATTAGCCCGTGCGTTGGCGGCTTTCCTGTTTGAAAACGAGAACAACCTGATCCGCATTGACATGTCGGAATATATGGAGCGATTTGCTGTTTCCAGGTTAGTCGGCGCTCCTCCCGGATACGTGGGATACGAGGAGGGCGGTCAACTCACCGAGGCGGTTCGACGCAATCCCTATTCGGTGGTATTACTTGATGAGATTGAAAAGGCTCATCCGGAGGTCTTCAATATCCTGTTGCAGGTTGCGGAGGATGGCAGGCTGACGGATAGCCAAGGCAGGATTGTGGATTTCAAGAACACCGTGATTATCATGACCTCAAACATTGGAGCGAGGCTGATCCATCGAGAGCCCGGCATGGGATTCCGCACTGCGGCGAGGGTGGATGAGGACGCTCGAAGTTATGAAGGGATGAAGGGCAAGGTGATGGACGAAATGAAAAAGGTGTTTCGTCCGGAGTTCCTGAACCGTATCGATGAGACGATCGTTTTCCACGCATTGACAAGCGGTGAGATTCTACAAATCGTTGATCTCATGGTGGAACGTGTCATCAAGCAGATCGAAAGCCAAGGCATGAAGTTGGAGCTTACCTCCGAAGCCAAGGAGCGACTTGCAAAAGAGGGCTTTGATCCTGCATTCGGAGCCAGACCATTGCGTCGAGCGGTGCAAAGGATGATCGAGGATCCGCTTGCCGAGGAGATATTGGCGGGTAATTTCATTACCGGGGATTCGATTCTCGCGGAGGTGAGAGACGGAGACGTGGTTTTCACGAAGACTCCCGCAGCAGGCCCGGATACTTTACCGCCGTTGGAGGAGCCCGCCGGAGTGGCGTAATCCATCCCTACGAGTTAAAAGCGGGAATTCCATAATGGGATTCCCGCTTTTTTTGCAATGCAGTTTGCATGGGGCATCAAACGTTCGAGATAGCCTTCATGATTACGGGACGCAAAACCACCGGACCCATTAATCCGGATTCAAATGGCTCATCCTTTTTGGTCCAATGTTTCCACGTTGTGAAAGTGATTCTTCCGGTTGGGCTGGGTTTGCCCTCCAGAAACCACTGGGGCCACTCCTTTAACTGCTGTCCCTCCCATTCGCAGTCCTCGGGGAGGTGATCGTCGCCAATCAGTCGATTAATCCATAGGTTCGTCACACTGATTTCCAGATGGTTCGTTCCCGGATGCAGGAAATGGGTTGCATTCAAACTGAAAGGCGGTTTCCATAGTATCCCCAGGTTTTTGCCGTTAATGACAATTTGAGCGAGGTTTTTAATATCTCCGAGATCCAAGACGATCTCCTTGCCTTCTCCGAAAAGTTGTTCCGGCGCCTCGAAATCCTTGAGATAGGTTGCCGTGCCGGAAAAATAGCGCACGCCATCGTTATCGTGTTTGGTCCAGGAAATCAATTTACTCAATGTTACCTGATCCGGCGCCCCCAGATTGGGCGGAAATTTCAGTTCCCAGGGACCCTCGATTTCCACCGCCTTGGGAAGGCTGACCGCCTTGGCGTATCTTTTCTCACCGAATATCGAATTCATCTCCAACGTGCCAGGCTCGAAGAAATAGGCCTGCACCCCTTTCTTTGGATCCACTTGAAGGGTGTAAGGAGGGAGCAAGCCGGATGCGGACGCAGGCAGAGAGACGATAG
Source organism: Chthonomonadales bacterium (assembly GCA_027459625.1). Lineage (GTDB taxonomy): Bacteria > Armatimonadota > Chthonomonadetes > Chthonomonadales > CAJBBX01 > DTKV01. The sequence continues at coordinate 6,067 of DAIDHP010000066.1, forward strand.
TGTTCTCGGGAACCAGCAGATGTTCGGGCTTTCCGCCATAGGAGTAATCAAGCGATAACTGCTTGACATGCAAGGGAGTCGGATCCCCTCCTAAAGTGGCGTTATCTGCTGAGAACGTCAAGGTGTTGTTTACGATCAACCCTTGCACGATCTTTGTCACATCGGCGGATCCCGCGCCATCCTGAGCTTCGTATATCGCCTTGGTTATTACAAGCTCGGGAATTGCCTTGGCGGATCCTCCTAATGTGGCGGAACTCCAAGTTACACCCTCCAAATGCAGGTGGTCCTCCTGAGTGTTGGGGAAGACCACGAAGATCGAGCCGGTTGCGGGCAGGATCAGGGTAACATTGGTACGCTGCCTCTCCTGCTTGTATACCGGCGCGGGTTGCTGCAATCCGCTCTCCGCGCACCACAACTCCACGGGCCTACCGCTGACACGAAAATGACAGTTCACCGTAACCGAGAAATTGGCTGCGTTGGCGACAAAGTAGTAATCCGCGCTATCCGTTCTGCGATGAATCCAGGAGATGTTGCCGAGAGGCTTGCCGGTTTCGAAATCGGGGGGGAGTTGCATATCGTTGAAAACATCCTCCAGCTTTTCACCCCAGATCACCCTGCCGTTTCCGTATCGGTGCTTGGTTACGGTTTGTCCGTCGCAATCGCCCCATACCTCGTCCGCCATATTGCGGACTTCATCGTCGCATTGCGGATAGTTTTGCAGGCTGGGTGACTTCAAGGGCTTCGGCCCCACAACCGTGGCTCCGTTGGACACCAGCAGTTTGATTTTTCGCATCACCTCGGGTGACATGGTGCGATCCGGAGGTAAAATAAGCAGTGCGTAATCCATTCCGTCCTTCAACGCAATTCGGCCTCCGAACACCTCCATTCGATTTAGCAGGATATCCCGATTGCATCCGTCATAATCATATCCATCGGGAAGCGCCGGATCTCCCACGCGAAGGCTTACAGGCTCATTTTCGCCAACGTAATAGAGCGCGTCCGCGACAAATTTCCCTTGCTGAAGCATATATTGGCATCTTGCAAGATAGTCAAGCCAGGCGGAACCTTGATCCCACCAGGTAACCGTGCGTTCGAACATGAACCCCCAAGGTCCCATGGTCATTCCCGGCACGCGGTTCATCCATGGCTGGTGAGCGTACCGATGGAAAACGAATCGATTAATACCCATGCAATACGCCTGGTCCCCCAGTGCCTTCATCGTGGCGGGGTTTCCTATCCATCTCCCCTGTTTCTCGGCGGCCGTGAAAGCCTCCGCTCCAATGATTTGATGTCCGTAAACATGGCCGACGGCGGCGGCGAGTTTCGGGCTACCTGCCGCGCTCCCGCCGGTCCAAAACTCTCCCATGGGGATATCCGCTTTTCCGCCATATCCTATATCCTCGAAGGTGCCGTCACCATAGGGTTCCACCATAAGATGCATGCCGTGCTCATGGCACAGTTCGTCGAGCTTTCCGGCGTAGTTCTCGGTGAAGAGTTCGCAAATTGTCAGCCGCAAGTCATTCAGGAACCGATCGGAGATTTCGTTATTCTCCACCACTCTTCCTGTAAAAGTGGGGAGGTATTTCAGCAGGTCATAACCTCGACGTTTTCGGAACTCCTCCCGGAATTTCGGGGTCCAATTCTGGCTTCCCACCTCATAGCTATCGATCAGGGTGGAGGTGAGTCCCGTGCTTGTCAATTTACCGATATCCTTTATCACTTTAGCGAGCATTCCATCCCAGTGCGCCTGCATCGCCTCCGCGCTCAGTTTGTCGCATTCCGGTCCGATGCCCTGCTTTGGCGCAGGGTGATTTGTCACTCCCGTCGGGGTGAATCCTACTCTGAGAATTGTCCAATCCCCGTCGGGGACATTCCACGAGAACTCGCCGTCGGCGTTCATGCGATCGGAAACGTCGAAGATACCGTCAAATGCGTACACCCCGCCAACGGTGGTGTCGGGATCGGGCGCGGGGGTGTCGGAACGTACATACGCCGCCTTGCCTCGGATATCGCTGATTTTGGCGGGAGTTTCATCCGGTTCGAGCAAAGCCAGAACGGCGATATCGTGATACGATTTCCAGATGGTTTCCGGCTGAGGAAGATTTCCTGAGTAGGATTGCGTGCCGGACACCTTTGTCTCGGTGAAGACGACTTTTTGCATGGCGTGGTCAGGGGTGTTCCACGGTCCGCCGCTGCTTGACCATCCCGCGCAATTCTCAAGGCAAAGGTCCAAGCCCAAACGCGCGGATTCTTTTACCGCATGATGCACCATCTCTTGCCATGCAGGGCTCATATACTCCACCGGCCCTGGAGGGATACCGCAATCCGCGTTTACGATGGTAGCGCCCCCGATTCCCACGCGATGCATCGCTTCCAGATCGGCGGTGATGCCAACCTTGGTGATGTTGTTATTCATCCAGTGCCACCAATTTTGAGGTTTGGCGTAAGCGGGGGGAGAGAGGAAGGATTTTCGAAGCTCGCGATAATCCGCATCCCACATTGCTGCGGATTTCCCGTCATTCATCTCACTTAAACTCAGCAGACCCTTGGGCGATAATATTGCGTTTGGAAGGAGATAAGGAATAGCCAGTGACGCGGCGGTTTGCCCAAGCATCTCTCTACGGCTGATCTTCTTGCGAGTTGTCATTATCTGCTCCTTTCCGGATGGTCATGGGATTCCTTCGCATGAAATCTCAAGATATGTCCTTTTCCGAATTGTATGGAAATTGAATCGGGCATAAATCAACAAGAGAGACATAACAAGCAATTAACTTTTCAAGCATATTGAATTGTTTCAGCTTTGCTTAACACTTATACGGATTGAAATCACGGGGAGACGCCCACCGGTATCGTCGTCCATTTCAGACCATAATCCGGTGGCATGTCGGATACTTTCATGCGTTTGCTGCTGACAATGGTCACACTTCCACTGGGATCGAAATCAACGCAATCCACCACCACCTCGGCGTTCCGCGTCTGTGCGGTGTCGTTGGGCAAAAGGAAACCGATATACTGGGCAGATCCTGAGGCGGTGTAGTTGCCCATTTGATGCTCGATGGCGCCAAGTTGCTGCATTCTGTCGAGAAGGTACTTGTTCATATTCTCGTAATGATGCGCGCACCCGGTCATTGCACTGAGCGAGCCTATCAGGATTGAGAGATAGATGCTTTTAAGAAACAAGGAGTGTTTCTTCCGATGGGAAAACAACGCATCCTTACCACACTTCTTCATTCCATTGGATTCCCCTTGGAGTTGTGCAAAATATGCATGCCAGCGCGCCTCCTTGGATATGAAAATCTCCCTAAATTCCCGAAAGAGTATCCGGAATCGGGGCGTTCAATACTGATCGTATGTCACGAAGCGTGCCTCATACGGAAGGAGTATGATCCTTAGGGTATTGTACCACAGCGCGATAGGATATGATTTTATCCGAAATGGACGCGTTAACATGCTTGGTTCCTCGCTGTTTTTTGTGGGTATGCGACAGGCGGGTATCTCTGCATTGAACTCATTCCATCCCGAAAAAGATGTCCAATGGAGTGTGCCGATACGCTTGCAAAGCCCGAAGGAGGATGTGTTGCGGGCGAACTCAGCTATTTCTATTCAACCCCATCAATGTTAGCGGATGGCTTTCAAGCCATTTGGGATATCGCACCTCGGGATTCATACCGATGGGAATACGGAGCGGAACCAAATTATACGCCGCTTACTCATCCATTCATCACCCACGGGAAACAGCGAAGAACCACGTACTTCATATCAATTTCAGACGCCGATTCCGTATGGGCTGACACTTCTTCGCATGGATATCCCCATGAAATGGCGAATTCGCCAATAACCTAAATGGATGCATGAATATGTCCGTATAGTCTATAAGGGATTACGCCCCAATTTCATGCCAAGGCGCGAATTTTACCTATCCGGCGGTATATTTTAATAATAGAGAACTTTTGTATTTTATCGTTTCGGAGGGATCGCGCATGATTAAGCGAAATAGTGGGTCAAGGATCGGGGAAATGACGCGCCGGCAGTTCATGGACAAGGCGATGCGCATGGGGATTGCCATCGTGGCGACTGGAGCGTTCCTTGAGACACGTGAAATCTCCGTTTCCGCAAGTGCGGCTTCCGAATTCGTCCGAATTGAGGGGGAGGGATTTACGCTTAAAGGGAAGACATTTCGAAACATCGGAGCGAACATCCCCGATCTGTTTGTGCGGTTTCTGCACGATGACGACAAGGCGGTCACTCAAGTGGTCAAAAACGCCGCCTCGGTGGGAATTCGTGCCGTGCGATGTTTCGGAAGCACTTGGGGGTGGGACGATTTTCAGATATTCGATAACGACCGCAAGCGCTGGATAGCGGCGTATGATCGGATGATCAGGGTGACCGAAGATGCCGGAATCAGGTTGGTTCCATCTCTGCTTTTCAATTTGGAGATGATCCCTCGTTACTTGCAAAAATACAAGAACATGCCCGACGAACAGGTCGTAAATATTCTCACCGAAGGTTCGCCATCCAATCGACTTGCCTCGGAGTATGTTACAACCATCGTGGAGAGGTACGCCAATAACCCATGGGTGTTGATGTGGGAGATCGGAAACGAGTATAACCTTTCAGCGGATTTGTCGGCGCAGTGGAAGGAGCGTCCCGCCAATCAAATCCCGACTTCCGATAATATCCGCGCCTTCCTGCAGCAGATCGCCGCGTTGATACGCAAAAAGGATTCACATCATCCCATCACGAGCGGCAACAGCAACATGCGCACCTACGCATGGCATATTCGTCAGGCGATGCTGGCGCATCAAAAAGACGCCAACCCATTCGATTACCCTATGGATTGGAGCAAGGATACGCTGTCGGAATATTACGAGATGATCAAATGGTTCGACCCCACCCCGCTGGATGTGGTTTGCGTGCATGATTATCCTCCCGGGAAAGATATTTACTCCTGGTTGAATGCCGATGACAATCATGACCTGATCCTGCCTTACGCGAGGAAAGCCGCCGATAGCCTCCGTCAACCGCTTTTTGTCGGGGAGTTTGGGGGCACGATCTACCAAAACGGAGCGGAGGTGAGCTCGCCTTTTGTTCTGGATATGCTCAAGCAGGTCAGAAAGGGGGTCGCTCCCATCGCCTTGATTTGGGCGTGGGAGTTCGCCAACGGCGATCCAAATCAGAACACTTTTTCTCTGAGCCTTGATCGATCCCCGCGCCTATGCGCACGGATCAGGGAGACGAACAAGGCTCTTGAGAGTTGACAAGATATTCATGGAGAGAAGCATGAAATACGCTGTGAAACGTTTAATAACCGTTTTTTTGTCCATCACGCTTGCGGTCGTATGCTTGACGGTGCAAGCCGAGACCGTTAACGTCGCGAAGCACGGTAAAAAATACATGATTGGACCGCCCGGGCATCGGATTACCGTGCTCTATCTGAAAGGAACCCCTTATCAGATGGGATACGCTGAGGGCAAACTGTGCGCCAAGGAGGTGCATTACATGGCGCTGCAGGTGGCTCCTCTCATGATGCTCGGACTTCAAATACATCCGAGCAAGGTGGACCAGATATGGAAACTATATCAGAAGCACCTGCGTCCGGATTACCTGGAGGAGCTTAAGGGGGAGGCGGCGGGTTCCGGCGTATCGCTCACCGCCATCGAAAGGCTCGAGTCTATGCCCGACATCTCCGAATGGCACTGTTCCTTCTTCGCAGCCTACGGCAAGGCGACCCATTCCGGAGACCTGCTTCAAATTCGCGCGCTGGATTACGCCACTTTCGCGGGAATTCAGAAATATCCGTCGATTAAGGTTTACGATCCCGTTCACGGTATTCCGTTTGTGAACGTGGGTTGGGCGGGGTTTTGCGGGATGGTGAGTGGGATGAACGCCGATGGCATCGCCATGAGCGAGATAGGCGACAATTGGGATATGCAGACCGACAGTTTTGACGGCCGCCCCCTAACCTACGTAATGCGGGATTCCGTGGAGTTCGGAAACACTCTCGACAAGGCGGTCGATCTGGTGAAAAACGGGCCGCGCACCACTTCATTGCTCTACTGTCTCTCCTCCGCGAAGGAGAGGCAGGTGCGCGCTTTGGAAACGAGCCACACGAAATGCTATGTCTACACTCCGTCAACTCTGCCATTTCCGCATCTGCCGGATGTGGTCTATATGTCCATGAGCATGAAAAGCAACTGGAACCAGAAGCTGTACGAAGCCTTGAAGAAAGTGTACGGGAAGATTGACGTGCCGATTGCGGAGGGGATTATGCACAACCTCAAGACCGGCAGCCTGCATGCGATTGTGTTCAAACCCGCCACCGGCGATCTGTGGGTCTCCAACGCCACGTTCAAAAAGAAGGCGTATGATTGTCCGTTCATACACTTCAACCTGAAACTTGCGCTGCAGACCACGTTTTTCCAGTAAGCTTGCGAACCATACAGGTCAATGTATTACGGCGCGACCGCTGCGTCGCGCCGTATTCCCCCTTTTCATGCAACGAGTGAGCCATAGTACCGGAATACTATTCCCCTCCGCTCACCCTCCAAATCCTCACGTCATCCACCGCGATTGGAACCGTGCCATTCCAATGGATGCGTGTCTCCATCATGCCGCCCGGGTGGTTCGCGAGCAAGCCGAAACTCACGTATTCGCCCTCCGGTATTTGGTCGGAGTTGAGTGTCCGCTGAGAAGTGATGGGATGTCCTCCGCCGATGCAGGTGTCTATGGTGGCGACGGTTCCCTCTCCCGCTCCTATGCGTTTCAAACGAAAAACCACTAGGTAGCGTCCTTTCGGGAACGGCGCGTAAGGTCCGTAAAGAATATCCTCGATCCCTGCGGATGGAGCCTTTGCGACCCATGCCTTTCCGGAGGAGGTGTTCGGATCGGGAACCGCGGAACCGTAACGATGAGAAAGATCGACTGCGTCGTATGCTGTTACGAATTGAAGCGCCGCATCTCGCAGCGACAAGCCGGAAGCATTGGCGAGGTCGCGGTGGTCACAGGCACGGTGTGACTTCTTTGGAATTTCAACCCTGAGGATACGTTGATCTTAAGCGACCCTTTCGAGGGGATGCCCCGCACTATTATTTCCAAATGCCGGGATGGCTCCAGAACGGCGTTGTCGGGCGTGAGGGAAATCCGAGTCATCGACCCTTGCGCGGATAACTTGATCTTCATCGGCTTTGGTGTTACATTGATGATCTTGAATCGGTAGTTAATGACATGTCCTGTCACGCCGATCACCTTGCCGGGCATTTGAAAAACCAGCTTTTGTTTGGACAGGTACTCCCGGTAGAGTGCGCCCAACTGATCGGGACGAACCGCCACGTAGTCCGGTCCAAGCTCCTTGAGAACCTGCTTGAATACGGGCAGCGCCGCTCTCCAGTTCCAGATGAACAGGTGCAGAAACGCCGGACGCCGTTTTGGGGTGAAGGACTTGATTTGCCGCACAAGACTTGCGACCTGCTGATCAAACGTCTGATCTTGTTGCCATGAGGTAACGGCGTGGAAAACCGGAATGTCATGCGCTGTGGGATAAGTGGCGAACGAATATTCGTTCACCCTTCGACCGTAATCCGGGAATATCGCCTCCAAGGAGGGAATCTTATCGGCGTATCGACGGATCAGTCGGTCATGGGTGACCCCCATGATCCAGATGGCTTTTTCGTCCATTTTTTGAAGGTAGTATTTGGTTTGGCCGAGGAATGTGTCAAAAACCTTTTCGCGATCGCCATTTTTGAAACGCTCCCCGAACGAGTCCGGGTAGGTGTAACCGATACCGGAAACGGCTCCCAGTATTTGGTCGTTCGGCGTTGCCGTGTTGAAATAGTAGGAGGCGATGTCGGGAATGAGCATGTATGCGGAGGGCGACATGGTCCATCCGATAGGATAGTCCCCGCGAACGGGATCCTTCCATAGTTGCGGGAAGTTGTAATCCATAACCACGGGAAGGTTATCGCCATCCGACATGATCCAGGTTACATACACTTTGTTCTTCAAAGGCGGCGGCGGAACGGTTCGTTGGTGGAATTGGGCGATACGCACCCCGGCGTGCACGCTAAGGTTGCCGCAGGTGGTTGACCCCACCAGGTATTTTCCGAATTGCGCGAAGAGCGTAACGCCTGGCAGCTCCCCAATGCCCACATCCTGTCCGTTGTATGGATACCCCAGCACCGGTATGTCCGCAGGCATCTTCGTGAAAAGCTTGGTCATTAGGTTCACCTCCGCCTGTGGATTGGCGTAAGAATCGGCTCCGTCGATACGACCCGAGAGCCAGAAGATAAACACCCTGTTTTCCACCAGGTAATCCCTAAGAAAAAGCTGATTCGGCGCAAGGCAGGAGATCACATGGTGGTTCAGGCGGCTCCAAAGATGATCGAACGCCCAGCGATACGCCTCCGTGCTGCTCTTCCATCGACCTCTTAAGTCCGCCAAAACAGGAAGCTTGAGAATACCTTCAAGCCTGGGGGACACCACGAGCCCGTTGTCGACGCTCGCCAGCATGGTAGCCACATTGACGCTGGGAGGCATCGCGGGATCCGTGATAATCGCCCCCCGGTAATCCTTATGGAACTCTTGCAGAAGGTTTTCCGGGGACGTCGCCGCAACGGAACCGCGAACCCAGCCCTTCCGCTCCATCCACTTCAACCAGAAAGAGTCCTCCTGATTGGTGAAATAGTAAATGCGCGGTTGCTTGCGATTGGTCAATCCCTGCAAGGAAAGAAGGCATAACTGCCAATCGGATGTAACCTTGGTGATGTCGAAAGTCACCAATCGAGAAGCCGGCGGTTTGGATCGCGGAAAGATATCCGAGATTTGCCAAGGGTTGGGATGGAAGGTCAAATGATTGGGGGTGGGAGTGAGAACGGGTTGGTTCGCTCTCTTTTGGACGGGAATCCTCACATCGCCGTCGGTAAGGCGGAAAAGGGATATTTTATCCACATTTAACGAAACGTATCCGGACCAAGCCACCCGCAACTCCAACGGTCCGCCGCTGTAATTGAAGGCGAGGGGGATTTCCACATAGCGACCCACTGGAAGCTTTTTGTTCGTAAGCGTTTCCGTTGCGAGCGTCTGCATGGCGTAATTCACACTGGCGTCCACGCTGGCGACCGTTTCGCCGCCCGCGTTCCCCAGCGCCTTTAACCGATAGAAAGCCACATAGGTTCCGGACGGCGGATCAACATAGGGCCCGTAAATGACATTGCTCCCGACCGTGGTTTTTCCGACCACGGCGGACCATGCGAAGCCGTTTTCCGCTTGGGGGTCGCTCACCTTCATTCCCGAATCGTGCTTCAGATCGCTTCCGGTGGCGAGCCAGGTGTGAACCGGTTCGTAGCCTCCCGTCGGAAGCAGCGATGGATTTGCCACCTCATTGAGAATACTCGCCGGAGGACCGTTTGGAGCGGCGAAAGCGAACGCCCCCAAAACCATGCCGATAGTTACGAAAACAAGACATCTCGCGTATTTGCTCATTGTGCCACCCTTTTGATGATTGCGCAGCTTATATTTTATCAAGTTATTTCACGAAAAGCGAATTGGAAGGCTCGGGGTTCGTGTGTTGTTTGCATTATGCAGCACAATCAGAGCCGCGAACGCAGTGAGCGGGTAAGCTTAGATTACCAATAATGCCTAACGCCCGAAAACCTTATTATGCATTTCGATGACCGGTTGCCGGATATCATTGGTATGACGGGTGCTCGATGCCCGCGATGGCGATCGGGGGGTAATTGCGCGTGTTTGATATTGGTATTCCATTCTCTATGGTGGCCCAACATGTCAAGACAATCGTCAAGCCTTTTTTAAGTAAAATACTTATCCTTTCATAATATTTAACAA
>DAIDHP010000067.1 GCA_027459625.1 Chthonomonadales bacterium
TCGATAATTTCAGGGTCGCAGTCTTGTTTTTTCTGGGAAAGCTTGATCTCAGTCCACAAACTTCCCCATAGAGCCAAAGATCATAATCGGTGGTGTTATATACATATTGTAACCAGCATGTTTCCCATTGACTTTTGGGAAATCCTGCAATCAACATAAGCAAATTTTTTGGAGTGGACGTTTTCAAAAATGCGTGATAGGATTGCTGCGTTTCCAATGCCACTTGTTGATAATATTCCTGATTCACTCTTAACAATCTATTTTTGTTTTCGAAGATATAATACAGTGATGGTATCCTTATAATGCTTTTCTTATATGATTGTGTTAAATTAGAGACTTTTTTAAAATATTCCCAATTCTTCAATTGATTTATGATTTGAATAGATTGTATGGTGTCTATATTTCCCTCTTGTCTTACAATATCTGACATGGAATCCCTTTTCTCTTCGATTTCCCACAGTCTTTTTTCAATTTCAGCAAGTTGACTTGTTGTAAGTTTTGGCAAATCTTTTTCCAGCCCAAATAGACATATGTCATTTATATCCTGATTTATAAGACAAGGTATGACTCCTCCTCCATGAGCGGTCATTACTCCCATTTTCATCCCCTCCAAACGCAGTTGTATCGCCTGATAGGGATGCCCCGTGAGAGAGAAATATTCCGCATCGTCACATACTACTCGGGCGAGATTGCGCAAGTATCCATCCTCTCTCATGCTCCTCAAAGTGAAAAGCGACCGGTCCGATGGCGCGAGGCATGGCTTGCTTAGCGCGGATTCCATTAGCTTTATAGCTGGAAGGGAATCCTTGTAAGCCAAGGCGTAGTTCCGCAGTGGAGGAGGAAAGGTTTTGAGGATCGGGTCGTTGCTGGGGCTGGGGTGCTTCATCTCTTCCGTCATCTCGCCCGCCTTTACGAAGATGGGGTAGGCGTTGTTCTTTACGGTCGGATACGGAGGAACGGTGACGGTGATGGGTCGGGAGTTGATGTATACGATCATCCCGAACAGGCACGCCAAAACGATAACCCCGAACGTCACGCATCCGCAGCACCCCCTCGCGGCTTTCCCGCCTATTTTCATTCGCGCCATCATACGCCTCCATTTTAGGAACATGCGGTTTGCTCTGAATTCAAAAAACCGTTAGTCTTTTAAATATCCCGCGACCATATCCCCCGATCCCTTCCAATATCTCTTCATCGGTTTGCCGCCGTTATCCACCTGGTCCGGACCTACGCTGTAGAGAAGGAAGCTTTCCCCTTTCGAGTTTAAACGATAAATGAGCGGCTTGTCGTAATTGAATGGATCCTCGGGAATAGAGGGGAGATAACGCGGAACCAATTTCCGCAAGGAGTGAGGGAAACGCCCTGTCTTCCTGAGATACCAATAGATCGCCGTCTCCGTTTGTTCGAGTGTGTCGCAAGCACTATTGAGAGTATATTTTTGCCAAACCTGACCGAACAGATTGTCGGGATCTAAAATCTGCATATATGCATTCCCCGGGGGTTTCGTGAATAGAGGTTTATGGTATGACTGGGTGGTTTCCTGAGTTAGCGTGTTGAAATATCCTTGATCCTGCAATAGCATTACTTTCTTGCTCTGGAATATCTCGCGTATTGCAATTGTCACAGAGTGACTTTTCAGTCCCAGTGCAATGCACGACATTACATCTTTCATTTCCCCGCGTTTGTTGTCAATTTTAAACGCTTGGATTAACTGGGATATGAAATTATTGCCCTCTTCCCTGATGATATCCGAAAATGGGGGTTGCTTTCGCTGGATTATTTGAAATTCTTTCTCCACTTTCGCGTATTGATTCGCGGTTAATTTGGGAATATCCTTCTCCATGTTTAGCCTGCAAATCGCCTCAACCGCCATGCTCACTAAATGGGGAAGAAGTCCTCCTCCGTTTGCGGTCATTACTCCCATTTTCATCCCCTCCAAACGCAGTTGTATCGCCTGATAGGGATGCCCCGTGAGAGAGAAATATTCCGCATCGTCACATACTACTCTGGCGAGATTGCGCAAGTGTTCATACCCTCTCATGTTCGTGAAAGATAAAAGCGAACGGTCCGATTGAGCAAGGCATGGCTTGTTCAGTGCGGACTCCATTAGCTTTATCGCTGGCAGGGATTCCTTGTAGGCGAGGGCGTAATTCCGCAGAGGGGCTGGGAAGGTTGTGATGTTTGGATCATCCGAAGGATTTACATGCTTCATCTTTTCCGTCATCTCGCCCGCCTTTACGAAGATGGGATAGGCGTTGTCTTTGATTGTAGGATAGGGTGGGACTGTGACGGTGATGGGGCGGGTGTTGATGTAGACGATCACCCCGAAAAGGCACGCCAAAATGACAACCCCGAATGTCACGCATCCGCAACATCCCCTCGCGGCTCTTTTCCCAATTCGTATTCTCGCCATGGAGCGCCTCCTGGTATCGTGGTTATAACCTAACGACGGTCCCCCTATTGTCCGGATTTCGGTAAGCTTCAAAAATATCCCGTTTTCCCCGCACCAACGGTGCGAATCTCACCGATTTCCTTGCGCCTCCATCTCGATGGACTTCACCCGCACAGTGTCCCCTTGCCGACCGCTATCCTCCGGGTCGATTCGCAGGCGGATAATATTCCCGCGATACTCCCGCGACTTGCTTAGGTCCACCGTGTATTCGTGAAACTTGCCGTCGGGGATGATGTCGAACCCTTGGCTCTTGTCGTCGCTGAAATTCGGGCTGTCGAACCTTGCCCAATAGACACGCGCAGTGCGTTCATGGGTGCGCCACGCCGCCAGGATTTTCAATATCGGGAACTTTCCGGCATGCCAAAAACCCTCCGGTCCGATCAGTTGCGAATCGTCACCATCCAGTTGGATATTCAACTCCCCTTCGATCGGCCATCCATGGTCCACAGCGTTCGCGTAATGCCAATGCTGCCGGTCCTGCTTGAAGACGTAAACGGGATGTTTCTCTCGCGTAGCATGTTGGTAAACCCAGTCGCGTATCTCCCGGAGGCTGCCGAGGATCAGGGTGTAGTGGAAGTCGTAGGAGATGTTATGATCCAATATCTCCTCCTGCAGCGGGGCGATGTACCCTGTGGGACCGTCCTTCGGACCCCCTTTACCCGGTTCGCCCGCGAATCCGCCGATGAATTGGTACGTCCCGGGTTCGTACACGCCTAACCCCCAATTTTCGTCGTTCACCAGAGCCGCCCAGTTTTCGGTTGAAATCCAGCCCGACCAGGGCATCTTCGCGGGGATTTGGGTGAGTGTTCCGTTCGTGAAGGGGCGATCTCCGTCGTATGTCATCAGCCGCCAGTAGGGGCCATTCGTGTAGATGGCGGGAAGCTCCTGCCCGCGCCCCTGATATTGCGTGCGATCCTTGCGGTGGTTGGTGATTCTACCATGCACCTCGGCGGTGTTCCCCTTTACAACTATCCAACTCTCGAAGGTGCAGCTTCCCGGGACGTTGTTCTGCGGCCACTGCATGGGGATGCATTTCACATAGAGCGACTTGCCATCGTTTCGAAACTCCAAAACCTTGGAGCGGTTACCGTAGCAGTCGCCGGACTGGATCGGGTTCCAACCCAACCCCGCCCAGCTTGAATTGGGCTGCTTGCCATCCGGAGTGTAAGGGACGGGTCCAGAGTAGAAGGACATCTGAATCTGCCGCCCCCAGTCGTAACTGTTCACCACGTTCTCGTCGCTTCCGGTCTTCGCGAGATAGGTTATGGCTCCTCCGAGGTCAAGGTCAATCCCCAGGCGGATATCCTTGTCCTGTATGTAGCTGATTCGATCCGCTCCCGCTCCCGTCGCGCACAGTAGCATCCCCAAAAGAGTCAGGAGGCAAGTCATTATCGATAACGGTTGATAATTCATCTGCGCTGGAACCATTTCAAATCATTCCTTTCCTTGTGTGGGTTTCAATTGGAACGGGTTTTCGGCGATTCATGAGTTCTTTGCATTCAATCGAGAGGTCTTTGCACTTGATGCAAACGTTACTTTTTTGAATTCCAATCCTTCAAAAGTGATGCAAAGGCATCTTTTATCGTTTCAATCGTTATCCAATACGATGCAAACCTTTCCCGATTGCCCTTCATCCGCCAAACGATAGGCGTCAGCAGTCTTTGAGAGAGGGAAACGGTGCGTTACAGTGTTTTCAGGATGGAGATTCCAGCGGGAAAGCCGTTCCACTAACTCTTCCATGTGTTGCAGGGAGGTGACCCACGAGCCGTATAGAGTGATCTGCTTATGAATTAGGAATTTGGAGACATCGAAGCTGACGCTACCGCCTTCCCCCACGTAGGCGCAACGCCCCCAGTCGCGTGTGCCCTGCAGCGCGAGAAGTCTTGCGGACGCCGCGCCGGAGCAGTCCATTGCAACCTCGCATCCGATTCCATCGGTGAGCCTTAGAATTTCGTCAAAGGCGTTATCATCCGCCTGCAGGACGTGATCCGCCAATCCAAGGCTTCGCGCCAACTCCAGCCTTCTCTGGGAGATATCCGTTCCGATAATTTCGGTGACCCCCAGCGCCTTGCCAAGCATCGCTGCGGCGAGTCCCACCGGACCGAGCCCTGTAATCAGCATCCGGTCGCGACCGCTCACCCCCATGCGAGTCAACGCCTCCCAGGCGGTGCCGAATCCGCACGCCACCAGAGCCCCGTCCACGTATGTAAGGTTGTCGGGAAGGAGGACGCAAGTGTTCTCCTCCGCGAGCATGTAATCCGCATGCCCTCCGTCGCGCTGCCAGCCGTAAGCGGCGCGTTTTTCGCTGCGGCAGCTTATCATGTAGCCGTGCTTGCACTCGTCGCATACGCCGCATCCGGAGATGTGGTAGACCACCACGCGGTCACCTGCTTTGAAACGCTTGCAGCCGGGACCGGTCTCCGTGATTTGCCCGCAAGGCTCGTGCCCGGCGATGACGTTACGATACCCTTCGGGCCCTTTGCCCAGATGTTCGCGGTAGATCGCGCGGATGTCGCTGCCGCAGATGGAGGACGCTTGCATCCGGATCAGAACCTGCCCGTATCCGGGGGTTGGCACGTCGAATTCGCGAAACTCCACCGTGCTGTTCCCGGGCAAAATCGCGCCTGTCATTTTCGCCATAATCAAACACCTCCAATGGATTGAGGGATATTTCCAAGATTATTGGAAACCATACGTAATGTACCTGAAATGGTAAGGGGAGACAACTCGATGGTCACTCTCTTTTCGCATACCGGTTTCTTTTAATAACATGCCATGATTAGCGAAGTTTCCTCTTCAACTCCGAAATAATCAAGGGTATGATAGACTATAAAAAGCGGATAATGGAGGCATTCGAAATGGATTGGCATGGCATATGTCGTATATTTGCGGAAAACAAAGATAATCCACCGGAAAACGAGGAGGCTACAAGGTTCCGGGTGATTGATCTGATTTTGGATGCCTTGGAATATTCGCGAATGGAGGTCTACCCCAATCGTTCCGATGGATCGGGTGGGATTCCGGATTACACCATACTTCCAAATAACGAAAACGAATTTTTTCTTGAAGCAAAGGCATGGAATGTTCCGCTAAAGGATGATTTCATTCGTCAAGCTACGAATTACGCCTATCAGAAAGGGCATAGGTGGGTGGTCCTTACAAATGGACATAATTGGCAACTGTTTGACAGTTATATTCAGGGTAAATCATCCGACAGGCTTGTTCTTAGTTTCGATTTCAATAATTCAAACAGCGATGACACCCCTCCGCTCATTTTTATAGCGATTTGCAAGGATAGTATGATTTCAGGTCGCACGGAGGAGTATGTTGCATCTATTCGCCTGCGAGAATTGATTAAAAAAGAATTAGCGGATCCAACGTCCGAAATCATCGCCGCAATCCAGAAAGCCATACGAAAACGTGAAGGCTTTGGCAAGGTGAATAGAGAGATGATCGCGAATTGTTTCGCTGAAGGGTCACGAAACAATCACACACATTCTATTCCAGTTCCGATCCCTAAGAATGATATAACAAAGGATTCAAACTCATCTTTCAAAACCCTTTTCGAGTTGGAAAACAATCCGCCTACGGGAGATAAGCCGAATTCCGTTCTCTTTCCAGACGGGAAAACTGTTGGAGTGAGAAGTTGGAAGGATGTGACTGTGTCAATTATATCTTGGCTTGGGGAAAATAATCGATTACCCTCGATACCATATTCCACCACAAGAGGCAAGAGCTATTATCTGAACTACGCTCCAGAACATCAAGAATCAAAAAAAATGATATCTCCTTCAAAGTTTGGTTATCATGGAAGAACAGTCTATGTGGAAACTAATTTCAGTGCATCTGATTTGGTCCGAAAAACACTCGATATATGCAGGCAAGTTGGATTCACAGGCGATGAATTCAATATCGAAATAAGATTTTAATCCATTTCGATATGCTTATTTTAAGAATGCAATGAAAGACCCATCGATTTAAGAACTCGTCGAAGGAGGCAATGGTATGAGAAAAGTCGCACGGAGTGGAGGTCTCATTGTACTCTCAATGGTTTTTGTCATGATCCCCGGGTTCTTCAGTAGGGCGGAAGCCAAGCCGTTGCAGGTGTTCATCCTGGCGGGACAGTCGAACATGCAGGGGCATGTGAACGTTTCGACGTTCCCTTCCATGGCGGATGATCCGAAGACGGCGCCGATTCTAAAGGAGATGCTCGATGCCGATGGCAAACCCCGCGTCTTAAAAAATGTGTGGATATCATCCATCGGGTGCGCCGGTGACGATACGACTGAGCAGAAAGGTAACTTGACAGTAGGCTACGGCTCCTCGAAGGACGAGATTGGTCCGGAATACACGTTTGGGATATACATGGAGAAGCGGCTCAAGGAACCGATCCTGCTCATCAAAACCTCTTGGGGCGGCAAGGATCTGAACACGGATTTCCGTCCCCCCAGTGCCGGGCCATTCGTGTGGAGCGACTACGAGCTGAAAATGCGTGCGAGTCGCGGTGACGACATAGAAAAGGACAAAGCCGATAAGATCAAAGCCACCGGGGTGTATTACCGCCTGATGATCGACCATGTGCGAGAGGTGCTCTCGGATATCAAGCGAGTGGACCCGGAGTATGATCCGAAGCAGGGCTATAAGCTTGCGGGCTTTGTCTGGTTCCAGGGGTGGAATGATCTGGTTAACATGTGGACTTATGACAAAGGCAATCAACCCGGCGGATACGACATGTATAGTCAATTACTGGAGGATTTCATTCGCGATGTGCGCAAGGACCTGTCGGCGCCGAAGCTGCCCTTTGTGATAGGCGTCATGGGAGTAGGTGGCATGAAGGCGGATAATAGGATGAAATATTTCCGAGAAGCAATGGCGGAACCGGCGTCGCTTCCCGAGTTCAAGGGCAACGTGGCGGCGGTGCAGACGGCGCCATACTGGGACGATAAATTGGATGCGCTGTTCACGCGTGAGCAGGCGGACTGGCCCAAGGTCAATGCGACAGTTAAAGCGGAGCATGACGAATCATGGGGGAACAAGATGAAGGTCATGGCGGAAAACTTTACGCCGGAAGAGTGGAAATACCTTCAAGGGGCTTCCGCCTTCGGATTCCATTATCTCGGCGCCGCAAAGATCATGGCTCCCATCGGCAAGGCTTTCGCTGATGCGATGTTAAAGCTAATGCACAAGTAACTTTGTGGATGAAAGTCAGGATGCGTTCCATCCTGAATCTGATATCGAAAGGTTCATGAGAGTTGCAAGGAATCCGGGCGATTCGATGAAACGTCATCAAGCCCGGACCCTGCATTGTTAATACGGCGGCATCGGCGGTTGGAAGCGAGACCGCCGATGCCGCCTCCATTCTTCGCCTTCAACGCCATGCACTCGTATCCGAACGACTTATCCGCATGTATGCCATCTTTTCTTAAATCGGCATAAGCGGATCATTTTCACGTGCTATGGGGGTGGGGTTAAATAGACATACCATGCATATTCTTACGCCAATTATCGTTACCTTTCAACAGGATGGTGCGTCATGAGTGATTTTGCCAAGCATCCTTTGGATGATTCAGTGCCGTTAACCGTTCCCGAGCGCGGATTCGTGAGCTCGCAACCGGCGAATATTTGGGAGGAGGGTATGATTTGCGGCAACGGTGTCATCGGTGCCAACATGCTGAGCCGTCTGTTGAACGAACGAATTCTATTTACCCATGAGAGGTTATTCCTGCCGATGGGAGCCCCCGTGATGCCGCCTGACCAGTCCGCAAGACTGTTCGAGATTCGACGTTTGATAGAGCACGGGCTGTACCAACATGCCACGGAACTCCAATTTAATCTCTCCGGACAGAGCGGTTTTATGTATCCTGACTTCTTCGTGCCGGCGTTTGACCTCGTTATCCGCAGCATCAATCAAGGCGAAGTGCGCGGCTATTGCCGTTCAGTTAATTTTCAAACAGGCGAGGCGGTCGTTCGCTGGACGGACGATCGCGGGAGCTTCGAGCGCCGTCTTTTTGTCTCTCGGGCGGACGGGGTGGTGGTGCTGGGAATCACCGGGTCGAAAGCCGGCTGTTTGGATTGCAGGCTCGCATTGGAACCGCGCGAGCCAAGTGACCAACTGAATCCTGACAGCGATATTGCCAAACGCTCCGATCAAATGTTCAAAGAGCACGTTACCGACATTCGCAGCACGGCGACCCATTCGTCACTTACTTACTCCAACCGTTACCTCAAAGCCTATCCGGGAAGCATCCATGCGCTGGAGGGATTGGCGCGAGTCATTACCGCAGGAGGTGTAACCGAAGCGGGGACGAAAGGTGTGCTGACGGTCAAAGGCGCCGACCGCATCTTGATCTTAGTGGACCTGATGCCGATCTATGATGCGGGCAAATCGGAAATTCGGAATATGGAGTGCGCCCTCGCAAAGCTTCCGGACGACTACTCAGTACTGCTGCAACGGCATGCGAGGATTCATAGCGAACTGTTCAACCGGATGCGCCTTGATCTCGGGGGCTGCGCGGATCACCAGCGCACCATAGAGGAACTGATGTCCGAATCTACGTGCGAAAAGCCCAACTTTGCTTTGATCGAAAAAGAATTCGATGCGGGTCGATATAACATCATCTCCAGTACAGGCGAACTGCCGCCAAATCTGCAGGGGGTTTGGGGCGGAACCTATGTTCCCGACTGGGCAAGCGACTATACCCATAACGGCAACGTTCCATCCGCCATCGCATCCAATCTGATGGGCAACATGCCTGAGCTGATGCTTGCATACACGAATTACATCGAGTCACTCGTTCCCTGGATGGAGATCAACGCGAAACATCTGTTCGGTGCGCGCGGTGTTGTGCTTCCCTCTCGCACATCCACTCACGGATTCAACAACGCCCTGGCGCCCAATTTCGCAGGGGGGTTCTGGGTGGCTGGAGCCGGGTGGGCGGCGCATTTCTTTTACGATTACTATCTTTACACCGGCGACCGGAAGTTCCTGAAGGAGCATGCCCTGCCCTTTATGGAAAAGGCGGTGATGTTCTTCGAGGATTATCTTTACGAAGGACCTGACGGGAAGTGGATATTCTCACCGACTCAGTCACCGGAAAACACTCCGGGCAACTCCAAATCCCAGGGAACCTTTAACGCCACCATGGATGTTGCGGTGGCCAAAGAACTTCTGCGCAACACCATCGCCGCGTCGATGGAAGTCGGGTGCAATCAGACCGAGATTCCCCGCTGGCAACGGATGCTGGATAAAATGCCGGATTACATGGTGGATGAACGGAGTGTAATCAAGGAGTGGCTGACGCCATTATTGGAAAACAACGATAGTCATCGGCACTCTTCCCAACTCTATCCGCTCTTTTACGGCATGCCAGACGAAATAAAGCGCAGTCCGGAGCTTCTCGACGCCTTCCGGAAAAGCATCGAATTCAAACTCGACAACTACTGGCGGAACAATCAGCGGGGTTTTATGTCTTTCGGTCTGGTGCAACTCGGACAAGCCGCCGCCAGTCTTGGGGAGGGCGAACTTGCATACCGGTGCCTGACGCAGTTGATCAACAGGTATTGGCTCAATAACCTTGCCTCGATGCACAATCACCATTCGCTTTTCAATATGGACATAAGCGGCGGCATGCCTGCGGTGATCATCCAGATGCTGGTGGCTTCGGAACCGGGAAAACTTCACCTCTTGCCCGCGCTTCCCGGCGCTTGGCCAACTGGCGCGATTGAAGGCGTTTTGTGCCGCGGACGGACCGAAGTGCGCCGGCTGCACTGGACACCTGCGAGCATTGAATGCGATCTGCGTTCGAACGAAGCCCAAACAGTGTTGTTGGAAATTCCATCCGAGATTTCCGAGATCACGGTGCACGGTTCCGCAGTTATGATTACCCCGTCAGGATCACCGAAACAGCGCTGGCTGACACTGCCTGCTGAACATGCGGTGACGATCCACATAACCTGCGAATTGATTTCATAAATTGTTGGAGTCTTTTTTAGTCATGAGGAGAAACGAATGAATTGGCGAGAGGCTGCGCTATTACTGGCATTTGGATGTCTCTTCTTTTCAATGCAATCCAATGCAATTGCGGATTCAGGTTTTTCCCCCGCCATCGCGAAGGTGACTCTGGATCGGACCGTTGCTTCGGCGGGTGGGAAGATCGACGTTAAATACACGTGGACGAACATGGGGACTCCCCCCTCGGCGGGGGATTACACCGTGTTCGTCCACGCCATATTCGTGGGAGCCACAGACGGATCCGTTCCGTTCCGCTTCGGCGGCGACTATCAGCCCGCGCTCCCGACGTATCGTTGGTACGGACGGACCGCATACACCGAAAAGCAAACCCTGCAGATCCCATCCGACGCTCCTCCGGGGCGTTACGTTTTGCTGATCGGGCTGTTTGACGATTCCGGGCGCATTTCGCTCGCCGATCCCGCGCTGCTCTATCCTAACGCGGGTGCGGATAGTTATAAAATAGCGGAATTCACGGTGACAGCCCCAGATCAAACCATCACGCCTCAGCCGTTTAGCCAATCCTTTATCACGCTGCCGACAGGCGCTCCAATCTATCCGCATATGCCTTCGCCTTCTAAACTGGTTCCTCTGAGAACAGTGGGGATGTGCGCGAACATGGATGCCGAAGCGCCGATTCCTTATGGCTGGTTCGGCAAATTCAGCGTCGAGATGTTCGGAGGCGGCGAACCCGGAGACGCGCCTGTATTCGAACTCTATCGAATCACGGACGGGAAACGCCTCACCTCGCGTTCGCCTGAGATCAAGGTGAGCAGCCATACGTTGAAATCTCGTGAACCGAATGAGATCCGTTACGCCGTCACGTTGAAATGGGGCGGGCGCAAGGCGGCGGAGATGGCGTTTCATGTGAAGTTGGCAGGCAACCATGCCTACCTGAGCGTAAATCCCATCCGGGAGTACGCGCCGTATCAGCTTATGTCCGTATCGCTTCCATCACTGATCTCCCTCCCAGGAACCGCGATTGGCGCATCCCTCATCACGCCATTGTCAAGCGGCGGGATCATTCCCATCGCGCAATCCTCACCTCGCAGAGAGGCCATGCAGGTGAACGCCTGGAATATTCGGCAGTTATTCCTGATACAGCGTCGCAACGCCGTGGCGATGATAGAGCCCGGTTCCCTTGAGGATGAAACCACCATGCAGGTGTTGCCATCGGTTACGGGGGCGGGGCTGGCGGGCTCCCTCGGGGTGAAATGGATATATCGCCTTGCCGCCAAGGACGCCGCGCATCAGATAAGGGTGCAACGCTCGTTTGGTGCGAGTATCACCTTTTTCGCAGGCAAGGGGGTCAATTGGGTGACCGCCGCACGGTTTCTTCGAAAACAGGAGCGGGGCATTCGGATGGCTTCGATATACCGCAATGCGTTGATCTACAAGATCGATTGCGACTTTGTGAACGGTCTGAAACCGATTGCGACCTTCTCTCAGGCGTTGCAAATCATCAAACGGATTGCCGCGCTTACCGACAATACCCATCAGATCGCTTATTTGGTGGGATGGCAATATCACGGACACGATACGGGATACCCATCCGTGGCGGAAATTAACCCGCAACTCGGCGGCATGCGGGCGTTGAGGAGTTTGGTTGATGATGCGAAAAAATGCAACTGCATTGTCAGCGCTCATGACAACTACACCGACGCCTATCAACGCATTCCCTCCAACGGCTATAAGAACTGGGAGCCCAATCCGGCTTGGGATACCTCCATTATCGCTATAGGACCGGATGGAGGGTTGGAGAAAGGGGGAGTGTGGGCGAGTGGCCAGTCCTATTTGGTGGACGCACCCCTGTATGTTTCCATGGGCAAGGCGAAAGCGCGGATTAATGATACGCTCAAACGGTATCCCTTCCGAAAAACCTACCATATTGATGTTCTCTCCAGCATACCCGTGCATAACGACTACGATCCCGCTCATCCCGCCAATGCCGCCGATTTCGTTCGAGCCGAGATTGCTATTGTGAAAATGTTCCAAAAGCACGGCGTGGATGTGACATCCGAACTGCTCACCGCACCGTTCGTGGGACCGATTACCTACTTTTGGAACCTGTGGCGGCAGCCGAATACTCCCGATTTCCAAGGGGAGAAGCCCATTCCTCTCATCCCATTCATCTATCACGGCGTGGTTGGGTATGGTGGAGGGGTTTCATATTCGGGGCGAAACACGGAGGTGATAACATCCCATGAGGACATCCTGCAAGCACTGTTATACGGTTCCAATTGGAGCGAGGATGTAACCCCAAGCACGCCTATTACGCACATTCTGGATTGCTTCTTTTTCGTGAACATTCCGTGGCGGGGTCTGAATATGAAATCCATGCGGAGCTATGAAACATTACCGAATGGCGGCATACGGGTGAATTACGGACCGAAAAGCTTCGTGGAGGTGAATTACGGGGAGGATCGGTACAAAGTGGTGGCGAACGGAAGCGTAATTTCCGAAAACTACCGTACTGTTGCGCCGACAGGGAAGGATCGTTGGATTGCGTATGCGGAGAAGGCGCAAGATATCAGGGTTCCAAAAGGGGTGAAGCAAGCTTATCTACTTGAGGAGAATGGTTCGCGCCAAAAGACTCCCATAGTAAAAGGAGTCATCCATGCCGCGGCGAAAACCCCTTATCTGTTAACACGGTAACAGGCTCATTTTCTCTATTCCGGCAAGGAGTTGAGGAAAACGAGCGCATCCTCCGTACTGAAAAACACCAGCCATACCGTTTCGGGTGGATTATGCTCTTCAAGGAAACGCTTTACGGCGCCATATGCGATGACGGCGGCTTTATCTCTTGGATACCCATATACTCCGGTGGATATGGCTGGGAAGGCGACGCTCTTCGCATGGAGTTATTTTACCACATTGAGGCACTCCCGGTAACAGGAGGCGAGCGTTTCGGATTCGTGATTCACCCCGCCTTCCCATATCGGACCGACGGTGTGGATTACATGTCGCGCGGTAAGATGACCTCCCGTTGTGGCGACCGCTTTCCCGGTCGGTAAACCATCTCTCCATTGCTCACGGCGGATTTTACGGCACTCCTCCAGTATGGTGGGACCTCCCGCGCGGTGTATGGCGCCGTCCACCCCGCCTCCACCGCAAAGGGTGGAGTTTGCGGCGTTAACGATGGTGTCGCCTTCGAATTTTGTAATATCCCCCACAGCGATGATTAATCGACCGTCGATTAATTCTCGTAATGTGTGTAACCGATCCACCTTTTCGTCCTCCTCTTGTATTCAATATACTCCGCGCCAAACTTCGCTTCCAGATGGCGCTCTTCTCGACGGATGACGTAATTTTGAATGATGATTACCACCGGCGCCAACGTCAAGATCGCCCAGCCGATATCCAGGTAGAGAGCGGCGGCGATCGATAAAAGAACCTGCGAGAGATAAAGGGGATTGCGGGAGAAGCGGAAAGGTCCCCCTGAAACGAGATGATCCGCCGCACGATGGGGATGAATATTTGTGTGCGCTTTGAGCATCATTGCGACTGCGCCGAACGCGATAAGCATGGAGGCGATGGCGAAAAACCAACCGATAAGTTTGAACGGGTATGAGGTGAAAATTCGAAGAGGCAACAACCGCTCGAGTATAAAAGCGACACCGAAGCCCGTGGCGAAAATAACCGGCGGCGGCACGATAACATGCGGTGAACCCAGGAAATGTTTTTCATCAATCATCTGTTGTAAACCGATCCGAATCGCTATGGGGATGATAGAATATCCTCGCAATTCTCTTTATTGCCCGTTAAACCCCAAATCCTCCAAATTGGCGGCGTCCATCACTTTCAAAGCGAGGGCGTCCAATTCGGAAGCGTTTTTGATGGTCTCTATTCTCTTCAACAATTCCGAGGGAACGGATTCAAAATGATGATTCAAGAGGAGGAGAAGCGTCTCCTTTTTACCTTGAATGAGACCTTCCTCTTTCCCTTCCTCTTTCCCTTCTTCTTTCCCTTCCTTCCGTCCTTTTTTGATACCGCGAATCTCGTAGGAGGAGAGCCATTCATGCACCTCCTCACCTTCGCGATTCTTTAATCTACCGCTCATCTCAGCCTCCTCCTCCTTGCTTAAAGGCAGGTAACTGTCAATCATGTATAATAGCAGGCTCTTTCGAGCATCATCCAGCTTCGCCGACCATAACTTTTCATAGGCGCGAACCTTGCGCATCACCCGTTTTGCTCTATCGCCTTGCATTAAAGCGCTAATCGGGGCGGAGAGCGCGTTCTCCCTCTCCAGATACTCCTCCGCGGAGAGATCGCCAAGTCCAACAGTCATATAACGGAATGACATCACATCCAAACCAAGAATGGACTCCGCGTATTCCTCAGGGGTAACGCCTCCCGCGCCTCTCCGAAGGTAGAGAACCACGGGGAGCACCTTGCGCTTGGTTCGTAGTCTCAACAGGCTATAATACTCCCACATTCTGCGCGGGATATCCCTGTTCGCGTTCCGCTCGATCTCAATGTGAATTAAGATTATCTCCGTTTCGTCATCAAGAGAACGAACCTCCAACGCGATGTCCGGCTCTCTCATCACGCCTTGCGGCAAATCGGTAAACATCTGTCGGTTCACGTCATTGATCTTCGAAAAATCCAGATGTCCGGCAATTTCAGGAAAAAATAGCTCCATAAACTCTTGAAGAAAAGTACGGAGTATCGTCTTCCAAAACTGGTCATGCTTCATGGCGTATCTCTCCTCGTGGAGCGTTTATCCAGCCTTACGCTATTCTACCATAGGATGGGGGATTGTATTTTGATGGTGTCTTACGGAGAGGTGATTACAAGGTTGTGGTTACTGCCGGATACATCGGACACCACCCCCTCCCGGATATTCTCAAAATTCCAGGAAGCCGTCAATCCTCCCATTGGAGACTTCCCCTCCGCTAAATAATCAATCTCCTGCGGGGATAGCACCCTGTCGTAGATTCTGACATCCGCCATGTCTCCGTTCAGAAACCTTGAATTCGCGGCCCAACTGCCGAGATGAATCTTATCCAAGCGCACCGGATTCCCCTTCGAGAGAGGGATTTGTATCTCCGACGCCCCATTCACGTAAACTTTGACGATTCGCTCGGACGTATCCACGGTCGCCACGACATTCGCCCACTCTCCTGTAGAGAGACTTATGGATGTGTCGCTTTGACCGTCGTTGCAGAGGGCTAATTCGATTTGACCATCTTTCAGTAACTGGAAGTGCATGGAGCCGGTGGTCCAGGAATCGGTGTTCATCAATGCGGAGTAATCCTCGGACAGACTTTTAGGCTTCACCCACAGGCTTACCGTTAGTTTAGGAGGCTCTATGGGGAAGTTTGTGGAAACCCCCGGGAATTATCCATAATGATACATTATGAAAGATACCGAACTCTACAC
>DAIDHP010000068.1 GCA_027459625.1 Chthonomonadales bacterium
TCACGTATCACCGGTTGTCTTTCATTCATTGTTAACCTCATTTCCGTCCCCTTCCGATTTATTGGAAGAAAACACTTATATGGCATTTTATGTGGATTTTTGCCTGAGGCAACGATCTAGTTTCGTGTGGTTTTTTGATGATGCAATTCGGATTGTGGGGCATCCTCCGAATGGCAAGGTACAATAATTGAAACGAAAGGGGGGAATATTACATGCCACTCGGAAACACGAAAAAGATGCTGCAAGTGGCGCAGGCGAATGGAGCGGCTGTCGGCGCCTTTGAACCCTATACCATGGAACAGATACAAGCGACGGTTGAAGTGGCGGAGGAGGAGGCGGACCCGGTCATTCTCCAATTTTGGTCCGAGGTGATTGAGACATGGGGTTTTCCACTGTTGCGCGCAGTGGTGGAACACGTCGCGAATTCGGCAAGCATCCCCGTGGGGTTCCATCTCGATCATGCATTGGAGGAGGATTTGATCTATCGAGCCTTGGATGCCGGTTTCACAAGCGTCATGTTCGACGGTTCCAAGCTTCCCCTTGAGGAGAATATCGAGCGCACCCAAAAGGTGGTGGAAAGGGCGCATAAATATGGAGCCGGCGTGGAGGCGGAATTGGGAATTATAGGCTTCATCAATCAGTATGCAAACGAAGAGGAGGCGCGCCGCGAGGTGGAAAAACTTTTAACCACGCCCGAGCAAGCGGAGTTTTTCTGTTCTCAAACACGTATAGATATATTGGCGCCGGCCATCGGCTCCATTCACGGTTGCCCGCTTCCCTTGGCGCGGTTGGATATTCCACGTATCGACGCAATTTATCAAGCCACAGGACTGCCCCTAGCCCTCCATGGCGGTTCCGGTGTGAGCGAGGATCAATTGGCGGGCGCCATCAAAGCCGGCATCGCCAAGGTGAACGTGGATGCCGAAGTGCGCACGATTGCGATAAGCTCGCTTAAGAGAGCCATAGGGAATATCGGTGCAAGCGGCGTAGTCCATAACGATTTTGCAAGATATCCAAGAGAGGTAAAAAAAGCCATAAAGGAAGCGGTTCGGTCGCGGATGAGGATGCTGCACCCGCAATAAACGCATGATGCGCTTGTGCGGGTTATCCTACGCGATTAATACATACCGATCGGGGAGTTTATACATGAGCATTATTGTGGATGAAAACACACGTGTGATTGTGCAGGGGATCACCGGACGGGAGGGTGCCTTCCATACGGATCAGATGATCGACTATGGCACAAAGATCGTGGGAGGAGTGGTGCCAGGCAAAGGGGGAACCCGCACGGAACGAGGAATTCCAATATTTAACACGGTGAAGGAAGCCGTGGATGCGACCGGCGCAAATGCGTCGGTTATATTTGTGCCTGCTAAATTTGCTGCCGACGCGATTTTAGAGGCGAATGACGGAGGCGTGGGGCTTATCGTCGCCATCACCGAGGGTATTCCAACTCGGGATATGATGGAATCCGTGAGAGCGGTGAACCTGGAAGGCTCTATGTTGATCGGTCCGAACTGTCCGGGGATAATATCTCCCGGAAAATGTAAAATCGGCATTTTGCCTGGGGACATCTTCACCCCCGGTCCTGTCGGGTTGATCTCCCGTTCCGGAACGTTGACTTACGAAATTGTCGACTCTTTAACACGCGCAGGTTTGGGACAAACCACATGCATTGGGATCGGTGGAGACCCGATCATCGGAAGTCGGTTTATCGATATGCTGAAATACTTTGAATATGACCCGGATACCAAGGTGGTCGTGTTAATCGGAGAGATCGGCGGAAACGACGAAGAGACCGCAGCCGAATTCATAAAGACCATGAAAACACCGGTTATTGGATTCATAGGAGGTCGCACCGCTCCTCCCGGCAAACGCATGGGGCATGCAGGCGCGATCATAAGCGGCAAATCCGGCACGGCGCAGGCGAAAGTGGAGGCATTGATGAATGCCGGAGTTCCCGTTGCGGACACCCCGCATGAAATACCTCAACTGGTGAAAGCCTCGCTTGGAATGACGGCATAGCGGATGATATATAAACATAATCATTAATTGAAAGGGTAGGAACGATGTATCTCACGCAGAAAAAGGTGGCCGTGATGGGTGCGGCTGGCGCAATCGGATCCAATCTGGTTCAGGACCTCCTGTCCACCGGTACGGCAAGCAACATTGTGATGTACGATCCCTTCGCTCAAGGTTTGGAGGGGGCGGCGGAGGAGATTTTCCATTGCGCATACCCCGGAGCGCACGTTTGCTACACGACGGACATCGCCGAGGCTTTGGATGGAGCATGTTATATCATCTCCTCCGGTGGGGCACCTCGCAAGGAGGGCATGACCAGGGAGGATTTGCTTCGAGGCAACTGCGAAATCGCGAAAGGTCTCGGGCTGGATATCAAGGCGCACGCACCTAACGCCGAGTTCGTCATTATCATTTTCAATCCTGCGGATATCACCGGACTTGCAACACTCGTCTACTCAGGGCTCAAACCCGGTTATGTGAGTACGTTGGCCGCACTGGATAGCACCCGACTTCAAACCCGACTCGCCTTGTATTTCGGCGTCGCACAGGATGAAGTCACGGGATGCGCCACTTACGGCGGGCATGGCGAGAAGATGGCGGTATTCAAAGGCGACATCGCTGTCAAAGGAGTTAAGCTAACGGATATTCTTTCCGGAGCCAGTGTTAATGGAAAGACGCTCACAGCGGATGATTGGAAAACCATACAGGATAAGGTGCGCGGCGGCGGCGCGGCGATTATCAAGCTGCGCGGCAGATCTTCGTTCCAATCCCCAAGCCATCAATCCGTGGAGATGTTGCGCGGAAGGATACAAAACGGCAAATATCCGTGGCCATGCGGAGCCTATTTCAAATCCGGGCCCTATGCTCAAGTGATGATGGCTGCTAAAACCTCATTCACAAACGACGGTGTCGTCGGAGAAATACCGGCGGGATATCCCGAGGATATGGCGGAACTCGAGGCGAGTTACAAACACCTCTGCTCCTTGCGGGACGAAGTGATCGAAGCGGGGATTCTGCCGCCACTATCGGAATGGAAAAAAATCAATCCTAATCTGTAAGCCCGCTGAGCACTTCGCGAACTTCAAAGGGGAGATCAGGGATCCATACGCCGGCATCATTGGATAGAACGGATATCAATATCGGTTCATTTCGGCGATACTCACCTGATTCTTCCCTTTTTTCTTGGCTTCATATAGAGCGTCGTCGGCGGATTGAATCAAATGATCCGCGTTATTGGAGCATTCCGGATAGGATGAGACCCCGCCGCTAAGGGATATGGTGCATATCTCATCGTCTATGAGCCGAAATCTACTATTTTCCACGGAACTTCGCACCCTCTCCGCCACCTTCACGGCATCGTCAAGCGAGGTTTCCGGACAGAGGATTGCGAACTCCTCGCCTCCGTAGCGAACGGGAATATCGATTTGTCTCACACTCCTTCGGATGATGGAGCCTATTTCGCTCAGTAATCGATCGCCGGAAGGATGTCCGTACCGGTCATTGACCCCCTTGAAACCATCAAGATCAAGAATAACAAGCGATAATGGGTGTTTGTAACGCTCCGCGCGATGAATCTCATCGTATAGATGAAGCCGAAATGAGCGGAAATTCTCCAATCCGGTCATATCATCGATGTATGCCATCCCTTCCAAACGTTCCTGCAAGCGTATCTTTTGCAATGGAAATCCAACCCTGTCCGCAAACGCCTGCATAAGAGATATCTGCGATTTCGTAAATCCTTTTTCATGCTGAACCGACACATAGATCATTCCAATCGAGGCGTTCAACGAATTAATCCCGACGCAAACGGATGATCCGGCGAGAGGGTCTATCCGAGCGGGGTGTCCCATATCCATGGATTTACAATCCGAATAATAAAACGGCTCCCCCGCCGGAGGCGTCCATTTTCTTTTCTCGCTGTCTATCTCAATCCAACGAAGCATCTTATCCGGATCGCCGATGCCGGATTGAACGGCAAGTTCCAGGCATTGGCGAGATTCTTCCATGAGATACACCGCCACCCCTTGAAGATCGGGCACAAAGGTCCGAAGCAGCAAAAGGACGGAATTCATGGCGTATTTCAGTTTGTCGCAGGAATTGATTATTTGAGAGGCGTTTAGGAGCGCCTCCTGCTCCTGTACAGTATGTTGCAGCCTTTGGCGATCACGTTGGAAATACAAATTGTATATCCCGCCAATCAAGGAGATCAATAAAACAGATAAGCACTGGCTGATGTCGTTCAAAGTGTAATTACCGATTTGATCTCTTGGATGGAGTATGAAAAGCGTGGCAAGACTCAAAAATATCCCAAGACCAATGATGTATTCGATGTTGCCCAATACGATCGCAAGGACAACAGGCAGATATATCAATGGATAGAACAAGGAGTACTCACCGCCTGTTTCATCCATTAATATAACTAAGAGGAGTGTGAAAAGAAAAATGACCAGGCTGTGTTTGGGATTCCTTTTTTTGAGAGCGGCAATAATAGTCATCTCGGATTTCCGCCATTCTCTCCAGCTAATGGAGGAGTCTGTATGATATCGAATTACGTGTTTGAAATGCGCAATGGGAGCATCCCTGCAAACAGATCCCGCGCCATATCCAATTGTTTTCGCACCGCCTCCGGCGATGTACCCCCTTCCGAAATTCTCAGACGAACGCTCTCCTCCGGAGATGCGGTTTCCTCGCTCCCCCCTTGGAAGAGAGGCGAGAAAGACTTGCGTTCCTCCATGGTTAAATCCTCAAGACCGATGTTTCCATCCAAACAATAACGAACCATCCTGCCGATGATGTGATGCGCCTCCCTGAAGGGAACCCCTCTTCGCACCAGCAAGTCCGCCATATCCGTCGCGGTGGAAAAATCGCGGCTTAACGCCTCTTTCATCCTTTCCGTATTGAAAACGGCTGACTGTATGGTTTTATTGAGGGCGGGAATGAGAATCGTCAAGGTGTCAATGGCGTCGAACAAGGGCTCCTTATCCTCCTGCATGTCCTTGTTATACGCCAACGGCAAGCCTTTCATCACGGTCAGAAATCCGACGAGATCGCCGAAAATCCTCCCCGCTTTTCCCCGCGCCAACTCCGCAACATCGGGATTCTTCTTTTGCGGCATGATACTGCTCCCAGTCGTTACGGAATCGTCCAACTCCACATAACGAAACTCGGGGCTGTTCCAAATAATGAGTTCCTCCGCCATGCGCGAACAATGCATGATGATAATCGACGCCGAGGAAAGGAAATCCAGGATGAAATCGCGGTCGGAAACGGCGTCCATGCTGTTTGGGATCACCCCGTCAAAGCCAAGAAGCTCCGCAACCCTTCTTCTATCGACGGGATAATTGACTCCAGCCAACGCCCCCGCGCCCAAGGGGAGAAGGTTCACCCTTCGGGTGACATCCCGCAACCGATCTCTGTCGCGATAAAACATCCAGAAATAGGCCAGCAGATGATGCGACAAAAGAACCGGCTGCGCATGCTGAAGATGCGTATATCCCGAGAGGATTACGGGAGATTCGTTCTCCGATCCGAGAGCCCTTTCGGCGCGATCCAGCAATGTGGACTGAAAGGATGCCAATAAGCCATCAATATCCTTGATTTGCTCTCTCAGGTAGAGCCGCGTATCAGTCGCAACCTGATCGTTTCGGCTCCTAGCCGTATGCAACTTGCCCGCTGTCGCTCCGATTAGTGCACGCAACAGGCTCTCCACCGCGCTATGGATATCCTCAGCTTCAGGATCGAAAAAGAGGGTTCCGTTTCCGATCCCTTCCTCAATTCGCTGCAAACCATCGATGATGACGCGAACATCCTCTTCGGGCAGAATACCGCG
The DNA here is from genome assembly GCA_027459625.1 of Chthonomonadales bacterium. Lineage (GTDB taxonomy): Bacteria > Armatimonadota > Chthonomonadetes > Chthonomonadales > CAJBBX01 > DTKV01. The sequence goes on from DAIDHP010000068.1 coordinate 5,852, forward strand.
CTCTCCAAGCATCGTTGCATGAGCGATGCTCCCGCGGATATCCTGACTCCATAAACGACAATCAAAGGAGTAGGAGTTATTCAACCGCGACGATAACTTATCGATCTCCCCTTCAAACCTGCCCCCCCATAATTTTAGGGAGGGCTTTTCCGACGATGCGAAGGGTGCATCGTTTTTTGGCTTATTTTTATCTTCCGTCAATTCTCTCCTCGAAATGAATGGATTACGCTTCCTCTATTTTCTCCGCCTTCCAGTCATACTCCAATTTCGCCTCCAGCTTGTCGTGGAAATCACGCCAAGGGAAGTTCACAGGATCGCTTTTTCTCCCCGGAGGGTCCGCAATTTGTTCATGACTGAATATATCCTTAGGACTGAGTTTGAATTTCTTTAAAAGATAGGCGCAGACACGCGACACCTCCTCCACCTGGATCCTGGGCCAGTCCTGCCCCTCGGGATGATTCTCATCCGGGTCGAAATGCTCCATCTCTATCCCTATGCTGGCGGAGTTAGCGTAACGAGGCTGGTTCACCTTCCCGGCATGCCATGCGGTGTCGGCATCGCTTACCAAATGATATACCTTGCCTGAACGGGTGATGTACCAGTGCGAGGAGACCTCGCGCTCCGTAGCGCCCGTCAATATCTCCAGATCCCCCATCTCTCTGCCGCAGGAGGAATGAAGAATAACGCTTCGAACTTCCTGATCTCGTCCGGGCCTGTACACCTTCTCTTTCGCCGGACGCCATATGTAGCGAATGGTATGCACCTCAGCCATGGAATCCCTCCTTACTGGATTGATCTCTCCCCGATGGTTGTTTCCAATTCATATACATAATACAAGTTCTTACGCCTGCTATCGCTTGCTGAAAACGCTATGCAAAGGTGAATGCAAAAAAAATCGTCAAACGATCCATCCCCTTTTTATCTTCTGGTTGCGCGAGGTTCATGATACGAATTTTACAATCACTTCGCCTTTAATACATAAACGTTTGAAAACGTTATTTGTTCTTCAAACTCCAGTACATTCGACTCTGCATTCCGTGAGTTTTCACAATACCCACGCTTTCCGACTGGTCAAACGTCTTGCTGTCAAACGAGGCGAGATCCTCATTGTACAACGCCCATTCGCTCCTTCTGCCAGTCACGACGCATCCACCCTTGTGCAATCTCAGGGTCACCTCGCCGGTCACGCGCTTTTGGATCGCATTGATAAATGCCTCCAAATCCTCTTTTAAAGGATCGTACCAAAGCCCCTTGTACGCCAATTCCCCCCATTCCCTGTCCACCATGGACTTGAATTTCAATTCAGCCTGGGTGCAGACCAAAGCCTCCAACGCGCGATGCGCGGTCAGCAACGGTATCGCGGCCGGACATTCGTAGTTCTCTCGCACTTTCAACCCCAGCATGCGATCCTCCATGATGTCCACTCGCCCCACGCCGTTATCTCCCGCGATTTGATGAATCTTCTTTACCAGATCAATCCCGCTCATGCTTTCTCCGTTAAGCGAAACGGGCGTCCCCTCCTTGAACCCAATGACGAGTGTCGTCGGTTCATTTGGAGCGTCCGCCACGGAGCGAGTCCATTTGAATATCTCCTCCGGCGGGGAGTAATCCGGCTCCTCCAATCTTCCGCCTTCTATGCTGCGTCCCCAAACGTTTTCATCCACGCTCCATATTTTCGCCTTGGTCACTCCAAGCTGAATTCCATGCGCCTCGCAATAATCCACCTCTTCGCTGCGAGTCCACGGCTCCGTGCGCCCATTCGGCAGCCGCCTTCCCTCGCGCATGGGGGCGATCACCTCCATCTCGGGGGTGAGAGTTCGCATCACGTACTCCAAACGAAACTGATCATTGCCCTTTCCGGTGCAGCCATGCGCGTAAGCCTTGGCGGAATGCTTTTTCGCCACTTCCACGGCCTTTTGCGCGATCAAGGGACGGGCGATGGAGGTTGAGATCGGATACCCCTGATAATCCCCGTTGGCTTTCACCGCAGCCCAACAATAGCTCTCCACGAACTCCGCTTTGGCGTCCACCGTGTAATGCTCCGTGCCCAGAGTGCGAGCCCTCTCCTCGGCTTGACGAATATCCTCCTCGGGCTGGCCGACATCCACCGTCACCGTCACCACATGCTTGAATCCATACTCCTCCCGCATCAGAGGAATGCAGACCGATGTGTCCAGACCGCCCGAATATACCAATACCACCGTATCTTCGTTTTTCATTTGCATTGATCCTTCCTTTTTCAATTAATCAGACAAGCCATGACGGCTTTTTGAGCGTGCAAGCGGTTCTCCGCCTCATCAAACACCACGGATTGCGCACTCTCCAATACCTCATCCGTGACCTCCTCGCCTCGATGCGCCGGCAGACAGTGCATGAATATGGCGTCGCTTTTCGCCAATGACATCAGTTTACCGTTCACCTGATACGGATGGAAGTCCTTCAATCGCTGTTCGCGCTCCTCCTCCCAACCCATGCTTGTCCACACATCCGTGTATACCACATCCGCCTGATCCATCGCACACTCCGGATCGGTCACGATTTGAATGGAGGATTTCGCCTTATCCGCTCCTGACGGCTCCCCCGCTAACTCTCGCGCCTTGGCGACGATCTCCTGTTTCGGTTCATACCCTCTGGGGCAAGCCGCGCAAACCCGCATTCCCGATAAACCAGCCGCCAGAAGAATCGAATGAAGCACGTTGTTCCCGTCCCCCATCCATGCAAGCCGAACACCTTTCAGACCGCCCTTCTTTTGGATGATGGTGTATTGGTCCGCCAATATTTGACACGGATGTTCCACATCGGAAAGCGCATTGATGACCGGCACGCCCGAATATTCGGCAAGTCCGACAAGCGAGTTGTGATCGAAAACCCTCGCTACAATCGCATCCGTCCATCTGCCCAGATTGCGGGCGATATCCGGAATGCTTTCGCGCTTGCCCATGTTGATGTCGGATTGCCCGAGAACCACGGCGAATCCTCCAAGTTGCCGGACGCCCAGTTCGAAGGTCACTCTTGTTCTCAGACTTGGCTTTTCAAAAATCAATGCAACCGAGCGCGGGTAGCCGTATTCCATCAATTTTATCTTCGCCTTGTGGGATTCGTCCATCGCTTGCGTGATCCGAAGCAAGCCGAAAAGCTGCTCCGAGTTCAGGTCCCCGATGGAAAGCAGACTTTTCCCTCTTAAACGCAGCGAATCCGATTCGATCATCTCCTTGGCGTTCTTAATCGTATTCATAAGTTTCCTCTTTTATTCTTCTCGTTGCCACCTCTCTGCCTCAACTCATGGAGCTTAGTATATCCTCCACGGCTTGAACCACCTGATCGCAATTCTCCTTGGTGACAATAAGCGGCGGTAAAAATCGCAAGACAGTGTCACCAATGGCGTTTACGATGATGCGCCTCTTCAACAATCCGGCGAGGACATCCTTCGCGATCGGAGATGTAAACTCCAGCCCGACCATCAATCCCATCCCTCTGACATCCGCTATCATTTCCGGATGGGATTGCCGCAAGCCATTCAACGCTCCTTGAAAGTGGTACCCAACCTCTGCGGCGTTGCTCATTAAGTCGTCCGCTTCGATTGCCTCCAACGTGGCGAGAGCGGCGGCGCACGCCAATGGCTGCCCCCCGAAGGTGGAACCATGATCCCCCGGCGCGAGTGTATTCGCGGCATCCCCTTTCGCCATGCAAACCCCCATCGGCGCACCATTCGCAACGCCTTTCGCCAAAGTCACGATATCCGGCGTCACCCCGCTGATTTGAGAGGCGAGGAAGCGCCCCGTGCGCCCGATGCCTGTTTGCACCTCGTCGCAGATCATCAAAATTCCGCTCTCATCGCACAACGCTCGAATGGCGTGGAGAAAATCCGCAGGAATGGGCATCACACCGCTCTCGCCTTGTATCGGCTCTATCATCACCGCGCAGGTTCGCTCGGAGATCATCCCGTCCAGTTCCTTCATATCCCCCACATGACAGTAGCGAAATCCAGCCGGCAGGGGAGCGAACGGCTCCTGATACTTCGGTTGGGCGGTCGCGGTTACGGTTGCAAGGGTTCTGCCATGGAAGGAACCGTAAAAAGTGATGATCTCATTGCATTCTCCCCCTTTGGCATGTTTTCCCCATTTTCGGGCGATCTTGATGGCGCATTCGTTCGCTTCGGCGCCGGAATTTTGAAAGAAAGCCTTTTCCATTCCGGAGAGTTCGGTGAGTTTCTTCGCCAATGGCGCCTGCAAGGCGTTGTGAAAAAGATTTGAGACATGGCACAACGTTGCCGCCTGGTCCTGTATCGCCTCGGTGACTCTTGGATTGCAATGCCCCACTCCGCATACTGCGATTCCCGCAAGAAAATCCAAATACCTCTCGCCTTCGGAATCCCAAAGATACTGTCCCTCCCCGCGAACAAAGACGATAGGTTGCCGTCCGTAGGTTCCCATGACGTATTTCTTGTCCCATGAGAGGATCGTTTGGAAATCCACGCTCTCCCGGTTATTTGATGTTATTGCGCTCATTCGGTATCTCCTTGTGTCTTTCAATCACGTGATATGCGTATGGTTCCACCTCGTCAACTTCGTATCATCGTGCCTATGCCCGAGTTGGTGAAAATCTCCACCAGGAGAGCGTGAGGTTTGCGTCCATCGATGAGATGCGCCCTATCCACTCCGCCTGAAAGTGCGGTGATGCATGCCTCTAGTTTCGGAACCATGCCCTTTTCCGCAGCTCCGGAGGCGATCATGCGCCTCGCATCCTCCAATGTCATCTCGGAAATCAAAGTGCTTTTATCCTCGAAATCCGCGTAAAGCCCCTCCACATCCGTGAGTACAACGAATTTTTCCGCATGGATCTTCGCGGCGATGGCACCCGCTGCGTGATCTGCGTTCACATTGTAGCTCTCGCCGTCCTCTCCGATCGCCACAGAGGAGATGACGGGAATGTATCCGTTATCCCCCAGCAGATGAAGAAGCTCTGCGTTCACCTCTCTGATTTCACCCACGAAACCGAGATCCCCCTTGGGCGATTCGAGCTTCCGCGCGACTATCAGATTCGCGTCCTTGCCGCTTAACCCTACGGCCTTCACGCCCTGACGGTTCAATAACGCCACGATGCTCTTGTTCGTCTTACCTGTCAGAGCCATCTCGACGATCTCCATTGTGGCGGAATCGGTCACGCGCAATCCTCCCACGAACGTGGGTTCGTGCCCCATCTGCTTCATCAGAGCACTAATCTCAGGACCGCCCCCATGCACAAGGACAGGACGGATCCCGACGTAATGCAGCAGGACGATATCCTGCATGACCTGCTCTTTCAATCGATCGTCGATCATCGCGTTCCCGCCGTATTTGATGACAATCGTCTTCCCGTAAAACACCTTAAGAAATGGAAGTGCCTCTATCAATATAGCCGCGCGATCCTCCGGTTGCAACTCCATCTTATTCCTTATCTCCCGTAACTTTTCATCCTGTGAAATTGTGGATGGGGAAAACACACACAGTGAGGCTGTGCGTCCTCTCCCAGCGCCAAACATACTTTACCCGCATCGGAAAACGCTTTTTCAGCAATGAAAAAGTCTTTCAATGAAGCGAAAAAAGATCCTTTACATAATTCTCCGCTTGGATCAAGGTACCTCGAAACCACCAACCTTGGGGCAAGTCGCAATCAGGTATGGTACTCCGCATTGATTTTTATGTAATCGTAGGAGTAATCGCATGTCCACACCGACGCTTGCGTCTCCCCATTATGCGGATTAATCGTGATTTGAACCTCTTTCCCCATCAAATACCGGTTCGCCGCCTTTTCGTCGAAAGGAACGCTGCGGCCTTTCACGCATACGGGTATCTCGCCAAGGAGGATATCCGTGTCATCCACATTGAATATCACCCCTGATCTTCCCGCAGCGGCGAGTATTCTCCCCCAGTTGGGGTCGTTGCCAAAAAGCGCGGTTTTCACCAACGGGGATTCAGCGACGGTTTTAGCGATACGCTCCGCATCCTCCTCCTTATTCGCATTTCGCACGCAAACCTCCACCAACTTCGTCGCCCCTTCGCCATCACGCGCGATCTCCTTCGCCAAATAAAGACATATCCGCTCCAATGCTTCGGCGTAATCCGCATAGGACTCTCTCCCCTCCGAAATCATGGCGGTTCCTCGTCCGCTCGCCAAAGCCAGGCAGGTGTCGTTGGTGCTGGTGTCTGTGTCCACGGTCACGCGATTGAAGGTTTTAGCGATCGCTGAGCGAAGCGCCTTTTGTAAGAGAGAAGGATCGATCACCGCGTCGGTTGTCAGGAAGCAGAGCATCGTCGCCATGTTTGGGGCGATCATGCCGCTCCCCTTGCACACCCCGCCCAGAACCAACTCGCCCTCCCAGGAATCCGATCGGCAGGAGTAAGCGATGAGTTTGGGGCGAGTGTCCGTGGTCATGATGGCGCGAGCCACCTCGGCATCCGTTTGAACTCCTCTTGCCAATTTCGGCATTAGTTCCATCACGCCCTTCTCAATCCTCTCGACTGGCAACCACTTGCCGATGACGCCGGTGGATGCGGTCAGTTCCTGATCCGATGGGATATTCAAGCATTGCGCCGCCAGAGACGCCATGGTCTCGTTATCCTCATCGCCCTGATCCCCGTTGCATGCGTTTGCGTTGCCGGCATTCACCAGCACGGCGCGTATATTACCGGAAGGAACAAGCTTCTTATTTCGGCGCACGCAACTCGCCTGAACCAGATTGGTCGTGAAAACCCCGGCGACGTTGGCTTCTCCATCGCACACGATCCAAGCCAGATCCATTCCCGCGGTTTTCAAACCGCACCGGGTCGCCGCCGCCCGAAATCCGAGCGGAGCCGTGACGCCCGCTTCCTCAATCTTTCGCCATTCCTTTATCATGCACCGTCTCCTTGCCGGTTAAGTTCACAATTGTAATTGCATAGACGCACACGTTGTTAAGGGAGGACTCCGGGATAGACGATTCCCCCACCTTTTGAGCCGCGTATTTTAGCATCAGCATCTCAAGGCATCGGAGTTTCTCTTGCGTGTCTGTCACCTCTTTTGCTTCTCCGAACGCGATCACGCTTCTAAACGTCATGCTGGTTTGACATGGGGAAGCACCGATTGAAAACACCTCTCCCGGCTCATCCGTCTCGAAGCAGACCAGCGGATTTTTCCGTAGGTTCTCGTTTAAACGCCCTTCTTCGTGTACATGGTGAAACACAATCCTGTTATCCGCCACCACAAAACTCACCGGAACAACGTAGGGCGTGTTCGCGCCGTCCGTTGTGGCGATCCGTCCGCAGAACCCTCGCTCCAACAGACTGCAAGAGTCCTCTTCGCTCATCATCTTCTCTATCCGACGCATTGCGGGGATACGCATATTCTAACTCACTTCCTCTAAGGCCAACTGCCGGCAAGTTTCAAACCAGTCGTTTCCTCCATGCCGGTCATGAGGTTCATGTTTTGAATCGCCTGCCCCACCATCCCTTTGCCGAGATTATCAGTCGCGGATACCACGGTCACTCGCCCGGTCCGCTTATCCATGGCAAGCCCGATGTGGCACATATTGCTCCCAATCGTATGTTTCGTGGCGGGAAGTCCGTCCGAAACATATACAAAGGGTTCGTTTCGATAAAACTCCCGATATCTCGCGCGAAGGGTGTCGGCGTCCATATCCTTGGCGAGATTCGCGTAACAGGTGGTGAGGATGCCGCGAGTCATCGGAATAAGGTGAGGAGTGAAGGAGATTCGGATGTCGCGGTGCGCCAGCAGGGATATCTCCTGCTCAATCTCAGGCGTGTGACGATGCGTTCCAGCGATTTTATACGCCGACACGCTCTCGTTCGCCTCCGCGAAATGATAATCCAACCCGAATTTGCTCCGTCCCGCTCCGGAAACCCCGCTTTTGCCATCTATGATGATGGAGGCGGGGTCAACGATGAGGTCCGGTTTCATGGCTCCGGAACTATTGGGCCTTGCATCTCGAATCGCGAAAAGGGGAGCGAGAGCGAGAATCGAGGTGGTGGTGTAACACCCTGGATTTCCGACAATCGCTGCATGTTTAATCTCTTCGCGATGAAGTTCGGGCAACCCGTATACGGCGGATTCATTCAGTTCCGGGGACGAGTGCTTTGCGTACCACTGTTCATACACGGCGGGGTCGCGGAAACGGAAATCCGCGGAAAGATCGATCACATTGCACCCCAACTCGATGAAACACGGAACGAGATTCATCGCCACGCCGTTATCTCTTGCGAGGAAGACGATATCGCATCCCTTGAAATCCTCGGGATCGGCGTCATCTGAAAAGCGTATATCAGTCAAACCCGCGAGGTTTGGAAAGGACGTGTGCACCGGCTTTCCCGCATAGGTTCTGGACGATGCTTTTATCACCTTCACCGAAGGGTGTTGTAAAAGCCATCGCAACAACTCCCCTCCGCCGTATCCGGATGCGCCAACAACCCCTATCTTTATCAATTAATATCGCCTCTCTCTCGTTGGAATTTCAAAATAAGCCCAAACCATCATCAATTGGGGTTTTTACACAACAACGAAAGCGTATGAAATGAGCCTTGCAATTGCCGATATCAACAAAACTAAAATCGCCGTCAGGTCATGCCTGCGGCGATGTGGAGAAATCCTATTTCTTCGCGTCGCAAACATCTCTTCGAAATGCCCGCGGCGGCGAGGTTAAAGTACTCAGCAACTAACGCGGGCGTAATTCCTGCTGCGCTCGCGCCTTATATATGCCCAAGATAGACAATTAAGTGCATTTTGCTTCATCAAAACCAACCTCTCACACATTATAGTTTTATTTGGCAAGGGATGTCAATATCGTTTTTTGTGTCTTGACCCATTAGCAGGAGAAAATGAAAAAATGGGCTCTCCCTCATATTGATGAACGGAGAGCCCATTAACGATAGAATGAAGATATGAATTAGTTAATCTGCGGGTTTACAACCGGATCTTCGCCGCCCCATCCTCCGGCCTGCGGGCATTTAATCTTATCGGTGGGATAGAATTTGACATGTCCGTCGGCGAACGCGAAGTTGGATCCGTCATGCCTTGGTGAGGAACCGTTGGCCAGCATGGCTCGGGCGAGGAAGCAATGCGGATACGCCGTTCCATTTCCGGTTCCGCCGTCATCCCAGTCGTTGAATATCCCGCCAAACCGGCTGTCCGCGAGGATAGCAACGCCCGCCACTCCTTGCTGACATCCCGCCAAAGCCGAGAGTTTGCTCCACCCTCGGCCATGATCGTATAGATACTCGCTATAGGCGTATCCCATGCTCACTCGATTATTTGAGGGCCCGGTCATGTTGAAGTTGCCAGGCGCGCTTGGGCAGGAATAGACCTGATAGTTTTTAATGTACGGCTCCCACATTGGCCACAAATAAGCCCACCCCCAACTGTTCCAAGTCGGAGAACCCCATAAACCGTTAGGATATCCGGCAAAAACAACTTATGGGTAGTTCTCGTCAAAATCCTCTGAATACATTAGAATTGCCGTCGAGATCTGTTTCAAGTTGCTTTCACAGGAGGCCTTGCGGGCCTGTTCCCGTGCTCTGGCGAATACAGGAAAGAGAATTGCGGCTAGAATAGCAATAATTGCTATTACGACAAGCAACTCGATGAGCGTAAAACCATTTCTTTTCATACCTTTCGCATTCCTTTCTTAAAAAATGAAGCTCAAATTGATTGATTGAATGACATATGAAACATCGGGTCTAAAGATGAACTTATTATACGGACAAACTGTTCTCTTGTCAACATATTTTTTTACCTGATTCGTAGATTTTTACGAACTGCCACATGCGGAATCATTGTGATTTTAAACAATCACCATACAATAATTAACATTTTGTAAATATCTTGCACGTATTAATTGGGTAGGCGGGGTCATTACTGATCCCGCCTACCACACCACCCGGCATGCGGGTCCGCACCGGGCGGTTCACACCTTC
>DAIDHP010000069.1 GCA_027459625.1 Chthonomonadales bacterium
ATTCGATAATTTCAGGGTCGCAGTCTTGTTTTTTCTAGGAAAGCTTGATCTCAGTCCACAAACTTCCCCATAGAGCCCCATTTATAAAAAAACACTTCCGCTCCCAGTACCGTTTGGCATTCAAAGAACTTCTTGAAGTGCTCTTTAAATGCCCATACTTCAGCTGCAGCAAGCGGTTGATCATTCAGTTCAGCAAATGCCTTGCGCTGTTTTACCGTCATCTTTTCAGTGGACTTCAACCAGAGATATTTTGTTTTGTTGAGAGTTTTATCAGCATGCTTGTAAAGCTCTCTGTTCTCATCACGGCGCGTATCGTCAACGGCCTTGTTGAGATATCTTGCCATATGGAAACGATCATGTACCATATCAGCATCAGGCAGGACTTCGGTTGCAACATTCATAAATGCTTCCCACATATCCATGGATACGGATTTTACTTTTCCCCTTTGAAGGGGTGTTAGGCTTTCAGTAATAAGCTTTTTAGTGGTGCTTTTGTCACGTTTCTCGGCAACATCAATAACGCGATTGTTAGTGCAATCGCCCAGTACAGTTATATACTGATGACCATGTTTATAGCTCTTTTCATCCAAAGTCAGATGGGGTATCTCTTCCTCGCTATCTCGACGTGCCATGCCACAAGGAACGGATTTATTCATGATAAGTCTGACTTGAACAGGGCTTAAGCGCAGCAACTGAGCGGCCTTAATCCGCACCTGAGTTGCTATTAATAAGCTTATTGCAAAGCTTTCAAAGAGCCGCGTGAAGTGAGAGTTTGGCTCACTCCATGGCACGCTAACGGTATGAATGCCATGCTTCACACGTGAGACGCGGGGCGAGGAGGCCGTAAGATATGTTTTAAGCTGGAAGCTATCCAGATGGCGTCATACTCGTTGTTCATTATGGTCATGCATAGAGCAGGCCATTCCGCATTCAGGACACGGCCATTTCTTTTGCTGCTCCTGATAGGAAAGATGGACATAAACCGCATCTTCTTGCAGCTTCAGCTCAGCGTTAGCTGCGTACCAGGAGGATAAGATCCCCAATATTTGACTGTAGAGTTCGGTATCATTCATGATGCTTAAGTATAGCTCAAGTCAGGGATACCCATACAAAAGCCCGTAGAGCCAAAGATATTACAGCAACGGAGAATCTATTAAGGATATCGCGTACGATCTGGGGCGGTCCGAGCAGTCCGTAAGGCAGAGTCTCTATCGCATTAGAATTCGACTTCACAAGCCCGTCAAATCAGGATATGACCCTTGAAAATCGAAGAAACCCCATCGGATTCGTTTTGAATCCCTCGGTCACCAAACATCGTTTAATCCCCTCGTTATCGAATCTCTCCTGCCGACATGGTTTTTCACCCCATCCTCCGGGATTGCGGAATACGCACCCTTTGCGATTTCGCATCGCTTCCCATTATGCATAAGGTAAAATGGAATGGAAGTGAATATAATCGTATATAATGTGTATGCATAATCGTTATTCCCGCACAATTTTCATTTGTCTGGCTGTCTTTTTCTCGTCACTCATCGCTCATGCCGATTCTTCGCTTACGATGGACGAGGCTATTCGGATAGGTTTGGCGCAAAGCCCCGCCCTTGAAGCCGCGAGACTTGAAACCGAAGCCGGGCAAGTGGAGATCGCTCGCGAGAAGCCGGTTTTCTCTCCGCAGGTCACCGCGAAGGCGGAAACCACCCTCCAGGGACCTACCGTTACGTTTCCAAGGGATAACTCCGGTTTGGACACGGTTCAGAAGGAGTCGTTCTCTCGGGTGCAGTTGCAATTGGATCAGCCTCTTTACTCTCCAGGATTTTCCGCCGCCTCCAAACGATATCACGCCAGGACCATGGCGAACCGGTGGGAGTATCTCCAACAGGTTAATGACGCCATACTGAGCATACGGTTGGCGTATATTCAAGCCTTAAGTGCGCAAGCGATGCTGAAAGTGGCGCAGGAGGAGAATAATCTGGCGCAAAAGCATCTGGACCTCGCCCGCTTGATGCTCCAATCAGGAAACGTATCCGAAGAGGATTTGAAATCAGCAGAAGCCGACGCGGCGCAGGCGGAGTCGGGGTTGACTCAGGCCGCAGACGGCGCTCAGCTAGCTATCGCTAACCTTAATCGCCTGATGGGAAGAGATCCTACCACGTCTGCCGTTTTAGAGGCGCCCAAGCAACTTCCCGTTGTTCCAGAGAATATGAACAATGGAATTGAGGAGGCTTTGAACAATCGTCCGGAGATGCGGATGATTGACGCGGAAATTGCCGCTGCGAAAGCGGGGATTTCGCTTGCCTCCTCGCAATCCATGCCTGGATTATCGGCTCAGGCGGTGGTGGCGCACCAGACCCCATCCGCGTTCGTTAACGAAAACTATTACGCTGCGAGTTTGGTGATAAAATGGGATATCTTCGATGGCGGGAAAACCCATGCGGACGAGGAGAGCGCCAAGCTGCAATCCCTTCGCCTGAAAGCGCTACGCACTGAAACGGAACTTGGTATTCGTGCGGAGGCTCTCAAATCCTGGAAGGACATGCAGGACGCTGAATCCCGAATACAATCGTGCGATAAGCAGGTGGCGGCGGCTCGCGCCGCACTTGACATCGCTAACATCCGTTTCCAGCAACGCGCTGCGACGCAACTGGAGGTCTCCTCCGCCATGCTCAATCTCATCAAGGCGGAGACGGATAAGAACAATGCCATCTATGATCTCTTCTCCGCTTACGCAAACTGGAGACACGCCACTGGAGAGGATGTAGTGCAGATGCGTGGCGAACAGGTTCATACCAATGCGCCGTCGCCTGACAAAAAGTGAAACTATTACACAAACATGAAAAGATTTCTCGGCATTCTCGCACTTATTGTTGTTCTCGTAGCTGCGTATCTTGTTAATCGCAGGCTCTCCGCTCCGCCTCAGTTGCATCTGCAGCAGACAAGAAAGGAGGCGAATAACGCTCTGCCCGTCACCGTGAGCCGAGTGCGTCCGCGCGCGGTGAGAGATATCGTGGATATCATCGGTGTCGTGAAGCCTATGAAGCAGGCCGTCATTACTCCCAAAATTCCCGCGCGAATCATGACATTGCCCGTCCATCAAGGGGATATCGTAAAGGCGAACCAGATTTTGGCTACATTGGATATGGGGGATGCGCATGCGCAAATCGATTCGGCGAAAGCCGCCCTGCAGGCGGCGGAGGCGCAATGGAGAAAGGCGAGTGACGGCTTGAATGCGGATCGAACAAATTTGAGTGCGCAGGTGGCTCAGGCGAGTGCGGGTTTGCAGTCCGCTCAGATCAAGCTAAACCAGGCGAAGCTGGGTATGACGATGTCTCAGCAGAGCTCCATATCGGATATGGAACGCGCCAAGGCTGCGGTGAGCCAGGCAAAGGCGGGGGTGGCTCAAGCCAAAACGGGATACGCCCAAGCAAAAGACACGGTCAAGAGACTGCAGTTCCTGTATGATCACGGCGGCATCGCCAAGACAGACCTGGATTCCGCCAAGACTCAGGAACAAATGGCGAAGGAGGGGTTGGACTCGGCGCAAGCGGCGTTGGCTCAAGCCGAGGCTGCGGCGAAACCCGCCATACAATCCGTTCCGCTTCGAGAGAAAACCACCCAGGAGGATGTTTCCATGGCGCAACTCGGAGTGGATCAAGCTCGCCAGGCGATGCAAACAGCGCAAAACGCCAAAAAGGACGCCCTTCTCGTGGATCAGCGAAACGTCGAGGGGGCTCTCGCGCAAGTGCGCCAAGCGAGGGCTGGGCTGGATGCTGTGATTGCACAGATGGGTTCTCAATATTTGAAAAGCCCTATTTCCGGAGTGGTGGATAATCTGAATGCCACCGTTGGGGATTACGCTCAACCCGGGGTGCCCCTCATGACAATCCTGTCAACACCTGCCGTTTATCTTCAAACTTCCGCCCCGGCGCGTTACGCGGAAGGCTTAAGACCGGGGCAGCCCTCGCGCATTACGGTGGACACCCTTCCCGGAAAGTTTTTTTATGGAGTGGTTTGGAAGGTCTTGCCCTTTGCCACAAGTGATAACCGCAGCCTGACGGTGGATATTAAAATCAAGGGGAGCACGGTTGGATTGATACCGAACATCTCAGCGCATGTGCAGGTGGAACTCGCTCGTGATGAAAACGCTCTCACAATTCCGTTGGAGGCGCTGCGAAGCGAAGGACCGAACCCATATGTTTTTGTGGTGATTAATAATCGGGCGATCAGAAGATACATTGTCACCGGTTATTCCGAAGGGGATTATATTCAAGTGGTGTCCGGATTGAAGAAAGACGAGGAGGTTATCATATCCGCCCCCGCATCCCTGGATACCGGATCCTTGGTTCACAAGGAAGGCGGATAACTCGTGGCGCACAGGGATATTCAATCCACTGTTTGTTCGGACATCGCAACTCCATCGAATTTTGCGAAGCCTTTTTACATCGGCGATGTTTGCGTGAATCCGCCGGTCATCCTAGCACCCATGGCGGATGTCACCAACGGAGCTTTCCGACGCATATGTGCGAAAATCGGAAAACCGGGGCTCCTTTGCACCGAACAAATTAGCACAATGGCGTTGCACCATGCCAGCGAACGAACCCGAAAAATGTTCGACTGGACCGATGCGGAGAAACCACTGTCCGTGCAGCTTTTCGGCTCTGATCCCGCCATCATGGCGGAGGCGGCGCGGATATCCGAGGCAAGAGGCGCGGATATCCTCGACATCAATATGGGATGCTGGGTGCCCAAGGTATGCCGACAAGGCGCAGGGGCGGCTTTGCTTAAGGATCACTCCTTGGCAATACGCGTAGTGAAGGCCGTTGTGGAGGCTGTAAAGGTTCCGGTGACGGTGAAGATGCGAGCGGGATGGAATCAAGACCTCCTGAATTCCCCGGAACTGGCGAAGGAACTGGAGCAACTCGGAGTGCGAGCTTTTACACTGCACGCGCGAACGGCACAGCAGGGATTTGATGGCGAAGCGGATTGGAGCCTCATACGTCGTATAAAAACGGCTGTGGACGCTCCCGTGATCGGTAACGGTGATATTCGCCTCCCTCAGGATGCGCGGAGGATGATGCTGGAGACAGGATGTGCCGGCGTAATGGTGGGACGTGCCGCGATCGGTAATCCATGGATTTTAAGGGATATAGCCCATTATCTCGCCGTGGGCGAATTGTTACCGCCTCCTTCTGTTTCGGAACGCAAGCAAGCCGCATTGGAGCATCTAAGGGATTTGGCGGAGTTATACGGCGAGGAACGCGCCGTCAGACATTTAAGAGCTCAATTGCCGCGTTATTTTAAAGGTTTGCCGGGGGCGGTGCATCTGCGCATGGATGTGATGAGCGCGTTGACCATCTCACGAATCGAAGAGATTTTGAATATCGCCCTCCCCGGCTCTCGCACTCGCGATAATGAGACGGGGGAGGTTGGATATCCTGCTTTTCAGGCGGCGAATAGCTTTGAGGATTGGGATTCATCATCCGGCAGCCATTGAACCAGTTGTATATGAATGCCCACCTCCCCGTTTGGAGAGTTGTAGTGTTGAAATGATCCGGACATTTTCTCGATGGCATTCCTCCAATACGAAGGAACGGAAATGTTGTAGCGATCCATCACATTACGAGAATCATTCGATTTCTCGAAGTGACAGTAGAGGGTTACAAACACTCCGTCATTGGAAGGATAAGCCTTGAAGAAAATCTTATCGCTCTTTGAATGAATAATAGCGTATTCAAGAATCTCCTGTAGCGCATGCAATAATAACATGCGATCCGCAGCGGCGACAATTGGCTCCCAGGCTATTAATTCAAAGTGGATTTTCTTATTGTTAAGACGCGCCTTTTCAGATATCGTGGAGGACAATAAATCGAAGATATGATCGATAGGCACCCCTTCCATATAGGGATGGGTTTCCGCATTGACGGTTTTTTCAAGTGTGGACAGGTTATTTGCTATCATGAGCTTTCATCCATTTTGTTATTTACAACCAATTTTGATTATGCCAACGACCCATTCCGCTCCTCATGTGAAAAATACGGTAAATTGTAAATTCAAGCAAATATACGGAATCACGAGCGTAAAAAATCACAAGCAATGGCGATGAATATCGTTTTGAGTGAATTCCGACTTGATTAAGGGTAAAGGTGAATTGATGAAGAGAGTGGTGAGCGTAAGTCTGGGCTCCTCCGCGAGAAATAAAACGGCGCAGGTGGAGATGATGGGTGTTCCTTTCCTGGTGGAAAGAATTGGTGTGGACGGGGACACCAAAGCCTATCGCCAAAAGATTCGTGAGCTGGATGGCAAAGTGGAATGTTTCGGTGTCGGTGGCATGGATGTCTATCTCTATGCGGGGAATAAGCGATACGCCTTTCGCGAGCCACTGAAAATGATGAGCGAGGCGAAGATCACCCCATGGGTGGACGGCAGCGGGCTAAAACACACCCTGGAGAGAGAGACTGTGGCGTGGCTTCAGGACAATGGGCAAGTGGATTTTCGCGATCTGAAGGTGACCTTGGTTAGCGCGGTCGATCGTTTCGGAATGGCGGAAGCCCTTGCGAAACGATGCAAGTCCATCGTCTTCGGTGATCTCATCTGGGGGGTGGGGCTTCCCGTGCCTGTTCGCACCTGGGAGGGCTTGCAAACCTTGGCAAGAATCCTTCTGCCCGTTGTGGTGCAATTACCCTTCCAGTGGTTTTATCCGACGGGGGAGAAGCAGACAATCAACACCCCCAAGCACACCAAGTATTTCGACGAAGCTGACGTAATCGCCGGCGACTGGCACTACATACGGCGATACGCTCCCCCGAAACTGACGGGCAAGATCATCCTCACCAACACCATCCGCAAAGCGGACGTGGAGTTTTTAAAGGAGAGAGGGGCGAGCCGGTTGATTACCACCACGCCTGAGATCGGCGGGGAATCGTTCGGCACCAACGTGATGGAGGCGGTGTTTGTGACCCTGATAGGCAAACCGCCCTCCGAGTTGACCCCTGAGGATTATCTGGGTACACTGAAACAATTAGGATGGCACCCGCAGATAATTGAACTGTAATCGCTCACCCTTTTTGGAAATTGATAACTAACATATGCGTAAGTTTGCATTTATCATACATCCCATAGACGCGAAGCGAGATGTGGCGCGTAAATATCCCATTGCGCGATTTCTACCCGAGCGCACCATTGAGTGGTATCTTCAGTCGATGGGACCGATCAAGACGGCGCATGTCACTGGAATCCGCTCCATTACCGGCGAGGAGGCGGAGGGCGTGTTCATCGGCTGTCCGCTCACCCCGCGCCAATTCCTCGAACTCCCGCTTGATTTCATATACGACAAACTTGAGCAATGCGGCAAGGTGGCTGAGGAGTTGGGGGCGGAGATCGTTGGTCTCGGCGCATTCACCTCCGTCGTTGGCGACGGGGGAATCACGCTTTCGAAGAGATTGAATATCCCCGTGACCACGGGCAACTCCTACACCATCGCCACAGCCATTGAAGGAGCGAACAAAGCGGCGGATATGATGGGCATTGACCGTCAGGACGCAACCGTGGCGATCATAGGCGCCACCGGTTCGATTGGAGCCACCTGCGCCCAACTGATGGTGCGCGATACAAAGAGAATGACGCTGATCGGCAGGAATGTGGAGAGGCTGGAAAAACTGATGACCAAGCTGAGGGCGGAATCAAACGCACGCCTCACCATCCACACCGACATCGAAGAGGGACTGCGCGAAGCCGATATCATCATCACCGTGAGCAGCGCGGCGCAAGCCATTGTCGAACCCCACCACATCAAGACCGGTGCGGTGGTTTGCGACGTGGCGCGTCCTCGCGATGTATCCGTGGCGGTCTCCAAAGAGCGCGACGATGTGTTGGTCATCGAGGGTGGCGTGGTGCAACCCCCGGGCGAAATGAGATGCACGAAATGGAAGGGCAACGGGGAGTTCAGTTTCGGTTTCCCGCCGGGCACGGCTTACGCATGTATGTCGGAGACGATGGCTCTGGCTTTGGATAACCGACTGGAAAGCTTTACTCTTGGCAAGGATGTGAGCGTTCGCCAAGTTGACGAGATTCGGGATATCTGCGACCGGCATGGGTTCCGCCTCGCGGGATTTCGATCCTTCGAGCGGGCGGTGGACGATGAAACGATCGAGCGGATCAAACGAAACGCTCAGGCGAAAAGGAAACTCGCGCCTGAGCGGTTAAAATAGATATTTGATAAGAATTGAAACAGGAAGGGCGGGTTTTTCCCGCCCTTCTTATTACGCCTGGGATATCTCCTCGTCCGTGAGATAACAACTCGGATCGAAACCGAGCCAGTTGCCGGTCGCCGCCTCCGCCCGAGTGCGCAGGTTGCCATTGCAGACGCTCAGGAACCTGCATCCTTGGCATCGTTCCGGAAGGTATTTCCGACGGTCGCGAAGGATCGCCAAACGCTCGTCCTTGGCCTCGCCCCATATTTTGCTGAAGGGGCGCTCGCGAATGTTCCCGCAGTTGTAGTGCCAGCTAAACTGGTCGTAATGCACGTTGCCTATTGGGTCAACGGCGGCGATGTTGCAACCCGATCTGTTACCGCCCGTGCCCTCCAAACGTGCTCTCACAGCCTTCGCACGCTCGGGATCGGTTTTTTCCAGATGTAGCAGGATATACGCCGCGTCCGTATGGTTGCCCACGGTCAGGACTTCAAGCGGCACTCCGTCCTTATGCAATTGCTGTGTGCGTTCGAAAATGCGATCCACGATGGCGCGAGTCTCTTCGGCGGTTAGATCCGCCTTCTGCATTTTGCCTCCTCTGCCCGCGTAAGCCAGATGATAGATGCATAGCCTCTGCACGTGATGCTCAACGCAGGTGTCGAAGATGAAATCCATATCCTCCTCGTTGAAAGCATGCACTGTGAAGCGCAACCCCACTTTGATATTTCGCTCGTAGCACCGATCAATCCCCTCCAGCGTACCCGCGAACGCGCCCTTCATTCCCCTAAGCTT
This sequence comes from Chthonomonadales bacterium, assembly GCA_027459625.1. Lineage (GTDB taxonomy): Bacteria > Armatimonadota > Chthonomonadetes > Chthonomonadales > CAJBBX01 > DTKV01. The sequence continues at coordinate 8,979 of DAIDHP010000069.1, forward strand.
GTCGTGACGATCGTTTGAGCCGTCAAGGCTAATGCCGGCGTATTTAAGCCCCAGGTTCGCCAGATTATCCGCCATCCGGTCATCTATCAACAGACCGTTGGTGGAAAGCGTGCAGGAAAGCCCCAGTTGTTGAGCGTGTTCAATGAAGTCAAGGATTTCGGGGCGCATTAGAGGCTCGCCCCCGCTGAATAGAACAGCCGGACAATTAAACGCTTTAAGGTCATCCAGAAGACGCATACCCTCATCGCGAGTCAGTTCGTCCGGCGAAGGGTCCGGGGACGCCGAAGCGTAGCAATGCACGCAGCGCAGATTGCAGGCTTTGGTGGTCGCCCATACGACCACCGGTCGCGGGGCGAGGTCAAACGGGCTAATCGACACCCGCCCGGATGCATCCAGTTGCGAGGCTTGGGGACGGGTGTGACCGTATCGCAGGGATTCATTGCCCGCTCGATGGTCGCATAGCAGATTACTAATACTTAACATAATACTTTCTCCCGCATCTCAGTGGGTATGTAGACGCAGTCCGGTTCCGCCGCCAGCGGATCGCGCGTGACCGCATAAGCGCGCGCCCTGCTTCCGCCGCATATCTGCCGATATTCGCACAATCCGCACTTCCCCTTGAGGAGATCGCCATCGCGCAGGGATCGAAGCAAATCCGAATTCTGATAGATGTCGATGATGGATTTCTCCGGGAATCTGCCGCAAAGGATGGGCATAAACCCGCTTGGATACACGCTTCCGGTGTGACTGACGAAAAAGACTCCCTTGCCGTCGTTCACGCCGAGGGGCGCTCGTTGCTGTCTGCCCTCGGGTAGAGAACCTGGCTGCAATTGAGGATTGCCATGTTTCTCCAGAACGAAGCGGCGGTAGTGGTGCGCCTCGGTGGTCTTGATGGCGTAGGGCTGCTTTTGGGCGTGGTTCCATAGCTTTTCAAAAACAACTTCGTATTCCTCCGGCTTGATTCTTTGCTCCGCCAACCCTCTGCCAACCGGTATTAAAAAGAACACCGACCATAATCCTATCCCTTGATTTGCGATGAACTCCGCCATCTCATCAATCTGATCGATGTTCCTATTTGTGATGGTTGTGTTGATCTGCAGGGGAAGCCCGATCTCTCTGCAATCACGCAGGATCTCCAGAGATCGCTGGAAACTTCCCTCCACACCGCGAAAGTCGTCGTGAAACGCCGGATTCGCGGAATCGAGGCTGACCGCCAGGCGGGAAAGCCCCACATCCTTAAGTTTTATCAGAGCCTCGCGAGTGACCAAGGGGGTTGCGGAAGGGGTCATCGCCACTTGCAATGCGCACTCCTTGGCGAAACGAACGAGATCAAAGATATCCTCTCGCTTCATGGGGTCACCGCCCGTAAAGACAAGGAGAGGCGGCTTTGGAAAGTCCGCCATCTGGCGGATCAAAGCGCAGGATTGTTCGTGAGTCAACTGAGATGGGTGGGGATTTGGTTGCGCACAAGCTCGGCAATGCTTGCAAACGAGGTCGCATGCACGCGTCACCTCGTAAAATATCAAAAAAGGACTCTGGGCGAAATCCGCCGTAGTGTAAGGCATTCAATTCTCCTATGACGACACGCTTCGTAAATGGTAATGGGAGCGTGTCTTGCACCAGTTCTGAACGCAAATTCTCACTCTCTGCGCCATGCGTATTCCCTCACTAGTGGGTGAGAATTTGCCATCACCTGTTGCTATTATTATGCCCCAGAATCGCTCAAATAGCCATAGGGTTATGTAGTTAGGATAAAAATTGGGTGGGCGTCGGGGGAGAGAAATCAAGGACTTCGCGATCTCCTTTCGCCGAATTTAACATTTGACGCGGAAATAGGAGAGATATTTCCCAAATGATTTACCTCTATCCTCTCGTGGGAAAGAATTATCTTGCTTATACAATACGCTTGGCACGATATGTGCTTTTAATGATGATTTTGGACTCAAGTATCGTTTTCAGGATTTTCATGACGGAACATGAAAATATTTCTCAATATTTTCAATAAAACCCCTTGACAACCTCAATCAAAAGTGTTATTCTGTCAGAGACACTAAAAATCCGCCGCGAGGGATGAGCGCGAATCATCCCCGGACGAACGGGCGGAGTAGTTCCACCCACCTTATGTAACTCTTTTTTGCACCGCGTGTTTCCAAATGCGACCCGAGCGGAGGAACCGCGAGCATGCCTGCAAGGAAGTCATTCGCCTCATACGCGGGTCTCACCCTCTTCAATTACCATGGGGGGGGGACGCATTGCGGCCCGCCAGATCCTCACGACCGCTTCCAATCCTGACATCGCTCCTCCATGGCGTTCGCCATGGAAAACATTACGCGCCCTTTCGTAATACCAAGTTCCATTCCTTATTGGGAAATATCACAGGTTTTCAATATGACGCATTGGGAACGAGAACGTGCAAAACCGACGCCATGGGCAACCTCATAACCTACACCCTTGACAACTGGGAGCGCGTGACCGCCGCCAACTACCCCGACGGAAGCGCGCACACGATTTCCTATGACGCGGACTCCAATCCGACCGGCTTCGCGGACGGAACGGGACAGATCGGTCTGCTCTCCTCCGAGACGGACCAGAGCGGAAGGGTGATATCCTACGCCTACAACGCGGACGAGATGCGCACGGGGGTCACGGAGGCCGACGGAAGCGTCGTATCCTACTCCTACGATGCGATGAACGAGTTGACGCAGGAGGTTCGAACCGGGACCAACGCCTACTCGGAGAGCTTCTCCTACGACGCCATGGGCAACCGATTAAGCGAGACGCTGAACGGTAACCTGATCGCGTATAATTACGACGGGGACGACGAGCTTCTCTCCGCCGGAAACAACGGTTACACTTACGACGCAGACGGGGACAGGATTACGGAGACGATCAACGGGGTGACGACGGCATTCGGGTACGATTACGACAACCAGCTAGTCTCGATAATCACCGGCTCGAACGTTGTCGGCTACGCCTACGACGCCCTCGGAAGACGAGTGAGCCGAACGGCGGGCGGGGTGACCACCGTCTCCCTCTACGACGGCGGACGGGTTATTCTTGAAGAGCAGGGCGGAACGTATACCGGAACCTACACTTACGGCGTATCCCTCATCCAAAGGAACGGGGAGTTTTTCCAATACGACGGTCTCGGCTCCGCCAGAACCTTCACGAACGCCTCCGGGGTTGTGACCGCATCCGCTGTTTACGACGGCTTCGGGAACACTGTCGCCACCTCCGGATCAACGAGTTCCCCCTACCAGTTCGGAGCCCCGTCGGGCTACCGCAACGACGGGGATGCGGGGATCATGCAGGTTGGCGCGAGATATTACGATCCGGCCACGGGAAGCTTCCTAACCAGGGACACCGATCTAAGCCAGCTTGCTTACGTATACTGCGGGGATGATCCGATAGATAGAGTGGATCCGAGCGGACATAGATGGTTAACTGTGATTGGTACTGCGTTAGGGGTTGTAGGCGGATGGATGCCTAACAAAGCTGCAGGTAATATCGTTATATCAATTGGAGGTTTTTTAATTATCGTGGATCAATTTCCACATAGTTATTGCCCACCTTCAAGACAATTAGATCCATATCCTCAATCACAGTATTATTTCGGTTTTAATTAATAATTATCATAATCTATCCTTGTTGATTTTTATAATAGGGATAGATTATGCCTTATGCTGTATTTTATTTCTTTTATTATTCCGGAGATAATTAATGATCGCATTTATAATAAAAACATTCGGTTTACTATTTGTTGTTTCAGGTCTACTATATATTTACGCATATGGAAAAGAAAGAAAAAGAATTCATATTGCATCGATTATGATTTATTTGGCACTTGGTTATATTTTTCTTGAATATGTTAAGATGAATGATACTTGGTTAAATAATATAATATTTGGTTCATTGTTGATTATTACAATTATTCAAGTGATTGTGTTTAGAATAATAAAAAGAAATTATTAAGGCCTTGTATAATTAATTGTATATCAGTTGAATGTACAATAAATTATCATTTTCAAATTATCTCCAAAATAATATATTATATGACGATAATTAAGAGATTATCATCTCCCTAATTGGGAATTAATATCATAATGATTAACCATTGCCATCTCGAATGGATTAGTCAAACAATAATAGAACTACGACCGAAATCGCCAGCTCCATCTACTCGCCATATCAGTTCGGAGCCACTTCCGGATACCGCAACGACGGGGACGCGGGGATCTTGCAGGTGGGAGCGAGGTTTTACGACCCGGCAACCGGAAGCTTCCTGACCAGGGACACGGACCTTGGGCAGTTGGCGTATGTGTATTGCGGGGATGATCCGATTAATGAGGTTGATCCTAGCGGGCATTTTAAATTACCTCAACAATATACCCATTATTTTATTTAAGGTGGAGCAATAATCGGTATAATCGGTGTATTATCACCAGACCCATATACGAAGCCATTAGTCATACTTGGGATTGCTTTGGGGGCCTATGGTGCCGATCCAGGACCAATTGATAGTATTATTACAAAATTAGATGATTGGTTCAGGAAAAATTATCAGGCACCACCACCATCAATGTATCCTGGACCGTTTTCACAAGTACCCATTTATTGGCACTGGTGATATCTAAATAATATAATCCTATCGCTTTTTTATATAAAGCTATAATAGGATTATATTATATTTTTATAATATATATAATAGATTGTCATAATATCACACAATAGTAATCGAATCAGCTCATAACTTATTAATAATATAGAAATATATATATGAATAGTATTTTTATTGACAATGAAATATCTATTGTTTTCATTTTTTTTAATATATACGTTCACTGGAGATAAAAATATGATATACAGATTTTTAGGTATATATTTTATTTTTTTATGGTGTTGGTATTCGTATTTTCATTTTAAAGAAAAAGCAATTAAACACCTTATATCAGATTTTATTTATTTATTAGATAATTATGTATTTTTAACTATAAAAATAATATACCCTCCTCCTTATTTACATATATTAATGTGGTTTTTATTTTTAATAGCAGTATTAGTTTCGATAAAAAAGAATAATTAAAACTTACTTTTTACATCATAATTAATTATCAAGTCATTCTCTTTGGTTTTTCGCTGTATAATGGCCCAAGAAAATCGGACAATAAAACGAGAGATTTTAAGTTAACAATACGTCATGAAAAAACACATCAGTCCTGATTTTAAAGCTCGCGTTGTATTGGAAGCCCTGAAGGAGGAGAAGACATACGCTCGAATAGCCTCCGAATACGGCGTTCATCCCGCTCAGATAAGTCAATGGAAGACAATATATTTGAATGGTCTAAGCTCAATTTTCGATAAGGACAACTCAAGGAAGGCGACTGAAAACGCCGCGCATGAGAAGCAACTGAGCGAATTATACGAGGAGATTGGAAGGCTTAACACTCAGCTTTCCTGGCTCAAAAAAAAGCTGGAGTGTGAAACGTCAAGGAGCGCTCGCGTTTCGATGATAAATCGGGATTGTGATGAGTTGTCGCTGACCGTTCAGGCGAATCTTTTGTCTCTGAATCGCACGAGTCTTTATCGTCGTCCGTCCCCTCCCTCCTCCAGGAAGTTGTGGGTCAAACGCCGAATAGACGAGACTAACACCGAGGATCCGTATTACGGCTCCAGGCGGATAGCCGTTTCTATTAACAGAGATTTGCATTCCGAGGGGTCGTCGGATAGCGTCTGTCGCAACACGGTGGCTCGTTGCATGAGGGAGATGTGCATTTCGGGGGTGTGTCCCGGTCCCAACCTGTCAAGGCGCAATCTCAAAAGCGTCATTTATCCGTATCTTCTCAGGTACGTGGAATGCTCTCACCCCAATCACATATGGGGAATTGACATCACATACATACGTCTTCTTGGGGGATGGATGTATCTTGTGGCCATATTGGATTGGTATTCTCGCTACGCTGTGAGTTGGGAGATGGATCAGACTCTGGAGGAGCCATTTGTGCCAAGGGCT
>DAIDHP010000070.1 GCA_027459625.1 Chthonomonadales bacterium
TGTAGAGTTCGGTATCTTTCATAATGTATCATTATGGATAATTCCCGGGGGTTTCCACAAACTTCCCCATAGAGCCGCAAATATCATCCATTGCAAAGCAAATTATAACTGCATAAAAGTCGGAAAAAAGGTGCATCTATGAAGGAAAGCTGTTCATATGTGAGGGAAATTCGTTCATCATCGAAGAAAATCCATCCATATGCGAAGAAAATCGCTCGCAAGAGATTGAAATCGGTTCATAAGTGAAGTAAAACGATTCATAAGCGAAGAAAATCAACGGGTTCGCGAATGCATACGGATTATTTGTCGTTTCTATCGCCCCTTTCTCGTGTGTGGGAACCGCATTTGTTGAGGGGATCACCCCATATGCGGGCGGGAAAGCCCTTATCGCTGCGGCATGCGAGGCGCCTGCCCATGCGACACCATGTTAGAAGCGAGGGAAAGCACCGTTGGGATTTCTCATGGCGCGAAATTCGATATCACGGATACTTCACGAGCGGATGATCAAGGGATGATACACGACAGGGACACCGCGAATTTCAAAAGACTGATCAAGTACCGCCAAACTCCGGAGACAATCGAGCGGCATGCCGCCAATGATGGGTACGCCTCCTTTGCGGAGATTCTGATTCATCTGTTCAGATTCCTCATGTACCCGCTAGGCATCCCATTAATCATCCATCGATTTTACCGGTGGACTAAAAGCTCGATATATGATCGAAATATCAAGGAGGCGATTTCCAAGGGGGATGCGGACTACATCCGCAATCAACTCATGCAAGGTATGGATCCGGGATCGCTCAAGCACGGAACGGGAGCTCTCACCCATGCCATGATCCACGGACAGGAGGAGATCGTGAAACTCCTGATTTTATATGGCGCGGACCTCAACGCGAAAAACAATCAAGGTTGGACCCCACTGATGTGGGCGGCGGAATGCGGCGGAGCGAATATCGTGCGGATTCTCCTCAATCACGGCGCGGACGCTCTCGTGAAGGACCGTGACGGGGACACGGCGCTGATGATCGCCGTTTATCACGGAAACGAGGAGATCGTGAAGTTGCTACTGAATAAGGACGACAGGGTGAGAATGAAGGATTACAATGGAAGAAACGCTCTGTCCATTGCCAAAGCACGAGGGCATGAGAACATCGAGCGGATACTCGAAGGCAAGTGAGGGTATTCTAAAGCCAATTGTTGTATGATATCGCAATCAATCCAAAGCCTATGTTTCTCAGGGAGATGAAAATGATGCGTCAAACCTTGCAATGGTTCCCCTTTCTCGCCTTGTCTCTCGCCGCATGTATTCTGACGCTTCCGCAGCCCCGCGCCCGCGCCGCGAACGTCTCGCAGGTGGGATGCTACTACTTCGACGGCTGGGCGGACACCACCTCGCACAACTTCCATGTCGGCGACATGCCGCAAAAATGGCAAGAGCGCGAGCCTTTGTGCGGGTGGTACGACAATACCGCCAAGCTGGTCCACCAGCAGGTCGTCTGGGCGCGCAGCGCCGACATCAGCTTCTTCATCTTCGATTGGTACGACGCTCGGCGCGACGGAAACCCGTCCGATCAGACACTCAACACCGCCGTGGACTTCTTCCGCAAGGACCCGCGCAAACTGGGCATGAAGTACGCTCTGCTCTATGTGAACAACGGCTCCTTCTCCATCCCGCAATCGGAGTGGACGGCAGCGTGCGACAACTGGATCAAACGCGACTTCAAGAACCCCGCGTACTATAAGGTCGACGGCAAACCGCTTCTGGTGGTCTTCAGCGTGGGGGACATGGAGCGGACATGGGGCGGTCCCGTCGGAGTGAAGGGAGCATGGGATCAGCTTCAGCAAATGGCGCACAAGGCGGGATTGCCCGGGGTGTTCGTGGTCGCCTGCGCCACTCCCGGTCCCAAAAACGGCTGGACGAACCTCAACACCTTGGTGAACGAGGGGTACGACGCCTACTCCGCTTACAACTACGCCGGTTTCGGCGGCACGGTGAAGGGCGCGAATCCCTATTCCATCATCGTGAAGGGGAGTGAGGGGATATGGAACGACTTCGCCGCCGATGGCAGGAAGCCTTACATCCCCATCGTGACGGACGGCTGGGATTCTCGGCCGTGGAATGAAACCCCGTGGTGGTACGAGCGAACTCCAAACCAGTTCCGTAACTTCGTTTCGGACGCTTTGCGCTGGTGGAATGCGAACCCCGCCATGCGCGTGATGAAAAACACGCCATTGATCTTCGTGGAGGCGTGGAACGAACTTGGCGAGGGGAGCTACATTATCCCCACGAAGGGCACGGGGTTCACTTATCTTAACGCTTTGAAGAGAGGATTGGAGATGGGGATGGCTGCTATTAACACAAAGATTAAAATAACCGGGAATTGGTCGATTGAGGTGGAGCCCGGCGAGATACGTCTTCCCGGAAAGACGGTGCGCGTCGCAAGGAGCGCGGTTTTGAAGATCAAACCGCCCGAAACGGTGCGCATCGTAAATGAACCGCATGCGAATCTCCCCGTGTTCAAAGACAACACCGGGGGATGGATAAAGGGCGCGAAGCTGGACAAGCTCGACACGGAAGAATGCACCGCCACGGGTCTGCTGGAACCCGACAGCGTCGTGGTGAAACCCTCCCCGGACAGCGTGACCCCGTATTTGGCGGGAAAGGATTACCAGTTCGATCCGTTCTGGGCGACCATCGGGCGTCTACCCGGTGGCGCGATCGGTCCGAACGCTCCGGTATATATCGACTACTCCTACACCCCGGAGCGACTGGACAGCGTGGTTGTGAGTAAAACCGGAAAGGTCTCCGTTGTGGAGGGGAAACCTGGGGTGGGGGCGATGGATACACCCGTCCCGCCCGCAGGCGACACCGATATCGCCAACATATGGCTGCCTGGGAAGGTGGAAAAGCTCACCGACACCGATCTCTACCCCATCGAGCCGCCCCTTCCCGCCGAGAAGCCGAAAGAGAGCGTGGCGGAAAGGCTTCTTCCCCGAACCCTCGCGAAGTTGCGAAATGGGGAACACGTCACCATCGTGGCGTGGGGGGATAGCGTTACGGCGGGAGGCGGAGTGGGCGGCGATCCCGCAGAATGGTATCAGAACCGCTTCGTCGCGCTTCTTCGTAAACGGTTCCCCAAAGCCGATATCACCCTCAAAACGGCGGCGTGGCCCGGCGGGAACAGCAGAGGTTATCTCGATTCGCCTGAAGGTTCTCAGTACGATTTTCAGCGGGACGTGCTGGATCAGAAGCCGGACCTGGTGACTGTGGAGTTTGTCAACGACGCCTACATGAACGAGCCCCAGGTGTTCGCCGAATACATGGAAATCCTGAACAAACTACACTCCGTCGGGGCGGAGGTCATCCTGATCGCCCCGCATCTGGTGCGACCGGACTGGATGGGGGTTACGGACCTGAAATTCGATCAGGATCCAAGACCATATGTCACGGCGCTGCGCAAATTCGCACGCGACAACCATGTAGCGCTGGCGGATGTTTCGGCGGCTTGGTGCCATCTGTGGCGGGAGGGAATACCGTATGTCACGCTGCTGGCGAACTCCATCAACCATCCCGACGCGAGAGGGCATGAGATATTTGCGCAAACGCTGCTGAATCTTTTCCCGAAGCATTGAAAGGGGACACGCGCAATCGGAAGGGGCGTGGCGAGAACGCCTCGTCCTTTTTATATGGTGTTGAAGATGAAACAACCTTTTTCATGCAGATTCACCACTGGATAGGTAAAATTTACCCATCCAGTGGTGAATCCCAACATCAACGAATGCAGGCTTGTAGTTATTTGTTATTCGCATTTCAAGTTTTCTCTCTCGTTTTAATTGAATAACATGCCGGATGGATGGATAAGATGGTGCAAAATATGCCATTGAAAGACTTCCGCACCGTTATAAGGATTTCGGAGCTTGAAGATTTTGCAATCGGAGTCGAGAACTCGGAACCACCCAACCTAATTAGATTTCAAAGGAAGTCCGGGATAATATAACAACATAGCCGGATGATGCAAGCATAGGATCATCCAAGACATTTATTCAAACCTCTCTGAATTAAGTTCAGATTTTATGGATAAAATACCCATGCCTGTCTAATGGAACATATCTCATGATAGATCAGCATCCCATCACCCGCCGCGAGTTTCTTGCCCGAAACGCCTTGGCGGCTTTCACAGCATTGCCGAAAATCGTCACCCAATCCAGTGGGGCGAATTCCCAATTCACCACGGTCATCCCCGAGGAGGACACCGAGGTCATTCTCTCCAACCCCGACATGGGCTGGTGCGTCTACGAGACTTACCCCTTGGACGGAAACCCTCAAGGTAGTTCGACACTCCTAACCTGCCCTCATGACGACTTCGAAGGCGTAGACCATGTCGCCCTGATGTTCAGTTGGGCGGATATTGAGAGGGCCGAAGGGGTTTACGATTTCTCCAAGACGGACCATGCCTGCGACTATTGGCGAAAGCGTGGCAAAAAGCTGATGCTGCGCATGAGCGCGGAATCGTTTCTCTGGTGGAATAATCTTAATCCGCCATCAGGTCAGGGACCTCCGGACTACGTAGTACAACGGATGCCTTCCGATCAGCGTGAAACACGCACATTATCCGGCATTTCCTATTTGGAACTGGACGCACGAAACCCCTATTATCGCAAGCGGCTGGAAGCTTTTCTGAGGGAGGTGGCAAAGCGCTTTTCCGAAAAACGCCCTGTGGAATTGATTGATTTAAGGGGGTTCGGTGTGTGGGGGGAGTGGCATCATGGCTATATCTTCAATACCTTGACGGACATCCCGAAGGAATCCTCAAATCCGCTTTTGGCGAAACGCCGCGCGAACCTGAAGGGGATACTCGATATCTGGTCGGAAGCCTTTTCAAGGAATTATCTAGCGTTAAGCTTTTCCTACGATCCTGACAGTCCGAAGGAGTACTACGCCGGTCCGACGGATCACTACGACCCGGCGTATGTGAAGGATTACGAGGGATATCTGCGCTTTTCCGCATTCGACTACGCCATGACCAAACCGAACATCACCCTTCGCCGTGATGGCTGCGGCGGAGCGGTGCACTCCAATGAGCGTCTGTTCAACGACAGGATGTTCCACACGCTGCAAAAAGGACCGATGATGTCCGAGTTCGTGGGAGGGTACCGTGAGAACCTTAAGGGAGGGGGGAAGTGGATACGGTGGATGGTGGAAGATGCGCTCAGCCTGCACCCGAATTACATAAACCTGATGGGTTGGCAGTCCCATGATGCGCTTGCTTTCATGAAGGAACAACCGGATCTCGTCCGCCATGGCTTTAACCGTATGGGATACCGCTTGGTCCCCGTATCCGTCACCTATCCGAAGATGGCTAGGGTGGGTGCAAGACTTGAATTGGAGATGCATTGGGTGAATAGGGCGGTTGGGAGAGCGATGAGGGACTATCATCTGCGTCTAAGACTTAGGGATTCGGAGGGGCGCAGGGTGTTCGTCGCTGACTTGGGCGCACTGCCCTCCAGCAAATGGATCGCAGGTGAAACCTACGACACGCGCATTGTATCCCCTTCAGTCAAAGCGAAGCCAGGGAGATACACTCTCGAAATAAGCCTTTTCGATCCGCCAACCAAACGCACGATCCTCCTCCCGCTGAAGAATGGGAGGGAGAGGTGGTATGGAATCGGGGAGATGAAAGTTGTTAAATAAAATATTGAGGATTCGGTACCATAGACGTGGTATGTTCAATATGAGGAAGGCTCCGCATAAAATACTTGGAATGTTTTCCCATCGGCTAAAGATATTCCAACATCACGAGCGGTTCCAAACAACATCGCAATCAATCCAACTGAACGTAGAGAGGCGTATGATTCGAGATACACTACAGTTTCCATATTGTCGCATCATTTGATCCATAAGCGCACGAAAGGATGGAAAAATGCGCATGAAATTGCTTCTTACACTTTTTGGACTGTGTGTTACCATTCCTGCCATCGCCCAACCCATCCATCACGGCGGGACGAAGAAGCTGATCGAATTCGGATGGGACGAACCTAACACCGCCTACCTGAAAGCCCATATCGCCGATATGGAAAAGATGCCATTCGATGGTGTGGTTCTGGATGCGGAATACACCGAGGCTCAAAATAAAACCCAAATCCTAAGCCAGATTGATTTCGGCAAGAACGAAATCTCCTTGGATACCCTGAAGACAGCCCTAAATAACCTGCGCCAGACTCATTTCAAGCGTTTCACGGACAATTTCCTGCGCTTCAACACCATCCCGGGATCGATTGACTGGTTTGATGATTTCTCCCCCATCCTCCATAACGCGGAGGTCGCCGCGAGATTCTGCAAACAGGCGCATCTGAAGGGAATACTATTCGACGAGGAGCCTTACGGCTTCCCGATTTTCAACTATTCCAAACAGAAATACCATGGCCAACACACTTTCGAGCAATATGAAGCCCAAGCGAGACTACGCGGTCGGGAGATAATGGATGCCTTCCAAGAGGGATATCCCAACCTCACCCTCTTTCTCGCCTTCGGATACAGTGCGGCGGGAGACCCGAATAACTGGCAAAACGCGGGATATGGACTTCTCCCCGCCTTTCTGGATGGCATCATCCAAGGGGCGAAGGGTAAAACGATCATCGTGGATGGCTACGAAATGAGCTATCCAGGACGCACCACAGCGGATTTCAATAGATACTACGACAATATCAAGGTCAAGAACCGGGCACTTTGCACCTACCCCGACAAATACCAAAAATATGTATCGGCAGGTTTCGGAATCTGGATGGATTTGAATTGGAACCACACGGGTTGGCACACCAACAATCTATCCTTGAATGCAAGATCCCCGGAAGACCTTCAGGAGACATTGGTAAATGCACTCACATGCAGCGACCGTTATGTTTGGCTCTACTGCGAACAGCCCCGTTGGTTCCCGCCCACCAGACTGCCCAAGGCGTACATTGATGCGGTGATCGCTGCGCGCAAACAGGTCGGCATGCCAAATCCCTGACCAAGAGGAGTCTCTTAAATGGGTCGGATTTTAAATCAATTGTGTGGTTCTTTCCTGTTTCCTTCGATCAAAATGAGTATGTAATCATCTCGACAAGGAGTACTCGGATGATTTTCAATTCCAAGGAGTTTGAATATCTACGACGTTTTGTTTATGGATTGATTTTCGTCATATTGGTAATGGGTCTCATCATCCTGCGTCTGATCCTAACCGACGTTTTTGGTCCCTTTACTCGAACGCAACCACGGGTCGCTTTAAATAGCTCCGCGCGGCAAGTTCCGTCGTCACCAACCCCCTCGCCTGTTCCCTCAACAGCGCCAATTCCCCCAAATGTATCAGTCACTCCTCAAACGACACCGTCCAACACAGGTAATTCATCTGCGAACGGGAACTCCGTTACATCCGGCAAGACGGTGGCGCAACAAAGCGCGGCGAATATTCAACGGCTGCAAATGGAGTCGGAGGCGCAATTAGCTAAGGCCAGAGAGATGAACCGCATAATGTCGCAGGAGACGGTAAAGATTCAACGAAATGCAATTCAGTCTCGAAACTCCGATAAAGGAGCCCCAAGCTCTCGCCCGACAACGGTTGTCATGATGCAACCTGCGCCGAATCCCGTTCCTCAATCCTCTCAGCCCGTGCTATCAGGATTGAGTGCGGATGAAATCACGAATATCGCCAAGCAGATCGGTGACGCCCAGGCGCAAATAGACAAATACCGCGCGAAAGCGAAAAGCGAGAATGCCCTCGTTCTCATATATCGGCAGCAGTACCAAGCTTTGAAGCAACAAGCGGATTATCTGTTTTCACAATATGACAAATACTCAAGCGCGGCTACCGATGCGCAAAATCATGCCAACACCCTGTCGCAACAAGCGAACGAGTTGGCGTCGAGGCACGCATGGTGGGGCAATCCCGATGAACTATCCGCCAAATCCAATTACTTTCAACACCAAGCCGACGCATTGAACTATCAGGCGAACCAAATACGCGAGAATGCGTATAAAATCCAGTCGGAATACAATGCGGATTTCAGCAAATCGATCTTTCACGAGGATAACGCAAAATACGCCAATCAGCAGATACAGTACTACCAGAGCCAAATCACATACTTGAACGGTCAGCTTCATCCAAAGTAAACGGAGCGCCACATAACATTAAGGATCGGAGCCAAACCCATATGCTTGGTTCCGATCCTTCACTGAGATGACCGCGAGTGATTTACAGCCCTGAAAGCAGATTGTTTACATTGGGACTGCCTAATCCGGTATATGTGTCGTACCCAACCCCATCGGTCAATATGTCCCTAAAATAGGTTGCGTAGTTCGCCCCGGCAAGCCCGTATAATTCAGGTGCGAGAGAGCCTATCAATTTGGCGGTGAGCTTTTGATTGGCGAGAGCCGTTATCGCCGCCCATTGAGGTGCTCCGCAACTCGTGCCGCCAAACAGATACCATCTGCCGCCATACAACGCGGGGAACCCGGTGTTGGGGTTCGCATCATAACTGACATCCGGCGCTTCGCGTTTACCATTGGCGATGACAAGGGTGCCGGCGTAAGCCGGGGAATTAATGGCAAAAGTGGACTGCCATGTGGGTTCAGCCTCATATTGGCTTATTCCACCACCGCTATCCGACCATGCTGTTTCTCCTGTAACCGTTGTTCCGCTCATGGTTAACGTAGTTCCACCCACCCCCACCACGTTGGGAGAGGATGCAGGCCAATCCACAAATTGAGTATCTCCGGAGGATGCAATATAGGAGACTCCGTTCGCTTTGAAATAGGAATCCAAACTGCTCTCCGAGGAGAACTCGCTCCCACCCCAACTCATCGAAACGACCGTCGCTCCGGCTTTCACCGCAGACTGAACCGCGCTTAACAAATTGGAGAATCTGGCGCTCTTCGCCTCCACCAATATAATATTGGCGCCGGGAGCCATCGCATGCGCCCACTCCACATCAATGGATTCCTCCTCTGCCCAGCCGCTGTTATTCGTCGGCTTCCCTTGCGGTTGCAATATCTTGAAGCTTGGAGGAGCGGGTAAGCCGAAATAGGAATCGAATGCGCTTAAATCCGAATTAATATAAGGGTCGGCGTAAGCGTCCACGAGGGCGATGGTTTGACCGGCTCCGTTTATGGTGTTACCGGACAAGATGTAGGGGTAATTATAGGCGTGATAGATATCATTAGGGGAATATCCAGGGGCTGGGGACAATGTTCCACCACCTCTACCGCCACCCCCTTTGCCCTTGTTATCGGAGGCGATGGGATATCTTATGAAAGGAATCCCTTTGCGTGGTGGTCCGAGAAACATTCCACGCACAATAAGCGGATGATGCGCCGTCCAATTTGAAGGCGGGACGGGTTGTGACTTACCACTAAGGATTGATCCCGCAAGAAGTGCGAGCGCCAGCGCGATGATCGCCTCCTTGCCTCTGAAATAGTTCTTTTTCACGGAATGATTTCCTTTCGAAACTTGAACTTTACAAGTGAAATAGCTAGTCCGCCATATGAAAACATGCGAAACCTCTTAACACACATATCCCGTCGGGGGAGATAGGACTAATGAATGAAGGTGGTCATGATTGTGAATAAAACACAGAAGAAACCTTGAATCCAAAAGTACACATTGGGATGATATTTTTTATGATTGACTCAAAAAAAGCTTTGAATGTTCCCTACTCTATGCGACGATGGACTGCGCCTTTGTGATATGAGCTGAGGCGTAATTCACATCTGGTGCGCCACAAATTGAAATGACATCTTTTTTGAAGCAATCACATGATATCCCTCCCATGCAGTAAAAGTTATGAAACGTATGGTTTTGAATGATTTACCGGAAATGAGGGAAATTGAGGACTGATACATTTTCCTGTTTTGCTGTCTCGCAGGATGAGAAGGAGAGTATCCCCATGGAATTACCTGCCTGATATGATGATCCATCCATTGCTGACGGGAATCGGAAATGAGGCGATGATTCATTTTGGTGTGAGCTGTTCGCACCGGTCAAATCGATGTTTCATTGGATGCCATGGAACTTCGAAGACGACAAGTCAGATGCAGCACAGCCCTTAAATTTGAGATGGAAAGGGGGACCCCTTTGACAAAGATCCCCTTCACGACACCATCACTTTATCCAAGAAATTCTCAAAGGCTCCAATATCCCAGCGGGATAGAGTTTATAGTCCAAACTGAACGCCTCACCCTCGGTGATCCAATTCCCCGGACCATACCCTGGAGCGCGGAGGGGAATCTGGTGTAGCGGACCAAAGGTGTTGCGCCGTGTGAGGATTACCTCCAAATCCAGCATTCCGTTAGCCATCATATCCGGAGAGATTTCCGTCCGCCAAGGCTTGAACGCAATGATTGCATCCCTGTTTTTTCCGCGAACCTTAAGGCAAGCCGCCTCAAACCGGTTCACCCCCAACTCCATAACGGTATCCACATGGGAATTTGACGGCAACTCCGCTTGATAGACAATGGCACCGCCATAGAACGGGAACCCTTGTAGCGTAATGTCCCCGATGTTCAGCTTTGCAGGTCTGGAGATCAGGATGGCTTGATGACTTTCCACGCGAACGCCGAAATCTCCAAGCAAATAGACCGCCTCTAGGTTCGTGTGCTGATAAAAATCCACACCCAATCTCAGGAGGTTCCTCCCGATTTTCAACGCATCCTTGGGGATTGGAACTTTTTGGAACGCAATATCCACCCACCAATCCTGCGGCGCGTTTGCGATTTCCCTGTCGTTCAAAACGATGCGAAATTGTCCGGGGCGCTCCACGGCGAGAAAAACATCTACTTCGGGAATAACCTCCACATCGAATGCAAACTCCAGAGTAACTTTGCCTATATAATCGCTCTCAGGCTGAAACTTCTCCCGATACCAAGGCTGCACCATCTCCCCTCCCCTATGCGGAACGCCGAAACGTGTGCGAACCCTCTGATCCACCTTCAGAATCTCCGATGCATCCTCCCAACTCTCCTCGCCGATTCTCCATCGCGCTATATCAAGCACGCACACATTCGGCTCCAAAAGTCTGTAGTCGAAAGCCCCCCCTACCACCGACTCCTCGGTTTTTTGACGAGGAGAAAGAGAGGAGGCTCGCGTCGACCCTTCGGGAGCGAGCAAGTAAATATGCTCCTGAGAGGGTGCGTAATCCACATGAAACTCGATGTGTCCTTCGGAGTTCGTGGTGGGGATTGACCAGCGTTGCCCATTCCTGCAGTTCCATTCCTCCACGCTCCAGACACCGGGAATCTGAACGATTGCGTCCGATTGCGCTCTTTCCGGGCTAACATTGAGAGTGGCGAGAATACGATATTCCCCCGCATCCCGCATTTGGCAAAAAACATCCTTCAATGGCTTGCGTTCCGCTCCATCGTAAATATTAAGGGAATAGTCGGTTAATTGCCTGCATTGGGCAACCAGACTCTCGCCATCCCATGGCAAGTGGATGCAATTTTCGGCTATTTTCGTGGCTGCGGAAGAGATAATGGCATCCACATAACCGGGCGCATCCCCGATGAAAATCACGCTGCCCCCCGCTTGGAGGAAACGTTCGATCAACTCCAATGTGGTGGAACGGACTGTCGTCATCCCGCCAAGAAGCACCGTGCGATAGGACGCCATACCCACTCGTAAAACAGGCTTTCCATTTTCATCCTTTTCAATGGCGGATAGCCTTCCCAGCATCTCCTCGTCACCGTAGTCGAAATCCAGATGAGCCTTCGCAAGCCATAAGAATAGTTCCCGATATCTCCGTTCGATCTCCTGAATCTCCGGCGTTGTCGGGGAAAGTCCATTCGCCCATCCAGAGTGGATCTGACACCAAAGACTCTCAATAGGATTTACTACCAATATATCGCAGCATGGCTTGCCTTGGTGCATCAGGAATCCAAAACGGGCGTAGTAGCTCTCAACATAGTCATAATCCCGCCACCAAGCGGATTGGTGCGATATGCTTGCAGGGAAATCACGCTTCGCCTCGCCCTCCATGGTGTACCACGATAAATGATGGCAGCGCAGATTAATACCAAAGAGAGCCTGCCAGTCGCCGACCTCCTTGTGGCCCTGGAAATTCATCTGCCATCCCGTGCACCCGTAAAGTTCGGAGAGCAACCACTCTTTGCCAAGTTGCCGCGCCACGGAGGTTAACTGTTTGACAATCCAGTAATTCCGATTGCCCTCGGTCAATACATCCACGCCTGGGGCGTGCATCCATTCATAGAACCTCATCAGCGAGCCCTGCATCACCGCCTGGGAGGTCAGACTGTCCTCATGTAGGACATGCCCGGTCAGTTTCAAGCTATTCTTCTCGCACCACTCGTAAATCGGCTTGGCATAGTTCTCCAAAAATAGTTCCTGCAAAAGCTCCATGTAATGCCATTTTACTTGGGAGATTTTACGACCGTTAGGCTGCAGAAATAACTCGGGGAGCAAAGAGATAATGTCATACCCGAACCGTTTCAGGAACTCCTCAGGCAGTTTTTTAGTCCATGGTGTCATCTGTAAACGGTTTTCGTTTGAGCATCCAAAACCCGCCATCACCGCTCCACGATGCGGCTCATCCGTGAAGACGCCATGGATGGAGGTACCGAACTTGTCGCCGCAATGCTCCTTGTACTTTTGGTGCGTGAGTTCGATATAGCGATTGATGGCTTCCCTGTTCATCGTATCCACATAGGTGTAGCCATTGTAAAAACTGGAGGGTTCCATCTCCTCTATGGTGAATAGGAGCACCGACTGCCCGGCATATGCTGCGGTCGGAGTGGACGCCTCCAATCGGGCGATATCCTTGTAACATAATCCGGATAGCGTGCATGAAAACGCCGCGGCGGAATCATTCGTCCAATGGAAACGATCTCCCGGAACGATTCGCATGCAAAGAAAACGCATACGATACTCCGGGTTAACCGTCACCATCCCCCCAGCCGTGCCGCTGGGCCAGCGGTCCTCGTCGTATAGCCACGCCTCCATGTTTGACTTTGTGGATTCCTCGGCGCAGCGATTCGTTAATCGAAACCACTCCTCCCCCAGATACTCGGTGGCTAAGCCGGTCCGAGAGTGCATAAAAAATCCGCCAAACCCCATTCTCTTCAAGATATGGATCTGACGGATTAGCTCCTCCTCGTGCAACTCTCCGTTCCAGCTCCAGAAGGGCTTGCCCCGATATTCGATGGGAGGAGTGAGAAATTGGTCGTATAAGTTTTGCATATGTATCCTTATATCCATTATCGCGCATTGGCTCGAAGCGTATTACACTACATTTTGTTTATGGCGGGAAATCATGGAAAAGCGAGCGCCCGCAATGTCATTTAAGCTTTGCCGCGCTCAGAAACGTCGTATCGCAAACGTGTGATATAACTCTCGGATTATAGCACCGCGCAACCAAGGTGTCAAGCAAATATTAATTTGTACGACATAAATTATAATTCGGATTAATTCTACGCTCGCATGGAATCTCATGCAAAGAGGTGGTTCAATCGATTGTGGATCCATGCCGGTTATTCCGCGCTTATGATCCCCATTCGAACAACTAACACATGTGCCAAATCGGGCTGAAAGCGCAAGGATTCAATGGATGTTCCAACACCGATACCTTGCAGACGTGTCGGCGATTACAACCCGGCGCGATTGTTTGATTGATGTTTCAATGCCGGTACCTTGCGGGCGACCACAAGGGTCGCCCCTACGGTCCGCACGCCATTTTTTGTTACCCGGTTTCGTGCGGTGGCAATACAACGTACTTCATTTCACGGCGGATGTTTTGTTGCCGGGGTGACGACCACCCATTTAGAATCGTGTCATTTGAATAAAACGTCGTGCGCGGGTGACCGTCATTACGACTTGGTGCGCGTATTTGATGGATGATTTATCGTCGGTACCTTGCGGTAGTCACCGTAGGGGCGACCCTTGTGGTCGCCCGCCGTTTTG
>DAIDHP010000071.1 GCA_027459625.1 Chthonomonadales bacterium
GGACACAATCACTTTGAACGCAAAACAACAACGACGGGCGGACATACTTGCTCGTACGCTCGCAGGTTCTTTAACCATAGAGGAAGTGATTAGTCTGCTTCATTGCAGCTTACTCCACCTGCGGCGATTGCTTCATTCCTATCAAGAAAAGAAATTAGCCGCGTGGATATCCTCCAGAACGTTTCGCGTGACTCCGTTGGGGTTCGCTTCGAGAAAAACGCATCCCATGTGTGGATATCTCCTCAACGGAAAGTTTATTGTTCCTGATACCAGATTTTTTGCGGTATCGGAGCCGAGTCTGTTACGCGGCGATCGGACAGGGCGAACGCAATCATTCCATGGAACCATTAAATCAATCCGGCTCCAAGGCGTGCGGAACGGATCCAATAAGCTTCTCCATCGTCTTATATTACATCGATCTCCGGAACCTTTGTAATTTGTCATCCTGCGAGTATGACATTATCGATTCATTGGAGGCGCCCAACTTGGGCGTCTCTACTTCCCGCTTCCCCCTCCTTCCGTGGCGGAGACCTTCAACCCCCTCAACTCGCTCAAATCCGAGCACTGCAACCTTGCAGCGAATTGCCATTTGCCTCCCGCCTGCGCCACCTTCACCATGAAGTGGTTCCAGCCCTTCCTGAGCGGGAGCGCGTCGTAATGCTGCGAGTCGAAGACCAGCGGACCGATGCCGGGATTTTGAAATAGCGGCTTTCCGTTCAGCCACACCTTGTCGCCGTCGTCCGAGCCCGCAAGGAGATTCACCTTGGGCACATTCGGAGCGGAGAGAAGCTGATCGAGGGCGCGGGGCGAATAGACCCAGAAGCTAAGATACGCCGCGAAGTCCACGCCGGTTGACTGCAACGGAACGAGATCGAACAAGCCCTCGTTGTTTACGCTCATCGCATGCCATTTCAACGCGCCTACCGCCTGATTATCCGTTGGAACGACAGTGGCCTCCCCCCCGATGAAATCGTTATCGAATGCGGCGTTGTAATTGGGAGTCGGAAAACCTCCGATGACCAACGCCTGATTAATCTGTCCGGGAGCTCCCTGCTCCACCGACTTCCACGGAGCCAGCGAAGCCCCCATGTTGCCTGTAAAGGCGCGGAGCAGTTGGAGCCGTTGCGCGGTGTAAAGCTGCGGTTGCAGGGAGCATAAGAACAGTTTGCCTGAGCCGTCGGCGCATTCCACCAACGCCGCGCCGCTTGGCTTGGATTCCATTTCGGAGCGAAAAACGCTTGAGGTCTTGATATTCTCCGGATTGTCGTTCCAGCGTCGCCAGTCGGTGTTGCAAGCGGCGAGAAGGACTTGGTTTTTATCCACGAACGGACCGCCCAGCCCCGATTGCATCACAAGCCCAACATTGGAATTCTCGTTAAAGTAGAGATTAGCCAAGGGGATGGATGCCGTAAGCGGATCCTTGCCAACCGGAACAAGGGAGATCGATTGGCGGTCGGTGATCGTGACGGGTTCCGGCAGAAGAGCGCTCAAGGATTCCGTATTCGTTTTTGGAACCCCCCAGATCAGCACGGAGCCTCCTTGCCCCAGGATGGAATCGACTCGACTTTTAATCGCAAGCGCATTCGCCGGAGTTAATGAGGAGCCGTCCACCACCAGGAAGCGGTAAGAGGTCGTATTGTGATTGGCGTCGGTCACGGGAATTCCACCGCTTTGCAGGGAGTAGTAGAGCGGACCGCCGGTATCGCCAAGGAAACCAACCTCTTTAACCGGATTCGCGATAACCGGCGGGTTCGGCCGCGAGGTGACCCACTTATGATCCCACTGGCAGGGGAGGGGACCGTTCGGGGCGTAGGCTGCTTGCACCGCTTTGAAGAGAGGCCAAGGCTTGTAAAGCGGGAGGCTCGGATCGTAGCCAGGATTCAGGGTGGTGCAATAGGCTCCAAGTCGCTCCGGTTGCATCCCCGGAACTCCGGGAACGTAACGCCCGAAGAAAATCCCATCCTGCAAGGTGGGGGGCTTGGTTGTGTCCTTCAAGCCAAGGGGAAGGGGTTGCAATCCATACCAGACTATGTTGAAGATGGAGCAGTAGTCGGCGCCATACTCTCTTTGGCCTTGGATAAGTCCGTAATCCTCGATGGCGATCCCGTCCATGCGCCCCTTTTGGCTTGTATACGCTATATCTCCCGCCCATTGAGCCGCCTGAGCGGGGGTGGCGTAATACGCCGAGCCATCCTCACCCACCGACCAAGGCAGATTCCTCGCCGCGATCTGTCGGAAGGTATTTGAATCGCCGTAATGGTTGCTGATGACGGGCAATCTGCCGTCCATATTGTCGTCGCCGTCGCTGGATACCCAGGGGCGAGTGGGATCAAGCTGCTGCATATGGTGGGCGAGGGCGGCGATCTTGTCATCCACCTCGTTCACGGTCTGCTGTGGCGCACGATCCACGCCGAGGGCGGGGTTTATCTCGTTCGCCACGCTCCACCCGTATACGCTGGGATGGTTTCTGTCCCGCAGAACCAGGTCTTCCGTGTCCCTCTCGAAGCGGCGCCAGGTATTCGGATCGCTGTAATTGAACGAACAATGGCTCGCCCAGATCGCGCTTTCATCCAGCACGCAGACGCCCATCTCATCCGCGACATCCATGAAGAAGCTTGGGTAAGGCTCCGCGTGCAACCGCACCGCGTCGGCGTGGGCGTCCTTGAGCATCTTAAACCACGCCCATGCGTAGCGGCGAGTCATCTCCGGAACGCCCATGAAATGCCAGGCGTCGCCGTAGAGCGTAATCGGTTTGCCGTTCAGCAGCAGTTTCGCACCCTTGAAGGAGAATTGCCGCCAACCGAACCGCACGTAATGACGATCCATCACGCCGTTGTCGCGCCTCAGAGTGAGGATTAAGCCGTAAAGCTTGGGGGAACTTGGCGACCAGTAGGCGAGGCGACCGTTAACGGGTTCGGACAGCGTGACGGTTTGCTCCGAATTGGGCGGAACCGTTTCGGACTCATCCGACATGCGCAAGGAGATGCGCTTATCCAGTTTCCATTTTGGAACCGGGGCCTCTATGACGCTCTTCCCCGCCAGGGAAATCCATTTACGGACTTCACCGGAGACGCCGATCCGCATCGGATTGGCGGAATCATTCCGCACTCGCACGTTCAGAAGCAATCTGTTTTGGCTCACTTGCGGCTCCACCTGCACGTTGGAGATGTACACGTCGGGCAGGGATTCCAGATAGACATCCTGCCATATCCCCGCGATGTGCGTTCCCCAAAAGGAGCCTGTCGGATAAGTGTATCCCCCCATTGGGCTGGAGATATTGAACAGGTCAGGTTCTCGAACACCGACCAGCAATACATTGGAACCGTTCCACCGCATCGCGCTGGTGATATCCGCCTTGAACGGCAGAAAACTGTCGAAATGGTGCGTCACTAGCACACCGTTCACGTAAACATCGCATGACCCCGCGACCGCCTGAAAATCAAGAATAACACGCCTGTTCCTCCAACTCTTCGGAAGGGTGAAATCCCTGGTTAGCCAGCCCATCTCCGCTTTCTCCCAGGAGGCCGGATAGCTCGGGAAGCAATGGAAGTCGCCGCCGTTCCCCTCGGAGAAGGAGTTTACGTTCCAGGGCGAGGGAATGCGAATGGGGGTGCGATCCCATGCGTTTTTCACGGGAGGGGGAATTGAGGGAGCGCCTTGCCCTGGCTTGTAATTCGAGGGGAGGGCGATCGGCTGAAATTTCCACAGACCGTTGAGGCAAATCTCCTTGCGGTAAGGTTGCTCGGGCTGAGCAACCAACCCCTCCTGCGGCGCGAACGGATGATTGAAGAAAACCTTCGCGACGGAATGGAGGGGGATGGAAATCAACAAGAGCGACAAAAGGAGGAAGAGGGCAAAATGGCGATATCTTATGGCGGTGCGGAGCATGAAACTGGGTTCCTTTCTTAACGATCGCCTGCGGGTTCGCAAGGATCGGTTTTCAGCTTCGATGGAATCTTAACCTCAAGAATGACACAGTTTCGCCCCATGTGCAACCCTTTGATGCTCTCCCCCTAAACCATGGCAGTTAAGTATTGAATACATACATCTATCCGGAATAGTTCATAGGAACGCTTTTCTCTCTCGATGATGATATAATTCATATTGAATAGGAGAGGATATCTGCCACCGAGCAAATGCGAATATGCATTTTGAACAAACTGGATGTTACTATTTGCTCGAGTTTATGCACCATCAAGGTACAGATGATCTTTAACTAACTTAAAAATCTGGTGCGCCAAGCTATGGAATATGAAAAAATCATCTATAGGGTTCACGCCATACAGAGGATGTTTGAGAGGAATATAACAGAGGAAGATGTGAGTATGGCACTTAAAACAGGAGAAACCGTAGAAATATATCCAGATGATTTTCCATATCCAAGTCAGTTGATCATGGCTTGGGTGAATGGCAAACCTCTTCATGTAGTAGTCGCGTATAACGAAACAGAACATATGAGTATTATCATCACAGTTTATCAACCTGATCCGGATTTATGGGAAAGTGGATTTCGTAGGAGAAAAGAATGAAATGTACAATCTGTAAAAACGGTGACACGAGGAAAGGCGTCACATCCATTACACTACAACGCGATGGGGCGACTTTCGTGGTGAGAGACGTGCCTGCGGATATCTGTCAGAACTGCGGTGAGGCGTATGTTAGTCAGAATGTGTCCCGCACGCTTCTAAAACGATGCGAGCTAACCTTGAAGTCCGGAGTGCTGGTGAATATCTCCGAATATGACGGTTCCGGAGATGCAAACTGACTTTCGCACGACATTGAATCGACCGCGTTATATTTTACGAAACCCTCTTGGGTTAGGGGTTCCGTCCATCCCCAAAGGGGATTCATCACCATAACGCGGGAATTCATTTCCGCACCCGCATGGGTGATTCCGTTTCAAATCGGGAGTAAATTCATCTCTTCATCACCTTCCTCATCTTGACACATACTCCCGCCTTCTGCTATACTTCTTTTCGTTGTTTCGGAAATACGGCGCCATCGTCTAGCGGTCAGGACAGGGGGTTCTCAGCTCTCAAGCCGGGGTTCGATTCCCCGTGGCGCTACCAATAACAGGTATCGGGCACAGGCATCCCATGGCAAGCATGGGGAAATCGCCCCGATACCTTTTTTCATAACTCAACCGAGGTAATTGCATCATGACGGGAATGAGGCGGATATCCCTTATTTTACTCTCGGAAAAACAACTCTAATGCGAATCACGCAATTATCTGAACTAACAGTCATTCCCTTATCTTTTCGGAGGAAATCATGCCTAAGATCACTTTTATCGGTGCGGGAAGCCTTGGGTTCACTCGCGGTCTGGTGCGGGATATCCTTACATTCCCCGAACTCGCCGATTCCACCATCTCCCTGATGGACATCGACCCGGATCGCCTGGAGTTCGCCAGGACGGCGGTGGGAAGAATTATCAAGGCGGGGAACTACCCCGCAAAGCTGGAAGCCACCATGAATCGCAAGGAGGCTCTTGAGGGAGCGGACGCCGTTCTCTGCACCATCCTCGCAAGCCCGTTTGACGTGTGGAAGAGCGATATTCTCATCCCTAAGAAGTATGGGGTGGATACGAATGTGGGGGATACGCGCGGACCGTCCGGCGTCTTTCGATTTCTGCGCACCATCCCGATCATGCTGGATATCCTCAAGGATATGGAACAGGTCTGTCCCGACGCCATTTTCCTGAACTACACCAACCCCATGGCGATGCTCTGCCGCGCCATGCAGGGGCAATCGAAGATGCTCATATCCGGCTTGTGCCATAGCGTGCAGGGAACCGCGATGATGCTGGCGAACTGGATCGGCGCCAAATACGAGGAATGCACCTACATCAGTGCCGGGATAAACCATCAGTCCTTTTATGTGGAGTTCAAATGGAACGGCAAGGACGCCTACCCGCTGATTCGGGAGGCGGTGGAGAAGCCGGAAATCTACAACGAGGAGATCGTCCGCAACGAGATGTTCAAGCATCTCGGATATTACGTCACTGAATCCAGCGGGCATAACTCCGAGTATAACGCCTGGTTTCGCAAGCGTCCCGATCTTATAGAGAAGTACTGCACCCATGGAACCGGCTGGAACCCAGGGGTTTACGGCTACATCATGGATGAATACGGCAAGCGCGAAGGCACATGGAAAGAGGAAACCAAAAAAGAGCTGGAGAAAAACGAGCCGGTGAACCTTGCACGAGGACATGAATACGCCGCGAGCATCATCAACGCATACTGCGGCGACGGAGCCCTTTTCGAGTTCAACGGGAACGTGCGCAACTTCGGCTTGATTGACAACCTTCCGGAGGGGTGTTGCGTGGAGGTTCCCGTGATGGCGAGCAAGCGCGGGCTATCGCCGATGCACGTGGGTCCGTTGCCGTCGCAATGCGCCGCGTTGGTCAACATCAGCGCCCACAACGAGGAGATGGCGGTGGAGGGCTCCCTTGCGGGCGATCCAGGCATGATCTTTCACAGTATTCTCTTCGATCCGCTAACCTCGGCGGTATGCTCGATGCAGGAGATCAAGGAGATGGTGAAGGAGATGTTTGAGGCGAACAGGGATTACCTGCCGCAGTTCAAAACGTTTGATTTTTAGGGGGATAATCCCTTCCAATTCGACTGAGGGAGGGGTTGCGCTTATCCTTTTCTTCGCCGCTAACCAATCTGACGGATCCGTCCGATCGGTCCGATCAGACAGATTACATCATCTCACCGAAATAAACTGTAGATATGCTGATGCAAGTACGCTTGGTCGAAATACACGCTTATTTGAAAAAAACAGAACCATAGCAGTGTGAGGGTGCTCGCCAATGTGATGAATGTCTTTCTCAACCATGTCGGCGATTCATCCGGAACGCTTCGGCGATAAATTCTGGGAATAAGTAGCGACAGGGCGAAAGGAAGAATGATTACCAGTGCGCTCGCGTATACGGCGAATGGAACGATATGCGGCATGAGGGAGAGTGAGTTGAATTCGATACCATAGGAATTGATATATCCTTGGTAAACGGACAAGAACCAAACAACCTGCATATAATTGAAATACTCCAGAAGCATAAAACAGAGGATATAAATCACAAAACCGATGCGGTACTTACTCGAAGTCTCGAAACGGCATGCAAAGAACGCCACCGCCCCGAGGCACAGGAGAGTTAAAATCCCGGCAAGGATAATCACACTTGAACCAATCCATGCAAATAAGGGGATTATGTAAAAGATCGAATACGAATCAAATAGATCAAATGTATCCGCGCCAAGAATAGTTGTCTTGGATAGTATCTGTTTTTTAATTTTTAACCCCTGTTCCATATCGGAGCGATACGCTTTAGCCTCCTCTGGATGTCTGATTTTTATAAGATAGGACGCATAGTGGTCTATTCCAATCTCTGTTCGCTTACCCACCGAGATATTCTTCGGTGGATTGAAAAACGTTCCTCCGGGATCGGTACCGGCGATTTCGGTAATGGAGAAACCCACTAACGGAGTGATATTCTCCGTTCCATCCAACTCCATAAGTTTTCCAACGTTACAAAGACCTGCGCGAATTAAGAAGCCCTTTTAAACATCCCCTTTTTTCTCCATTATCATAGCGTCATGGATGGCGATGTTCGAGGCGGCGCGTAATGGTGCGAGGTGAGGAAACAAGACAAAGAATATAATATAATTCCGAATGATGGAATCCCTGCCCATTCCGAGTTCATCCGCGATTTTAAATCTCCCAAGTATCATCTCCTTTGTGTAATCATTCCAAACGCTGCAATTGCCCGCACGGATAATCTCCCTTATCGCCGAATTGTCACGGTGCAGTCCGAATAACGCAACGGATCGCATGAACGAGAAATACGCGTTGTTTGGATCCAACTTCTCCGCGATAATCCCATATTTATTGTATAGATGGAGAAGCGGGACATTGGGGGCGGGTAATCGCACATTCGCCCATGGATCATTCTTATCCTGTGCGGGGTTTAGATCCTGATCCTTTTCCCTTCCCGCCTTCACGCCGATCATTGTCATTTGACTCATCGCGATCGCGTAGGCTGCTGGTTGGCGAGGGAATTTGCGAAGGAGATTATTGATGTTCCGGATCTGTCTCCGGGGGGGAATATCATTCACTCCAGGTACAAAGAAATTGCACGCCCCGATATTTAAATCCAAATCGTTGGGGTTGTTCCGAGTGATTACTCCTATGTTTTTAAGCGACCAAGGGTTTTGCGAGGGAGCGAGCGCGGTTTTGAATTGCGCCGCCGCCATCCAGCGGGATGAGTTGGGCAGAAACGCCAGCAGCAGCGCTAGGATGGCTAGAACGGGAAGCAGGTAACGGAAAACTCCTTTAAGCATGGGTAATACTCCTTCGGAAGATATGGTAACGCTCCAATCCTGTTAGGAATATTACCCGAGAAGACACGAGGAAACACTGATAGTTACTTTCCGATGGATGGCCAAGTGATGTGGACGAGACGTGCGAAATATTGAGCTTCGCCATGCATAATAATATTCTGCCGCTCGGATAATCCTCGGTCCGTGCGTATAGTCATTAAAATCGACGCACACCATAATAAGAGGGCAAGGCAAGCCAAATAGGGGGAAACCGCTCTAAGTCCCTTCGAAATCCCATGGAAAAATGAAGATTTGCTTCGTATGCTCCAAATAATAGCCGCCGCCACCACTATTTCCGGGATAATAACGGCGATCACGAATATATTCCAAACATTCGTATATGGATCGGTAATGAACTGGTTCAAAAACTTCAGGTTGCTAATGACCCCGCTTGCTTGCCATTTGCTTATGAAATACATCACAGAATAAAAAAGCAAAGATATGGAGATATAATAGATCATAATAGATATACGGTTCGCTGTATTAGTGATTTTATACCCATTATTATTTATTATTTCAAGAATCAAAAATACGATAATTAACATTACGACAAGAAAAGCATTGCTGCCCGACAAGACCGCACCCGGTATGCATATGCGAAATAAAACATATAAGATAAATACCACTGACCAAATGTCAAACAGAAACTTATCCAAATTCGACCATGCATTAAGAGTTCTTTTCTGAATCCATGCAATCAGCATGAGATACATTGCTATAAGAATCGAACATTCTATAAACGGCGTTATGCCGCTTATTCGGATAGATGTAAAGCAGGATAAATCATAGAAAATGAGACTAAGTGGAATTAGTATTGATAATCCTTTCAAAAGCTCTTTTTTAGTGGGAGATATATTAAATTGAGGTATTTTATATATTAGGAAAGAGGCAATCCAAAAAATGATGATCCACAGTGCGCATAACAAGAGAATCATTCCAACCAGCCAGTGAGTGACTGTTTTCCGAAAAGGAACGGTAATGTCATTTTGCATTTCAGCGTGAACGAGACCAAACATGGTATTTAGCGCCGCAACCTGTTTTTCGCATGCCAACGCTTCACCCGGATGATGAATGGTTTCCAGATAATGCATGTATGGCTTAAGATAATATTGCTTGTTCGCGTCGTTAAAATAGGGGTGAGCTTTGGATGGGGCTCCGGGAAAGTAATTCATGGCAAGCTTTGAAATTGCACCCCCTACAAGATTTCCAATGATCATGGTGGAGTTTGTAGTCATTAAACTCCCATAACGTCTAACATCTCGTCGTATCAAAAAGCCGGCATTAAAATCGCCTTTGCGCTCTAGTAGTATCGCCTTATGAATAGCCACTCGCGCAGCGGCGCGCATTTGTGAAAAATCCGGAAATGCCAGTCCCATTAAACCGAATTCGCGGAGAAGCGGCTCCTCCGCCCCCCATGCCGCATCTGTGAAGCTATTAATGCATTTCATTTCATAGGTTGTATAATCATTATAAACATTTGCTTTCCCGGCGATTTGAATCTGTTTCAACGCATCGGAATCACGTTTTAAGGCGAATAGCGCGATGGATCTCATGTAGGGGAAATAGGCGT
The DNA here is from genome assembly GCA_027459625.1 of Chthonomonadales bacterium. Classification (GTDB taxonomy): domain Bacteria; phylum Armatimonadota; class Chthonomonadetes; order Chthonomonadales; family CAJBBX01; genus DTKV01. The sequence continues at coordinate 9,952 of DAIDHP010000071.1, forward strand.
TATTGGGATCCAGTATTTCGCCTTTTTGGCAGTATGAATCGAATGCAAGCGCATAGGGTTTATCAATTGGTGTTTGAGCATACTTTTTATTCATGTCAGGAGGAAGAGTTTGGTCTGAATCTCGATCAGCCATTAAAGGGAATTCCGACATTAACCTTACCGCTGCGGCGTAGACAGCCGGTTGATTAGAATACTGTGAAACTACTTGACTCACTTCATTCAAAATTTGGTATTTGTTAGCTTCTTTATGAGTGGATCCTAAATTATAATCAGGTGACGCCAATTGATATCCTATTTGTATCTCCATATCATCGGGATTTTGCTTTGCCACTTCCGATTTGTGATGCAAGAAGAAGATATTATTCATCCTAAGTATCGCTGCTTTCACCTGCAGCTTCATAATTATTCGAGCAACAGGGAAACTGCAAAGCGCAAGTATCAGTCCTGCGGATATTCCGACCATCCACGGAACCGCGTGAAATCGTTTGTTCATCGTTTATCTCCTTGATGATCACACTATCATCTGATTACGAGAGACTGGGATTTCGGAGTGGTCCAGCACTGGAGCCTCCATTCTCGCCTGCGGGCGAGGAGGCGGGACGGAGAGCAGGGAGTATCTCCACCAATTCAGCGTGGATAAATTCGGGGAGTCGATCAGTCGCTGCATCGCCTGATAGTTGATGGGTGTGCTCGTCATTGGCGTAAGCGTTGGCATCGGAGCTTGAAGTGCAAAATGGATCGCAAGGAGACCGAGAATGAAGGAACCAGTCATAGCGGTGAGCATGGGTTTCAGGGAATTGCGTAAAGCGACATACCAAGATGGCGCGGAATCGCGCAGTCCCGCTAACACCCTTTCATCAAAGTTCGGTGAGGGAACGGGAGTGGGGATGGCTCGAAAACCCTCACTTAGGATTTGGTCCATCAGAGTTTCCCTTGGATTGTTTCCTCTTCTCTTTTCAGTGGATTTAAACATCCTCCGTCTCCTTCATCGCCTTCGTATAGAGCTTCCTGAATTGCTCCCTGGCGGAGTTAAGTCTGGATCGTACGGTGCCCACGGGAACTCTAAGAATTTTCGCGATCTCCTCGTAATCCAGACCCTCCAACTCCCTCAGCGCCAGCGCGGCGCGAATGGGAGGGCTTAATCTTTCCAATAGAGATTCCACCAGGAGCCGAGCGTCGCAATCCTCATTATGCGTCACTGCGAAGTCGCCCGGAATCGACGAAATGCCTAAAAAAGGATTTCCGTTACCTTTCCACTCTTGGCAATGAGATATGGGAGATACGTGCGAGTGTTTGTATCTCTCCTGTGGAGATAATCATATTTTGCAAAGTGTTGATTTTCGCCTCGTTTTTCACTGTGAATAAAATCACCCCCGACCATCCGATCAGAATGATACAGACAAGCGGAACGGCGATATTGCGCATGTGTCGGACGAACCCCTGAAAATAGGGTTCATGGTGCAGAAAGCTGACAATAACCGACGCAATCACAACAATTTGAGGAATGATGACAGGAAGCGAATTTAAATATAGATAAATCCTTTGATTATTACTCGAAACAAAATCATAAAAGCTATTCGTCAAACCCATAATTTGCCAGGAACTTGCAATCTCAAAGAGAGAAATGGTAAGAGCGATCAAAGCAATTATTAATACGGAAATAGTTAATCGACGAGTCCATCCGCCAAAATATTCCGATATTTTATTCAAAAGCATTATTAATAGTGAGGTAATTATGAGTAATTCCAAAAGGAACGTGTTCTTTTGATTCACCAAAACATTTGGCCAAAGAATAATAAACACGCCAAGGAGGATCGTGAGAAACCAAAGAAACAGATGCGGTACATCGAATAAATTCCAATTCTTTAATGTGTCTTTCTTAAACCATGTAAGAAGTACGAATAACATCAATAAAGCGGTTAGGATGATCATTATTGAGTTCTGGCGCATGGAATATAAAACACTATATTCAAAGAATATAAGCAAAAAAGGAATAATCACAGTGCATAGTTTAATTGAATCTGGTATTGATTTCGTAAATTTTATACAAGTTAATTTATTGATGATAAGACTTGCGAACGTAGCTATAATAATCCAGTAAGCGTTCATTAGTACGATCATCCCTGCCAACCATACATAGCAATCCTTTGTTATCATGTCGAATATGTTGTTATTCTTTCTCATAACGGTGCGAATGGAATTAGATAATTGGTACTGTTGCATGTAATCCAGCGCCTCGTTAGGGTGATGGATTTTTTTCAGGTAGTCGGCATATGCTTTCACGCGAGTATAAAAGATCGTAGGATTATAGGGATTGGTATTAGGCGGATATCCCGGGAAATCATCCATGGATATACCGGTTAAGGCCATGCCTACCAAATTACCAATGCTGACCGTGGAATCCTCGGACATCAAGGTTCCGTATTTTCTCACCGCTTTGCGTATGACGAATCCCGCTTGCAAATCCCCTTTTTGCTCCAATAGACAGGCTTTGTGTATCGCGATTTGCGCGGATGCGCGGCAATTAGCGTATTCTGGGAATATAACACCGGCGTATGTGTAAAACCTGACAAGAACGTTTTCACCGCCAGTGATTCTATCCACGGTATGAAGCAAATATTGGTCCTCCAAAGAGAAATAATCGTTGTATTCCGGTTTTTGGCTTGCAATCTCGATTTGACGTAACGCTTCGGAATCGCGATGCATTACGAAAAGACTTATGGATCGCATATAGTAAAAGTATGCATTTCGAGGGTCAAGTCTTTCACCCGCCATGCAATAGGAATCAAATAATTTCGTCAGCCTCATATCCACGTGTGATTTAACTGATCCTGTATTATTATCCGGAGGAATCGTCTGATCTTTGACTCGATTGAGATACATTCCGGATAATATAAGCTGTTTTAATGCGACGGCGTAAACCACTGGCTTATTGGGAAACCTGGCAACTATCCGTGATATTTTTCGGATTGCCGCATTTTCATTTTCTTTTATGCCATATCGGTTGTTCCAGGTTTGTGGCAAGCATAATGCGCCAACCTGAACCTCTATATCATTTGGATATGAGGATGCAATTTGCGGTAATTTGCTTCCAAGCTTGAAAATATCATTATTATGTAAAATGGCCACTTGAAATTGTCCACACATAATTATTCTTGTGACGGGTGGAATGAGAAGCGCAAGCATCAGTCCTGCGGATATTCCGACCATCCACGGAACCGCGTGAAATCGTTTGTTCATCGTTTATCTCCTTGATGATCACACTATCATCTGATTACGAGAGACTGGGATTTCGGAGTGGTCCAGCACTGGAGCCTCCATTCTCGCCTGCGGGCGAGGAGGCGGGACGGAGAGCAGGGAGTATCTCCACCAATCCAGCGTGGATAAATTCGGGGAGTCGATCAGTCGCTGCATCGCCTGATAGTTGATGGGTGTGCTCGTCATTGGCGTAA
>DAIDHP010000072.1 GCA_027459625.1 Chthonomonadales bacterium
TGTAGAGTTCGGTATCTTTCATAATGTATCATTATGGATAATTCCCGGGGGTTTCCACAAACTTCCCCATAGAGCCATTATTCTCGCCGTTGGAAAGATCCGCTTGCTTGGCGATATACTCCTGTACAAGCGTGGATCGCCCGCCGCCGTCCCCTGAACCTAGAATGCTGTCCAAAGTCCGAAGCGACAATTGATCCAGCGTGGACATCATCTTACGCATCGCCGCATCGGATTCTTCTCGAAGGGTCTCCTCGCCTTGCCGTTTGATCTCCTCGGACTGGGTTCGCGCTTCAGTCAAAATGCGCTCCCTCTCCTGCTGCGCCTCATGCACGGCTTGCTGTATGCGCGCTCGTGCATCGCTTTCGATCTTGGCAAGGCTGGCGCGATACTCATCCCTCAAGGACTCCATCTCGCGTTGTGTGCGGTCGACCTCTTTATGAGCATCCTCAATGCTCCGCTTGCGCTTTTCCAATTGATTCATGATCGGCTTCCAAAACATAATGTTGAGGATAGCCAGCAACAATAGAAACAATACGATGTTCAGCGCCAGCAAAACGGGATTTATGTTTAATGCATTTAGTATTTCGGTCATTGAGCCGAAACCGCCTCCCCTCTTGTTTCATCGCATTCCCTATGCTGAATTGGAACCGTGCACATGCAAATCTTCGGCACGACTCGGAACGCGAATCACAAGCTTCGTAATTTTGCCCTGTTAGTGCAATCCGGCTTGGATCAATTTGATAACGCTATCAGGCGTAGAGGGAAGACTTCCCTTGAGAAGGAAGAGAACGACAAACGCGAAAATAACGAGCGATTCAATAAACGCCAAAGCCAGAATCATGGCTGTCTGGATGCGCCCGATAGCCTCCGGCTGGCGTGCCATGCCCTCCAGAGCCTTGGAAGCGGCGATACCCTCTCCAATGCCGCCGCCGATGACGGCGATAGGCACACCGAGAGCCAGACCAAGCGCCAAAAGACCAAAGTAAATCATTTTATGCCTCCTAAATTAGATAAACCTAGCAGTGTACTGTTGATATTTTGAAACCGATGACTAATGCGCCGGCTGTGTGGATATCTCCTGTGAGTCGTGCTTCGACTCATGGTGGGGTTGCTGCATGGACAGATATGTCGCCGTCAGCAACGCAAACACCAACGCTTGCACGAAATAGACCAGCAAGTCCAACACGAGCACCGGGAACTGCAACGGCAAAAGCAGCGGCTTTGGCAGCATGGTGATGCCCATGGTCGCCAACACCGCAATCGCCGTATCCTCTCCGAAGATGTTTCCGAAAAGTCGAAGGGCGAGAGTGAACGGCTTAACGATTTCGCTGATGACTTCAATTGGGAACAGCAACGGCGACAGCAAAGGCATCGGCCCCATGAAGTGTTTGATGTACCCGATCAATCCATTGTTGCGAATGCCGACGTACTGCACATAGAAGAACACGATAAGACCAAGAGCCAACGTCGTGGTGAGGTTGGAGGTGGGGGAATGGAACCCTGGTATCTCCCCGATAAGGTTACTCAGGAAAATATAGAGAAACAACGTACCCACCAGTGGCGTGTACTTCGATCCATCCGGGCCAATGATCCCGCAGGTGAAGTTGTTCAACGCCTCCACGATAAACTCGCCGAGGTTCTGCACTCCGCTCGGGATCGCTTCCATCTTGCGAGTTGCAGCTCTGACAAACACGATCATTAATATTACAACAAGCAAGGCGTTGCCGAATAGCAAACCCGGATTGGGAATCTCGCCAAGCTCGTAAGGCTTCTTTCCGACGGGTTGCGTTACCTGGTTCGCCATTCGCCCCGTGTTTGCAACGGCTCCCGCATCCCCTTGAAACTGGGCGGGATTGGAACCATTTTGCGCTATCCGTATGGTATGCGCCATGTTAGGCACTTTGCATGCTCCTTGTGAATTTCATCCGAACCAAATCAAAACGGAACAACTATTTATTCATGCCGTTCGCCATCTGCCATCCAACCACTTTAAGAAAAATGACGGCGGGCACCAACGCCACCCCGCAAAAAACCCCGAAGGGATTGATATAGGGTGCGCTCTCGGGACGGATTGCCAAATACACCCCGATAAAAAACAACGGCAACTTCAAAAGAGAGACAGTCCCCATGAACACTTTGGTACTCTTCTTGCCGGGTCTGAAGAGCCTCGGTATGGTCCACATCAAGGTGCCAAGGCTAAGCATCCCCAGCGCCGTTCCTGCAAGAATTCCAAACGCAAATCTGCCATATCCTGCGAAATATAGCAATATTGAGAACGCCGTTGCCAGGAGCGCGGACATTCTGAAAGAGCGCAAAGGCAATTGCTCATCCGGCATCGGTGCACCAATTCCCTGCGGGTATTCCCCTCATCCGTCTCACTCTTCACTCATTTAACTTATTCGCCGTGCGGATCATGTTAATCAATCCGCTAATCATTCCCAGTAAAACACCCGCCAATGTGAACCATGGAGATGTTTTCATTTTCTCATCCAGCCACGCACCGGCGATAGTAAGCAAAAGCACGGGCGCCACCAGCATAATCGGCAGGGAATATGCCAAGCCCATTCTGCGCGCATCCTTGGCTTCCTGTGTCTCCCCCTTATCGGGGTATTTCGGAAGCTTGGATTGGATGGCGGGAGGCTGCGGAATATCCGGAATAGGCGGAAGCTTTTTCTCCAACTCCTCTTCCTCGTCTGAACGATCCTCTTCCATAATCCAGCCCTCCGGACACTGCGGCTGGCTTACACTCCCGTACCCAGCCCCAACGTGTCATGCAGCAAACGCACCGCTTTTATCGCGTCGTTTTCAGCGATAAGAAATGAAATGGACATCGCTGAATCCGCCACTTGAATTACTTTAATTCCCGCTTTGTCAAGCGCCTCGAAAATCGTCGCCGTCACGCCGGACACCTGCCGATAGCGAGACGCCACAACGGAGACCATCGTGCCGTTTTCATATACGGTTCCAGGAACGTCCACCACAGTGATGAAGGATTCCACGGAATTCAATAACGGTCGCTGAGCGCTGTACGCCAAATCCAGTCCTTCGGAAAATTTGAAGATATAGAAAAAACTTGCAGGGATTTTATCCGGCTCGGAACCCACAGGCACAACCATCCCATCCAGAAGGTCACGAGCGCAATGGTAATCCTCCTGATTTACGGCGAAGGAGAGCGCCGTCGCGCTAAAGGACACCAGGAATATGTTGATGCCAGCACGCGCCATCAGGCGATACACTTCACGTTCTACGTAAGACTTATGAGCCTCGTTCTCAATTTCCAAGCGAAGAAATACTATTTTTCCGGTATGCGCCACTCCAGTGATTCGCTTGCGAAGATCGTTCGGAATCTCACATTCCGCCACAATGCGCGTACCAGGGTGATCGCTGAAGGTGGATTTCACCCAAAGCGGGATGTTGTAATCCATCGCTATCTCCGCCGCCCGCGGATGCACCACCTTGGCGCCCAAGTGCGCCATCTCCGCCACTTCCTCGTAACTGCATATGTCAAGGGTTCTCGCATTTGACACCATACTCGGATCGGCGGTTTTCACACCGTCCACATCCGTGTAAATCTCAACCCCCATTGCGTTAAGTGCGGCGCCAAGGGCCGAAGCGGTGGTGTCGCTGCCTCCTCGCCCCAAAGTGGTAACCCCGCCATGCTCTCCGTCCTTGCCGGACTTCACCACGCCTTGGAATCCGCACACCACGGGTATCTCCCCTTTTTCAATGGCGTGTAAAATCGCATCCGGAGAGATTTGCACGATTCTGGCGTTGCCGTACTGATCATCCGTAAATATTCCCGCTTGCCCGCCGGATAACGCAATCGCGGGATATCCCATGGATTGAAGGGTGGTCGCCATGACCGCGGTGGATATCAATTCCCCGCAAGCCATCATCATGTCCATCTCACGAGGGTTGGGCGAAAACGACGGGTCAATTCTTTTCAACTCGCCCACTAGCGTGTCGGTGGCATAAGGCGCACCCTTCCTGCCGATCGCAGACACCACGACCACAGGATCGCAACCCGCTTTTTTCGCCGCTATCACCTTCCGGGCGGAGAGCATGCGATGCTCCGGAGTATCCACGGAGGTTCCTCCAAACTTCTGAACGAGAACCTTAGGCATTCTCCGCCTCCAAATGGAAAATCTGCTTGAGCTTCTCAAGAGCCTCCCGGGAATGTTCCGCATCTATCAAACATTGTATGGACGTATGCGAATCGCTCACCCCATACAGCCTCGCTCCAACCTCCTGAAAAGCGTCGGCGATGGTCACAATGCTTCCGGTGAGATCACGCATGCTGCTTGCGTGAATGGAGACCAATGCCAAGCCGCATCGCACAACCATCTCCCATCCGAGAGGGCGTAGCGCGCTTTCCGTGGCGTCGAGATGCTCCCCTTCCACCGCGAAAGTAACGACGGAACGATGAAGCTTTATGAAAAAAATGGGGATTTGATTATCCGCAAGAATGTGAAAAACACGCAGTATCTTTTCCATCCGCTCGCCTTCGGAGCCGGACACCATGACGACGATATGAGCCACGTCCTGGCGTAAATGGACTTCGTGAACTCCGCGCTCGCGTTCAAATGATACGTGTTTCGCCACAGCACTCTGTGCGGATTCGGACATCTTTGATGACCCTACTATTATCTGAATTAGCGAAAGTATAGCACACCGATTTTCACTAAGTCAAATCACGACGGGCGGGGAAATATGATTTCGTTATATAGCTGATTTCACTTAAGCGTACAATCACCGGGAGAACGCCAAAAGTCACTACAACCTCGATATCGCTCTGACTGGCTGGTTGAAAAAAGGTTCCGAGAGGATGCGGATATACAAGAGACGGGCGGGGACACCCGATTTGCCGGCATGCATGGATGGTCTCGACTGGCGTGTCACATCCGGAGGCGTGGAAGAATCGCTGATAAACTTTGCAAGACGCTATATCCGTCGCCCATGCCGCACAAGGATTCGAAAAAACACCAAGCTTGTTTGACGCAAGGTATTGCAAAGTGTATAATAGCTTAGACGATTTTTATGAGGATTATATTCATTAGTAATGCGCCCTCAATGAATGGATGAGTACCCGTAATCAGGCGCGATACGCGACGGAGATGATTGCAAAAACCGGAAAATGAGGCTATTCTGGCTTACTTTACGTTTGGTCAAATATTTGCAATTTTCAGGCTTTGAATAAAATCGATGCGCCACCATGATGCGAAGAGAATCCTTTGCAGCGCTTCGGGAAAACGTTGCGTCGCTTGAGCCCGAATATTATCGGATGCCCGCGCGCATTTTAAAAAATTACCAGGAGACAAACGAATGATTGATGATCAGTCCTCGACGGACTTCGCCGCTCAAACTGCGGAGCCTTCGAAGGACAATAGCGACCGCGAAACGAACCTCGCGGAAACCATTGAATCCCCCCCGGCAAAACCAACACGTAAACGCACAACATCCTCTCGTTCCAGGAAAAAACCCGCTTCGGAACCAACCACCGTGGATAAATCGGAACCAATCGGCTCCGCGTCAGGGGATGGTTCAACCTCCGCTGCCCAATCACCTGCCGCGCCCGAACCCAATGCGCCGGAGAAGATTCAAACGCCTCCGGTTGAGCCCGTTAAAAGAGCCAGACCCTCCCGCCGGCGCAAACAAGCCGCCCCGGTCGTGGAGCCAGTGACCTTGGAGCCGGTGGTATCGGATGCAGCGGAACCTATGGCCGAGAACTCACAGATACGGAAAACTGCCAAACGCGGCGGAAGCGGAAAGACCCGGAAAACGCAGACTCAAGCGACCGAGAACGCAGAAAGCTTGAACGAGAAGATTGAAGATGCTCAACGTACGGAGGAGCCCCGAGAGATACTTGACGCCGAGAAGCAATTAACCGATGCCGCCAACGCCCCCGAACCCCCGGCAACCAGGAAAAACGTTCGCCGACGCCCATCCAAACGAGGATCCAGGAAAAAAACCGAGCCCGAGGGTACGGAAAAGCTCGAGCCTACGCGAGCGGAGCCTGCACAGGCATCCACGGAGCAAATAACACTGAACCCACCGCCCGAGGTGGAGGCGAATCCGGTGGAAACCGTTCCGGTTGTCGCCGAGGAGCCCCCAAAACCAAAGTCCAGATCCGCGCGGTCTTCTCGCTCAAAACGCACAAGCGCGAAAGCAAACAAGGTTGAACAGGAAACGCTCGCAAAAGGTGCGCGTCTGGTGGTACGGCAAGGGGTCGTGCATCTGACAATTAACGGAGTGAACTATCCCCCTCTGATTTTCTTTGGAGGCTGCGAAGGGGAAAAGGAGAGCCGGCTCGTCACCTCTGAGATACGGAAGGCGGCTAAAACCGGCGTTCATATCCATTCCACGCTTATCGAACTGCCATGCCCGCTTCCGCCGGACAGTTCCATTTACGAAACATTGGATGAGAGACTTCACATACTGCTGGATGCTGATACCCAAGGGTTCGTTATCCCCCGGATTGTTTTCGTTCCGGCTCCGGGCTGGCGAAAACAGTACCCCAATGAGGTAATCCATTATGCGGATGGTTCAACGGGCGATCCGTCCCTGGCTTCCGATCGGTTCTGGTCCGAAGCGGAAGCCTCTCTCTCCTCCGTTGTAACGCATATCCGCCGCTCCAGTTACGCCAATCGAATCATAGGCTTCCACTTGGAACGAGGGGAATGGTTTCATCCCGCGGACAAGGGATACGATTATTCCTTCGCTAACCGCGAAGCGTTCCGCGCTTGGCTTAAGGCCAAGTACAAAAACAGCGAACCTTCTCTGCGAGCCGCCTGGTACGATGGTCAGGTGCAGTTTTACACGGTCGAGATTCCCCCCATGCCCTCCCCAACTCAGCGGGACAATACGTTTTTTGAGATACGCAAGGAGAAACGCTGGGTTGATTTCCTCGAATACACCTCGGATATAACTGCGGAACGGCTTATCTCCCTCTCCAAGGTGGTGAAGCAAGCCTCGGAGGAGACCTGCCTTGTGTCCGTATGCTACGGGTATACCTGGGAGTTTAACCACACCTTCTCCGGACATTTGGCGTTGGGCAAGATTCTTGCGGCGCCCTCAATCGATATCATCTCAGGTCCGCTTTCCTACAAGGATCGGTTCATGGGAGGCGCCGGATCCGTGCCTATCCCAATCGATTCTCCGTCCGCCCACGGAAAGCTATGGATTTCGGAGGATGACACAAAAACCCATCTCGCGGCGCGTTCCGATGACGAGGACTACAATCCTCGAATGGAAAGCCGCTTCGCCACCCAGCAGGCGCACCTCAGACTTCTCGCCAAGTCGCTCATCCACAACACGGGCGTTAGTTGGATGGACCTTTGGGGCGAAGGGTGGTTGGATAGTGACGACATCTGGGGATATCTATCATCCTACGTTCAACGCATCGCCTCCGCGGAGCACCGTTCCCGACATTTCTCACCCGAGGTGGTTGTCCTTCTGGATGAACGAAGTCTGCCGCACATCCAATGTAAGGAAGCTTTCCTCGCTAAAATCCTGCAAGGGCACCGTGATCTTTTCCAAAGGTGCGGAGCCTCTGTGGGATACTATCTCCAAGGCGATGTGATGGCGCGATACTTCCCTGTGGATGCGAAACTATATATCTTCCTCACTCCCTACCGTCTGTCGGCGGAACACAGAAATGCGATCCGTGAAAAGATCAAACATGGCGGAAAAACTTTGGTATGGATGTACGCTCCCGGAATTTTCGAGGAAAAAAGCGCACAGGAGGAGAGAGCGAACGAAGTCACCGATATCCCGTTGCGACACCAATCATGGGGGTCGGAAAGCGGATCGAAAATCATGAACGCAAACCATCCCATCACCCAAAACCTCGCGGGAAAAACGTTCGGCGAAAAAGAACGAAGAAACCCCTCATTCTATGCGGTGGAGGAGAAAGGCGTCGTGGTCCTTGCGGAGTACCAGCAATCAGGATTACCCTCTCTGGTGGTGAGAAAAATGGATGGCTGGAATTCCGTTTTCTGCGGGGAACCGGTCTTAACGCGTGAATTGCTGCATGGCTTGTGCCGATTCTCGGGAGTTAACATCTACTCCGACCAAGATGACATCCTTAACGCCGGAAATGGCTGGATATCGATTCACACCCATCACGACGGAAAGCGCACTTTGCGTTTCCCCGCGACTTCATCCGTATATGATCTGGTCGAGGATCATATGGCTGCCAAGGATGTGAACGAATACTCTGCTTTCCTGAAGGGCAAGACGACATACATATTCTATCACGGCACGACGCAGGAGATTAAAAAGCTGGGTTTCGCTAACTCTGACATTCCCGAAATTGTGCCTCCCTCCGTTTCCGAGGAACCCAAGACGCCTTTCCTTTCATCCGTAAAGACAAATCCGATAATCGCCCCGGAATCTTCGACGACCATTCCCGGTGATTCCGACATTCTAAATGTGCTGAGCCTCACCGAAAAGGAGAGGAAATGGCTGGAGGAGGATCTTGAGGAAGAGAAGGGTGAAATAGCTTCGGATAACGATACGGGGGAGGTGGAGAACGACCCCGATCCGGACGAATTGACGCAGGAGGAGGAAACTCCCGACCCCGCCATTAAACACAAACGTCGCAGACGCCGAGGTGGAAGAGGCCGGGGCAAAAAGCGAGACGCGACTCACGGAAGCGAATCCAGCCCCATCGAGTAGTCCGTTTCCCTTGATGGAAAGCGATTGTTGAATTCACATGATTACTGTGGTCCCCTGCCGTGATATTGGAGATTGAGGTATATCATCCATGAATAACCGAAAGCGCACGGACCTTTTGTGTGTGCTCACCCTTTTACTTGCCACTTTGCTCTATTATTACCCGGCGGTTTTTCAGGGTAAGACGCTTCTTCCCGGAGATATTGTTCTGCTGATGCGTCCGTGGGGAATGGCTGCCGCCGAGCGCTTTCCGGAATTCCATTTCGCTCAAAATCAGATGCACGGGCCGATTTTCGAGTATTACTCTTGGCGTTATTACGCCCGTGAACAACTGCGACAGGGGAGGATTCCGCTCTGGAATCCCGATGAATTGGGAGGGAACGTACTCCTCGCCAACGATCAAAGCGCGGTTCTATACCCGCTGAACATCCTGCTCTACCTCTTCCCCTTGCCGCTGGGAATCAATCTGGTCACTCTGCTGCAAACATTCCTGACCGGTCTTTTCCTTTACGGTTTGTTGAGGACCTTGGGGCTTCATCCCCTATCCTCCGTCACTGCGGCTCTCATCTGGATGTTTTGCGGATTGCAGATCGTATGGACGGAGTTCCAAACTCCAACCGCAACGTTATGCTGGCTCCCCGCACTCCTGTGGTGTTGGGAAATCGCACTTCAACGACGCGACGGACGATGGGCGGCGCTGGGTTCCGGATCGGGGATAACGTTAATTATGCTCGCAGGCCACCTGCAATTCGGCTTTTACTGCATGCTGGCTTTCGCCCTATACGCCATTCTGAGAACCTGGAGATCGTGGAAAACGCTTGCCCCATGGCTGATAGGGGCGTTCGCCTTCGGACTGCTCTTTTCCGCTTGCACGACGATACCCATTTTCGAAATGAGCAAAATGAACTTCAGGGAGTCGCATCAAAAATACTCCGAATCCATCAGCCTCAGACTGCCGCCAGAAAATCTTCTAACTCTTTTTCAGCCGAACGTTCTCGGCAACCCCAAGGATTACATCAGCGTCAATTCACAGGGGGTAATCACTTCGGGGCATCCATACATCGGTAAATTCAATTTCATAGAATACTGCTTCTATCTTGGAATCCCAGCGTTCATACTCGCCATCATCGCCTTCGTTTACTACGCAGCCAATCGAAAAAAAGCCGCCGATCCCTGGACGAATCTCTCCCCATTCTCAATCATAGCCCTGATCGGTCTGCTTCTCGGGCTTGGAACTCCGCTCTGCGCACTCTTCTTTTACGCTCTGCCCGGCTACCAGCAATTCAACGCAACCGCAAGGGCTCTCTGCCTCTTCAGCTTCGGGATGGCGGCGATGGCGGGATGGGGAATGGAGGCGTTACGAAAACCGGACAAATCGCTCGCGAGAATCAGCGTGGCAGCGTGCCTTGTCACCCTGCTTGCGGGTCTTGCGGCGTTCCCTGGGCTGGGCTTGTTACACCCCAAACTTTTTTCGAGTCATTGGATAGGATATGAGTTGAACAACCTCAAACGGTTCACGCTGGTCTTCCTTTTCATGTCGCTAGCGCTCTGGATGCATTGGGGCGTCTCCCAACAACCGGAGGAGAATGAAAAAATGCGGAGGCGCGAGAAACAAAATCTCAAGCCATCCAGCGACTCCAAACTCCTATCAACCGCCGCGCCTTACCTGGTCTCCTTTATCTGTATCGCTGACCTTTTCGCTTGGGGTATCGGTTTCAATCCCGCCACCAACCCGAAAATGCTCGGTTTCCCCACTCAGGTGACCAATTATCTCAGCCGAACCTATCCTAATAGGATCGTCTCCCTCGAAAACCCGGGGGATGGAAAAGACAAAGGCATCCATAGCATGATCGTGCCGAATTACAATGCCGTCTGTAATTTGCGGGAGGTTCAGGGAGCCGATTCGCTTCACACGAAACGGTATCATTCTCTTCTGCTGGCGATAAGCGATCAAATGCAGCCGGGATTCAATTACTTCGACCCAAACACTCTGCACGTCCCAGGCGTGACGAGCCCCTTCTTCAATCTCATGAACGTGCGCGATGTCACCACGGTACCGGAGGTGAAGCTCCCATCCCCTCAATTCAAGGATGTATTGGATGCGGAGTTGACGGTGTGGAGAAACATAGACGCGTTCGGACAAGCTTGGATCGCGGGAAAGGCCATTCAGGTGAATACCATTCAGGATGTTGCAAACCACATTGGCGATCCGACATTTGACCTGAAGGGCGCCGCCATGCTGGAGAAACCGTTATCCGGCTTGGACCCCGATGTAAAATCCGACACCGCTGACGTGTTGCAATTCTCCCCTCAGCATATGACGGTGGAGGTCAACACGCAGGGGAAGGATCTGCTGATGCTCTCCGAGATAGCGTTCCCGGGATGGAGGGCGTGGCTGGACGGAAAGCCCGTTCCCATACTCACTGCGGACGCCATTATACGCGCCGTCGTGGTGCCTCCCGGCAAGCATGTTGTCAGGATGGCGTATTTGCCAACGAGCTATCGGTTTGGCTTGTACCTCACATGCCTAATGGCGTCCCTGTTGTCGGCGGGATTGATTTACCGAAAACGAACCGCCTGATGGTACAAAACTTCCGCCTTACAGATTTCGATCCTCAATGCAGCGCTGATGCATCGCACGGTTGCCGGTTCTCTCATAGAACTCAATCAGGGTGTCGTAAGCCGTATTGATCTCGGCATCGTCCACCGCCACAGCCAGGGCGTTCATTAGCTCCTTCTCTTCACCGGCGATATGGTTCAATTTTCGCAGTTCGGAGGCGAGTTCGATTCGCGCCGCTGTGTTGAACAGGCAGCTTGCGATGGACTTGCCGACGGGATCAATCTCAACGACAGCTTGGGAGAGCAACCGTTCGGAGGACCATTCGATCATCTCCATCTCCGGTATCTTCAATCCTGCGTGATAGTAGTTGACAAGGCTGGAGGATAGGAAAATCGGGCGCTCGATGGCTTTCATCCATGATTCCACCGCCATGGAATCATTCCCGCGAATTTGGTTCATTAACGCCATCAAGCCGTGCGTATCGGCGAACCACATGGCGGAATCGATGGCGCGTTGAAACAGTTTGCGAGCTGTGTCGTATTTCCTGTCGGCGAGATGAGTCGCTCCAATATAGAGCAAAACATCGGGGCTGAGCGGATCCAAAGTCAATAACTGTTCATGCAGTTCTCTTTCGTTGTGAGGCGCGGATTCGATGTTATCCTCATCCTGGGTGTTGTATATCTCCATCATTTTTTGTCGTTCCAGAAAGAGCCGACCGCCCGAGGATATCGGAATGTACCCCCCGCCATCCTCCTGGCACTGAAGGATATAAGTCTTATCGGACGCCTGACTTCTGTAAAAACCGAAGACGTTCCCATCGGCGTCATCGGCGAATGGAATAAAATGTGGCATCATGCCCTTCCATCTCATAGAACCCGCATTGACACCTTCAAGCGTTTCAAAATGACAATCATCTATCTCCGGAGTCTCCTCCTGATGATAGAGATTAATGAATGATTCAGGAAGCGCCAGCCCCCAAATTCGCTCGAATTGAGCGATTTCAGATTGTATCCCTTCCATGCTCTTGTTACGTAGATCCTTTCGACAATGAGATGCGGGGCGACCCCCTCGTAAGTATGACGTTCACTTCAAACGAAATATATTTTATCACCTATCCCACTGTTTTCTTCCATATTCCACTCCCCCGCGCAAGTCATTTTTTCACCACGTCACATTCGTAAAAATGAGCCGACGCGGGGGTGCGAAGATAGATAGTTGCGGCCCCCGATTTCATCATGAGGCACATATGCTCAATGTGTTTATTGAAGACACTATGAGAATGAATGGGATAAGGAAACGAACGCCGATGCGGATGGTTTGAGAATATCCTCATTGCCGTCTTTTCGATAAAGCTGGAACTCATGCGACAGGCTTTCCACTAAGCCTTTTTTTTCGCCTTCATGAGGTAATTGCAAAATTGAAAATGGCTCTATGGGGAAGTTTGTGGACTGAGATCAAGCTTTCCCAGAAAAAACAAGACTGCGACCCTGAAATTAT
>DAIDHP010000073.1 GCA_027459625.1 Chthonomonadales bacterium
GTTCGAATCAGGAATAATGCCGTTCAGGCTTTGAAACGAGACTATAAATATTCCAACCAAGATGTCGGGGGAAGTTGTTCGAATCAGGAATAATGCCGTTCAGGCTTTGAAACATTGCCCTCTTGTCGGAACCTGCAACCAGGTCTTCGTTCGAATCAGGAATAATGCCGTTCAGGCTTTGAAACTGGAGATTATATTCGCTGACCTAATCATCAGCGATTGGGGGAAGTTCGAATCAGGAATAATGCCGTTCAGGCTTTGAAACTTTCAGGGCGGCCGCCTGCGCGTCGGAGGCGACCTTGCGTTCGAATCAGGAATAATGCCGTTCAGGCTTTGAAACACACCGGATTCCTTCGTTATCCAGCAATTTTTTGGATAGTTCGAATCAGGAATAATGCCGTTCAGGCTTTGAAACACATGCCGTTGGAAATCGACACCCTCCATCGAACAAGTTCGAATCAGGAATAATGCCGTTCAGGCTTTGAAACGAAAGCCAGTCCATTCACCCGTTCCCCAAAAATCCCCCGATTCGAATGAAGGCTTATGCCATTCAACGCAGTCGAGGGACGAACATTGGCGTATTACGAATAGGGACATAAGCACCCCACGCCAACATATCATCCGAAATGAACGAGATGAAAAATATGAAGACACATCCTCTGCAAGCTGAATGGAAATTTTGTCACTTTTCCGAAGGCGCACTAACGATTTCTCATCCCAATGAACTGGAGAACCCCCGCCAGCGCTGGCTGACCGCATCCATTCCAGGAAACGTGGAATTGGACTTATTCCATGCGGGGGATATTAAGGATCCTTACACAGCGGATAACGTACTTGAACTTCGCAATTTGGAATCGCATGAATGGTGGTATCAAGCGGAATTCGCAACACCTGCGGAGACGTTCGGAAAAAAAACGGAACTGGTGTTTCACGGAGTGGATTGCCTCGCAACCTATTGGCTGAACGGCGCGCATATCGGAGGTTCCTCAAATATGTTCATCGAGCATCGGTTCGATGTCACTTCCCATCTGCGATCCAAGGAAACCAACGCGCTCACCGTCCGAATCGCCTCCGCCACGCTCGCCGCGCGTCGCCACACTTACGATCCCGCTCAGATGGCGAGCCCGCCCGCTTGGGATCAGCTCTGGATTCGCAAAGCTCCCCACTCCTATGGCTGGGATATCATGCCACGTGTATTATCCGCAGGGATATGGAGGCATGTGGAGTTCCACGTCCATGAGCCGACGGAGTGGCTGGATGTCTATTATTACACTATTGACGCAAACGCGAATTCCGCAACGCTGGGAGTGCGATATCAGTTCCGTACGGATGAAACAAACTTGGATATGTTTTCCATCCGGGTGTCGGGTGAATGCAAAGGCTCGCACTTTTCCCGAGAAACGCAGGTTTCGTTCACCGCCGGCGAAATCATTGCGCACATCCCCAATCCGGAGTTATGGTGGCCGCGAGGATACGGAGAACCAAACCTGTATAGAGTCACCGTCAAACTCCTCTGGCAGGGCCAAACGATGGATACCCGAACGGATTATGTCGGCGTGCGCAAAGCCGAGTTGAATCGCACGGACATCACCACCATGGAGAAGCCGGGTGAGTTTCTCTTCAAGGTGAACGGCGTTCCAATCCTTTGCAAGGGAAGCAACTGGGTTCCTGCGGATATGTTTCACAGCCTTGACGCCACACGCTACGACGCCATGTTGGATTTGGCAGTGGATGCGGGATGCAACATCCTGCGCTGTTGGGGCGGCAACGTTTACGAGGATCACGCATTCTTCGATCGTTGCGACAGAGAGGGAATTATGGTGTGGCAGGATTTCGCCATGGCGTGCGCCTGTTACCCTCAGACCCCCGAATTTCAGGAAATCATACGAGAAGAGGCGATAGCGGTAGTGCGCAAGCTGCGCAACCACAGCTCCCTGATTCTCTGGTGCGGCGACAACGAATGCGACGATGCATTTCGGTGGCGCTCCCTTGATCCCGCACACAACAAATTGACTCGGTATGTGTTACCGGAAGTTGTGCATCAATGCGACCCATACCGCCCATACCTTCCAAGCTCTCCATTTTGGTCGCCCGAGGTTGTGGCGGCGAACGATCCCCGGATGATGCCCGAACAGCACCTCTGGGGTCCTCGGGATTACTACAAAAGCCGTTTTTACACGGAGAGCACGAACCATTTCACCAGCGAGATCGGATATCACGGCTGCCCAAATCTAAGCTCCATGCAGCGGTTTCTCGATCCTGACAAAGTGTGGCATTGGCGAGATAATCCTCAGTGGCTGGTGCATTGCACGGATCCATTGCCCGGAAGAACCGGATACGATTACAGAGTACGGCTCATGGCGGATCAAATCGCCGAGATGTTCGGCTCGATTCCGGAGAATTTGGAGGACTTCATTCTCGCATCGCAAATTTCTCAGGCTGAAGCGAAAAAATTTTTCGTGGAGATGACACGTCTGCGCAAATGGAGACGTACAGGGATTATCTGGTGGAATCTGATTGATGGCTGGCCGCAGTTTTCCGACGCCGTAGTGGATTACTATTTCGGTAAAAAGCTCGCCTATTACTACCTACGCCGCGTGCAGACGCCCATATGTTTGATGGTGGATGAGCCTGACAGTTGGAACGTCAGAGTGGTCATGGGCAACGATTCGCGCACTTCAGCACACGGCGCGTATCGCATCTGGGATGGCGTTACGGGAGATAACTTACTTGAGGGTGAGTACTCCTCCCCCGGAAACGAGAACACGGTGTTGGGATCCATTCGCGCCGGCAGAGGAAAACAACGTTTTATTTTGATGACATGGAACGTGGATGAGGTCAAATACGCTAATCACTACATACAAGGAACACCGCCGTTTGACCTGCAACAATATAAACGATGGTTGCACGAAATCGGGATATTGCCAGGCGGCTTTCAATCGGAGCGGATCGGCAAATAACCGGCTTTAATATGCTTTACCGGTTAAGATATTCTCTCTCGCTATCAACAATCAACATCGATGGAATAGCGCCCGCAGACTATTCCGTCACGCACAAAAAGAAAGGAATCTGTCATGTCCGTCGAAGCGAAAAGATTGCGCCCTCCGTTGTTGGCGGCGCTCTTCTTATCCGCCCTGTTGCTTGCAACACTCTTTGCATTCGCACGAAAACCCACTCCCTCTCAGCCCACTGCCGCTCAACAGTTCAAAAACATCCAGGTTCTCAAAAAACTGCCCGCATCCCAACTCATTCCGGTTATGCGTGAGATTAGCGCATCCCTGGGTGTGCGGTGTGATTTCTGTCATGTAAGGGGAGCGTTTCAAAAGGATACAAAGCCCACAAAGCGTATCGCACGACAGATGATCCAGATGGTCCAGTTCCTAAACGCCAAGGAGAAGATTCTTCATGGGCGAGCCACCTGCTACATGTGCCATCACGGAAACGCCATGCCAATCACCAAAGCTCCGATGCGTCCGGGAGCCTAACTCTTCCACAATAGGAGAGGGTAGACGAATGTCGCCCTCTCCTATTATATTTTCATAACCATGCACCCAAAATTACACTGTTCGTATGGTGTAATCTATGTTACAATTCAACTTAAAGTAATCAACAAAGTGTTGTGAGTAAATCCCAAAATAGGAGCCAGCCATGAAGCTTGACAATCTTCACCAACCTCCCTTCAACGTCACCTTAATGGGTGTGCTTCGAGGAGCATTGGATTATTACGAATTTCCCTTCACCTCTCCCTTCGTTTACGGTGCAAGCGGACACGCTTTTCTACTCAACATCCATCCCGAACTCTGCCCCAGTTCCCCTTATTGTTGGAATCACGCCCCGATGTTTGTGTTAATCGGCAATCTGGGTATTCGAATTAATGGTCTCGGGTTTTATCATAATCAGAGCTCGCAGCAAGAGAGAGAAGTGCTCGAATCAAGAGTTCGCAAATATCTGGATAATGGAACTCCGTGTTATCTCCTGAACATGGAGAACCAACTCATCACTGGCTACGATGACACGGGATTTCTAACGGCTCAACCGTGGAGCTGCACCGATTTCCCTCAGGCGCATCTCACTTTTGGATCTTGGGAGGAGTTCGGAGGAGAGGTGCATGTCACATTTAACGCGTTGGAAAGATCCATACCTATGGTTCAAAAGGAATCGATTATCGCGAGTTTACGATACGCCGTAAATCTCCATCGCAATCCCGCCAAGCACACATCGGAACCCTATGGAGTGTGCCCAAATGGATACGCCAATTGGAGTCGGGCCATACGAAACGGGCAGAGCGGCGGACACGGAGGGTGGTGGAACGGCATGGTGTGGTCGGAATGCCGGGCTTTAGCAGCCGACTATTTCCGAGAGATTGCTCAATCCATACAATCAGTGTCCGAGGCGAATGCGATTGCGGACGATTACTCGATTATTTCTCAAAATCTTATGCAATGCGCCGATATGGAACTTGACTCAGAGCTGAAATTATCCCTCCTTGAGGATTCGGCTCAAAGGGAGGAGCATTGCATCCAGTCTATCGAAAATCTAATTGAAGAGCTTGAGTAGACAAATTAAATCTATTGCACCGCCTTGATCATATATTCACGAAATATCCTTAAATAAAGCAGGTAGTTCTCCATGGACACCCCGGGAGGCGTCTGATGATCCACGGAGGGGATATATCTTCCCGTGCGCATTACTGGCAGAAGCCTTTCGAACTCTCTTCGTATCGCCTCCTCGCCAAGATGCATCACGGTTTTATCGTAACCGCCGATCATCTTCCAATTCGGATGCTTGCTCCGAATACGCGCGACATCCACGCCCGCCATTCTCTCCAGCGGCAATATGCCCTCAAGACCGATCTCCTCGAACCAGGGAATGAGCATCTCAACGTCCCCGTCGCTATCGATGATGGGGATAATGCCTCTCTCCTTAATAGCGGGAATTACCTGCCGATAATAAGGAGCCATGAAGATATCGAACTGCTCCTTGGAGAGCATGGGACCGTGGTTGTACGACATATCCTCGCCGAAAGTCATGAAATCCGGGGTGCATAGTTCACAAAACGCGTCCAAATTGCGGAGGATGAAATCGACGTTATCCTGATTAATCCGATGCATTAAATCCGCCTGATCGTAAAAGGCGAAAAGATGAGGCTCAATACCTAGTAGGACGCGGGGCCACCAGAAAAAGCCGTTGTAGGTGATCCAGACGATCTCT
Organism: Chthonomonadales bacterium; assembly: GCA_027459625.1. Lineage (GTDB taxonomy): Bacteria > Armatimonadota > Chthonomonadetes > Chthonomonadales > CAJBBX01 > DTKV01. Next base: position 5,212 of record DAIDHP010000073.1, read on the forward strand.
TCTCCGGATTTTTGCCCCTTTGCACGGGCTTGCGCCCAATTGTGATCGAAATAATCGTTCGGATAGAGATAGGGCAGTAATTTGTCATAATCCGCCTCGTTCTCGATCCATCCCTGCCCGTGTCGTGTCGGCGGATTGGGGGCGCCCGGCAATATCTCAGCCATCCACAACTGATAATCGGGATCGACGCCGAAATACAGTTTGACCTGAACGGTGTCCATTCCCTCCGGCATCCCCTCGCCCTCCCAGCGTCGCAGGGTCTGATCCCACCATGTCGCCCATTCAAGCATCGGTAAACGATCCGAAGGGATTTCACCGTTCATCACCTTCAAAAACCGGGAACGATTTGTCTCTGTATGCATTGATCTCTTTCCACATCCTTGGTCGGATATGCGCCATTTAATAGTTTGGTCTTCACTCACACAATCCAATCAAATATAAAGGGGAGGTGTAATGAATGGTTCACTTTATCGCAATATGAAAACTCCCCTCCCGTTTCATCATCATAACGGGAAGGGAGAAATCGCATGGAATATGACCTATTCGTATTGGACTTTAACCGGTTTGCCTGTTTCCAGACTCTCGTTCGCCGCAAGAGCGATGAGCGTGGATTTCACCCCCTCGGGATAGGAGCACCGGATTCCTCTCGGGTCTCCTGTCTTCACCGCGTGAATGAACGCCTTGTCCTCGGTGGGGAAGATGGGTTCGATATCCCCTTTGATATCCTCCACACCATGCTCGTCCGCGCGATGAATCTGAACATGATGCGCCCAATCGGTGAACTTGGCTGAGTGTCTGCTCGCCCAGACATTCAGGAAGACTCCGCCTCCGGTCATGGCCGCGCAACAGGACATCACGTTCGCCACGCCGCCATCCGGCAGTTTCATCGAAACGACCATAGCGTCATCGATATCGTAATTCTGAATCAACCTTTCCTGCTTTTGGTTAAACCCTCGAGCTGCGAACGCACTCACCTCCACCACATCACCTCCAAGATAGCGAACGAGGTCAACGGTATGGATCACCTGCTCCACGAACTGCCCTCCGCTCTTGGCCTTTATTGGCCACCATTGCCCGATAGGCGCTGAGGCGAAATAATCCCCCTCTTTCCGTAGCGGAGGTCCGCCAATCCATGCGCCGTCCATTAAAATGGGAGTGTCACTTTGGAACAGTTCACGGGCTCTGTTGACGGATTTCCTGTATCGGTTCATAAAACCGGCGGATGTAATTAATCCGGATTCCCGCACCTCCTTGGAGAGCTTTCTCAGATCATCCGGATACAACCCCATCGGCTTCTCCACTAAAAACGGAACGCCAGCCTTGATGCAGGTGCGTTCCGGAGCGCCATGAGCGTATGTCGGAATCATGATATAAGCCGCATCCAGTTTGAGGTCGTCGAACATCTTCTCCGCTGCGTCATATGCCTTGCCGCCGTATTTCTCCACATGCTTCTCGGCGCGTTCCACGATAATATCGCAAAAACCCGCTAATTCCACGTCTTCAGCCACAGCCAGATGCTCCAGATGCGCATGAGAGATACCGCCGCACCCGATAAATCCTACTCGAACCTTGCCTTCTGAATTTGCCATGTCATCCATCCTTTTTCTAGCGTCGTTGTCGTATTGACGATACGGGGAAATTGCAAAAATTATGGAAAATGGTCGATCATCACTTGTCATAGGATACCTATGATTTCCGCGATGATAATTCTGCAATTATCCGGATATAAGAAGTGACTGTCGATCTATCAGAGATTTTACGCTTATTCCACAGGGAATTGCAACATTTCGGTTGGTTTGATTCAAATCTTGTCGTTTCTTTTTACGCAAGGGATTTTACTCGATCCGTCTACCGATCACCGGAGGCGCAGACGATCGCGGCGCTATTCCACGAAAGTCTCTCCTCCGTTGTAGGAAGGTTTTCCCGGTCACTCAGAATCTGCCCGAACGACCACCTATCCCCTCCGGGAATATTCGCATCCGTTACAGGAGGTCTCCATCCCCACCAAGTTAAAGCGATAGGGTGCGCGGGAGGATTGGCGCCGACCGTCCAGTTCACAGCGCAATCCAGAATCGATTCATCCTTCGGTCTGCTTCTCTCCAATCCCTCCAACCAGCCAGTTTTGGTTTTCGCTTCCGGAATAATGTTTTCATATCGAATGGGACGGCTGGTGCGCAGAAAAGCGGAGCAATAGGCGACCACCCCGCTGTTCGGGTACACGTTCGCGTTCACTGGGGTGATGTCCGCTAGGCGATCTGGGGATTCATCGAGTAGTAGAGATCGCAGGCGCACCATGGAGGGGAGAATATGCGGGTCATCCAGAGAGTTCTTTCGATCGGTGGTGAAGCGTCCGCTTGAGAGAAGACCGTCAAGCTCCTTGCGAATCAAATCCTCCGTATGGTCTTTCAGGAACCGTGCAACATCCGGGTCACCAAATCGCACCCAGCGATTGTGAAATTGTCTCTCACCGGTATGCTCCGGAAAGGTCGGACCATCAATTTGCCAGCCGGCGGTATCCCCCCAGAGATTCGTGAGATACACGTCATCCGGCATCTTTTCCAAGCTATTAATTGGTTGGCGCTTCACGAAATACCGAGCGCCCGTCTGCTTAACGATCAAATGCGTTAACTCCCTCACGAATATGTACGCCCCCCAGGCGAACCCTGCCTTGTCCCCTATCCGATACGCCATGCGTGCGTAAGCGAGAGGCGGGGAAGCCTCGTCCCCCATTTCAGCTATGGAATCACGGCCAAACCCTCGCCATGTGCATTCGCGCGGGGTCACGAAAAGCTTCCTGATGAGGGGCCATCGCTGCCTGATCAAAGACCAATCCCCGGAATACTCCGCATGCGCCCAAAGCGTGGTCAGCACGTTTGAACTGAACTTTCCGGCGTCGTCATACCCGCCCCAGGTCCCAATGCCAGGGCCCACCAAAAGAAGCTTTCCTTTAAATGGCTTGTATCGCTCCGGTTGCAGGACCCAATCGGCGAAATAACGGTGCAATCGCGCTTTGGCTTGAGATAAAAGATTGGGGGAAAGATAGGGCAAAGCTCGGCAATAGTATTGCGCACTCATCAGAGCCCAGCAAGTATTGCCGCCATCCGATTTTTGCGGAGGGGGCTGGCTGAAATTGTCGGGATCGCCGAAATCCTGATGGCAAAGCCCATCAGGGTTGGTAAAAGCACTGCGCATGGCATCCAGCAATCTTGCATAGGCTTGCGCCACAATTGGATCGCGTGAATTAGGCTTTTGCACCTCCTCCGTTTGAGTGATGTAGTGAAGCACCGGAAAATACTCCTCGTAAGCGTCGCAATTCATACATCCCATATAGGGTCCGTAGGGGGTGAACAGACCCGGATTGTACACTTTCCTGGTAAATTTTACAGGCATTCTCCCGCCGATATACGCCAATGCGAGAGTCGGTGAAACAGGGGCGAATTTCAAGGGTTGCGTTCGCCAATCATCCTGCCATTCAATCCAACGGAATTGATCCCGAATCACAACGGAATCATTCTTTGGATCGATACGAAATGTCTCCTCGCAATTCACAGGGTAGCGCAGCAATGCGCGGCTCCAGAATGCGCATTTGCTCGCCACATCTGACGGCAGCGTCCTCCATGAGGCGGTCCTAGGCTTGTACAATCCATATAAAGGCATCAGCGCCACATATCCTACGCCACCCTGCACGGTCCCATGCAGTCCGGTGGAATCCAACGTCCCATTATCAGGACGATGTTGCCACACCACCAGCCAAGCCGAATCCCATTTATCCCATCCTGTCGCACCGTGAAACCAAACGAGCATCCATGGAGCGGACATATGAGGCGTCGGCAGGTTTACAATGGAACCGATCGTCCGATTTATCACACGAATCCCACGCTTTGTGACGATGGCGAGATGCGCGGGCTCTCCCAAGCCCCAAAGATGAAGATTTCCGAAAAGAGTAATCCTTTTCGCCGTGGAATGAACGAGAATTGCGGGAGACAGTTCGCTGCTAATCACGCTCAATGGCGTTTGCCGCCATTGATATGGGGATATCCACGCGTATGCATTCGTTGCGCAAGCCATCATTGCGACGACGAAAAGAGTATGCCCTATCGGCAAAGTATCCCTGCAAATCCCTTTTCCATTAAAGAAACGCATAATACACCTCCGCAAACGACGCATACAATGGAAACCTCGCAGATGCAAACGAGGCGTTCAACGAATTCCCGCATCGGTAAAAAATCAATTGTTTTGCAAATCTCGCATGGTTTCATTCTCCAAACGAACCATCCGCCGTTGGAGGTCATCCAACAAGGTCTTGGGGTCTTCCCCTCCTAAAACCGCGAAATCCTCCACTCTGTTAATTTCCCGGCTGTAAGTGGGCCATATTGGAAGCGGCGGTGGACCGAAGGAGTTTTTCCCCTGCGCGATTTTAATGGCGAACCGGAATAACGGATCATTTTGAAACACCGCCTCTTTCTCCACGGATATCAAGGGTGGAACGTTTTTTATCCCTTGGCAGAACTCGCTTACGGCATGCGGGCTGGTGATCCAGTTCAAGAAAACCCACGCCGCCTTTTTATGCTTGCACGCTGCGGGAATGACAAACACGCTTCCACCCGCCGTGGTGCAGTCCGGACGCCCGCCGGGCGGGTACGGGAGGGGAAACCAACTCCAATCCAGATTGGGAGCGTATCGTCGAATGAACTCCTCCGCCCATTCCCCGGTGCTCCACATCGCCACCTTGCCCACGAAAAACGGACCGTTCGCCGTTTCATCGCTGCCGAACGTGGTTTGAAAAGCTTGCATCTTGCGGATATCATACTTTTTGGCATAGGATGCAAGCCAGGTCAATGCGGCGACGTTGCGCGGGTCATTGGCGGTGATTTGCCCCGTTTTCGGGTCATACCATCTTCCCCCAAAGACGTACGCCCACATATTCAACCCTGAAGGGCGAAAGCCGTAGCGAATGAAATTCCCATTGGGATCATCCTTCGTGCAGGCGTAGGCGTCCTTGTCAAGCTCCGCTATGGTTTTAGGCGGATCATTGGGGTTCAACCCCGATTCTTGGAATATCTTGCGGTTATAGGCGATGAAATTAGTGTTGGTGCTCGCAGCAAGTGCATACACATGATTCCCCACGTGCAGCATTTTGGCAACACCGGGAGTGTATTCTCGATCCACATCCCTGCCGGCGGCATTCAGATAGCCGTCCAATGGGGTGAGCGCTCCCCGCATGGCGTATCCCGCCAGTTCATCCGCCCAGACTGTGGACATCACATCAGGGGTGTCGCCTCCGGCGAAAGCGATACGCACTTTCTCGTAGCCGCTCGTACCGAACTGGGATAACATATGGACATAAATGTTCGGATGAGTTCTGTTGAATTCATTGATGAGGCGCTTTTGCACATCGAATTCATGCCCGGACCATCCCGTCCAGTAGACGATCTCCGTCACGCCGGGCGGCAAGGACCTATTCCCGCATCCCCCCAAAAAAACGAGGGAGAGGAGCGCAAGGAAAACCATCGAATATTTCTTATGGTGTAACATACAGGGAAATCCCCTTGTTTAGCTTCTTCAACCTTATGCACGAGCCTATTGCTTCGCGAATTTACGGCTGTTGACAAACAAAGGACGCATGCGTTTATCGCCACGTCCGTAAGTCAACCATCAGAAGAAATGGAAGTCTAATCGTCGAGGGGGCGTCCGTCGGCGTCCGGTATATTACCTGTCAGGCACATTATCCCCTCGATAAACCCCCAGATGCCGCCAAATCCGCACGTGACAAAGGTTACCACAATCTGAAGAATGCCAATGGTGGTGTAACCGAGGTAGAAACGATGAATGCCTAAGCTGCCGAAAAACAACCCTAGCAACCCCGCCACCAATTTGCTTTTTGTGGATTTATTGGTAGGAGCGTATGGCGAATACGCTGTCTGCCCCGGCGGAACATACCCCGGGTATCCTGGATATCCTCCGGGATTAATGGGCTGAAACGGGAGCAGAGGCATAAGTTCGGGTATTTGATTCGCCTGATATTGAACCCCGGTTACCAAATCGGTGACGATCGTGTTGGCTTGAATGCGACCTTCTCGCGCCCATTGCTGCAACATGCTGATTTCGACAGGACCATATTCCTGCCCGTCGGCGCCTATCACGTTATATGCCATTTTGATTTATCCTAATAAATATTCCTTGCAGGATCCGTTTATCCTATCAAGGGGTATCCGTCAGCATCGCGCATGCTTCCGGTGAGACACATCAAACCGTCGATGATTCCCCAAATCGCCATAATCAAGGCGCCGCCGAAATAACCCAAAATAAGCGTAACAAAGAGCATGATGAGACCAATACTATTGTAACCTAGGTAAAAACGATGTATCCCAAACGCGCCTAGAAATATGCCCAATAGCCCCGCGATATATTTGTTTTTGTATGGCTTGCCATCCTGTCTGTATTGCACATTTCCATAGGGATAGGGCTTAGGGATATTGGGATACTGCGGCGGATAATATTGAGGTCCCCCGGGGGGAGGAGGGGGTGGCTGATAGGTGTGTTGATTTGAAGTGAAAAACACAGCGGATAGTTCCGGCATGTTGCTCGCAAGAAAAGTGGTGTTGGTGGTGTGATCAATGATATTCGTGTGGGGAAGGATTCTCCCCTCCAATGCCCATTGATACAGTTCATTCACGTCAACAGGCCCGTATTGACGTCCATCCATGCCGATAATGGAATACTGCATTGGTACTCCTTCCGCCCGCGAACCCAATTGATACTGGAAGATTCTCAAAGGTATGAAAATACAATAACACTTTTTACAAGGATCGTCAAGACGATTTAGAAATCTTAGGGTGGAATTGTGAATTTTCAGAGAGGCAAATGGTTATTTGATGCGATGAATGCGGAACGAATGGCGGGACTGCATGGGGTAGTATTTACGAAAAGCGGAAAGGAAGATTAAGCATGAAACGAATAAAGTATGTGCACGGGGGCTTTACCGCATCCGAAATATCTCTCGGGTGCATGAGGATGGGGGGATTGTCGGTTACCGAGGCGGACCGAGTGATACAAACCGCACTTGACGAAGGGATCGATTTCTTCGACCACGCCGATATCTACGGAGGAGGCTCCGCCGAGGAGAAATTCGCCGAATCCTTAAGCGGTCACCCAGGCGTGAGAGAAAAAATGGCTCTATGGGGAAGTTTGTGGACTGAGATCAAGCTTTCCCAGAAAAAACAAGACTGCGACCCTGAAATT
>DAIDHP010000074.1 GCA_027459625.1 Chthonomonadales bacterium
GTCAATGTATGAATTCATCGGGCTATGAAATTGTTCCGTTCGGGAACCGCCATTTTGAATCGCGGGAAATATCCGAAGGCATGGGATTGATTCACTGCATCTATTTTAAGAGGGAACGGATCACACCGCTTGATTCCATCCTTGTTGCGTGATAGAATAGTCCCGCAGAAGGTCGGGTGGTCGCCCTCCGATTAGGGGGGAGGAAAGTCCGGGCTCCGAAGAGCGCGATGCCGGATAACGTCCGGGCGGGGTGACCCGACGGAAAGTGGCACAGAAATGACACGGCCTGTCAAGGCAAAGGTGAAATGGCGCGGTAAGAGCGCACCGGCGATATGGAGACATATCGGCCAGCTAAACCCCATCGGGAGCAAGGTTCAATATGGAGAGGATGACGCTGCTCGCCGACTCCCCAGGTGGAACCGCATGAGGGTGCGAGCAATCGCATCCCTAGAGAGATGACCATACAAACACAGAACCCGGCTTACAGACCTTCTGCACTCGCTTCATTTTTAATTTTACGGTATCTCCCGCCTGTTTGACACCGGTTTTTTCGTTCGGGTAATATCTCGACCAACATGAACTCCCAGCTTGCAATGAGCAAACCAAAGAAAAAGCGTGTGAGGGTGATCGTTATCGCAGCCATCCGCAAAGGAAAATCCCTCCTCGTCTCCAAAATCGTTGACCGGATTAGCGGAGAAGTGGTTTATCGGCCTCTTGGAGGCGCCGTCGAGTTCGGAGAGAGATGTGCGGACACCCTCAAAAGGGAGTTATTGGAGGAGATTGGCGTTGAAATATCAGTCACGAGATATTGCGGACTGATAGAAAACATCTTTGAGTTCGAAGGAAAAAAACGGCATGAGATCGTCATCGTATACTCCGCCGATTTCACTGATCCCAAGCTCTTTCTTAATAGTTGTTTTAAACGTCTGGATTCCGATATGCTGCTCAATGCTGAATGGCTGTCGTTTGATCAATTTGGCAAGGATGGTGAAAAACTCGCGCCAAAGGGTTTGTATCAACTTTTAATGACGGAAGATATTACATATCCTGATAATAGGTGAGGTCACATTGAAGCGATATCTTACAGTGCACGACTTGATTTGGATTAGTTCGATCGTTACAGGCGAGGAGTTGGATTACGATTATGCGGCGTTGGAATCCTGTATCGCGGCTCAGTATCGGTATGGCGGTGGCGGGACACCGCTAGATATCGCCGTTGATATGCTTCAATCCATCGTGAATTATCATCCCTTTCCATATGGAAATCGAAGATGCGCTTTCCTGGCATTCTTGGTGTATCTTAATTTAAACGGATATGTTACAAGAGGCAGTGATATCGATGCCGCCACTTTGTATCGGAATTATCTGAAAGGGGATATCAGCCCCGAGGATGTGGTTGAGAGAATCATACATCCCAACCCGATACCAAACATGGCTTCAATACCCCTCCGTGATATCGTCATTCACTTGTGCAATGAATACGGGGGTGAGATGGAGCATCTCATCGCCGATGATGGACCTAAATAGGTCGGCGTGGATAACTCAAGAGGTTAATGAAATGGATATTGTACTCCAAAGTGAAATTCATGGATTAAATAAGATCGCCAGCGGAAAAGTGCGAGATATATATGATATGGGATCGCTGATGCTTATTTTGGCGACGGATCGCATATCAGCCTATGATTCCGTAATGCCGAACGGCATTCCCGACAAAGGGAAAGTGTTAACGCAAATCTCGCGTTATTGGTTCCTGCAGTTGCGTCCATTTATGCCCAATCATTATATCACTACAGACATGCAGTTCATCTCCGCGAAATTGGAGGAGCATGGGGTTCATGTCACCCCCGAACTACGTAGACAGTTGGATGGAAGATCGATGCTCGTGTTGAAGGCGGAGGTCTATCCGGTGGAATGCGTGGTGAGAGGTTATTTGGCGGGGTCCTTATGGACGGAATATGTTCAAGCAGGAGGGGAGACGAAATCCGTGACGATACATGGCATCACTCTCCCCGGAGGATTAAGAGAGTCCGATCGTCTTCCGGAACCGATTTTCACGCCTGCTACCAAAGCCACCACAGGGCACGATGAAAATATCGGCATGAAGGAGATGAGTGAGATACTGAATGATAGAATCGCCAACGAATTGAAAGAGGCTAGTCTCAATATCTATGAGGCGGCTTCGCAACGTGCAAGAGACAGAGGCGTTATCATCGCGGACACCAAATTCGAATTCGGCGCTTACCATGGGGCTCCAATGTTGGTGGATGAGGTTTTAACTCCGGATTCCTCGCGTTTCTGGGATGCGCATTCTTGGATACCGGGCAAATCGCAACCGTCTTTTGACAAGCAATATGTTCGCGACTGGCTTACGACCTTCGGATGGAACAGAGAGCCTCCCGCACCTGATCTTCCTGAAGATGTCGTGCGGCAAACGGCGCAAAAATACAGAGAGGCTTATCGAAGAATAACCGGAGAGAATCTGGATTGACGTGCTGCAATCTCACTTACGAAATGCGAGTGAGATTTTTCTTTTAGGATACGACCGTCAAACGAGAAGATGACGCCCTACGAGCCAAAAGATGAATCCTCCCAAGAGAACCCTGTAAATGGCGAACAGGTAGATAGGTTGACTGCGAAGAAATCGCATCAGGATAGCCAAGCTGAGATACCCCGTAACGCAAGCCGCTATCGAGCCTAACAATGCGGCGTGAGTGAGTTGGCTGGCGATAAGGATCGATTTGTAATGGAAAAAGTCGGTTACGGTGAACAGCGTGTAGGCGGGCAAATAGAGCAGAAATGCGAACCTTGCGGCGACAGATTTCTCAAACCCCAATTCCATGGCGAGGAATAGGGAGGTGCTTGATTGAGATAGTCCCGGACCAATTCCCAAAGCCTGTCCGATACCAACGAGGAAACCGTCGACTACGCTGACGTCCGACATCTTCCTGCCGTGCCTTGATCCGCCTTCGGCGTGAAAAAACAGCAGTCCCAGCAATATCGTGCCTACGGCGGGAAAAATCCAATGGGAGTCCCAGACTTGCTCGCGATGTCGCAGCAACGCTTGAATCAGGATTGCGGGAATGCATCCGATGATTAATGGCACAAGGATTCGTCCGCTCCCGCCGCTGCTCAGTTCATCCGGATCATTGATGGACCCGGGTGAAATCATTCGTATGATATCCTTCCATAAGTAAAGAAAGGCAGCCAGCAGTGCGCCGATTTGTATGATTGCGCGGAATGCGGTGTAAGGTGCGTAGACGAACTTCCATCCTAGAAGGGAGGGCGCGAGATTCATATGAACTGCATCGCCTATCGGCAGCCATTCGCTCACTCCCTGTATCGCCCCGATAATAACGGCTTCTGCGTTCGTCATTGCTTCGTCCTTTAATCATTAACCAAAGCCACGTGAAATCTCTGATTGTTATTTTAGCAGGAACGAGGGGGGAAGAGCGATTTTTCCCCGAAGATAATCAGACTCATCCATATGCTGAAGATCGATGGGATTATGCCGATAATATCACATCAGGTGATTGTGGAATTCGTATGTCCGTTATTTCGGCGAGTGTGACATGAACGCCTTAGCCTCATCTTCTGAATTTTGCAATTACCTCGCATGTTCAAGACGCCGCCATTTTTTGACGCATGCATGGCAACGCCAGAGAAAAAAACGAATGGTTTTGAGGGAAGAATGTTACCTCACACGATAATGACGCTGGATTTGGAAAACGCTTTTTCTGAAGCGTTCCTTCTAAGTTTGGAGATAGCCGGATATGAAGTGTTCCGGATGGATAACGCTTCGGACGCTCTCATCTTGGCTGCGTCTCACTCCCCCGATGTGCTTTTATTATCCGCCAACTTTGACGACATACGCAATGTTGATCTCGTGCGTGAATTCTCGCGACACGCAGAGAGAATGGAATGTGTTCTTGTTTGCGATACGGTTGACTTAATGGTGCTGGCGGAATTGTATGATTGCGGCAATGTCCACAGCCATCGACCACGCCCGAAGGGCAATCACGCCGATCTTCACAGGGATATCGCACGGGCAATGGAAAGAAGTGCGATGCGAACTCAGAACGGGTATCTGTTGGTGCAGCTGCGAGATGCACGGGAGGAGTTGCATAAGCTCACCGAGTATATGTCCTACGTGGAGAATCGAATTGCAGCAGCAAAAATCGGGGAGGATATGCTTGACGTTTCCGCATCGGTTCTGGTGGAATTGAATGGGCTTTTGGACAATCTGATACCGAAAATATCGTCTCGTCATGCAAATGCCGAATTGCTCAAATCGAAGACGAGGATAGTCGGGTTGTTGGACTCCGTCCGCAAATCCGCCAACATTCTCTCCGCAGGCGATCAAAGTGAGAAAATGACGGATATCCATGAGATGATGAATAATGTCCTCGCCGCGCTGGATAATCTGCTGCAAAAGAGAAGGATAAGAGTCCAAACCTCCTATGTCCGCGAAAAAGTGCCATTGTCGGTGAATGAAAAGTCGTTGCATCAGGCTTTCATACATCTAATACTGAACTCGCTTGAGGCGATGCATGACGGGGGAGCATTGGAAATAAGGACGGAAGTGATGGATGGAGACCCGCCGGGCATCCGCATAGTGTTAAAGGACTCGGGCAAGGGAATTCCCGCTGACGTGCTGCAATACGTTTTCGAGCCCTTCTTCACCACTCATTCCATGAGGGAAGGCACCGGATTGGGACTTGCCATTGCGAAATCCGTAATTGAGGAGTGTGACGGGGTGCTTTCGGTCGAATCCAAAATAGGCGAAGGGACAACCGTCACGATTACATTTCCCGGAGCGATCAGAGAATCCCCTCCATCCAAGATGAAGACGGAGGCGAATTCAAACGTAACGCAAACGAATGATGGGAGTGGCGGGCGCCACTCCCATCACTATTTGGTATTTAATGCCTGATGAGCTCGGATGGGCTCAAATGTCTCAATTTCTTCAAAGCCCGAAGTTCAATCTGCCTTACCCTTTCACGAGTCACGTGCAAACGGCTTCCGACCTCCTCAAGGGTCCTCGCATATCCGTCATCCAAGCCGAATCGCATTTTCAGCACATCTCGTTCACGACTTGTGAGCTTGTTCAACACCTCGTCAATCTGCTCCCTGCGAATGAGGTTCAGAGTCGCTTCCGAAGGGGAAGGGGCGCTGTGAGATTGGATGAAGTCGGACAACTGACTGTTATCCTTCTCTCCTACCGGCGTTTCCAGCGAGAGCGGTTCGAGGGCGATTCGCGTGATCTCGTTCACTCTCTCCACGGGCACTTCAAGCTCTCTCGCGATCTCCTCCACGGTAGGCTCGCGATGCAACTGCTGGCGCAAACGACTGGAAGCCTTGACGAGTTTATGTATGATTTCCGCTACGTATACGGGGATGCGTATGGTTCGACCCTGATTGATGATAGCTCTCGCAATAGCTCTGCGGATCCACCAAGTGGCGTATGTGCTAAAACGATATCCTTTGTCCGGATCGAATTTCTCCACGGCTCGGATCAGACCGATATTGCCTTCTTGTATGAGGTCAGGAAGGGGTATGCCACGCACGCTGTACTTCTTAGCGATACTTACGACTAATCGAAGATTGGATTCAGTGAGCTTATCCTTCGCCCGCTTGTCCCCTCGCTGAACGGCGCGGGCTAAACGTATCTCTTCATCCGCAGTTAAAAGGTGAGCAACTTTGGCTCTGCTCATCCAGAGATGGAGTTCCTCCTCTCTGTCCTCATGATGATCTTCGAGTTCGTATTCGTTGTCGTGGTGATCTTCGTGATCCATTATTCGCTCTGTGACATCATCGGTTTCGAGGGCATCTTCGGGAACAACGGAATTTTCGAAGATGTGCAACAGGTCGTCACTCGGTTCCTCCTCGAAAGTGTCCTCGGTATCTTCTTCAATATCTTCTGTGATCGGTTTCGTGTTCTTCTTAGCGTTGTTCTGATGGGTTTTGTCCGCTGGGTACAGGACAACGTTTTTGCTTGTCATGAATACCCCTCCTTGTCTTTGGTGATGAAAATATCGGTTGCAGTTCATCGAACACCTCTGCATCGATGGCTTTTCGCACTTAAACCTTTAGCGGGGCGAAAATCAATTGTGATGGGAAGAGGTTAAATAGTGTATAAGGCAGATCCTTCTTTAGAATCAAATTCCCAATTCCGCGGCTTTCTTACCCGTTTATTGGGGGATATGCTAATTGCTTGGATGAACCTGCGAGACTAAAAAAACTTGGACTTGGTTAACTATCCATTAGGTACTGTTGTCTTTTGGTTTGTGTTTAATCATCTGACGGTATTATAAAGCAACCTAAGGGATTTGTCAACCAGTTTTTTAGATATTGTTTGCAATTTGATGAAACTGTTTGCTTAACATTATGTATACGCTTGAGAATTCCGCTCATGTTTCCGACAGTTTCAGTTTTTATACAGCTTGCGAATGTTTCGAGCGATGCGAACAAGTGAATCCACCGTTCTGTCCACGTCCGAAAAAGAGGTCCGCCTACCCAAAGTCAGGCGTAATGCTCCTCGCGCCCATTCCCTGGGAACCCCCATCGCCTGCAATACGTGAGAAACATCCTTTGACTCGCTCGAACATGCCGAACCGGACGAAGCGAAAACGCCCAGTCTGTCCAATTCCAACACCAGTGTCTCGCCCTCCAAACCCTTGAACAATAGCTGAACATTGTTTGGAAGGCGATCCTTGGCGTCTCCGCACAGCGCCACATCCTCGATTTCGGAAAGAGCGCGCCGCACAAGACGGTCGCGCAGACTTGTCAATCGCTCATTTTCAGCTGCGAAGTCGTTAATTGCGATCTCAACCGCTTTGCCGAAACCTACTATGCCTTGGGTGTTCAATGTGCCCGAGCGTATTCCTTTTTCCTGCCCCCCTCCATGCAGAATGGGGGAGATCGGGGTACCCTCTCGGATATAGAGGCATCCAACCCCTTTTGGACCATATATCTTATGCGCCGAAATGGAAAGGAGGTCGCACTGAATCTTTTCCACGTCCAAAGGGATTTTGCCGAAAGACTGAACTGCATCCACATGGAATAGCGCAACATGTTTTTTGCAGGTCGCGCCGATCTCCTCCGTAGGCTGGATAACGCCCGTTTCATTATTGGAGTGCATCACGGAAACGAGAAGGGTTTGATTGTCGATCCGTTCCAAAGCCTCCCCGATTAGAACCTTGCCATCCGGACCCACTGGCAGGGATTGAACCTCCGCCCCATGTTTCGCTAAAAACATGCACGTATCAAGGACGGCGTGATGCTCAATGGCGGAGTGGCATATCTTTTTTCGTGAGGCTTTGTCGGAAAGGAACCAGACCCCTTGAATTGCCAAGTTATCGGACTCCGTGCCTCCGGAGGTGAAAAAAATCTCCTCTGGGTCGGCGTTAATAGCATGGGCAATTGTGGCGCGAGCCTTTGAGATTTCGTGACGCGCCTTGGCGCCTGCGGTGTGAATTGCGGAAGGATTTGCGAAACTCTCCTCGTAGCAAATGCGTATCGCATCCAAAACCTCTGGCAATATTGGGGTGGTTGCGGCGTTATCCAGATATATATGTTCTGCCATGGGAATCCAACTTTCTAGCCTTGTATAAAGACGTGTATCCGGATAAAACTACTGCAGCGGAGTGATTCGCCAGGTGGCGGGAATTCCTTCTCGAGACCAGAGGTAGCGGGAGATTGGCAGAAACTCCGTTCGAGTGGATAAGGTTGGTACTTGAGATTCAGGAATTTTTTCGATTTTATCCGGCATTCGAGCGATGACAAGAATTCCCATTTTCAAATCGCCTTTGAATTTAGCCACCTGCATCAACCGAGTGAAAAGAGCAATATCCCACGTCGAAGCTATGAAAAGCGCGATGATGAAGAATAAATCGACGCCTTCACGATGGAAATAGACCTGCACTAAACTGTATGCAAACCAAGCGTTCATCAGGAGTGTCATGAGCAGATTCTTGCGAAGCAGAACGCGTATGTAGTGTACCAACTCCGTTTTTTCGTCGGAGGTCATTTGTCGTTGATTCACATACGCCAGATCGTTTCGCTTTGGGTCCAGCGGCATCACCCAATCCGCCGCGATGACGGCGTAACTGGGTTCCTCGGCCGTTTCCACAATGGGCGCTGTGAGCCAGAAGCGTTGACGAACTCCGTTCACACTCCAGATCAAACCGGAACTGGCGAGCACTTCCATCGATTGGGATTTGTCCGTTATGGGGTGAAACAGACCATTGCGAATCAGCGTTGTGATACTACGAGTGGCATGCATATTGTTATCGAAACAGCCTTCGTAGCTTTCCATGTGGTTGTTCCGAAGATCGCGAAAAAGGAAGACTACGCGGATGAGATTAACGATGGTGAAGGTCAAGGCGCCCGCCAAGAATATGGGGATGACGAATCCCATGATGTTAACGAACTCTCGCGTGTAGTTCCTACCCAGCAGGCGAAGAATTGCAACCAAAACAGCAAGGAAGACGGAAAAAACCGGGACGGACACTAGACTAAGCAAGCTAAACAACGCTTTTTTTAGGATTATCGCATTTAGCTCCTTCTTTTCCCGCCTGGTAAATTCGCGTGAACCCGCAAATTTTAAACCAGCTCTCCATTTGGCAACGCCGGAAGACATTCCACCCTCTCGCAGATGACTACTTGCAGTGCTCGATAATATTGTTGTATCGCACAGGGCAGTTATTACTCGCCTTGGAGCCGCAACGTAAACAAATCTCCTCCGCCGCCTCCTTATCCTCCCCCACAGCGGCGAGGATGAAGCTGGAAAGTCCGTGCAGAAGAGATTGACGATCCACTTCGTTCATCTTTTGCAACACCTCGCCCAAACGCGTCACCCGCTCCTCCTCCATCAACGAGGTGAGATTCACCCCCTGCGTGGTGAGTTTGACCTCCACCTGGCGACGGTCCGTGGGATTGATAATGCGCTCAACTAGCCCCTGCTTCTCCAATCGGTTAACCATATTGGTCGCTGAAGGATAACTGATCATCAAGCCCTCGGCGAGATTACCTATTAATACGTTTTGGTGTAACCAGATGTAACGCATTGCTTGGATCTGAGGAAGGCTGACTCGCGCATCGGACAACTCGGCGATCAGGCGCTGGCTTAATGTTTTGAACAGAATACCGACGAAAAGGTCCGACACCCGAGACGCTTCGTCCGTCCAATCTTCCGAAATCATGATTGCCACCTTTTGATTAGCTAAAATTTACCTATGATAATTTTACCATCCTTTCCCGAAAGAATCAAAATTTTCAAGGTCTATGGCTATGGGGGCTTCACGCTCATACGGGTTTCCGTGGACGTAAGGCGTGATTCGTGTCGGATCGCTCAGGGGGGCGTCATAAGTAATCGTGTCCGCTCGATAATCGTACCATAACGGACCGATATACTCGTGAGCGAAATGAAGCATTTGAGCGAATTGCGCGTTCGTTAGCGTGTGATTTGGTTTGAAATACAGCTTTCCATCCGGCGCGAGAGCCTTTCCGTAGTCCCACAACTCGCTGTCGATATAGGTGGCGTATAAAGCCTCGGCGGCGTTGGAAACCGGGGTTCCGGGTTGCAGGTCTTCGTAATGCGAAGTTCCCTCAGGCGCTTTCCAACCCATGGTGCGAGCCAGAAGGATGGCGCAATCGCCCCGGTTGATCGGTTGATCCTCCATTTCTGCGGGGACGGAGATTTGCGCGTTGGTGTGGTCTTCTCCATGCTGGTACGCCTCACGCGCTAACAGAAAGAGCAAAAGCCTCTTCACTGCGCCCCAGGTCAACTCGGCGTTCGGGTGGAATGGTGCGGCGTACATGGTTGTGGAAGCGGTCCATTTTGCGGGAGGCGGGCAAGGGTAGAAGCCTCTCGCCGCAAGCCATTCAATATCCTGGAACTTGTCGGTTTTGGGAGTCACATCGGGAAACTTGTAAAGATAGCCCGCATCCTTGCATGGTCCCGGATTCGCTATGCCGGCGCGAGCGGGATCCATTCCCGTGCCTACGTCGCTCTTAAGAAGTTCACGCTGGATTTGACGTACGGGCACATCCGCCGGCTCCATGGAGTAGCGCACACAGAACCACGCTGCGATCCCCGCAGCCTCTCCGAAATTCATACGGATCGATTCAAGCCTCAGTGCGCCGAACGCCACATGGCTGGAGGACACCGCCATTGGCACGATGAGGTTGTTCACCTTTTGCGGAATCATGATATCGTAGGGTATCTGATGCCACGGGGTGTGCTGTGGAAGATAGAATTCCCCCTCACCGAAATCCGGTCGGTTCCAGTGAAGTTTTGGCTGGCATGCGTGTGAATCCATCGGGTAGTCGCCGTAACCGATGGCGTTTGGGCGGATGACTTTCCGTGCGTCGGAGATATCCTCCTCGTCAAGCCATTGCCTTCCAATGATTCGTCGCGCCTCACGGATGTAGAGCAAGGGCGGCCAATTGTCCGTATCGCGGTAGTCGTCCTCCGAAAGCCCGATATTCTTTTTTCCCTCGACGGTTTGAATGTAATAAAGGTAACCAAGGTCGTGATCTTTGTATAGCTCCTCGATCTTTCTGCGTTGTGCATAGGTGTCGATAGGATACTTGTAATTCACCGCCTGAAGATCGCTGCCTTGAGGATGCTGGTTGATCTCGAATTTGTGGTTCGGCATCACCCCGCTACTCACCGCCCAGCTTTTATCGAAAGGTACCGCATGTATGTAGTCGTTCACATTGTAGCCGGGAGGTTTGGGAATGGTTTTATCGGCGCCCGGACCGTAATCCTTCACGGTCATGAGGTACGCGTAGGCTTGAATGCGCTTATCCCCTTTGCCGGTGCTTCCAGGAAGAAGGGAATCGGTGTATCTGTCGTAATAGATGAAACCATTGTGCGGTTCTCGTTTCGTCCGGTTCTCCCGTCCAAGAGCGTAAGGCGCGCCAGCCCCTGCAGCGACATCTCCGCAGTCGGTGGCGTCTATCACAACCTTTGCGTAAAAACGCGCATGTGCACGAGACGGCAACTCCTCCATGGTGACGTAAGAGATGCGACCATCCTCTGTTTTAACCTTGATTGGTCGCACTTGGCGAAAGACCGTTAAGTTGGGAGTGCGCCAAATGATCTCCTTCATTGCCTGCTGAGCTACCCTGGGTTCGTACGCCATGCCATTTCCTCTGCCATAGATCTTCTCCACCTCTTGGCGAAACTCCTCGAAAAAGCCACTTGCATCATGGCTGTTGCGCATATCCGTGGCTCCCAGACCGTTCACTGGCATGCCTCCTAGTCGGCGGGTCTCCTCGGTCAGCACAACGTGTAAGCCGTATCGCGCCGCCGAGACAGCCGCCGCCACACCTGCGGACGTCGCTCCAACCACCAGCACATCGCAATGGAGGGATTTTGGGAAGGGCGGGAAGGCTCGTTCGAGATACGGAGTGCCGAAGCTTTCATCCCCGTTTGAATCCACCGCAGCCACTTTGTACGTGACCAGCATTCCGGGCTCGGGGAGATTGTCGGTCCATTGAGTGACGTCCGCAGGGGCTTGATCCACGAGTTTGTTATCGCGATAGATACGATAAGACTCGGCGCCGGGGACGGCATTCCAATAGACCCGTATGATCTTTTGATCCAGCGCGACGGCCTCGACCGCCTTGGGTGCGGGGAGAAGGGAATGGGTTTGCGCCAACAAAGGGGTTGGGAGAAGCGCAAGAACGAACAGTGGCAAAAAAAGTCTCATCCGGAATGTAACTCCTCGTGATAGAACGATAGGGTATCCGACATCGGCGTTTTTTATGGTTCGGTTTGAATTATGGAGGATACCAATTACATTCTACTTCAGGTGCGTGTAAAAATCTAACGAGTCTCCCCCCATTTCTTCGTCTTTCCTTAAGAGGAATAGTGAATCCGCGCCGTTGTGATCCACACTCATCGAAGACGCAATAGCATTAATATCTCCGTGGCGCTGA
>DAIDHP010000075.1 GCA_027459625.1 Chthonomonadales bacterium
TCAACGGGTTCCCCCTATCAGTTCGGAGCCACGTCGGGTTACCGCTGCGACGGGGATGCTGGGATCATGCAGGTTGGGATGAGGTATTACGACCCTGCGACCGGAAGCTTCCTGACCAGGGATATCGATCCAAGCCAGTTGGCATATGTGTATTGCGCGGATGATCCGATAGATAAGTTTGTTCCCAGCGGGCACCGCTGGCTTACTGGGGCCTCAGGAGGCAACAATATGATCGCAGTGTCATTTCGCATGCCTCCGAACTTTATGTGAATGACCCTTTCTTATCTCGCTTTCCGACACCATCTTCCGGTATAGTATGCAAAGAAGGCTTTCGCTCCAAACGCCAACTCCCGGACATATTCCTTGGATTGGAGGGGGCTCTCATCCCGAGGAGGAAACCAATATGCTTCGAAGAGACTTTGTAAAGTGGTTGGCGATAATAGGAGCCTCCATGATTATCAAAGAGGATCGAGCCAATTCCAAAATGAACGAGATGACAGGGGAGGATTTCGCCATGATACCAGACACACTCGCTCTTTCTCACAGCCATTCCGCCCATGCCTTCGCTTCGCCCGAGAAGCTCCCATATCGTAAAATCCTTCCCGGCGGCATTACAAATTACGACCTCATGACCTTCTCCGGCGGATGGGGTCATGAATATGAAATTCAAATCCTTCCCTTGACATCGGAGGGCTATCGCTTTCTGGAGACGGCGGGGGAGAGTTGCGCCCACCATATCCCTTACTGGTTGCTGCGTAATCGTATCACAGGCAATGGAGTCGCCATCGCCTTGGCGTATATGGGCAACTGGTGTTTCGAGGTGAAATCAGAAGGAGGGAATACGAGCGTGGAGGCGAGAACCTCTCCCGCCACGCTTCCTCCATTCGCCCATATCAAAGGTCTTTCCATCCCAGGATCTCTGGTTTCGGAATTCACCGGAGACTGGGATTATGGCTCCCTCCCCACCGTCCGTTTCATCCGCTCGCACCTTTTACGCAAGCATGGAGAGGATTGGCCTTGGGTGGAGTACAACAATTGGTACGCCTATGACGGCAACTTCGACGAAGCCACAGTTATCAACTCCGCTCATATCGCAAAAGATTTGGGGTGCGAGGCGTATGTGATGGATGCGGGATGGTATGGCGGAGATAATTGGTCGGATACCGTGGGGGATTGGCGGGTAAACCGCAACAGGCTTCCGCATGGTCTGGAATCCTTTTCGGAAACGGTGCATGGGCTGGGGATGAAATTCGGACTGTGGGTCGAGATTGAGTGCGCCTACCTCGGCAGTCCCATCGTACGGGAACACCCGGATTGGCTTTTAAGAGAGGATGGTAAACCGCTCTCCAACCGCTCCGTGTTGGATTTCGGTAATCCCGACGTATTGGCATACGCGAAATCCGTTATTGACCGGCTTGTAAACGACTATCATCTCGACTACCTCAAAATGGACTTCAACACGCAGATGCCATTAAATACCGACGCCCTCACTCCCCAAACCGAACCTCTGTATCAACATTACAAAGGATTGGCGAAACTCTGGACTTACATGCGCAGGAGGCACCCCAAACTGATCGTCGAGAACTGCTCAAGCGGCTCTCAAAGGCAGGACCTTACCCCCGCCGCCTATACGGACACCCACTGGGTATCGGATAACGTGGACAACCACATGAACCTGATGCAAAACTACGGCGCCACCCGCCTCTTCCCGCCGGAGATGTGTCTGCACTGGACCGTATATCCGAATCCATCGGACGATAAGATGGATATCGAATCCCAGTTCCTGGCGAACATGATGGTGCATTTCGGGCTATCCGGCAGGATTGATCAATGGGATGACGCGATTCTCAAACAGGCGAAGAAAAGTATCGCGACCTACAAGAGAATACGCCCAGTTCTCCGCAATTCGGATGTCTACCATCTTACACCGCAGGTGGATGGTTCCGATCCTCGCTCCATGCAGGCGATGCAATATACGGATTCGAGAACAGAGGAGGGATTGCTATTCGCCTTTCAAGCCGGCGACGGAGTGCTGGCACACACTCTAAAGTTGCGTGGTTTGCAACCAAAGAGAAAGTACCTTCTCAATGCGCTATCAGCCATTGGGGAAAGCTGCGAGAAAACCGGCGATGAGTTGATGTCGCATGGCTATACTATGATATTTCCCCATCCAGGCGCCTCGGTTCTCATCGGAATTTCATCAAAATAACGCATACTCTATCTTTCCCTATCATATTGGCGATTTTCAAGCAAAGGAGGCGCACGGATGATTTGAAATTCCGTTTTTCCCATTGGGTCTCTAGCGCGGACACGTGGTTTTAACTTGGCAGAAGGTCTATGAAAGCTTATTCTTATCTTCAGCAATAAATAATAAAATGCTAAGGAATATATCGTCGGTATATCCGTATCTATTGTTGTAAAGGGGGGTGTTACATGGAGATCACAGAGGTGGAATTGAGTGAGTTGGCGTTACCGGGAGGAGACCTTTCCGAGAAGAATCTTACAGGTGCGGATTTATCCTTTAAGGATCTATCCGGTGCGAAGCTGTGCAAAACGATACTCTGTGAATCATGTCTAAATGGGGCGTTTTTATCCGGTGCGGACATATCGGAGGCGGACCTATCCCGGGCTCATCTGAATTGGGCGAAACTCATGTGGGCGGATCTACAGAACTCCAAACTCCTGATGGCGAAACTATCGGAGGCGAACCTTTTCATGGCGAACCTCACGGGCGCCAATCTCTCCTACGCCAACCTCTCCGGGGCGGAACTATCCGAAGCCACTCTCTCCGGCGCCTATTTTTCGGGAGCGGATTTAAGAGGAGCGAACCTTTCCGGAGCCAATCTCGTGGGTGCTTACTTGAACGAGGCGGACCTATCGGGGGCGAATCTCACCGGCGCCAATCTCTCGGACGCAAAACTTACCGAGGCGAACCTTACGGGGGCTATTTTAAACGGAGCCGACCTCACCCACGCCAACCTCATCCGCGCCGATCTCACCAACGCGGATATGACGGACGCCAATCTGAAATGGGCGGATCTAAGGGAGACGTTGCTGGAAGACTATTTATAAAGGAAAACATACCGCATTTCATCCCCCAATGGGATCTCCTGCAGTTACGCAGGTTCATTTCCCTCAATTCTAAATGTGCGAATTTGCAAGGGCTCGAACGGAAGAGGGGAGGAGACGGATTTTAAACTCTCCCCGCGCATGTTTGTTTCCATCAGCGAACTCGAACTGTTCGCCAAGTGTATTTTCAGCTCTCCCCTCTCCCCGCCGCACTCGTAAAATCGAGCGTGAACCTTTCCGTTCTCCGTGTAAAGCGCGGACAGTGTAATTCGCTTGGTTTCCAACATGATCGGTTGGAAACACTCCCCAATCGAACCATCCCCAGTCTCGCCGACATGAGGTATCAAGGGATAGTTGTACTCCAACGCCCCGGCGTGCAAATCGGCATCCCGCCAATCCCCTTCAAACGGCAGATAGGCGAAATCGAAACCAAAATTGCCAGTTAGCATCCGAGTCCCCCAAACGTAATACATCGCGAAAATCAGCGGCAGGGAGAACCCGCCATCCTCCTCGCGAACGGCTCCCATTGTCCCTCGGTTGAAATACGCCAATCCACCTGAACTCCCCGCCGTAGCCGCCCAGTAAACGCCCTCCACGTATGTCTCATTCGTCTCGGCAATGACAAAAGGAAGGTCGCGCACGCCTCGAGTGCCCTCGCCCGTAAGCGGATGCAGCTTGAAACGTAGTTTCTCCTCGTGCAAAAACCCGGAAACGCCATCCCTATGGTTGTCGCTCAACCTACCCACTTTTTCGTTATTCATCTCGAATTCCGCATGGCAATCCACGCGAGGATCATTCGCATGCAGAGTCATTTCAAAGGTGTAAGATATGCCGCCTATTTCCCCCATCTCCCGAGCCGTAATGTATGGGGCGTCATTCGCCAACTTTTGGAGCGTCCATCGCCCGCAGGAAGCACACGCCTTGCCTTCAATGACTCCTTCGAACACGCCCATTCGCTCATGAGAGGCGAGAAGAGGCTTATTGCTTCGCCGGGATGTCAGAGAATCGATACCGCCATTCGGGTTCAGGCACATGTCATAATAGGGGGTGACGATGCGTAAATTAGCTTCGTCTATCTCCAGCCCGGTTTCGCATTCGTTTTTTTCGGTCCCGCTAGATCGGATGGAATACGCCAACACTCCCAATGAGGGCGTATCGCATAGGACCGCCAGTTTGCATCGGGATATTGATCCGTCCGAACGCCTTTCCGCACCGATCGTTCGAGACGGAACCTTATCGCCTCCGCATGTGACCTCAACCGCTTTAGCCTCCCCTTCCTTAAGGCATATCTCCACCTCAATCCATCGCTTCCGACGCCAGGAGAGTGGATTGAAAACTGTGATTTGCCCTAAGCCATCCCCTTTCATTCGCGATGCGATGGTTTCAATCGCCATGTTCAGCGCCTTCCCGGACGCCTCCAGGGATATCGACAAGTGTTTCCTTGCTTCCGGCAACAACCCGCATATCTGCACGTCGTGATGCTGCGCCACAAGCAGGTGCTTCCACGCCATCTCCAACTCTTTTTCACAATTGGAACCAACCATCATCGTTTCCAACGCCGCCAGACGCTCCGCAATCAGCGCCTGCGTCTCCGCCTTGCGATTGGTGATCCATATTTCGTTCCCGCAATATCCCCACGGCATTCTGACTGTGAAATCGTTCGGGCCGGTTCGCATCTCCGTTTCCGGTTCCGGCATAATTGCAGGTATCTCATCCAGCAGTATCCACCGATATTCCGGATCCCCCTCCAATTGCGCCACCAACTCCTCCCTCCGCAGGCTGGAATCGTCCGCCCTTGAGGCAAGAAGCGGTTGGATATGCGCGAACTTTGCACGGAACTCCTTCGGGGATTCCCTCCCTTCCGGACCGGGATAACGAGTCAGGAACCAGTTATCCACGGTCGTGACGCCGAATTGCGCCCCTTCTCCGGGGTATGTGGGGACGGCGGGAATTCGGGATCCATCCGCCCCGATCCACCATCCGTATGGAGTGTCGAATGTGGGATTGTATCCGTACATCATGAAATGGGTTCTCAAGATCGCCCCGCGAAATCCAAATCCCTTGATAATCTGAGGGATTTGGCTGTGCATGGCGTGTTCGCTCATCAAGTAGATGGACGGCGTGTAACCGAAATGTTTCAGATTCGTTTGAACGGCGTAAGCGATTTGGCGGATGTTCGATTCCTCGTTGATAAAGGCGGAGAGCGGTTGACCGTAGGTACAGGAGCCGATCTCAAATCGACCTGCGTATTTCCGCCGATACTCCCTTATCTCATCTAGGAGGGAGCGATCGTTCTCCGCCAAGGCGTCATAGGCAAACGCCTCGTTTTCCAAACCGATTTTGAAATGAGGATATTTTTCCAGCCATTCGATGGCGTTCCGGAGACGTTCCGCGAAATGCTCCACTCCCCACAGAATTACGCCACCATGGTCATAAGTTAACAAATAAAGCGGCTCCATTTTTTCACCTCTATCTTTCGTGTCGGATCGAATGATACCGTTTTCCAGCAGCATGGATGCGAAAACCGGGTGGTTCGGATTGGATAATAGGTAACAGCAAACATTTGATTACTGGCTATCATTCTGTTATAATATGTTATACATTCATATGAATGTCAACAATATTGTTCTTTGAAAATCGAAAGGAGTTATTGATGGGATATTTTGATTCCACCCAAAAGCCTTCAGAGAGAGGCTTCACACTCATTGAATTGCTTGTAGTTATAGCAATTATTGCTATATTGGCTGCTATTTTGTTTCCTGTATTCGCTCAGGCCCGCGAAAAGGCGCGACAAATCAGTTGCACCAGCAATGAAAAACAGATCGGTCTTGCGTTGCAGCAATACGCTCAGGATTATGATGAAACCTATTGCGGAGCATGGAAGCCTTGCGTGTATGGGAGCAGAGTTGGGTTCGCCGAACTCATCTACCCTTATGTGAAGAACGCCCAAATTTTCAAATGCCCTAGTTCCGGCACCGATCAGTCGCAGATGGTCCGCTGGTACTATTGGGACTGGCCGCAGGGACACCCCGCCAATCCTGACGTACAATCCGGAAGCAGTTACGCTTATAACGGGCTCGCCGCGAACAACACACCCATAGGGACGGTTCAAGCGTGGAACGACGCCATAGGGGCGCCGTTGGCGGCGGTTCAAGAGCCCGCTAACACCATCCAAGTGTACGAAGGGCGATGGGAGCTGAATGTTTGGGGGGTATGGGATACGGACGTTGTCGGCAATTATTATGGCTTACAATGGAACGGCAACACGGATAACCCGGGTCGTATCGCTAAAAACCATTCAGGAGGATATAACATTCTCTGGTACGATGGACATGTTAAATGGGTGAAGCACTCTCAAGCCAGGGATTGGTACCTTAGCAAGCCCGGCCCGTAGAACGACGATATTTTACAGCGCACTCCAATCGAGTGCGCTTTTTTCATTTCAAGCCTCCGTATCGATTTTTGCAGGCGAAATGTCGAATTCCACCCGCTCCCAGTGCCATAATGTTGGTGATACGTCTAATCACTCCGTATCCATCACCAAAAAAGAGGAAGTCGTAATATGCTGCCTTTCTTGATTCCTATCGCTCTTGGCGTTATCTCCAACAATAAGGTGCAAACTCCTTCACGCAACGCCATTGTCCAACTCTCCTCGCTGGATGTTTCAAAGGCGATCCAGGGATGGGGAAGCCCATCGAGAGACAAATCGGTCGGAGGAAATCCCATAACCTTGGATGGTCACGTTTACGCTCACGGGTTCGGCACGCACTCTCCCGGAATGCTCGCGGTGGAGCTAAATGGCGGCTCCAAAAGCTTCAGTGCGACGGTTGGGGTGGATGACGAGGTTCCGGTGGGAGCGGGTAATGTGGAGTTTGAAGTGCTGGGGCCGAAAAATCGCATCCTCTGGCGAAGCGGAGTGATGCACCGTGGGGATCCCCCGAGAAGTGTGCAATTGGACGTATCAAAGTTGAAAACGATCCTGCTCGTGGTCACAACCGCCGGCAAGCCATACGATTTCGACCACGCCGATTGGGCTGACGCTCAGTTCGTCGTGACGGGAGCGATGCCCAAGACAGTCTCCGTGCAATCCGAGGAAAAGACTCTGCCGATTTCGACGAAGTCCGCACCCGCGAGACCCGTCATAAACGCACCTTACAGGGTGGGTGTTCACACGGGAACCCCATTGATCTGGACCGTTCCCGTATCTGGTGGGCGACCTCTCTCTTTCAGCGCCGAGGGGCTGCCGTCCGAATTGCGCATCAACCCCTCCACGGGAACCATCACCGGAACTCTCACCAAGCCAGGCGATCACGTCGTGCGTATTATCGCGCGAAACCATGCGGGCAAGGTGGAGCATATTGTGCATATCATCGCGAGCGAAACCATCGCTTTGACGCCGCCAATGGGTTGGAACAGCTATGACGCGTTCGGGGATGATGTAACGGAAGCGGAGGTCATGGCGAACGCTCGATACGTTCATAAATATCTGCAACCTTACGGTTGGGACACAATCGTGGTGGACTACCGCTGGTACGATCCAGGCGCTTCCTTGGCTCCGAACAATCCGAATGGTCGTGCGGGAGCCGATCTGTCCATGGACCAATACGGTCGTCTTTTGCCCGCCCCAAACCGCTTTCCTTCCGCAAAAAACGGGGAGGGGTTCAAACCGCTCGCTGATGAAATTCACGCATTGGGGCTGAAGTTCGGCATTCATATCATGCGAGGAATCCCTCGTCTTGCGGTTCAAAAGAACCTCCCAATCGAGGGATCTCCCTATCACGCGGTGGATGCCGCCAATACATCCGATTCCTGCGGATGGTGTCCGGATATGTACGGCGTGAAGGGGGACACACCCGCCGGGCAAGCGTATTATGATTCGCTCTTCCGCCTCTACGCTTCCTGGGGCGTGGACTATGTAAAGATGGACGACACCTCCTCCCCCTATCACGAGGATGAGATTCACGCGGTGCATAACGCCATCCTGAAATGCGGTCGCTCCATCGTTTACAGCCTCTCCCCAGGTGAAACTCCGATAGAGGACGGAAAAGACGTATCCTCCCATGCCAATCTATGGAGGGTCTCAGGAGACTTCTGGGATAACTGGAATTCGCTGGATTATGAATTCACTTTGGCAAGGCGATGGCTGGGCTATCCGGGACCCGGACACTGGCCCGACGCCGACATGCTGCCTCTCGGTCACCTCTCCGTATCCGGCAGGAGCGTGGGCCCGGACCGCAGGACCAACTTCACCAAAAACGAACAGGAGACCCTGCTCACGCTCTGGTGCATCCTCCCCTCTCCGCTTATGCTGGGTGCAAACTTGCCGGACAACGACCCGTGGACTTTGGCGCTGTTGACCAATCCCGAGGTTCTCGCCATCGATCAGGATTCGCTGGGGGAGGGCGCTAAACCTGTCGCCGAAGAAAATGGCACGGAGGTTTGGTCCAAACGATTAGCGGATGGCTCTCTGGCGGTCGCTCTGTTCAACCGCAATTTCTTCTCGGCTCAGGTAACCGCTGACTGGCAAGCCCTTGGTATTTCAGGCAAATATGAGGTGAGGAACCTTTGGTTGAGGAAAAACGTGGGGGTTTTCACCGGAAAATACGAAGCCAATGTCCCGGGACACGGTGCGATATTGTTAAAATTCACGAAGGTGAAATAATCCAATCCAAATGCCAATCCGAGCCGCGAGCGATAGCGAGCGGGTTAACGTCTTTTCGCGACCGATAGCGAGCGGGTTAACGTCTTTCGCGACCGATAGCGAACGGGTTAACGTCTTTCGTGAGCGATAACGAACGGGTTAACGTCTTTCGTGAGCGATAGCGAGCGGGTTAACGTCTTTCGTGACCGATAGCGAGCGGGTTAACGTCTTTCGTGAGCGATAGCGAGCGGGTTAACGTCTTTCGTGAGCGATAGCGAGCGGATGTGAGCAATCGCCAAACACCCCACCCCCCCCCCCCTC
>DAIDHP010000076.1 GCA_027459625.1 Chthonomonadales bacterium
GTACGGACACTTTAGATTGCACTCGAGATTGCCGTACATCATAAGCTCGTATTTTTGAACATCCGATTCATCCCCGGCGGGAAGCGGGGTTGCCAGTTGGCGCAGGTAGCGCGTGAGCTTGGAATGGTTCTCGATGGCGTCGAACAACTCCTGTAGAGTGGCGGTGGCGGCGATATCCGAGATGAAAGCCCCGGCCTCCTCCTCGGGCAATAGCGACAAGAGAATCAGCTTTCCAAGCAATGGATTTACCGTGAAATGTATAGATGATTCAGCGTCGAAAAAATGCAAGCAATTGGATAGTCTTGCTTTAGTAGAATTTGAAAACGTTAATCCATGTACGTTCCTATCGATTTTATTGTGAGATGTCTTCGCCAATTTATACCAATTGAATAACATTTCATTAGGATTGGCTTTTTCATTTAATCTTGTGGATATATTTCCCATTATTTTTGTAATGTATGTGTATATTTTAAAATATGACGCTAAACAAGAACATTATCGTTGAAAGGATTTATTCCTTCGCGTTTTTTCTCAGCCAGACCGATCAAGTTGTTCCACATACGAGATATTGCACAACTAATGGGAGCCGGATCGAATATATTTCCCATTAAATGCAAATTGACTCCCGGGCAACCGCCAGCGCATAATTCACGCTGATCACATTCCGCGCATTTTAATCGCTTCTCCATGTCGTTACTCATAAAATCCATGCGAGAGGATAAATTTACAATTCCTGAATCAATTGTTCCCAAACGATATTTGCCAACCATGTCCGAATAGGGGTTGACAAAACGGGAACATGGATATATATCTCCTGACGTGGATATCGCTACGTGTGACCTTCCCGCATCGCAACCCCAGATCCGAGATAACTTTTCCCTCTTTTGTTGAATCGTTTCTTCAAAATCCGTGATTCGTATTGGGGATCCTTTTGCGGATTCATCAAGATAGAAATCCAACACTTTGCGCATTTCCGCAATAAACACATCAATTTGAAAAGGAGTCCATTCGACATCCATATTTTGTCCAATTAAAAACTGATTGATACCCATGGAAAAAAGTGTTTTTACATTATGTGAAAGATTCTCCGCCGTATCCGGCATAACCGTCATTCGAGTTCCCACCCAACCTTGCTGTTCCTTCAACAAACGAAGGTGTTCGCCGGTAACAAGATTCCAAGTTTCCGTTCCATCTTGTTTGCGTCTGTGTCTGTCATGCGTATTGGCATCGCCGTCGATGCTAAGAAGATAATTGAAATTGCGTTTTCTTGCGAAGGATATTATCTCCTCCGACATAATGCTTCCGTTTGTTGTTAAAGCATATGTAACACTCTTTCCGCGACCCGATGCGATGTTTTCAGCGTAATCGGCGATGCGCTCCATCATTTTGAATTCCATAAGCGGTTCACCGCCAAAGAAAATCACTTCCACATTCTCGGAATCCCGGGATTCGTATAACAAAAAATCTATCGCCTTTTTAGCGGTATTTAAGGACATACGCTTATAAGCATTTTTTGTTGCCGCAAAACAATAATCACAATGAAAAGTGCAATTCTCGGTTAAAAATAATTCCATTCTTGTAATTGGCGCTCCGAATTTCCGACATGCAATTCTTTCGACAATTTTCTTTTCAATCCCACCATCGATTAATTTATCAAAATTAATATTGAATAGATAATTTGGAAGTTGATATTTCGATGACGAGGCAAGATTGTTTATTATCATTCTTACATGCCTCCAATTTTAATGTGATACGGAAATTGATGTCTATTAATATGATTAAACTCAAATTGACTTTATAACAATTCATTCAAGGGCAACCTGGAGCAATCCACTTCACATGATCGTCTAAATAACAGAAATTTACTCCCTTGAAATGATCACCCCCCGCCTGTGGAGGATAAAGAAGCTTGTCACGTGGAAATGAACATGAAGGAATATAATATTGATTTGGATCTTCAATAAGCGGTATTTTAGATATTGAATGAAACGGTTGAAATATTTTACCGGTGGATATTTGCCATTGCGAGCCATCATCCTTCATTATAGTGAAAAGACTTCCTATTTGACCGGTGAAACAAAAATAATAACTGCTATACTGGTGATCAATGAGCCATTGTGTGGTACGATGTCCTGCGAATGGATCGTGGGGACAGAACCAGACTTGTGAATCCTGAATATATGACATCAGAGCGTAATGTAAATTTGAGGGGGAGCAAACCGTGTCGCTTGATACTCGAGTATTATATAGGTTATTTCCTGATATCGGAAGATCGATAGAGCAAGAATTACCAGGATATGCATTCTCATAAGCAGGGAGAACATTAGAATAGTCTTGAGCATACATGAGGATAGCCATGCCCAGTTGACGCATATTCGACGCACATGTTGTCTGAAGCGCCTTCGCTTTTGAGCGTGCAATTACAGAAAAAATTAACCCGGCGAGCAAGGTGATTATGGCTATAACGACAACCATCTCAATTAGAGTAAATCCAAATGTTGATTGATTTTGCTCCGAGTTGAAATTATTATTTTGTTTCTTGTTTTTTTTCTTTATATGCCGATAAACCATTGCATCCCCCGCACTTTATTCACTTATAAACTTATATCAAATTTAACATACGAAGCGATACGGACAATGAGGTTGATTTGCGCAAGTGTATTGAGGGTTGCATGTAAAAACATCACACGTGAAACCGGCCGCTCCATAATCACATATGAATGTTTCATTACCACCTGCGCAGTTATATCCATCACAGCTGAAGCCCGTTGCACATTCGGGCCCTGAGCCAGTTGTACAAACAAAATCTTTACTGCTTCCACAATAATAGTCCATTGGCTTAAGAACACCCTGTGAATGCAGATAATCCGCTGCGCCAGATCCTATCTTGCGTATGGATTGGTTCTCACTCACTCTTCCCATTGCCCTCGCCATGACCGAATCGAACGTCACCGCTCCAAACAGAGCCGCCACCGCACCCTGGATTGCGGCTGATTTCAAAAACTCGCGCCGGGATTTTGTCTCCTCCTTGGGGGTTTCGCTCCCCGCCTCGTTCTTTTTCTCTTTCTCCTCCATCAAAGTCGCTCCTTTCCTAGGATTTTTCTTCCATAGCCTTGGTTTGTTCCTTCTCGGGGACGGGCGCCCGCCCGAGCTCCTGAAGCCTGGCGATAACCGCCTCCGCAAGAAGGTTTATCTTGTCCCTCTCGTCTATCTTCCGCACCACCGCCTCCGCGATCCTCTCAACGATGAAGGCGTCGGCTTCGTCCATGCCGGATTCATCGGAGCCTGCGCCATTGCTCTCAATAACCTGTTCGACTTGCTCCTCTTTTATCTTCGTTCCTCTCACGCTTCCTCCCTCTCTCGGCGCACCCTTGCGGACGCCTCGCTTTTTTATCTCCCACTATATATAACAACTCGACTCGGCAAAATCCGACAGGTCCGAAGAAAAAATTTTAAAATATTTTTAGGCGTAAACATCTCAGCCATCAGGATCATCATTGGAGTTTGGCGGAAGAGATCGTTTGCATCGCGGGGGGGGGGGGGCTACCGACTATTTCGGGGTATGTTTCGGGCAATCCTCGCTTAACGCATATCTCTCGCAACCGCTCCTCCATGCGCCGGACGGCTTTGCTCGCGGTTTTATCGGAAAGGTTCATGAACGCTGCGATCTCGTGAACGGATTTCTCCTCAACCAATCGAAGCAGGAATAACTCGCGATCCCGAGGATTCAACTCCTCCGTCGCGTCAAATAAATCAATCCAGAACTCCGTCAGTTCAAGGATCTTTTGAGGCGTCAGAGCGGGGTCCGCCGGTTCCCAATCATTGTTCTCACCGTCAGTACCCGCCATGTCCGTAAATGTTGTTTCATGGCTCAGGATTCCGTATCGCTCTTTCGTGAAATTCAGAAAGCTGCGAAGGGCGCATTTCCAAATCTTGCACTGATGCGGACAATTCCTCTCGTAAGGACCCAAAACGCAACCGTTCCCTCGAATCTTATCGGAGACGAATTTTTGAATGCAATCCTCTTTATCCTCCGGCGTAAGCTTGGAGAATTTGACGTAGGGTTTTATGGCGTTCTCAAGGCACCGCTTGCAGAGGTCGCTAGGGATAATCGTCTTTCATCGCATGTCCTCTCCTCCTCCGGCTATGGCGTGGTTATGGCGGGCGAAAACGGACACGGGCGCCGGGGTGTTCCCGCCCCGGATGATATCGCCTATTGCTGATGAACATCCAGCATTCGATTAAAATTAGCCGGCGATTGAGCAAATTATACGACGATCAATCGGTATTGTCAATATGGATAATAACAAAGTTCAGCGTAATTCATTTCAGTAGCGGGAAATAGCGATTGAATAGCCGATTGCAAATATAATATTGAAAAGAATTAAATTGCAAAACGAGGTTATCGCAAGATTCGCTTTTAACGATTTTCGCAATGCGCATATGCGGGGATGGAATCATTCTCGCGCGGGATCGGAAAAACGACCGGGCTTTCGCTCCGGAACACCGATTCGACTAGCCGCTTAAGCGCATGAGGATTCCACCCCCTCAACTCCGTCAGGATCCATATGGCCAGCTCTATCAGGCGGCGCGTCAGTTCGCACTTGGCGGAGTGAG
This sequence comes from Chthonomonadales bacterium, assembly GCA_027459625.1. Lineage (GTDB taxonomy): Bacteria > Armatimonadota > Chthonomonadetes > Chthonomonadales > CAJBBX01 > DTKV01. The sequence continues at coordinate 4,618 of DAIDHP010000076.1, forward strand.
GAATGCGATGATCGCAGTTCGCCAGAGCCGCCGCGTAATAGCAACCGCCCCCGCAGAAATATCGCGCCCAGCAGTCCCTGCATACGGGCTTTTCGTCCACCATCGTGTCCCGCAGAAACTCCTCCTGTTTCGCCGAGTCCACTCCGGTGAAAACGTCGCTCAGTCGAAACTCCTCCATGCCTATGAAGCTGTCTCAAGGATAAAGTCCGCCGTCAATCCCGATTCCGAAAATGCCGCTTCCCGCTTCGCAACGGTACGCCTGTTTTGTTTCTTGAATAAGACGAACGAGATACCTCGCAAAGAAGTCGTGACCAATCAGTACCGAATAAATGCTATCATCCTCTTTGATCAAACAATCCAGCATCCACTCCGCATACTCGGTATATCCTTCCTTGAAACCCTCCACCGTTTGAGCGTTCAACGACCATTCCTTGCTCGTATTATCCCGAACCGGTTTGATCGCAATGCGGCGAAAGCCGAGATCAATCAAATGCCGAGCGACTTGTTTTGGGTAAGGATTTATCCCCGTTAACACCGCAGCGGCCGTTGTGCTGTTTAGTCCGACGCATTTGCTTTCAAGTATTCGAGACAGATTATTCACAATCGTATCATAGCTGCCCTTGCCGGATCGAAAAGGACGCATTGAATCATGGATATCCTTCGGTCCGTCAATTGAAATCGCCATCCATACATTGTTTTCCTCGCAGTGCCTGATAAACTCCTCCGTAAACACGGTGCCGTTCGTATTGATATTCAGGATGACGGAAACTCCCGTTTTTTGGGATACATCGTTACAATAATCCCACAACAGGAGGTAACGCTTGAATGACAGAAGGGGCTCGCCGCCTAACGAGAAGTAAACAAAAACCCGTCCCGTCCTGTCCGCCAGGTTCTCAACGCCAAAATCAATAACGCACATGGCGGTCTCAAGAGGCATAATTTTCGGAATATTGCCCGCTGAAGCCAGAGACCGAACGTGATTGGAATTGCAATATCGACACGCCAAATTGCAAGAGAGCGTGCCGTAAGTTAAAAGATGAACTTCGCGCCAGCCCGTGATCTTTCGCCTTGGCGGCGGCGGCTTCGAAATCCGAGAAAGGTGACGCATCAATTCCTCGTATGCGACTAAACCCGCGGATATTTCCTTCAGCGTATATTTGGAAGAGAGATCGTGTATCTGCCTTGAGATATCCTCGCGAGGAGAAATTAAAAGGCTAACAAGATCGCCTAAAATTCTCTCCGCGAGGAAATGCTTGCAGGATCGCGAATCATAGAGATGAAATCGAAGCTCGTTCCGGAGTAGAGCGATCTTGGAGGAGAATACATGCGTGTCCCTCGCCAAATCACTTAGGCGCATGGCTTCCGATTCATACCAGCCGCGAAGCGCCTCCCCGGGGAGACTTATCCTCCTCAAACCAGCGCAAATAACTCCCATGTGTTTGTTCCGATATATATTATTTATTTTGATACAATCAAATCTTGACGTTAATTAATCCTGCAATGATTTTTCCAAGTGCGTAACCCTCAACCATGTAAACACGCAATTGATCGGTTGGGGCGTATGAATATCCCCCGTTATATGGAAGCTACTTGCGGCGCATGGTCCAGTACAATAATCCTTGTATTCGCATGAGCGACAAATCGGGCGATTTTGATCCGTGGCATCCAACAATTCCGCATGAGCGGCTAAATTGGTAATGCCTTCGAAAACGTTTCCCAGACGGTATCTATCTTCCACGCCGGGAAAAGGGCTCACGAATCGGGAGCAGGGATATAAATCTCCTGAACATGAGACAGCCAAGCGTGTCCGTCCGGCGTCGCAACCCCATTTTCCGGCTGAGTTATTTCGTATATCCGTTAATGTCTCATCAAACTCATTGATACGAATCGGAGAGCCGTTTATTTTTTGATCAACATAGTAATGTCTTACCTTTTCCATCACTTCAACCCAAATATTCGATTTTTCCTCACTCCATTCCACATCCATATTTAATCCAATAAGAAATTGATTTATTCCGCGTTCATGGAGTAGCCGCACACCGGATGATAGCCTATCCACCGTATCCGGATTTACCGTGAGGCGAGCGCCGACCCACCCTTGGATGGATTTGAGAATGTCAAATTTGGCCCATGACGGTTTTCCATGATCCGACGCCTTTTGTGGTGACCCGATGCCGATCATGCGATTCTTGATCCCCATCAACGCTTAAGAGATAATTAAAATCGTGTTCCCGCCCAAAACACGCAATCTCTTGGGTCATGCGGGTATTATTTGTGGTGGCAGCGAAATGGATCAGTTTCCCATATCTTTCCGCCCTTTCCCCCGCGTAAGCGGCTATTTGGCGCATTAAGGTGAATTCCAATAAAGGCTCGCCTCCAAAAACGTTATACTTAGCTCCTGTTTACCAAGTGAGTGCTCCATTAAATAATCTATGGATGTTTGAGCGATTTCCAAGGACATACGCTTGGTGGCATTTTTGTTCGCTACGAAACAGTAGTCACAATGGAGCGTACAGCGTTCCGTTAAAAACAACTCCACTTTAGTTACTGGAGGTGATGATAATTGTGCTATTTTCCCTGCAATAGATCGCCTAATACTGCCCTCATTATTTGCTCCCTTTAATGAAATATGACAAGCCATCATTTAATCCTATTTTACAAAATTTTATTTATTGTCATAACTCACATTACGAATAAATAATCCGCTCTCAGTTATCTTTCGATTTCATTATTGTTTTGATGATATCCACTTTGTGTGGCTATCAACAAAGGCGACATTAATTCCGCCAAAATGTATATTGCCTTCCGCCTGATCCATGCGAGAACCGGAATCTGTAATTAACCAAGCCTGACTGGGAGGGAATATAAGTATAGGATTTTTCTCCCCTGTATGTATTGCCACACTCCCTTCAGTCGATATATTCTGTCGGTAACTAACAAAACTGCCAACGAACCAGTAACTGCTGTATTGATGATTTACGTCTCCCTTATAAACATTTTGATGCGTAAAAGGATCATTCGGGCAAAACCATATACGGTCATTATCCACATAGGGCATTAGTGCTTGATGTAGTGACAATGGTGCACAACGAGATGGGAAATAAGATCCGTCGGTGGTATTATCACAATTCGCTCCTTGGCTGATATTTTCGTAAGGAGGAAAATAGCCATAGTAATCCTGGGCGTACATTAGGTCCGCCATGGCCAGTTGACGAAGGTTAGACATACAGACAACTTGCCGCGCCTTTGCCTCCGCTCGCGAAAAAACAGCCATAAATATTCCTGTAAGGAGTACTATTATCGCCAAGACAACCAGCAACTCGACAAGTGTAAACGCCTTTATCTTTCCCAACATCATATTTACCCTCATTGAAAATGATCCGCTATGTTTCACCCCGCTGAAGCGCGAATGGAATTGAATATACTTTGTAATCTTCAAGGTTACTTAACAATAGTTAATATTGTATGTTGCACATGCGGCACACGAAGCCTCAAAATCGCATTTGTAATCACCATTCCCTCTGCAATTAAATGTATTCATACATTCGAAACCATCAACACAATCGAATACGCGGATGGTGCAGCCGAATACATCGGTACAATCGTATTGGCCATAACAATCCACTTCAAGGGTTCCTCCACCACATTTATAATCCAGTGGGGATATATTAACAGCATGCAGATCATCGGCTGCGCCTCCTCCAATACGACGCATCGCCTGCACCTCCTCCAATACGACGCATCGCCTGCACCTCGTTCACCCTCTCCATCGCCCTCGCCATTACCGAATTGAACGTCACCGCTCCAAACAGAGCCGCCACCGCTCCCTGGATCGCCGCCGAGCGCAGAAATTCGCGCCGGGATTTCGTCTCCTTCTTGGATGTTTCGCTCCCCGCCTCGTTCTTTTTCTCTATCTCCTCCATTAAAGTCGCTCCTTTCCTAGGATTTTTTTTCATTAGCCTTCGCTTGCTCGTTCTCGGG
>DAIDHP010000077.1 GCA_027459625.1 Chthonomonadales bacterium
CGCTTAACGGTTACGGTTTCCTGCACCGTAGAGGACTTGCACCTCCGAGAGCATGAACATGCCCGGCATACAAAAAGTCGCCGACGATGATTACGTCGGCGACTTCCTGAAGGGGCGATTTCAATTCGTGCAAACGACCGGACGGCGAAGATATCGCAGTCCGAAATAACCCAAAGCCATGCAAAAAGCCAGAAGCGTTGCAGCCACCCCCGGCTCGGGAACGTCCGAAGTTTGAGGCGTTCCCGTCAAGCTGAACTCCCCGCTTGATGCGGAGCCGTATTGGAACAACACGTTGGAAATCACGGGTGGATTTTGCGAATCAAGACCCGTCAGGGTGAAATCCACTCCGTTTTGAATTTGAGGCCCATTATTCGCTAACCCGTCATTCGTGCCGACCCCGCCGGGACCAACCAATCCATAATCCACCCCTTGCATGGATTGATTATTACCTGAAATGGTGTTACCGGAGCCAAACACTCCGCTAAATCCAGCCGCTCCGAAACCGTATTCATAAGTTTGATTGTTAATCCCAAGGGATCCTTGACGATATCCCCAATGATCGCCTAAAACACCCGACGGTGAATTCGGGGAGGTATTTACATAAGCGGAAGCACCATCCAATTGGACAGTCGGAAATGATAAAACGGGATTACCGGACACATTAAAGAACAATCCCGAAAGCACTTGGGGATTTTGGGTAACCATTGAAGTGGAAGTGTTGAGCAACTGAACTATCAACTCGTTTCCGGAGAGAGTGAATGTTGCACTGGCGGCCAAGCCATTGACGGAGTCGGTTCCGGTGAATGTTCCCAGGGTTGCCGCGCAGAGCGGTTTTTGAATGGCAATCAACCCCGCTATCAACAAGGTCGCGGTGAATACAAAAGTCATGTATCGCGATCCGAAGGTATTCATTACGCCAATCCTTTCCATGGACGCCTCGAGGCGGTTGTTTCTCAAGGGTGTTTTCTTATTTGTTCATATTTCATATTATGCAGTCGCCATGCCATTCGCACTGGCACAATTGCCGTTTTTTGGTTTTCACCGAGTCTTTTATTCACACATACCCATGCCTGATACTTGGAAATCAACGGTGAACCGGCAGTCATAGACTTATCATAACCCGTTGTCCATGCGAAAAAAACTCAGGTTCCTCATTAAATACTACATGTTATTTACATCTAACCCCCTTGACAACTATTTGGCAACATGGTAAAATTAGAACACTGTTGCGTTAAGAAGGATGAATGATATGAAAACAGAGTTTACACTGACTGACTGGCGTATGAGTTCCATGAACATCGGCGCCCAATCATGCCAATTGGGTATTGGATGGGGCGACTTGCGATGTTGAAACTTGGCGCCGAAAGAGTAAAAGATCATGATTTTTGCGGCTTCCTGAGTTGGGTGACGGACATCCGCAAACATGCATGATGGATGAAATTCAGATCGCCACAAGCGTCACTTCAGGAAAGGTTCCGATGGCAAAGAAATACTTTGGCAAATTGGTGTGCGTTTGTTACCATCCTGAAAAAGCGGCGGTACGATACTCACTCCGTCATGTATTCATCGATGCCATGGATGGTTTTGAATTCTGTGCTTAAGGAAGACGCGGGATCGAACCCTCCCAAATTCCTTATGCCATGACCGATGAAATCATACAATGGGCTATGGAACAGCCTGACGAGGTTCTCTTCAAGGTGGAGTTGAAACCGAATTTTAAGTTTAGCCCCGTCAAAGGTTCCTTTAATTAAACATTGTGCGGCGTATGTCATGAATATGTTTATGATCGATATGTCCGCTTCAAAAATGGCGTCCCGGTCTGCATTTCATGCCCAAAGTCCGAGTGATTTGCCAACCAAAGCCGCAAATGTTCCTAGTTACGGCGAGTTCGAAGCGGATCATAGTTCCGCTATCATTTTCAGAGCGGAATTCATCCTTAAACGAGATAACTCGCGAACATCTATTTGACCTGTTAACAAAATATACGATTGGAACAAAGGTAGGCGATTATGCACATGAAAAGCGAAAGACGACCAACGAGTTTTCCGAGGGGATGGCGATGGTTCGCAATTGGATGCCTGATCGTGGACGTATGGGTCGCGCCAATCTCCTCGACAGCGACGGGAACGGTAATCCAAACGCTCCAAATTTCGACCGCTATAAATACCGCAGCATCGAACTCTTCGGTGCTCACACTCCGGCAAGCCATCTCCGATGCGCTTCAAGCCAATCCTGGCATCTTGGCAGGCAAGAGGGATATCCAAGCCTCGTTGGAAGAGGTCACGGCATCCAAAGGAACCCTTTATGGCGAAATGGACGCGGCGATGACCTATCAACACTTGAACGATCCACAACTCCTTCGTCCGCTAAGCGGTCCCATCACTCCCGCCGCTATGAGCACAATGCCCTTCGCTCAGGATCAGTTGCATGTCGGGGTCACATACACCTACCCCCTGTATGTCGGAGGAAAACTGCAAACCCGCATCAAAATCGCTCGCCTCGGCGTGGTACAAGCTCGGGATCTGCTTACGGGAACTTCCACTGATGTGATTTACAATGTCACCGCGCTTTATGTTCAGTGTCAGGCATTATCCGGTGATGCGGATGCGATGCAGCAAGAGATTGAGGAGTTGAGTGCTACGCGCAAGGACATTGCGCTTGGGGTTAAGGTTGGGAATCGACCCGAGGTGGATCTGTTGAAAGTGGATGACCGCATCAGTGAAGCGCAGTCGAATCTTGTGAACGTTCGTGCGCAGCAAAAAAAACTCATTGACGCGATGTTTGCGTTGATGGGACGCTCAGTGAAGACCTATCCCTCTCTCGAACCACTCCCGAGTTCCCTGCCCGAACTCCCGTCAGACGATTCCGAACTGCTAGCACTGGCCCGTCAAAGAAGTTCGATCAAAATAGCAAGTTCGCAGGTAAGCCAGGCCAAGGAACGCATATCCCTCGCACAAGCGGAGATTGACCCCTCGGTTGCGCTTCAGGCTAGCTATTTTCAGCACATCGATGCGAGCATCATGGATCGTACAAAGGAGACATGGTACGTCGGAATGGCGATTAATTTCCCATTAATAGACGGAGGGTTGCGCAGAGCGGAACTATCCAAAAGCAAAGAGCAGGAGAAAGCCGCCCAGGAGAGATTGGAATCGGTCAAGCTGCAGGCGGACGTGGATTTGCAAAACGCAATCACCTCATGGCAGGTGGCTCTGGAGCAAATCAAGGCTTCGAACTCACAATTCGCCGCCGCGCACGAGGTCACCCGCATCGAGCAGTTGCGATATGATACCGGAGCGGGAGATATCGAGGACTTGCTCCGAGCGCGTACCAGGGAAGTCGCTGCGGATAGCGCACAAATCAATGCAAAGGCGCTTGCCATTCTAAGCGAAGCGCAAATCAGCAGAGTTACGGAGAAGGAGATTGTGCGATGAAAAAAATCATCCAAAGAATAGTAGTGGTCATCGTTCTCATATTGATTGTGGTTGCGCTCGTCCGCCTTCGCTCCATTCGCGTAAAAGAATACCAACAGGCTCCCAAAATCGTGGAAAGACCCACCCCTGTACAAGTGGCGTTCCTCACCTATGGCATGGTCGATACGACAATTAACGAACAAGGCACGATCATGGCGGAAACGGAATCGGTTGTGGGCCCGCAGATCATGGCAAGATGTTTGGAGGTCTACAAGCACGAAGGGGATTTCGTCCATGCGGGCGAAATAATCGCTAAATTGGATAACCAGGAACTGCGCAACAACTATGACGCTCAAGTTTCGCAAATGGAGAGCGCAAGGGAGGTGGTTGCGGCGCAGCAGGCGGAGATATCCCGTGCGCAGGAGGATATGTCCGCCAAAATATCCGATGTGGAATCCGCCAAAGCCGCACTGGATGCGCAGAAATCGGAAGTAAACGCCGCAATTCAAGCGGAGGCTTCTCAACAAGCGACGGTGGATCAGGTGAAGGCGACTCTGGCCGGCGCCATTTCCGCTGAAAGCACCCAGAAAGCACGCACAGCGCGTGATAAAATCCTATACGAGGGAAAAGCCATCTCCTTGGATCAGTGGCAAGCGTCACAGACCGCCGAAGCCCAAGCTGAAGCGACGGTCGCAGCGTTGAAACAGCAAATTAAAGCACTTCAAAACGCTGTGAATGCCGCGCAGGAAAAAGTGATCTCCCTGCAAAACGGCGTTCAATCAGGAATAAAACACATACAATCGCTTCAAAAGATGGTCAGTGACGCCAAGCAACGAGTGGTTGCACAGCAAAAGGTAACGGCGTCCGCAAAACAAAACCTCAATGCTTTGGCGAGTTTCGCAGCCGCCGGGCAAACACGGTTGAATTACGCCGTCATACGCGCCCCCTATGATGCTTACATCACAGCGAGATTAGCGGAACCCGGAGACCTGATGATGCCCGGACAGCCTATCTATCGCATCCTCAAGCCTGGATCCGTTAAGGTAATCGTGAACGTTCCTCAGGAAAGCATGCCCTTAGTGCATACAGGCTCTCTGGCGACCCTCTCCCTGCATCAAGGAATCCTAAACGCCAGAATTAGCCGAATCTACCCGGCGATGACGCAAAACGCCCTCGGTACCGTGGAGATTGACCTTCCCAAGGCTCCGGGTGGTTTGAAAAGCGGTTCCACTATTGACGTGGCGTTGCAAATTCAATCCAAGCGCGGAATCGTGGCTCCCACTTCCTCCCTGCTTGATAGCAACAGGGGAAGCTTCGTCTATGAAGTGAACGGCTCCCAATTGCATTGCATACAGGTGAGCGTGGATTTGCGCGGAGATGCGAACTCGATCGTTCGGGGAAATGTTCAAGCAGGTGACAAAGTTGTTGTCGCGCAACCCTCCGAGCTTATGATGCTGCACGAGGGCCAAACGGTGAGCGTTATGTCAGCCACAGGGGGCGTACAATGAGATTCGTTGAAATTTACATGAAAAAACCGCACCTGTTGCTCTCCTTGGTGTTCCTAGGTGCGTTCATCGGGTTGGTTGGATGGAAAATGATGCCTGTCAATCTTTTCCCGGATTCCGAGAGACCGCAGATAGCGGTGGTCACCGTCTATCCTGGCGCGGCGGCGAAGGATGTGGAGGCGGACGTCAGTCGAACCATTGAAAAAGAGGTTTCCACAATTGAGAATGTTCGGAGGGTGACCTCCACCAGCAAGGACGAAGTCAGTATCATCACCATTGAGTTTCAATATCAAAAAGGCTTGGAAGCGGCGGCGACCGATACGGCGAACGCACTCTCCAAAATATCCTCGAAACTTCCCAGGGATATTCAACCACCCATGATATTCAAGGTTTCCTCCGCAACGCCCGCAGTGCTTACATTGGCGCTGCAACCGAAGCCTGGCACTCCTATTGATCTCTCCATGATTCGCCAGTTGGCGGATAATCAGATAAAGGAGTGGTTGTTACAGGTGCCGGAAGTGTCAAACGTCGAGGTGTTCGGAGGTCATCAAGCAACCATCCATGTCACCATAGACCCAGTCATAATGGATCGGTATCATCTCACTCCTCAAAACATACAAACGGCTCTGGTGGCGTTTAACAGCAATCAACCGCTTGGATTGGTGATAAACAGATCCTCGCAATACCTTTTCAAAGTGACGGGCGAATTCAACGCGATTCAACAGGTGGGGGCGATTGTTGTGGCGCATCGTGCGAACGGGGATATCCATCTGATGGATGTGGCGTCCATCGCACGATCCGTCCAAGAGCCCCAAAGCGCCTATCATGCCGACGGTAAACCCGCCATCGCGATCAACATACAGCGTGCGCCTTCCGGACACGCGCTCAATACCTTCGACAGCGTAATGGAGTCCTTGCCGAAATTGGAGAGGATGTATCCGGAAATCGCCTTTTCGGTTCCGGACGATCAGGGGCAGTTGATTAAACTATCCGTAAGCAACATGCAGGACGCTCTGAGGGATGCGATCATCATGACGGTGCTGGTGATCTTTCTGTTTTTGGCGGATATCCCCATGATGCTTCTTGCGGCGATCTCCATTCCCTTCACCTATCTACTCACTTTCGCGGTGATGTGGATGATAGGTTATGAGTTCAATCTTGTAACCTTGACGGGAGTCATTGTCGCGGTGGGAATGCTGCTTGATGACGCGATTGTGGTGTTGGAGAATATCGAACGTCATTACAAATCCCTCGGGAAAGATATCCGTGAAGCGGCGATCGGTGGAACCCAGGAGGTGATGCTTGCGATCTTCTCCGGCACCTACGCCACGGTGATGGTTCTCCTGCCGATTATTTTCATCGGGGGGTATGTTCAAACCGTGCTGCGTCCATTGGCGATTACTTTGGTAATCGCCCTGCTTGCATCCTATGTGGTGTCGGTCACGGTCATACCGCTGTTCGCCCCCATGCTTCTGAGGTACTCGGGAAAAAGACGGCGCAATCCGCTGGAAAGCCTCGTGCATCTCTTCGATATGCACGTGATAGACCCAATACGCGAATTTTACATCGGAGCGGTAAAGGTGGCCTTGCGTTTTCCGATCCTGTTCCTCCCTCCTGCGATGTTTCTCCTGGTTATCTCCTTAAAGCAGATGCCAATCATCGGCAGGGATCTGATGCCGCCAATGGATACGGGTATTATCAAAATTTCGGGCGAGGCGTATCCGAACACCTCCTTGCATGATACGGAGGCGATCATGACTCAGGCGGAAAAGCTGATCAAATCTCATCCTGAGGTGGTTTCCATCTCCTCCACCATCGGTTCGGAACCTGCGGTTATCTCCTTCGGCTCGAACAGAACGGCGCAGCAATTTGACATGACAGTCCATCTTACAGATCGATTCCATCGCAAGAAGACAATCTGGCAGTTGGAAGACGAGATGAGAAATGAGATCAATCAAATACCGGATTTGAAATATCTTGATATTTTTGATTACGGAGCGACGGCTCTTTCAACAATCGGCGCCCCCGTGGATGTGATGATCTCGGGACCTAATTTGAACGTATTGCAAAGCATTGGGGATCAGGTGATCCGAAAGTTAAAAGATCATGTCCATGGATTGACATCAATTCGCGCATCCTGGCAACTGGATTCCAGGGAGCTCTCCTACCATATCATCCCGGAACGAGCGGCGATATATGGCATTTCACCTGCGGCGGTGGCGGCTCAGTTGCAGGGAGCGATAAGAGGGTTGCCCTCTTCGATCTTTCACGTGCCAAACGAAGACGGGCTTTTTCTATGGGTCCAGTTTTCCGGAAGTAATCGGTCAGAGAGAAGTCAACTCTTGAATTATCGCATCCAGACACCCGCCGGATCCGTTCCGCTCTCATCCTTCGGGGTTTTGAGCACTCGAATCGCACCCTCTGTGATCACCAGACAGGGATTGCAAAGAACCTTGGATATAAAGGCGTATCGCGCCAAGGAATCGATCACACAGTTGGAAGATCAGGTGGAAAAGCAGATGGCGACCATTCAATTGCCTGAAGGATACAGCGTCTCTTACGAAGGAGACATCAAGCTGCTGCAGGAATCCTTCAAACGACTAATGATGGCGCTTCTGCTGGGCGTGGTTTTGCTTTATTTCTCGCTCGTACCTGCGTTTCGATCGTGGATGCATCCATTGACTATACTTACGGCAATTCCATTCGGTATCATCGGAGCCGCATGGGGATTGTTAATCGCAGGTCAACACAGTTCCATGCCATCCATGATGGGGATGATTCTTCTGACCGGAATTGTGGTGAAGAACTCAATTCTGCTGATTGACTTTATCGAGGCGGCGAGAGCGGAGGGGATGAATGTCCAGGATGCTCTAATCGGAAGCGTGCGCATCAGAACGCGGCCAATCCTGATGACGGCTGTGGGCACCTCCGTCGGCATGATACCCATCGCATTGGGATGGGCAATCGGACTGGAGCGCCTCGCGGGACTCGCCGTGGTGGCGATCTTCGGGCTGATGGTGTCCACCTTTCTAACCCTGATCTATGTGCCGATATTCTACAAGCTCTTCGATGCGATGACCGCCAAGGTGCGGAGAATACTGCACATATCGGACGCTCCTGTGATAGGCAACTCCGAGAACACCACCGCTGCGAGCTAATCCTCGCAGGATTGTGGGAAGTCCCTAACCGATGTTTATCCTGAAGGGACTTCAACCACCGGTGGAATGCAACAAGCAATAAATGGAGACGCCCCCCGCATCGATTGATACGGGGGGCGTCTTTATTTAATATCCTGACGGCGACCTATCTTTCCGGGGGCTTGTGCCCCGAGTATTGTCGGCGTTGACGGTCTTAACGGCCGTGTTCGAAATGGGAACGGGTGGATCCCCGTCACAATGACCGCCAGGAATTCCTGAATTCCATGTTTCCGTGAGAAGAGAGCGAGGGAGGAGCGTAAAACAACGTCGAACGCTCCATGCAAGCATGCACTTTTGAGTTGGTAGCGTCAAGCCCTCGGTTGATTGGAACGGCTTTGCTGAACGGGTCGCCCCGCTTACACACGCCGCCCATTGACAGGTTGTCTGCCTGTAACCTTACCAGCTTAACACTGTGAGTGTTCTCATCTCGGGGCGCGCTTCGCACTTAGATGCTTTCAGCGCT
>DAIDHP010000078.1 GCA_027459625.1 Chthonomonadales bacterium
TTTTTGCGCTTTGCAGGGTTAGCGCAAAAGTTTGCGCCAGCTAAATAATACGCGCGCCATCCCTTTCGATGTAAAAGAGTCGCCTCGGTGTGCGCACCTTATCCAAACAGCGGATAGATAAAAAGTATACCCGAAAGCTGTCATTTTTGTCAACATATGTTTTTGCGCGATCCAATACGGATTTCAATTCATTTTCCGACAAGTCGGCTTTGAATATGCTCAGTTGAAGTCTATCTCAAGAATCCCGCGGCAACTCCGCGAGTTTATGTCTCTTTTTATCATCCTCCAGGTCAAAGCGGATAAGGCATCTTGCTCCGCCCTGTCCGGGCGTTTTCCTTCCCCCTGCATGAATCATAGTTACCAAAAAAAGATCCTTCAAGCCATTCCTACGTCTCTCTTTTCACTTAACAACACTATGGAGCGATATTGGAAGGATGCCCACCCCCGAATCAATCTTTACAAATCAATTAAAAAAAGGGTTTGCCCCATCCCTCTTGATGAACCAACACCGGTGCCGGAATAATCGGCAAAGCGCGCAAGAGCCCAAAGCATCCTATGGGTATCCTCCGTAAGCTTTTCTGGCGCGATAATGCGGAACTGAATACTTCCAGTAAAACCAATAAACGGACGCCCTTTTTCCAAGCGAGCGGTTTTGGTCCCGCCCGAAAACTCGGATATCACCATGTTTTCCGAAAGAATATCCATTATATCTTCCGGCATAACATTTGGACAACACGCATTCCAGCGATTCAGCCAACTACCGAAGTACCTTTCGGGGGATGGCATGACGATACTCCGTCGTATCACCCCTGGGGCATGGTGCGCTGCGGGAGTTAGAATTATAAACGAGTAGTATGTTCTGGCGTCGTAATGCTCCAGCAAATTCCGCCAATCAGAGTGACTGATCATTTCATAACCGAGAAACTCGTATTCCTCGCATCCCAAATGTATTTTAGCTCCAATGCGCGATATGCCCTCCACTAGCGGTGAAATGAGCCAATCTGTAAGAATGGAGACATCAAAGAAACACTCATTATCGTTATTTGGATTGCAGCTAAGAGGGCTGAGATTGAAAGGTTTGGATTGGTTAGCATCATGTATGCGCGCAGCCACTGAATCATTTCCAAATGACAACCAATTATAAAAGAGGGCTTGGATCCCTGCACTGTGTTGGAAGGGATTGCAGGGCGCTTCGCCTTGAAGATGAATGCGGATTTTGCAGGGCATACATCGCCTCCTATGTGCCGAAAGGTATGAATTCCGATTCAAATACCATTCTCTTACATAGATTCCACGGTTGAGGAAAAGGTGATATCGAAACAGATATACCTATCATCAGCTTCCATATTGGGTAAATCATGCATGAACTTTTATAAAGCCAAGCTAACTTTAGTCAGAAACGATTATCGTGACAACCCATTATCCGAAACAGGATTCCTTGGACTTCTGATCAAGTGTATTTGTAAACTTCATAACAATTCAATCCACCCGATATTACACCGCTTTCGAGTATGTTGTCAAGGGTTTCTGTTGTCAACTCAATTATAGCTTGACATTTAAAAGCATATTTGGTAATATACGATTTATGAAATGATCGCTGGACGAATGACGGGCGAGTACTCCGAGGCATCGTTTGGAAAGGAGATAAGTCATTGACGAAGCAAGGTGCGTTAAGAACCGTATTGTTTTTATTAGCTGTGTGGCTGATTGTTATTCTCCTTGCCGGTTGCCGTTCCGGTGTGGACTTTGGAAAAATCCGAGGTTATAGCACTTCCAATGTTGTAACCTTGATATCCAAGCCCAAGGCGCCTGAATTGGACATTGTTCTCGTGATGGACAATTCATCAAGCATGAGCGCTCCAGGGGGCACGGACCCTCAGGGACTAAGAATACTTGCAGCGAAATATTTCATAGACGCCATGTCAAAGAGATGCAGTTCGGAAAATCCATGTCGGATAGGAGTGGTGAATTTTGGAACAACCGCATCTCAAGTGACATCCTGCGGTTTGATGAACCTTATGGATCCTCGGCAAAAGTCGGCATTGCTTAAGGATATCAAAATTCAGAACCTCGTATATACCAATTTTCTCGATGGCTTTCGATTGGCGGATCAATTTTTGAAGGAGGGAGGCGCTTACCAGCCAGGTCACAGAGCGGCGATTGTCCTGTTTACGGATGGAGCGCCGGACGACCCGCGACACTTGCAGCAAAGCCAATACTTTGCAGAGATTGACAATTTCGTCAGAACGAAATTCTTCCCCAATAGTTGTGATCTTTATGTGATCGGCATAGACCGCAATGGATCCTTTTGGCCAAAGGACGGGCCCCGTTGGTCCGAACTAGCAAGCGGCAATGGCAGGCTTGGGAAAACATATTCGATTTCCAATATCGGGGATCTATACTCCAGTTTCAATAAGATCTACCGGGATATTTTAGGTATTCCTCATATAAAGGAGGATATTGTCACCGGTAATCAATCCTTTACCGTCGACCCATATTTGGATCAAATAGAGTTTCATATCTTTCCCGAGACCAAAGTACGGCTTGAAGTGTATCAACCCGATGGAAAACTTGTTGTTCCCGACCCGGCCAAGGGTGTGACGATTACCAAAACCCCTAGCTATGATATCCTCACAATCACAAACCCGACCCCTGGAACTTGGAATTATAATATCAGTTCCGGAAGAGGGAAAGTTATCGTCTTTCGAAATCCAATACCTATTCAGATGAAACTCTTGAATCCGGAGTTTGTTCAGCCTCAGGGAAAGCAGATGCTGTTAAGAGCGGAGTTTCTAAAAAGAGACGGAACCGAGGTGAAGGAGGTTCCGGGTTATCCTCTTCGGCTAACAGGCAGAATTGTGCCCCCTCCCCAAGCTAGATTGAAAGGCGTAAAGGATACCTATGTGGAGTTTCTACGCGGGAGCAAAGGGGTGTACTTCGCCGATAAAGCCGTTCAGGATACAAATTGGCAAGGACCATGGCAAGTGCACTTGGATGTTATCGGAGGGCAGCAATATCGCGCGAGTTCCATGGAACTCATTGATGTGGAACCGCTGCCATACATAGATATCCAAACCCCTGCGTATGATGCGCACCTGCCGTATTCGGATGGCGTTAATATCTTATGCGACCTGAAACTCAATGGCAAACCGATCAATCCCGAGGATGCATTCACCACAAACCCCAACGCATTAATACTCGCAAGTCTCGTGGATTCCCCGCATGGACCGGGGCAGGGCGGTCAGTTCCTTGAAGAGGTTCCCGGAAAGGCAGGGGAGTTCGCCGGACACCTTGACACCCCCATTCGTACAAACGGGAATTATGTCGTGGCGGTGCGTCTGCAGGGGCAGAACAGGGCGCAGGGAACTACAAATACGGATACTTCGTTCACCTTCTTCACCGCCAGTCCAACTATTTGGCAGCGAATCATGATAGCAGGAAACATAACCGCTAAAGTGATTGCATTTGTGATTATGCTGGCGATAGTCGTAATTCTCTTTATGATAGCGCGATTTGCTGGCTCTTGGTGTCTTTTTATATTAAGGTCGAAAAAGGCCGGCAGACCCATGACCGGAATGGTGAGGGTTTCCCCTGCGGGTTCGAAAGCGCCTGAATATCGGACTTTCACCTACAGCCTCAATGGCAGGTACTGGACCAAATGCAGATTACCCAAAGTTAGTGGCGCACCCGGGAAATTAGTGTTCATAGCGGCGGGCGACCGCGCTGCGGATTACAGGATTTGGTATCGAACCCGGTGGCTCGGATATTGTATATCAAACGCCACCCGGAACAATTCTATGACAATCGGCTCGCTTGAGAGTTCTCACAGGTTGGATTTCTAAAAATCCAGCGCTTCAGCGCGAAAGGAAAAGGATATGCTTGTCATTGGAGTGGGCGGATCAGGACGAGGGGTGCTCAACTACCTCAAGAAATCTTTCGAGGATGAGTACGGCTCCCCGGAGGCGGCAGGAGTCTTTTTGCTGGGTATCGACGGACCAATCGCCGATCAGTATGTGATAAATGATTACCAAATCGATACGCAGCCTAACTCGAAGGAGTTTTACAAGTACCGTATAGATCCGCAGGCACAAATTAATAATAGAAAAACCGGTGGAGCTGTACCATTCATTGATACTTGGTTCAGTCAGGAGGCTGCATTGCGCACCCCTAATGTTCATACTAACCCCGGGGAGGGATTTGGTGGGGTTAGGACCATAGGACGCTGCTGTTTCTATCTGGAGGTGCAAGATCTTAAGAAAAAAATTCAAGACAGGATAAATGAGGCGCATACGTTCCACGAAAATCAAAATAAAAAATCTATACACATCTTCATTGTCGGATCCTTTTCCGGCGGCGCCGGCAGCGGGACCCTTCTGGACATAGCGCGTCTCACGAGGCAGATTTCGAACGATGGAGATTATCTTAACTGCGTAATATCCCTGCCCAGCAACTTTGGAAAATTGGCGAATGAGGAACCGGCAATCAAGATTCAATTCAGCGCAAAGAATTTCGCCGCACTTCGTGAAGCAATGAGAGACCTGGTTGCCAATTCTGAAATGCCGGTGCAAATCGAATACGCCCAAGGAATTAGTGTTTCCAAGCCGACAATTTTCAAGGACTGTTTTCTCATTGATACGTCCAGTCTTGGAGCCAATGAACCTCCTCTTTACACTTTCTGCCCCGCCGCAGCGGATTTCATCTATCAAGTTCGCATGGATTACATGGGAATTAAAAGTCAAATGATAACGACTGAGTGGCCTAACTTCATTCAAAACGTAGTTTTTCAAGCTCCGACAGTTCAGGAGATGTTTTCCAGCTTTGGGATTCACACCTATATGGTGAGCACCGCCGATCTTCTTGAATACTCGAAACTGCGGTTCGCCAGAGATATATATGACAGAATGCTAAACATCCCTGACGATAAAAGCGATGAACCCGAGAAGAACGTGCGTAATTTCCTCCAATCCATGCCCTTTACCGCCATGGCGCTGGTAGCGAACGATGGAGGAAAGGCATTACCGACAGCCCCCCAGGATTACATGAACCTGATTGCACGAATTAAATCGGGCAACCAATATCAAAGTGAAACCGCGGACATGCTGAATAGCCCCATTCCCGATCTAATGGCGCCTGTTAAAAGAGAAGACAAATTTTTCGGTATGTTTGGGGGCGCGTCCAATACCCGTGCGATGCAACTTATTGAGGATGAACGCATTAATTGTATCGGGCAGCCGAGTGACGGCACCGGTTCTATGACCGTATATGGGACTCTGCGCGAAAGGGCGGATATTATATCGAAATTCTTCGTCCTTCGCATCATAGATGAGCTGAAGCGCATTTTCTACAAACTTGAGAACGATGAACTGATACCCAAACCACTATCGGAAATGCCATACACTCTTGCGCTTGGGCGTGCCATGCTGGACAAGATTGAGGCTTACACCGCTAATCTCTCCAAATACATGAATGATTCTTTCAAACAGCAGTCGCGGACGACTTACCTAGGCCATTCCACGGATATCCAAACTCAAAAACAAGCCGAAATGGAGGAAATCGGAAAAAAATTAACCGCCGCTTACCACCGTGACATTGCACTTCAACAGGCTTATGCGGCGAGAGCGGGGCATTTGCTCCAAATTCAGATATGGAAAGCGGCTATGACGGTTGCAAAGGAAACGGCGGATAGGCTTTTAGCATACGCCAAATCACTCAACGCATTCTTCGGTCAGAAAATGAAGGGCTGGGAGTGGGGGCTGGGGGAATCCAGGGATGAGGTGGCTGGGGAATCCCAGAAGCTTATGTACCGGAGGAAGGAGTTTGCCAAAGCTGTCACGAGAACATATGTCCCTGCGATTGGCGGGCCCGGAGAGAATGGGATTTATAATGACTTTGTTTTCGGTCATAGGAATGAAAACGACTCGTTGATATCAATATTGCTGAATGATATGACATGGAAATTTTACGCGGATCAAGAGATTAATCTGCAACATATTGAGAGAGGACTCGGTGAAAAAGCCGATCTGGACTTTGATCCTGGAGTATATATTGATTCCTTTGTGCTGCTTTTAGGTATGCCGCAAGTGGAGAATTACAATCCCGAACAACATAAAGTGAAACTTCACGAGTTGTTCACAGGCGATTCACACCATATCAATATCAGCGATCACAGCTATCACGCTTTGACTCAATTCGCGGAAAATCACTTGAAAGCACCGTTTGAAAACATGACAATCTGGGATGCGTTTGTTTATGGAAAACGTGATCCTGAAACTCCGTCGGAAAATGATGTTTACGCAAAACAAGTGCATAATAGATTGTTATCGAAATCCCATGTGCTGGCAATGCCTGAAGATGCCATTAGCCATACGAATATTTATGAAGTGGCTTCTGTCATCAACGCTCCGGATCCGAACCAGCCTAGCACCAATATCGGGTATGAAATCTGTAGTTTATTTACCGACCCTGCGAACAACGGAGAATTGAAAAAACGCATAAGCCGCATCGAACTGGCGGGAAGATTCAACTACGGCAATTGGTCCAAATATGATGAGACACAAAAAGATTATTTGGATTATACGAGTCCTTACTTTGGGAGTGATGCTAACGTCGTGGAAGTCCATCTGGATACTGAGGAACTGAATGCTCGTAAACTGGAGCATTACATGATATTAAGTCGTTTGGTAAAGGATAATGTCACCCTCGATCCCACGGTTGTGCGTTTTATGCGCGATCCAATTGCATTTTTGAATTTCGGGCTGGTATACGCCATGGATCTATTGCCCTCCATGGTTCCCCAAGGTGCAGGTGGAATTGCGATGCCGCAATATTACGTGGGCGATACAGCTAACCCCCAGTGGCTTGGTGAAACATGGGATATGGGGTGTGTTCTGTCTCTCTACTCGAAAGCTGGTATAGATGCGGTAAATATCAGGACTGCGATACGCAACATCTGGTCGGATTACGAACAAAAGCAGGAAGAGGATTACCCGGCAGATTGGCGGAATCGGATTGCTGTCACATTGGAAAAGAAAGTGGAGTTTTTGAATTTAAAACCCATACCAATTGGAAAAGCAGTTAATATTCGCGTTAATAGGGAGCATCTTGCATTGGCGATCAGGGCGTCAGTCAAATTCTATGCGGAAAATTTAAAAAGTGCTCATACGGCTGTAAATGCCACCCCGTTACCCGGTGCGTTCAATCCGGTTATTCCTGCTCCCGAAAATCCGGCCATTGAACCTTAACGAATCCGTGAGGTTAAAGGGTGCGCATTCGGTGAAAAAATGATGAAACAAATTCCATTGATGATTGAATTGGCTATATGCTGATTATAGACAGCCCCATGCGAGCATGAATCCATCTCAATTTCATCATACGATAAAAAGACCTCTCCGCATAAGGCGGAGGGGTCTATTGGGAGGAAGGAGGTGAATCATGATGGCGCCAAGCACATGGTTCTGCAGATGCGGTAAACTTAATCTTGCCACCAATAATAAGTGCGAGAGTTGCGGAGGGTTTCGATGGGTCACCGAGAAGAAGGATAATCCCAAAATCGATGAGTTATCGAAGAAAAAGAAATGAAGTTAATTGTTGTAATTTGATATTCAATAAGAGTTTCGAATACGTGCAATCCCGCAAGTTGCAATGAAATTATGAAAGCCCGCGCCATCTTATTCTAAAAATCCAGATAGCGCGGGCATATTTTATTTTTGGATAAGGGTTCACTTGCCGTTTCTGATCGCCCACCTCTTTTTCGCCTCGGCTTCACTTTCACGATTGATGAACCATGATACCGTATATAAACCGCAACTCCGGCATTTCTCGCTGCTTCCCACTGGCTGGTACTGCTGTCTGCACGCACCGCAATAATAAACCTCTTCTTTTTGATTCGCAGTCATAATTGTTACCCATTCAAGGATGTTTTAGGTTCCTCGCTTATTCTTGCGGGTCTGGCTTCAAAGCCTGAACGGCATTATTCCTGATTCGAACAATATAAGCAAAATATTGCCGGTGGCCCGAGTTTATATGTTTCAAAGCCTGAACGGCATTATTCCTGATTCGAACATCCCGACACATCCGACGGAGTATGTTACGTATCCAGGTTTCAAAGCCTGAACGGCATTATTCCTGATTCGAACAGAGTCTTTTGATCAGAACCCCGCCGTTTTGACGGTGTTTCAAAGCCTGAACGGCATTATTCCTGATTCGAACTGTGGGACGTAGTTGGTAGGTGTAGCATTAACACCCTGTTTCAAAGCCTGAACGGCATTATTCCTGATTCGAACGTTGACATCCTAAAAATGCAAATTGCGGCTCTTGAAATGTTTCAAAGCCTGAACGGCATTATTCCTGATTCGAACTTAAAAAAAGAGTTGAGCGAGGAAATTATCGCATCCGTTTCAAAGCCTGAACGGCATTATTCCTGATTCGAACCTCTGTCCTTTACCTGGACGGCGACGGTTTCAAAAAAGTTTCAAAGCCTGAACGGCATTATTCCTGATT
>DAIDHP010000079.1 GCA_027459625.1 Chthonomonadales bacterium
CGATCGCCAGACCATCGATCTCACCGGCGCACAGTCGGACTTGATCAAGGCGGTCTACGCGGTCAACCCGAAGACGGTCCTGGTGCTCGCAACCAACAACACCGTGGCGGTCAACTGGGAGCAGCAGAACCTGCCGGCGATCCTGTGCGCCGTCTTCGCGGGTCAGGCTCAGGGAACCGCCATCGCGGAGGCTCTCTTCGGGGACTACAACCCGGGAGGCAAGCTGCCATGCACCTGGTACCGCTCTCTGGATCAACTGCCTCCGTTCCACGACTACGACATTCGCAAGGGTCGCACCTACATGTACTTCACGGGGGATCCCCTCTACCCCTTCGGTCACGGCCTGAGCTACACAACCTTCGAATTCAGCGGGCTCAAAATCAGCGCGAACACCCTCGGTCCGGAAGAGGCGGTCACCGTCACGGCGACCGTCAAAAACACCGGGAAGAGGGCGGGATCCGAGGTGGCGCAGCTTTACGTGACCGCTCCACAGGGCAAGGTGAAAAAACCGATCAAGCAACTCGTCGGTTTCCAGAGGGTGGATCTGAAGCCGGGACAGAGCAAGAGGGTCGTCTTCACACTGCCCTTCTCCGAGCAGGCGTTCTGGTATTGGGATGAGAACCGCAGGAAGTTCGCTCTCGACCCGGGAACCGCGAAGATACTGCTGGGCAACTCCTCGGCGAATATCTCGCTGACGGGCGAAGTGACCCTGCAGGCGGCTCCCGAGGAGATGGGCGAGCCGCAGACGCTGAACGGAATCAACATTCCCTCAAAGGTGATATAATCACGCGCAAATCGGGCGCCGACATCTCTCCGCAAGAGTATGTCGGCGCCCGATTCCACTTTTACCCCTATTCCAAAGGTTCCAAATAAAGTTCCGTGGTGGAAGCGATGCGTCGGAACCACTCACCTGAAGGGTCCACCATCGGAATCCACCATGCAGCGGGACGGTGCTGAGTGTGGACCAAGCCTTTCCGGGTCAGAATGGCGTTACGTATCATCGTCATTCTTTCCATCTCCGCATTGACTTCGATAGTGGTGACCCGATCCCTGATTAACGCCGCCTCGCCCTGTCGTTCCAGAGCCTCACGTTCGGATTTCACCTCGCGAATTCGAGACAGCGTTTCCTTCCTTCGTACCAACAGTTCGGCGATATCTCTGTCATACCGCTCTCGGCGTTGGGTCTCCTCAGGTGTCCAATCGATAACGCTTCTAAAATGGTCGCCTTTGGCAAGTTCCGTATCCCGTATGTCAGCCTTGATCTCTTTCAAATCATCGTATAGTTTGTTTACGGTGTGTTGCAAAGCCAAACCCTGACGGCGAAGCTCCCTTAACCTAATTTTCAGCTTGTTATATTCATCTAATTGCGCCGACCATCCGTTCTGATTTCGTTCCACAAGATATTGCATAAGATCACGCGGGGCGCGAAGTTCTCTCAGTTTTTTCAGCAACTCGGCTTGGGCTTCCACCACATCATTCCAATTCCGCGCGAACTCCACGGCGGGAATGATCTCTCTGCCAAAAGTCGAAGCCAGAAAACTCGGCAACCGCAACCTGACCTTTTCAACCTCCAATGCGTCCCAAGTGTAATATCGCATACGCAAGAGTGGGTGGACCTTATGCTCGATGCCCTTTTCACGCAGGATCTGGTGCATCTTGCGAGTACGGGATACATAGCTGGACCCTTCTTCGTTGAATACGAAGATGAACTCGCTCGATAACATCGAAATTAATGCGACGGCTTTGCCCACCAGGGTTACATGATCCCCCAATTCCCGCGTTAGGATCTCCGCCAACTCTTGTATGCAATGGATCGGTTCTTTCAATGGAATGCGAATTGGCGTGGGCGTCTCGACATGGATTGCGCGCAGCGTTATGCGCAAAGTGCCGCGACCGTGCCCGGGCAACACCAAATCAAAAGGCAACGCCCCCAAACCGAAACGATCCAGAGTGTACATCTCGCTGCCTACGACGGAATCGTTATACGCCTTGACCGCTATGGCTCTGGTTTTTTCGTTGAGGAAGAGGTCCACAAAACGGAAACGTGGGAGTGACGCCGTTTCCGGGTTTAAAATCAGCATGTGCGCGGTACAAGCCACATCCAGTTCCCGAGGCATGTCTCCAAGCAGGAGGTCATATAGAAGCGGAAGAACATGTTGATACAATTCGGAGAGGGTCGCTTTGGGATGGCTCGCTGCAAAGTCTCGCACCCACCCCATCATTTGCTCCGCCGCGCGTTCCATTCGCTTGCAAACGCCGTTGTCCGCGATGCTCTCCTCCGTACCTGTGAAACCCCAATCGAGCATTCGCTCGACGGAGCCTTCCATGTCGTTCAGAGGCATGCTATGAACAATCAGGTTGCGAGAACCAGTGTATACCAAACCGCGCCATCCCCACGCCTCGGTAATCTCATTCAAAAACTCAAGTCGGTCCTTCGGCTGACAGCTTACAAGCTTTCTGAAGGGAACGCCATAGTGCGTGAAATTATGACGAGTTGGATAAGATTCACTGCCGATAAATCGGGATATCTCCCCCGCTGCGGACCATAAATCCTGCGTGGAACCGTCGTTATGCGGGAGAAGCTCCCATCTGGACTGGCCGGGTAAACGAACGCTCACCTTCGCAAAATAATCCGTGTCGTGCACGCCGACCGTCATTTTACCGCCAAGACCGAGTTCGTGCAGCATGAGGGGGAGAATCGCCTTCATAGGCTCGTCCCACCACACGGTCTGCCCCAATGCGATAAAAGGGGTATCAGGATATGTATTGCGTAAATCATGCAGGATTTCCCGCACGGAAGGATGAAATATACTCACAGGTTTCGTTTGTTTGTCTTCTGGACAGGTATGAAGTGTGTTCAATAGTTTACCCCGAGCCGGTGCCCGTGTTGAATTCGCGATGCAAATCCGTTTGAGTATGATGTTTTTATGTAACGGAACGAAATGACAAACTTGACGGACACATCATAAATATGGAGATTAGTAACGGTTGACGGATAGACGCTTATCAAGTACATATATTAATCAAACGGCATCTCAGGTTTTGTAAGTAGATCGGAATCCATCAAATCTTTTATACGCTAAATTCATGCTGATGTTCCCTCTATCAAGGGGAACAGGAAGGATTGGATAGATGAATACACTCTTTTCAAAGTTTAACTCAATACATATACCGAGGGAAAGTGACGGATTGCGCATACGAATCTCCGCTTGGATCCCTTTTATGACGATACTATTTCTAATGAGCTTACTCTCTCTCCTCGCCTCCAAATCGCTTGCGCAAAGCGGAGAGTTGCTCGCAGACCCGGGTTTTGAGGGAATTAAGAACTCGGAAAAAGCGGCATGGGGTCCTTATGGCATGGGGTTCGTAGTGAACCATTCAGTCTTTCACAGCGGATCGTCTTCCATCAGATGCGTCAACACAAGCGATGAGGATCACCGGGGAGCGATGGCGAATATCCCCCTCAATCAAAAGACCCCCGCACCCTTGCTGGTGACAGGATGGAGCAAGGCGGAGAACGTATCGGGAAACACAAACGCGGATTACTCCATTTATGTGGATTTGACATACATGGACGGCACACCTTTATGGGGGCAAATCACGCCTTTCGATGCGGGAACGCATAACTGGCAGAAAAGGGAGGTCTTCATAATCCCATCGAAACCCTTGAAATCCGCCACGGTGTACGCACTGTTTCGAAATCACACGGGAACGGTATGGTTTGATGATTTCAGCGTGCGGCAACTCAATCCCCATGACATCTTCGACAGCCAGCCCATTCCCCCGCCCAGCCTTCCAAAAGGCGCGCAGTCGGGATGGTTTGTGCGGGATGTCGCCATGAACACGGCTCCCGTTCTTTTCACTTCGCGCAACGAAATCAACCGCAAGCTGCAACTGGAGTTAACGAACCTGCCGAAAGAGAAGGATTGGACCAAGGCATATCCGGTGATAACCGACCTGTCCGGAAAGAATCGCGCCCTCACCGTCTATTATGTGGAACGATTCAATGATCGCGATCCGCTATGGTGGAACGACATTCGACAATCCTTGCCCGCCGTAAAAGGGGAATACTCCAATCTCACTCATCTTGGAGTCGGAGCCACCGGGTCTCAATCCCTCTACCCGTTCGGATGCGTTAGCGGCAAGCATACAGCGTTAGCGTTGGGAGTGGACCAACTTATCGGTCCGCGAGTTGTGCGTATCGCATACAACGCTAATCTAAGGCTCTTTTACATCGCCGTGGATGTGGCGTTGACCACGGAAAACATCGAAAACAGAAACGCTGGCGGGCAAGCCGCCGCCACCATTGGCATTGCGCGTTTCAATGCGGATCCGGCTTGGGGTTTTCGTTCCGCGGCAGCAAAATTCTACAAGCTTTTCCCGTTGGCTTATGATAACCGAATTAAGCAACGAGGGATATGGATTCCCTTCACCGCGCCGGACACCGTCCAGGATGTCAAGGACTTCGGCATCGCATTTCACGAAGGGGATAACAGTCTGAAATCGGACGCCAAACTCGGCATTCTGAGCTTCCGCTATACGGAGCCGATGACTTGGTGGATGCCGATGCCGGTCTCCGTTCCGAGAACCTACGACACCGCACTCGCCATGGTGCATCAGGCCGCAGAGAACCTGAAGAGTCCCTATTACCAATGGGCGCATGCGGTTCTCAACTCCGGCACGGAGAATTCCTCGGGACGTTTCAATGTGATTTTTGAAAACGCCCCCTGGACTAACGGCGCGGTCTGGTTGCTGAATCCCAACCCTCTTCTGCCGTCCTCCGACACCGAATGGACCAAGGCGCGCATAAGTTACACGAACAAATACGCCGACGAACGCTACGCCACCACTTCGCAATCCGGCGAGTATCTGGATTCCATCGAGGGATGGGCGGACACTTTGGATTATCGCAAGCGCAGCATCGAGTATTCGCAGGTTCCGCCCGTATATACCCCGTCGGATTATCAACCGGTCGTTCCTCTCTGGTTCAGCGTGTGGGAGTTGGCGAAAAAAATGCATGACGACCTGCGCGTCAGGGGCAAATACCTGATGGCGAACTCAACACCATGGAGATTGAACGTCTTCCTTCCTCTTTTGGATGTCTCCGGCACGGAGACGAACTGGATGGACGGAACCGTCTGGCGTCCCGACTCCGACGCCATCTTCAATTTGCGCCGCACCCTCTCCTATCGAAAATGCTATCTCCTGCTTCAAAACACCAATTTCAACATCTTCGGATACAAGCAGACGGAGATGTATTTCCAAAGATGCATGTTCTACGACGTATTCCCCAGTATGTTCAGTGCAAACGCCGCCACCAACCCCTTCTGGGAAACGCCCAAATGGTACAACCAGGATCGCCCACTCTTCCTGAAATATATTCCGATTATCAAGGAACTGGCGAACCAGGGGTGGAATCCGATCACGGACGCCCGTTCAAGCGACCCGAGGATGTACGTGGAGCGATACGGTAGGTGTTTTACGTTGCTGAATAGCACGAACGCTCCTCTCACCGCAACCATCCGCGTGGATCTTCGCGCAATCGGGAAGGAGAAATCCCCCCCGCCAACCCGATTGGAGGACATGGCGAATCACACCGCCATCACGGCTCGTCGCATCGGAAACACCCTGGAGTTCCAAATCACCCTGCCTCCCCAGGAAACGAAGGCATTGCGGATGGAGTAAGAGCGGCAAAGGGTAATTTCACAGGGAATCCGGAACGCAAAGGATGATTAAGCGGGCTGGAGTGTTAAAACTCAAGCCCGCTTAATCGCCGAACACGAATATTTATTAGAGTTCCAACGAACCGAAGCAAGCGGGATATTGGCTCCCTCATATTAGGATCACTAAGTTAATGCAAATTCTACCGCGAAGTCATTCAAGTGTGCAATATATGTTAATTTTAGTATTATAGATTATCAAAATTGATTTTCTGTTCGCTCATACTGTGGAATAAAGCCTTTCCACCAACGCAAGTTTCTTGAAGTTTCGCTCTCATCTTAAAACGGAAAAGAAACGGTGTCGTTTTACACCAAGAGGGATAATCGTTAAATTCGGAATTGGCGGCGTGCCATTCGCAATAGCGCTTCATGCAATGGTTGAAATGAGAATTTTGCACGACCTGTGATTCGGTTGAAACTTCCGGTTCCTTCGTAAATGAAAGAGTCTCCATGAAATATCGCTCCTTCTTGAACAGGCGAAATCATAGGAGGTATATAGGTGCATATACATCGGAGGAAGATAAAGCGACGTATCCGCGTTATCCACAGGAACGGTTTGTCAAGAAAGATATATAAATGAATTCCCACTGTATTTCGGTCTTGCGGAAACCGGCATCAATGCCAATTCCCTGATCGAAAGGCTGAAATAGGGCGTTCATAACGATCAGTCACTGTTTACAGGGGCTGGCGGAGGGGTTGAAACAATATCCTATCTCCCGAATATTTTTTCAAGTACGGAAGAACCGAGGAGGCGTATCGCGAGCTTCTGATATTGACGGAACCGAACCTCGAACGCCGATCTTATCCGGATGTCTCTTTCACAGTGGTGGGTAATATTGGCTCGGGTCTGTTGGGATTCATCCATTGATAAGCAAGCGCACCATTCAGATATTACCTCAACTTCCCGAACATGCGGGAGGCGATATATAGGCGGAGTTGCGTAATGTCCCGGTTGGGGAGAACGTGATCACGGTAACGCACAGAGGGAACAAGGAAACACAACTGACAAATCAAAGCGGACTGATTTGCTATGGCGCGCCAGTTTTACGGGTAATGCTCAGAAATTATTCGTTGATAAAAAGCACATAGTTCCGAGAAAGAGTACCACCGAGGAGGGAATTCAGAAGGTCTGGATCGATATAGCAGTAAAACATGGACAAGCAATAGAGGTCCATTGCTAAGATCATCGACGGACGATATAACTTAAATCCGTAAAAATGGGAAAGTGGGTGAGCGATAGCCAACCCATCCCCCCGCGCTCCCTGCAAAAAACGGGGTGAGAGGGATGATCTGTATGGTGTGTCTCGCCGCCCCGTTCCATCCCCCAATTCATCCTCCAACCTCAAACGGCAATTTGAAATGCCATAAGCACCGAATAAGGATGGTTATTGATCCGCCAACCGAGCTCTCAACCGAAGAATCGAAATTAAATTTGAAATCGGGTAGGCGGGGTCATTACTGATCCCGCCTCCCACACCACCCGGCATGCGGGTCCGCACCGGGCGGTTCAC
>DAIDHP010000080.1 GCA_027459625.1 Chthonomonadales bacterium
ACTTTTATGGCATTTTATGTGGATTTTTGCCTGAGGCAACGATCTAGTTTCGTGTGGTTTTTTGATGATGCAATTCGACAACTTGAAATAGCTTGATAGGTGATGTATAATGCATTTGTATTGTTCTGATTATCTCCTTACACCGTACTTGGTTCAAATCCTATTCTAAATCTCTCGGAGACCGGGGTGAAACAAAAAAATGCCCATTGTCTCAAGCTGTGTGGTCATCATTACGAGGTAATGTCCGATCGTGATGTGGTCCTCTTGGCGCAGAGCGGCGACAAAGCCGCTGCGGAGTATCTGCTCTACAAGTATCGTAACCTTGTCCGCTCTATAACGCGTTACTTTTTTCTAAGCGGAGCTGAAACAGACGATCTCCTGCAAATCGGGATGATCGGATTATGGCAGGCGATAACCGACTATCGATGTGATTATCCCATCTCCTTCCCCATTTTCGCGAGGATATGCATCAAACGGCATATCATCACCGCAATCAAGACCACCACACGTCAAAAGCAGATCCCCCTCAACTGTTCGCTCTCGCTGGAAATACCCGCCGGTGAGGACTGCGAGGATTTGGTTCTATCTGATATTCTGGCGAGTTCAGCATCCATTGATCCAGAGGAGATGGTACTGCAGGCGGAGAATACGCGCAATTTGATAGAGCTACTTCATCAGATGCTCTCGGATTTTGAATGGGATGTGCTGGTTCGATATCAGGTTGGTAAAACCTACCGCGAGATATCCGATGAACTTAGCGTGAATACCAAATCGGTGGACAATGCGCTTATGCGGATAAAGAGGAAAGTGGTGGATATTAAACTGGAACATATCAACTTCAAGCAATTAATCCACAATATCAACCCGTCAACCTATGATTATGTAAATCTCGTCTGATGCATTCCGACCATGCGAATGATTGCACGCTCCTTACATCTGCTGAACACCGATATCGGAAGGGAAGCCTTGGATGTCGCCTCCGGATTGGACGGCGACATCGTTCAACGCATAGGCATATTGCGAAAGCGTTTCCCGGTTGAAATCGTCTCCACGGTTATCTCTCTCTTGACCCTGCGTGAAAAAGCTAGAGGCAAATTCTCACTCGCCGATCACATGCTTTTCACTCGGGAGGGTTTGGAACAGGCGACCAGCGAAAACGTGGCTAAATGGCGCGCATCCCGCTTTCCGAAAAATATCCGCATTATAGACCTTTGTTGCGGCATTGGCGCGGATTCGATGCAGTTGGCTGATGAACGCGAGGTCGTCTCGATCGACATCCAGTCTGAATTAGCCTGCTGTGCGAAGCATAACAAGCTTTTACAACACCCGCATCAAAACCCGGAAGTGATATGCGCGGATGTGCAATCCATGCCACTCAAAGCGGATGCCGCATTTTTTGATCCATCACGACGTATCAACGGCAAACGCACCAGAGACCGGGAAGCCTATTCCCCTCCTCTCTCCTTTTTCGAAAGGATCATCCGGGATATTCCCAACGTGTGCGTCAAACTATCACCGGGCATGAGCGACAAGGAACTGGACGCACTTAACGGAAGGCTTGAATTCATCTCCGAAAATGGCGAATGCAAGGAGATCGCATTTTGGCGAGGAGAATACGGCCCAACCAGTCCCCGTTCCTCGACGATAATACTCTCCAGCCAAGGTGGCACACGAATTGAACATCTGGAGCGCAGAGAAGACTGCTTGCCGCCGAAAGTCGTCCCCATTGAGGCATGGCTGCACGAACCCGACCCAGCCATTATCAAGGGAGGGCTGATTCCCGAACTGTCGCAGTTGCTTTCAGCCGGAAAGATCAATGAGAGAAGCGTTTGGCTCACTACCGAACAAAACATTCAAACGCCTTTCGCAAAGTCCTATCATTTGATAGAGCGTCTACCGTTTAACCTGAAAAATTTGAGGAGAAGCTTGAGACGATTAAACGGCGGAGTAAAGGTTTTGAAATGCCGTGGGACACCATTTCACGCAGAGGACATCCTTCCCGATTTGAGGGGGCTTGGTGATACGCCTATGATTGTAATCATCACCCCCATTCCCGACGGTTTGGAAGCGATGATATGCGAAGAGGCAAATCAGGAACTGCTTTGAGAGGAAGAGACATTTGCGTAATGCGGCGGGCGATCTATCGAGGTTCGCCCGCCGCATCCTATTGGCAACAGCCATTTAAACTATTAAGTCCAAATGATATATGTTGTGACAATGGCAAGAGTTATCTTGTCTTTATCAGTGCCTTTATTTAAACTATTGAGTCTGAATGATATATGTTGTGACGGATTCGGCTGGCTCCGTCACCGTGAATTTACCATCCTTCAAGGTGATCCCACGCACGGGGGACCAGTGTTCCGTCGCAGTGGTGCGAATCGCCGTAATCTTCCTGGAGGCTTTCCTCAGCTTAGACAGATCATATGTTATCGTATTTTCCTTTTTTTTCGAATTGAGGGTGACAATCACCAGCCGTTTTTGCTTGGCGGAATAGGCGGCGATGGAATTGGGGGAGTTGATATCCACGAAAACGAACCCGGGGCGTATGCAGCGGGTGTATTGCCCCATTACGTAGTACTTATTGTTGACGGTGTATGCGGTATCGGTGTAGTTCCGCATATCGTTCCGAATAAATCCCCATCCCCCCACGCTGTCAAGCGCCTGCCAATAGACCCATGCTGTGGGGCGGAGATCACGCATATCATTGGTTATCTCCTGCGCCATGCGCAACCCGGAGGGGTCTCCATCACCGTATTCCGACATCCATAGGTTCTTTTTCGCTGCATACACTTTCTTCTGCAGTTCAAAACGGCTCCAACCCCAGTAGGTGTGAGTGTTTATCTGGCTGAGATCTCCTAACGCCTCGGAATCATAGACGTCGAACGTGGCGAGTGCGTTTTCTATGCTCGGTTCATCGGATGCCGCGATGGTGGTTTTCAACTCCTTGGTTTGCAACGCCTTGGCAACATCCTTGATGATGATATTCTGAGTGGGGCGTGCGAAATTGCACCCCTCCTGACTGTTGCCGAACCGCCAATCCCCTGTGGGTTCGTTGAACGGCTCCAAGGTTTGGAATGTGATCCCCCAATCATCGTGAAAATGCTTAACCACCTCGGTGAGGTAATCGGCGAAAGCCTTGTAATATTGGGGAGATAGATTGTCCTCGTGAGATATTTTCGAGCCGGTCACACTGCCGCTAATTGTCATCCACCAAGGGGGAGAGTTGGAGAAAGCCTCCAATTGGTTGGCTCCCATTGAGATCGCCTCTTGCAGGATGCGCCTTTGATTCTCATCCGCACTCCAATCCCATTGCCCCGAGGTTGGCTCGTACCCGGGAATTGCGGCTCTGAATGGCAGGAAGCGCCATTGCTCCTTTCCGACACGATACTCGGGATTTTCTCCTCCGCCGATATTGTAACGCACGACGTTCAATCCCAAACCCGTCTTGGGATCGAACATCATATGCATGATCCGCTCTCGCGCTGCGGTTGGATAGCCTCCTACAACCTTGGCCCACCATGCAAGAGAGACCCCCCATCCCTGGAGGGTCTGATACTTTACCGTCGGATCAACCGTTGCGACCGTTTGCGCGGTTGCGTAACCTGTTTCCAGGATAGGAGTCGTTATAACAAGCGAAAATAGAAGGGTTTTAACAACGCTCCTCATCTTCATTTTTGATTTGCCTCATGATACAACTTGTTCAATTGCGAAGGAGTCACCGCCACGTAATCCGGTCCAAGGTTCTTCAACATCTTTTTCAGATCGGAAAGCGTCATTCCCCAGTTGGTAATGAACGCATTCACAAACGCAGGGCGAACGCCACCCACTCTCCTTCGAATCTGGTCCGCCATTTGCGCGGCGGAACCGCCGGTGATGGCGCGAAACACAGCTTGTCCGGAAGACAGCATGAAGGTGATGCGATCATATGGTCTCTCCCCGGCGTAACCGTAATCCGGCATGAAGAATTGCGTCGAGGGCATATCCTTCGCCGCTCGCACAATCTCCGAGGGGGTTGTCTCCATTTGGCGGAAAGTGTGCATATCCAACCGCTTCATGTACTTCGTCGTCCAGTCGTAAAAGGTCTGGTAGGCGGAGGATCGATACTTCAGCGCCTTACCCCACTCTATCGGATTGATGTATCCCACACCCGACACATCGCAAATAAACTCATCGTTCGGAGTGGCGTGATCATAAAACCATTTGGCTATCGTCGGGGCGCAATCCAAAAGCGTCGGTCCCATTCCCCAGGCGATGGGGAAGGAGCCATGAAGGGGGTCGAGAAATTCCTGCTTGAAGTAGTTACGCCAAGTGCACAGATTATCGCCATCGGAGACGGTAATGGCCACATACACTTTCGACGGATCAAGCTTGGGGGCGGGAGCTTGCGGCTTCTGTTTTAACGAAGCGATTCGTACGCCGCTAAGGACGGAGAAGTTGCTAACGTAATCGCTCACTACCGTCACTTTGCCGAATCGAGATCCGAGCGCCACGCCAGGCCCTTCGTTTATTCCCATGTCGCCTCCATGCCACCAGAATCCGCGCACAATCGCGCAGAGAGGCATGTCCGAGAAAGTCTTTTCCATCTCGACCAATTCATCTTTCATATCCGCGCCGGGAAGGTTCTGCGCCTTCGTACCCGTGATCCAGAACGCCGTGCCTTTGGCGGCGATGATGTCATCCACATCTCCCGAAGCCAGAAGCGGCGGGTCTATGCAGATAGAAAGATACCTGTTCGATTTGGGCAGGAGTTTTAGGCGTGCGAAACGTAACGCATCCGCATCATCCTTGAAGCGTCCCCGCAGGTCCGCCTTGATCGGGATGTGTAGCTTTGAGGCGAGTTTGGGAGTGGCGATAAGGAAGTTATCCTGTCCCGCAATATCCACTGCGATATCGGGCGTGACATACACATTGGGGTCCGGTATCACTGCGCCTTTGACCACGGCTCGAAACTTTGATACCAGCGAGAGCGGATTGGTTATCCTTATGGTTGAACCCGTTTCGCCCTGCTTGATCATCTGTGCCAGCCAGAATTTATCCTGGTCGTCAAAAATGAGAAAAATGCGAGGTTTCACGCGGTTTACCAAACCCTCCAGGGAGGTCAACAGCACCTTCACATCCGAAGGCTCATTTTTCACGTCCGCAACATAGAGGTGACGAGCGGGCGGCGGCATCTTGGGCTGGAAGGTGGAGTATGGACGGGGGACAGTAGGCAGCGTCACATCGGTGAATCCCTTCGGTTTGGGGATCGCATTCAATACGGAGAAAGCGTGTTGCACCTCCCCCGGGGTTATGAGCTTTTTCATCGCCAAAACCGCCACCGTTCCGCGCTCCAGCACCTGCTCGGAAAGATAGGCGTCGGTGGTGTCATCGCCGACGCCCCCATGATTGCCCCAAAAATCGACGGCGCCGGTAGGTTGCTCGATCAACGCGGCAACCGGCAGATCGCCTTGGACCAAAACGGGGCGCACCGTAGCACCGGAGGGCAGGGATTGCTGATCCAGAGGTTGGACGGAGTTGCACTCGCCCCAATTGATTTTCACGCCCTTCAAATCAAGAGGGTCATCGGGAACGATCGTCGCCACTCCCTGCATGGTATTGAGGAAGGTCCCCACGCCGATTCCGTTGTCGCCGGAAAGGGCGGCGTTGGAGTCATTGCCTTGATCGGTCCAGAGGATCGTTCCATCCATATTCTTGCCGGACGACACAGGGTGTGTGAAGGGAACGCCCGCCATTACGAGGCACCCCCCCGCCTTATGAAATGTTTGCAAATTACTGAAAGCGTCTGCGGGATAGGTGTTGCCGTAAGGCAAAATCACCGCAGCGTATGCTTGGACGTTGAATCGATCGGAATCTGATAATGCGGCCAAGTTCAGTGCATCCACCGTAATGCCGGCGGCTTTCAGATTTCGTTGTATCTCCCTCGCGGATAGAATGGCGGGGACGTTATATCTTGGAAAACTTTTCGATTCGAAAATCGCCACTTTCACCGTCTCGCCCTGGCAGACGGATATCGCCATAAGCGAAACAATCAAAGCCAGGATTATGCTTCTCACGCCGAAGGCGAAACGCATATTCGATTTCAAATTCATCAATATTGCTCCTCTGCGATAATACGGTCATACTGCCATGCCGCTCGGATTTATCAACACGACACCATTGGTCAAATGACAATGGAGTTATGATACAGGGTGTTTTGCCGAACGACATCCTTTCGCATTGTACCCCAGCGATAAGCAAATTTCACGGCGCTTGACCATCCATGAAATCGAAACAGGGGTTCACGCCACTATGTCGGAAACGGAGATAAAATACTTCAAAGCGCGTATCCTTTTCTCCGCCAAAACGTCATATAATGTAAGAGATACTAAATTGCTAAATTCGCTTTTGGCTCTTATGTTGGGAGCGCGAGGCGAGTCCGCAAGACGAATCATCCGGTGCGCGTTCCCTTTCGTCATCAATGGCATAGCCGGGTTTATCGGAAAAAGCCAAGAGACGGGTACGGTGTTCGGACGGGCGGGAAATCTTCGGAGGGGGATTTTGTGATTCCATTTCATTCAAGTTATTCTTTTGGTTTCCTCGAAACCAATTTTTTAACAACTCAGGGCGAGAATCTATATCCGGTCGTCCTTCATCCCACTGCGTATCGCACGAAATTATGGCAACCAAGTCATTACAAGCTGATACGCGATGCTCACACTTTCGGAACGCCATTTCCTCCATATCATGTCAACTGCCCAAGCGCGGGGGATAATCACTTCGGAGGAGTCAACATATTTTATCTCGACGGTCATGCGAAATGGGTTAATCGATGTTGGTAACATGCGCATATCGACATAAGCTTTAATTTTATGAATAGATGAGATAATATATGTCAGATCATAATATCGAATTTAACCAACGGCAATACGATCAATTACGATCTAGCATAACAAACAAGCTAATAAACAGGTACCGTCCTCCTATTTCCAAAATTGATCTTTTTTTAACGGAGAATTGCAAT
>DAIDHP010000081.1 GCA_027459625.1 Chthonomonadales bacterium
ACTTTTATGGCATTTTATGTGGATTTTTGCCTGAGGCAACGATCTAGTTTCGTGTGGTTTTTTGATGATGCAATTCGGAAACTTGACAATTTCGCGGGATGGGGATATAATTTGAAACAATAAGCGGGAGTAGCTCAGTGGTAGAGCATCTGCTTCCCAAGCAGAGGGTCGCGGGTTCGAGTCCCGTTTCCCGCTTTTTTTCATGCGTATCCCCTAACCGCTTTACATTCCGAACAAGGTTAAATGAATTAAGGGTGAATAGGATAGGGCATCGTGTATGTTGGGTATCGGGTATCCGCACCATGAGGCTTGGGATCGCGTGATGGATGGTGTGCGTATCCTACTTCAAGTTGGACATTGGCGTAGTGATTCCGCAACTACTTCATCCATCGTATTTTGTACGAGGAAAAAGGTGTGGGCGATACAAGATTTGAACTTGTGACCTCTTCGGTGTCAACGAAGCGCTCTACCCCTGAGCTAACCGCCCATAACTTCCAGTAAGTATAGCTCATATGCCGTTCGTTAGTCAATAAAGGGGGGGACTCAGCACGATTTGAGCGTATGAACTATCGCTTGACGTATGCGACTTTCATTTAACCGTGGCGGATGGTGTGATGACATTCGTATTTTTTTCAAAGCTCTCCAACATCGCCGCCGCCATGATCACGTTTACGGAGTCCGCGCTGGTCATAATCTGCCGGGGCTTGCTGCCGGCTCGGTACCAGGCGGAACCGTTACCTTCGGCGGGCCCGCTCCAGCTTCCGCCGTAATAGCCGTTCTTGGTGCGATCGTTCTTATAAATCGAAATGGCTGTTCGGAGGAGAATATCCTTGTCTGACTGCGACACTCCCGGCAGAGTTAGGCAATCGGCGACCCACTCGCCCATAAAGGTTCCGTTTGACCATGCGTCCCGATCATCCAGGTAGACCCCGCCGTTGTCGAACACCTTGTCCACCGCCTTGACGATTTTCAATGCCCTGTGAAGGTAGAGGTCATTCTTGGTGATTTTGTAAAGTCGCGCGTTAATGACTCCCATCGCCATCGTCCCGCCGAGGAAAGTGACGCTGGACGCCTCGTGGATGTCGTTCGGACGGGATTTCCCCACGGGGCCTTTTGAATTGTAATCGCAGAAGAAGACACCATCCTTCCGCAGGAGTTTGCTTTCAACCCATTCGTAGCACTCCATCGCCCGGCGGTAAAACGATTCGTCGTGGGTTATCTCCCAGATATCAAGTGAATCCAGGATGATCGCCGCCTGATAAACCGATTTGATATCCCGCTCGTCCCGATACCACATCCCTCCGCCGAATTTATCGTCCATCCAGCGGTTGTAGGCGTCGTTGACCAGGTTGATGGCGTGCTGAAGCATCCATGGGTCGCCGAGATAGCGATAAAACGTCAAATAAAGCATCGCGTTCCAGCCGGAGTCGTCGCAAGCGTGATTGTAATAGCCTCCGGCTGCGTCCAAGTCTTGGGGTTTGTAGACCCTTTCGAACCGACGGTCTTCTAGCTGGATCATCCTGATTACCGACCGGTCGCCGGTTGCTTGATAGTAACTGTCAAGCGCGAAGACCATCATGGCGCCCTCCCAGATAAAGCCGCGAGCGTTCGGCTTACCAACGATCGGATATCCGTCCCGGCTCGGCGTGATCTCCCCTCCAAACGGCGTGTCAATCCAAAAGTTTTGAATTAAATCTTGTTCCGCATGCCTCGCCAAATGGGAGAAATAACCGTCTTTATCCATCGTTTTCAGTTCGGAGCGGGTCGGTCTCACGGTTGGCTTGCCATTACTTTTCGGCTGGGATACGAGACTTAATGACGATTTCTGCTCCGCGAAGGCGTCCAGCCCCTCCATATTGGTCGAAGTCTGTGGATTATCCTCCAGAGAGATCGCATCATATACTATCCAACTTCCCTCCAGAGTGGTGAGCCATATGTTGTTGTTGCCGACCTTAAGCAAATTGGCGTTGAAACGAACTGAGATATGAGAGGGGGCTTCATGCGATTCGTCCATTGGCAAAACGCTGTAACTGCCCCCTGGCGGAAGATACACTTCAACTGTCCGATCATTAATTGTGACTTGGTAGAGAACTTTTGAAGGCCATTGCGAATGGGAGCCGACGAGATGGATGTTTAACGTGCATATGCCCGACAGCTTTATTTCAAGCTGGAACTCAATGCCAAGCGAGCGTTTTTTACCACCTCCCCAGGCGTCGTCGGGACCTGGTTGATAAGCCGGCCAGTCGCTCGGATTGTTTTTCCCTATGACATACTGAAAGTTATCAGGCACTTCCTTGATGTAGGTATAAGTTTTCGGATCAACAATGTGCTGGTAGCTATCGAACAGCGCAAACCCTTTTGCCGAGTGATCAACGACGCCTATGCTCCATATTGTATCGGGCGTAGCGCACGCCGCTTGAATGGAAAGCCGGAGAATGATGGCGAGGGAAAGGATGAAGGCAAGGCGGATACCTTTCGAAATGCCTTCCCTTTGTTTTTGAACTCGTTTGTTGTTTGATCGCATAGGATATCTCAATAAAAAAGGTGGATTTTTAGTTGAAAGAGAAGATGCCTGGTAACGTTACTCAATTAAGCCTATGGCGCATCATATTATCCATGATATTCAACGCTAGTAAATGTATCTCAAGTGGAAGTTAATGTTGTATGCTGAAAGTGAATATGTGTAAATGCCTCCACACAAAAGTCATTACCACCTGGAGTAATACATATGTGGCAAGCATACATAACGCCCATCTATGCTGTACCGCTTTGAACTGGTCTACGCTTTCATACCGGCGGCTTTGCCAAGCCCATACGTTTCCGTTGACGCCTAATACGACCATGAATGCGAAGTTGATGATGCCGGGGAGGGATGCCGCCATATAGGATCGAGTCGTAAGGATAATGGTGATTTGGATAATCATCAATACAAGTTGGATTAATGTAAAACGGACCTTGTTTCCCAAGCCCCATATCCATCCGCCCCAAAACGCCCCCCAGTTAAAACCAGATGTGATCTCAATCGGCGTCATGGATAGCTTCGAGTCGATGTCCACATGATTTATCGGGTGAGGTTGTTGCGTTTGAATAGATTGTCTTTGGTTAGCTCCGCAATTCGGGCAATAAATGTAGTTTTCAGGCATTTCCTTCCCGCAGAGGACGCAGTAACACGATTGAGCATTCATTGTTTTATCCTTGGAATTCCTGATGATCCGTGAGACTTGTAACGGCGGTAAATATCCTCTACGACAGGTCCATGCGTCCATTTCACGATCGAAGCGTCAAAAAGCGGTCTGTCATGCAGAGCCAAATGAAGTCCCTGAGCGTAATATAAAAGCTTTTGAAGCTTAAGATTCGAGATAAGCTCCCCTGATTGACTATCATCACTTCGTGCGATGAAATACTTGGCGACATCTTCCACATTCGCCATTTTCTTCGTCCTTCGTCAAAAAAGCGCATAGCGCAAAACCTGGATCAACCCATTTCCATGGGAAGAGGGGTTGAAAATATTATAGGTGAAACGCAACGGGGAGTCAATGGTTTTTTTCTTGGATGCCCTTCCTATTCCCTCTCATAACATGTAACTCGTCTCGATTACGTTAAATCGGAAATCCGTGTCCATCTTTTGCGGATACGCGATTTCGGATGGTTTATGGCGCCGACAGAACCCTAACCCATCCCCTTATCGCTTCCGTAGCGGGATACGTCCCCCAGTCGGGGGCCGAAAACGATAAAATATCGTGAAACGGATATATTCCTTATCCGAAATGAATAAACATGGAATATGCTATTATGATTAAGTTAGCTCGGAATA
Source organism: Chthonomonadales bacterium (assembly GCA_027459625.1). Classification (GTDB taxonomy): domain Bacteria; phylum Armatimonadota; class Chthonomonadetes; order Chthonomonadales; family CAJBBX01; genus DTKV01. The sequence continues at coordinate 3,815 of DAIDHP010000081.1, forward strand.
CATGTTGGGAAGCTCCGCCCACGGTTGAAAAGTGGCGGGGATATTTGACTTGACATCGCCGCTATCTTCGATGCGTTTGATTATGTACGCTTCATTCCCATTTTTTCCGCCAAGGCTTCGGAAGCCGGAGTGTTGTGATGACGAACCAGCCGAATTCAGGCAGTGAAACCTCCGCGAACATGAACCGTTTTTGCGAAAAGTGCGGGATCAGTTCCGTGGAGCCTGGCTACCAAACCCCTTTATGCGCAAATTGCCGCTCCTCTCTGGTTTACAGACCGGTCCTGTCTTACATTGTGATGTTCTGCGGGATCATCTGCGTTCTGATGTTAATCTCTTACGCCCGTCGTGGACGGCGTTTTCGGGTTTACATCGCTAACGAGCGTGCGTCTCGCGCTGAAGCCAGTCATGATTACGCCACCGCTGAAATTCAGGACAAGATCGTGATAAAAGCGTACCCCTTCTATGACGACGGTTTCGTGCGTCTCGCCAAGGATTCCTACGCGCATGGAGACTACGCTGAGACCGCATATGCGCTCGACAAACTAAACGGTCATGAATTAGACTCGGATACCGCTGATGATCTGAATCAAATTGCGAGGGATCTTGATGCGAAGCATCATTCCTTTAAGAGGAGAGTCCAACAATGATAGTGCCCGGATGGATTATATCGTTGGTGACATTTCCAGGCGTTATCGTGCATGAGTTGGCGCATCAGTTCTTTTGCAGAAGGATGCGAGTGGCGGTTTACGACGTACGGTATTTCAGGCTGGGAAATCCAGCCGGATATGTCACCCATGAGTCTGCGAGGACGAATCTGCAAAACTTCATGATCTCCATCGGACCGTTTTTCCTTAACTCAATCCTTGGTTTTTGCATTGCGTTTCCTTCAGCCACCGCCGTGCTGTTATTTAATAGCGATAAGGTGTTGGATGTCGTAAACGTATTGCTTGGGATCTCCATCGCCATGCACGCATTCCCCAGCCAGGGTGACGGCGCCGGAATCATGAAGCGACTAAAGCGACGGGACACCCCTATCCTCCAAAAGATACTCATGACGCCGTGTGTCTGGCTGATATACCTTGGCTCCATTGGTTCCATGCTCTGGCTTGACGTGGTCTACGGGGGGGTGGTATGCTTGCTTCTTCCTATGTTGGTGATACGAAGCTTCGCGTGATGTATGGCGGAAGCTATGCGTGAACAACCTCACTTCATCCTCATAATTGCATTTGTGGGTCAAGATTTTTTTCCAAAAGACCTTGTGAGCAATTCCGCCATTCAACTTGGCGTGGTTTGCGGTTTAGTTCCGATGGAGTAGGTAGTTCCCGTTGTCAAGTTCTGAGATGACATTCATTCCCTGTTAAGAAAATAATAGGCGTTGGTGTATGATATAATATGGTAGTCTGATATTCACGACCATTAAATGGTATTACCGTATGTGAATTCCGTTCCCATACCTTTCCCTCAAAGAAACATGCAGGTGATCCACCCATATCCATAAGGAGGTTTAACATCTTTGAAAAGTAAATTTGTGTTGTTCTGTGTAGCCTTAAGTGTGATTGCTTGTGGGATGGCGAAAGCCGATCCCACCATGGCGGTCAATCGCACATCATTAGCGAATGTGGTTCTGTCGTCAACGGCGATCGGGCAAGTTCCTCAACCCGTTCAGGGCGTTTCAACCATGCTTTCCCTTCACGCAGGGGCAATGTTATCTCCTCGCGGCGGCGGTCTTGTTGGAGTAGACGCAGCCATGCCCACTTTAAGTCTCGGTTATGGGATGGTGGGGCGTTTGGATGCGGATGTCATATTCAAGGCGAACCTCGGCGGGGTGGACACCATCGTGCCGATCACCGTGGATCAGATTCTATATCCTTCGACGGGTGGCGGCAAGTTCTATATAGGCGGAGGATTGGGGGCGATCCTAAGCGGACCAGCGGTGTTCGATGGAAAGCTTATTTTCGGCATGAATCTCAATCAAAAGCTCGGTGCGGAAATGAACGTGCATTTCAACAAATACGACACTCTCCTTACCCTGTTCGCCAGGTTGCAAATGTAATGAGTGCGCATGGGCGTATCGTTGCATTCAATTTGAACGTTTGACGTTCACTCGCCAAGACTTGCTCTTGGCGGAACATATTGTAAAGGGCGATAATCCATACGGTTATCGCCCTTTCTTTGTATGCCGGGCATGTTCATGCTCTCGGAGGTGCAAGTCCTCTACGGTGCAGGAAACCGTAACCGTTAAGCG
>DAIDHP010000082.1 GCA_027459625.1 Chthonomonadales bacterium
ACTTTTATGGCATTTTATGTGGATTTTTGCCTGAGGCAACGATCTAGTTTCGTGTGGTTTTTTGATGATGCAATTCGTCCTCTTGATTCCGCCCGAATTTTACGTCAAAATGTTCTTAACGGAGCGGTTTGCGAACGACCTGCGCATTGCTCGCGGAAAACGCCCTAAGTCATGCTTCACATCCCCCCGAAAAGGAGCTCATTTCTCGTGTCGAGAGATTTTTATCTGGATTTGTCGGCATCCGGTCTGCGGATGCCCATTGCAGCCGATTTGATATTGCATGAAATGAAAGACGCCGAAACCATAAAATGCGACGGCAAACGACTGGTAAGGGTGGTCGAGGAGACCGCGAGGCGATACCAAACCCCTCTCGCGATTCCATTGATGGATTTGATGCTGGAAAAAACGACCCTTTTAAGGATGTTCGACATTCGCGCGAGCGATATCCCCACATTCCACTTTCATTCTCTGCCGGATAATGCTCTGGAGATCGTCGGAAACAGGCTCTCCGACCCCTTCGATAGCCGAATGCAGGCGAGCGTGGAGGCAGTGGGCTACATCGCACATGAAACCGATCTGACACCCGTGGCGATGGCGATCGGCCCCTTCAGCTTGATGACCAAATTGCTCGATGATCCCATCACTCCGGTCTACATGGCAGGCGCGGGGAATACGCGGGACGACGATCCCGACATAGCGGTGATGGAGGAGATGTTAGAGATCGGTGTTCGGGTGATACTGCGTTCCGTCGAGGCGCAGATCGATGCGGGAGCCACAGCGGTAATGATCGCCGAGCCTGCTGCGAACAGGGTTTATCTCTCCCCGAAGCAGCTTGACAAGGGATCGGATATCTTCGAGAAATATGTTACGGCGTACAACCGGAAAATCAAGGACTATTGCGACGAGCGCGGGGCGGATCTTCTCTTCCATTGCTGCGGAGAGATCACTCCGTACATGCTCGGACAATTCATCTCGCTTCATCCAACCCTGCTGAGCCTTGGAGGATCCAGGATCCTGTGGGAGGATGCGCAGATCACCCCGAAGGATATCATCCTGTACGGCAACATGCCCTCCAAATCGTTTTATTCGGATGATGTGATCACCCTCGCGCAGGTGGAGGAGATGGCGTGCGAACTTCTTTCACGCATGAAGAAAGCGAACCATCCCTTCATTCTCGGGTCGGAATGCGACGTGCTCAATGTCGAGGAATCACGGGAGAAAATTGTTCGAAAGGTGAACGCTTTCTGCAATTGCGAATGCCCGTAGTTCCTGCACGGAGTTAGGAGGCTTTGCCAGCCCTCTCCGGCTCCGTGCTCTCCGCGATTGCCGGACTCTTCACCGCGCGGTAAAGGAAATACAGGATAAACGGCACGCACAGGACGATAAACGCCTGAGCCTGCGTCAGCCCGTACATGAAGAGATCAGCCGTGGCGCCCTTACGGAACTGCTCCTCTATGAACCGCCCTATGCAGTACATGAGAAGATAGGAGTGGAACATCACGCCTGGTTTCAATCGCTTCCGGGACATGCGATCTAGAATGGCGAAAAAAACAAGGTTCATGGCGGTGGCGTACAGCTCCGTGGGATGTCGGTGGATCGGTCCCGCATCCGGGAAGACCACTCCCCACGGATATGCGCAGGCATTGCCATAGCAGCAACCATTCAGGAAGCATCCGATCCTGCCGACCGCGTACCCGATCGCGAAACCCGGAGCCAGGATATCCCCAAGCTCCATCGCCGAGAGGTTATGTCTTTTGCCGTACCAATAGATCCAAACGATCCCCAGCACGATGGAGCCGAAGATGGAGAGTCCCCCGTTCCAGATCGCTATGATCTGCCCTGGGTTCTTCAGATAATAGGGAATGTTCAGCAGAACGAACAGAATGCGTGCGCCCGCGATGCCGAGAAAAAGCGCGATCAGGCTGAAATCAAAAACGTTGTCGGGAGTGATATGGTTCTTGCCCGGCAAAGGAGGTAGATTCATCTTCCTTCGTGCGAAGGACATCGCATACCACAAGCCAAGAAGGAAACCGCAAAGGATTAACACCCCATAGGAGTGAACGGCGAACGAGCCGATGCGGAAAAGAATGGGATGCATACTTTATTCTTTCCTAAGCAGAGGGGTATCCTCGGCTTTCAATACGGGTTGTTTATGAGGTATCAGGTAATGCACCACCAACAGGATGATGCCAATGGTGATGGCGGTGTCGGCGATGTTGAATATCGGCCAAACGCGGATATCGAAGAAATCGACCACGTAATGGTGCTGAATTCGATCCGAAAGGTTGCCAATCGCGCCTCCAAGAGCAAGCGCCAGCGCCGCGCTGACAAGAGTGTTATCCCTCTGATACACATGATAAGCGTAGATCAAAGCGCAAACCGCAGCCAACGCAATTACGATAAACACGCGATTCTGTGCGTGAAAGAGACTAAACGCTCCGCCCGTATTATGAATGTGCGTCAAGTACAACCATCCGGTAATAACGGGAACGCTATCCCCCAATGGAATGGATGCCATGATGGCGTGTTTGCTAACCTGATCACACACCACGATAACCAGAGCGATGATGTAAAAGTAGATTGCTCTCACGAGTGATGTTTCTCTTCCTTCAGTTGTTGATCAACCACTGTGGCGCAGCGACGGCAAAGGTCTTGGTAATTCCCCATAACCCCAACGTCTCGTTTAACCTGCCAGCACCTCGCGCATTTCACTCCCTCGGCGGGGGCGACATGAATGATCTCCTCCTGACTATTCGACTCCTCCACCCGCACGTCGGAGACCTTGAAAACAACGGGCAGTATATCCATAAAGGGTGTCAGCCTGCCAAGCGCACTCGCATTCGCCTCGATTTTCACCATCGATTCCAAAGGATTGCCGATGCGCTTCTCACGCCTGGCGGCCTCCACCGCAACGCTCACTCTCTCTCGCAAAGCCATCAGAGGCTCCCATCGTAAGAGGATATCCGAGTGCTTATCGGGATTCGCCTCGGGGAAATCGGCAAGTTGAACGCTTGGGAATTGATCCCGAAGCTGCAAATATCCCCAGACCTCCTCCATCGTGTGCGAGAGTATCGGCGCAAGGAGTCGAGCCATCGATTCGGCTATGCGAAATAGTGCTGTCTGCGCGGAACGTCTTTCCCAAGAGGTTTTCCCCGAACAATATATCCTATCTTTCAATACGTCCAGATAAAAGGCGCTTAGTTCCACCGCGCAAAAATTGTGAACCGCATGATACACACGGTGGAACTCATAGCATTCATACCCTTCCAAGCCTTTGCTCACCGTCTGATCCAACCGCGCCAACGCCCATTGATCCAATTCCATCATCTTCTCTTCGGGTATGGAATCCTTGGATGGATCGAAATCGTGAAGATTATTCACCAGAAATCGAAAGGTGTTGCGAATTCGACGATACGCCTCGCCAGCCGTGTCTATGATGGATTCGCCGCAGCGCACATCCTCGAAATAGTCCGTCGAAGCCACCCATAGTCGCAAGATATCCGCACCGAATGTTTGCATCACTTTCAGCGGATCAATCACGTTTCCGAGTGATTTGGACATCTTACGCCCCTCTTCGTCCACGGTGAACCCGTTAGTGATCACTGTCTCGTAAGGAGCCCTGTTCTTCGTCGCCACCGAGATCATCAGGGAGGAGTTGAACCACCCACGATGCTGATCCGATCCCTCAAGATAGACATCCGCAGGCCATTTCAATGCGCTCCACCGTTCGGTGTTCTCCAGCACCGCGCGGTGCGTCGAGCCGGAATCGAACCAAACGTCAAGGATGTCGGTCTCCTTCTCGAACTCATTTCCACCGCAGCTTGGACAGCGATACCCTTCGGGCAATAGCTCCGAAGCCGTTCGAATGAACCACACATCCGATGATTCCTTGCTCACCCACTCGCTTACCGACTCGATAGTATCCTTTTCCAGGATATCCCTGCCGCATTTTTTACAATAGAACGCGGGAATCCCCACACCCCAGGACCGTTGCCTGCTCAGGCACCAATCGGGTCTGCCCGCCACCATCGAACTGATTCGGTTCACGCTCACCCGTGGATACCACTGCGTGTCCGCAATGGCTTTCAGGGAATGCTGGCGATGATTGTTGTGGTCGATGTTCATAAACCACTGCACGGTGGCGCGAAAAATCAGCGGGTTGTGGCACCTCCAGCAATGAGGATAGCTGTGGGAAAAACGGTGATGCGCGAGCAGAGCGCCATGTTTGCGCAAGGCGTCCATCACCAATTTATCCGCGTCTCCGGTGAGGATCCTCGCGCCTACGAACTCATCGCCCGCCTGCGAGGTGAACGCCCCCCGTTCATCCACAGGGCAAAGAACCTCCAAGCCGTATGCCTTGCCAGTGTCAAAATCCTCCTTGCCGTGTCCCGGAGCGGTGTGTACCACACCGGTGCCATCCTCCATCGTGACATAATTTGCGAACACGACCGGGGATTCGCGTTTGGCCAGGGGATGATCCGCCACCACCCCTTCGAGGGTCTTGCCCTTTCCATGCCATATGTCTTTGCTGGGCAATCCTGGAGCGATAACGGCTAGTGTCTTTTCGACTAGAGGTGATGCGAGCAGATACCTGTCCTCACCGACCTGCACGATGCGATAATCCTCGTCGGGATGAACCGCAAGCGCCATGTTTGCCGGGATGGTCCATGGCGTGGTGGTCCACGCTACGACGTAACGGTGGGCATGGGAGGATATGTTTTCTCCGAAGAGATGATTCGGATCCTTTTGAACTGCAAAACGAATGTAGATACTGTTGGAGATGTGCTCGTCATATTCCACCTCCGCATCCGCCAAAGCCGTTTCGCAGGAGGAGCACCACAAAACCGGTTTCAACCCCCGGTAGATGTATCCAAGTTCCGCCATTTCGCCGAAGACGCTCACGATGCGCGACTCGAAGTTGGAATCCATGGTGGTGTAGGGCTCATTCCAATCCCCGCGAATTCCAAGTCGCTTGAACTGCGCCTTTTGCTTCTCCACGAACTCCAAGGCGTACTCTCGGCATCGCTTTCGAACCATCACTCTGTCCGGTTTGATCTGTTTCCTTCTAAACTCCTTGGAAACTTCATTTTCAATCGGCATGCCGTGATTGTCCCAGCCCGGAACATAAGGGGAGCGATAGCCTTTCATCGTTTTGTATTTCACGATGATATCCTTGGAAATTTTGTTGAGAGCGTGCCCAAGATGGATGTTCCCGTTGGAATAGGGGGGACCATCGTGCAGGATGAAGGTGCCTTTAAGTGCCTCCTTCTCCAAGGATAGCTTGTAAATATCCAAATCCTCCCAATATTTCTGTATCTGAGGCTCCAAGTTGGGAAGATTGCCCCTTTGAGGCATTGCGCCGGGGTGCTTGTCGCTTAAAGTTATGTTCAGTGTGTTTTTATATTCCATGGTGTTCCATACAGATATATTTGCGTTCGTGATGGCGTAATACGGTTTTCGCGTTCTTCGCCATGCGTAATACTCGCTATTTCACTCTCATTTTGCAGAATTTTACAATTAAATCCCCTTGCATGGATGCGCACAGGGTTTCGTTTCATTGCAACGCTAGTTGATTGGACGAGGCTAAGAGAAATAAACTCCGTGTCGCGGCTCGATATATAACGGCGTTAAATGAACGGGAATTTACAAAATCCGCAGTCTTCCTCTGCAACGTTTCAAAAAAAGCTCGTGCAAATATCGAAGGTGGATGTTTTGCAATTGCCACATTTAACATTATATCCTAAAGACAAGCGTAATCCTATCAATCCGCACTGGATTGCGTATTGCCTCATATAAAAATCCACATGAAATCAAATCGTTGCATCAAATTATAATCCATATTTTCCCCTTTTCAAT
>DAIDHP010000083.1 GCA_027459625.1 Chthonomonadales bacterium
AGCGTGGAATTGAAACTTTTTAAGGGAGAAGGGGAGTTAGGGGGAATGTGGATGCTTCTAATAGAACCAGCGTGGAATTGAAACCTCTCGGTCGAAATCGCTTGGCTTCTCGGTAAGACTTCTAATAGAACCAGCGTGGAATTGAAACTCCAGCGATCGTTGGATGGTCTCCTCCAGCACTCTTCTAATAGAACCAGCGTGGAATTACATTTCGGGTCCCGGGTATCGGGACCGGGTATATCGGGTATATCGGGTATGTCGGGGATGTCGGGTGTGTCGGGGGGATGGATGGCGTTCACGCCATTCGTTAAAGTGCGCCACGGGATTTATCCCGTGGGTCTTAAAGAAGCATGGCAAAACTCTCCCAAACCGTTTTTTAACCGCAGAGGACGCGGAGACAGGATTCCGAATTTCCCACAGACCCGATACCCGGAACCCGATACCTGATATACCCGACAGTCCTACCCAAACCGGTTTCGCGAGCGATACGGATGAATGTCAGACCTTGCCTGTATGGAAAATTGATTGACATTTGAACCTCCTGTGTTATCATATTGAATGGCTCCTTCCAAGTTGTGAATTTCTTGATAAACGGAGCCGATGGGGCGTGGAAATGCATTCCGCACCCCGGATTTGATCCAGGATTTGTACATTTTCAAACCGTCATTTTCTGTACATTTTGACAACGCTATTGACACGGACTTTGGCTTGAAGACAGAATCCGGTTGATGCGTGTAATTGAAAAGACGTGCGACTTGATAAGGTGATAATAAATTGGAGGTATTTGGTTAAGATGCACAAATTAATTATGCTCTTCAACCACTCGGCAATACTTCGGATCACTATTGTTGTGCAGATTGTAATGATGACCTTGGCTTGGGCTGCCATTTCCCAGGGAAAAGGCACTGCCAAAGCTCTCATGCCATGGGAGATTTCTCTTGGAAAGAAAGGTATTCCAAACACGGATACCGCCTCGTTTACCTGGACGCCGGTTAAATCCTTCAAGTACCCTTCCAACGAAAAGATTCCCGCGACACTTGTAATCGGCGGCGGTAAGTCTATAGTATGGAGCGTTTCCGTGCATGAATTTCATATCGGCAAGATACTTGTCACATGCCCCATCATAGCGATAATTCAAACGGACCACGGTTACTCAATGGTGGTGATTGCCGGGATGCTGAGGGCAAAGACCGACATCAGGGACGAACTCAACTCGGACAGGTACCGAATAGAGACCGTGCGCGAGATCAAGGCGGGTCAATCCATCTCCGCTTTCTGCGTAATGGGCGATAACCACACTTCGGTGCTGTCCATTGAGAGTACAAAAGATCGGAAACCGTTATTCGCAGCATTCGAAAATAAGATGGGACCGAAGGATTGTGCTTCCGCTATTGAAACCTGGCGAAAAGTAATTGAGCACATTCAACATAGCGGTGGATCCCGGTAGGATCAGCGGGGGTATTTGAACAGATAATTAAGGTTTTGATTTATCTCCTAACAAAGTCCAAAATCGGGGGATCTTAAGAAGGGGAATATAAAACGAAGCCGAGTTCCGTATCTTCGAAGCTTCCCGCTTCCAAAAGGACATATTGGGTGGCATTAGGGTGAGCTTCCCTGTGTCATATCCCTATTCGTCCAGTTTGCTCTTATGTGGAGACACGGAGATTTACAGATCGGTTGCATTCGGGTTCTCTGAGAATAGGACGGTATTTCTCGACTGTCATATAAAAATAACCGGAAACCCGACACACCCGCCAAACCGTTTTTCAACCGCAGAGGACGCGGAGACAGGATTCCACACAACACCCGGATTTTTTAACGCAAGGTCGCAAAGACGCAAGGACGCAATGATGTTGTTCGAAACAACCGATATGCCCGTCAGATCGATCAACGAAACATCCGTGCGTAATACGATCCATTTCGGGTAAGCGACACCTTGCGGGCGACCACAAGGGATCGCCCCTACGAAAACCGGTTGCGTTCGCCAGGACGCTTGTCCGTTAGGACCCCCTGCCGGTTATTTTATATGACCGGAAACCCGATACCTGACACCCGATACCCTGCAACGAAACACCCGTGTATAATACGATCCATTTCGGGTAAGCGATACCTTGCGGGCGACCACAAGGGATCGCCCCTACGAAAACCGGCCGCGTCCGCCAGGACGCTTGTCCGGAAGGACCCCCCGCCGGTTATTTTATATGACCGGAAACCCAACAAACCCGCCAAACCGTTTTTCAACCACAGAGGACGCGGAGACAGGATTCCACACAACACCCGGATTTTTTAACGCAAGGTCGCAAAGACGCAAGGACGCAATGATGTTGTTCGAAACAACCGATATGCCCGTCAGATCGATCAACGAAACACCCGTGTATAATACGATCCATTTCGGGTAAGCGATACCTTGCGGGCGACCACAAGGGATCGCCCCTACGAAAACCGGTTGCGTTCGCCAGGACGCTTGTCCGTTAGGACCCCCTGCCGGTTATTTTATATGACCGGAAACCCGATACCTGACACCCGATACCCTGCAACGAAACACCCGTGTATAATACGATCCATTTCGGGTAAGCGATACCTTGCGGGCGACCACAAGGGATCGCCCCTACGAAAACCGGCCGCGTCCGGAAGGACCCCCTGCCGGTTATTTTATATGACCGGAAACCCAATACCTGACACCCGATATCCGGTACCGCGGCGTGTCGTGAGATCGAAACATGCCCGCTCACTTCGTTCGCGGCTCGGATTGGGCGCTTGATATCCTTTTTAGTGCTCTTCGTGGATGATATTAAAGGGGTTGGAGGATAAGGAGGGGGACAAAGAATAAGCCGGGAGAGAGAGATTTTTATTTGGTTGCGCGATCTCGCGCGGCGAGTTTCGTCGGAGCCGCCGCCATCTCGTTTTAAGAGATATTGGTGGAAGCTCGGCGACCATGTCTCGATTATTTCCCTCTCTCCCAGCTTTTTTCCGTCAGAGTGTCCGGCGGTGTCAACCCGTTAGGCCCTCCTTTGGTCTTTTCCCCGACGGGGGGTGTGGGAGCATCCCATGGTTCCCGTCGTTTGATTGTAACTCTATTTTCTCACCTTTCCCGGGGTTTGTCAAGGGGCGGATGAAAAAATTTTTCACATTTTATGCCGACGCGATTCCGAGCAGAAAAGGGAGCAGCATCTCCCGTATCCCGTCCCCGCCTCGTAAGGCTCCCCGCATCGGACGCACTGGCGCATGGCTCGCGGAGCGCGGCGATGATTCGGGGGATGATAGATCGAATGCCGGCTGAACTCCCGAAAGGAGATCGGAAGGTTCTCGCAGCAGAGACGCAGCCCCTTGCGCAGCAGTTGCGACACCCGCTGCTGGCATATCCCCATCGTGGCGGACACCTCGCACTGAGTCCATCCGTCTATCCACAACCGCAGGCATAGGCGCACATCCTCGGGCATGGATGTCACGCCGAGCAGAAACAGCAACTCATCACGGGCGCTCTGAGGAAGGGCGGGAGCGTTCTCCGCAACCCCCTCCATGTTCACCATTCTCCGTCCCGCGCGCACGAGCGACTCCTCGCGCCGCGCGGGAAATTCGACGTCACGATCGTATTCCCCGATCAATCCGTCCGCCAACGACTCCAAACGGCGATCCTCGGGAGGCATGCTGTCATAGTAGGTCATTTCAAAAACCTCAAAAAATATAGAGTACATATCTACCTGTACATAAGTATACATTATTCGGCTTTTCCCGTCAAGCGGCATTGCGTTTTTTCAGGCGCACCCCCCTTCCACGTGAATGATGACAGCGGGTCGAAACACCCTCTCCAACCCGTCCGAGCCGATCGCCGAGATGCGGAACACCAGCGTGTAGTATCCCGGAGATAGTTCGACCGGGCTGAGGGTGTCGAAATTGAACCACACCTTGGGAGCGGGAAGCGGCGCCGTCTCGTACCCGCTCGCGAGCATCCCCCCCATTCCCGAAACCTCGTCCCCTCGAAAATCGTAAAGGGTGCAGACGGGGGCGGCGGCGGGATTGATGACCAGCTCCCCGCTCAACGCGACGGGCTTTGCCGCCACCGGCTTCCTCTCCCCCGTTCGGATTCGCACATATCCATCCACCATAGGCCTCTCCTCTCATGCGTTTTCATATCGCGGCGGAACCGTTCACATCTCCCCGGCGATCATGACGGTCACCTGCAGGGTGTGGGTGAAGAGGATATTCGGCAGGAGACGCTCCGCGATTTTCCGATACCCCTCGGCGGTGGGATGCACGCCGTCGTACAAATCCGGCGTTCCGGGACCGTCGTCTATCCACCCCTCGGCATCCACGAATCGCACGTTGTAATGCGCCAACTCCTGTGCGCAGATCCGGATGACATCGCTCCAGGGGGCGCGAACCGCCATAGGGTACTCCGCCCTCGGCAAAACGCCAAGGCAGAGTAGAAGCGTGCGTGGAAATAGCTCCCGCAGCCTTCCCAGCATATTTCGATAGCTCGCGGCGAACTCCTCCGCGCTCTCCGCGCCGCCCACCTGCCCCAGATCGTTCGTACCGTATAGAATCACGATCTGGAATGGGACGGGGCGGATCGCGGCGAGGTCCGCAAGGCGCGTCTCGCTCTCCCCCGCCATCGTGTTGATTTGCGGAGGACCTGCGGGAAACTGACGCACCGTGGAGCCGTTAAGCCCGCGATTGCATACAGCGACCCCCCTCGCGATACCCAGGCGATGGGCGAAGCCATCCGAGGTGTTCGGCTGGGCGCCGATGGTCGCCTGTGTGATGCTGTCCCCGAGAAAGACGATGACGGGATGCATGGGAGCGGGAGTTGCGGACACCCCGTCGCCCCCGATCGCCATCAAGGCGTAGAGGTAGGCGCAGCCGTCCGGCAGGGAAGCCACGCTGAAGGAGTATTCCCGCTCCTCGAGCGGATTCAACCCCTCCATCAGTACAAACCAGCCGTACTCGGATATCTCCGGGGTCACCCGCAAACCGTCCATGTCCGCGCCGTCCGTCTGTGTTTTGAACGCGATGCCGTTCTGATAGCACCACACCGCCACCGAGGAGCACTTGGCGATGAAGCGAACGCACCCGTCCGACCACCGGCAAATTTCGAGGGGCGGGTCGGAATATCCCGCCGCGGAAAAGTTCTCCCACCCCCCTTCCAAGCGAACGGGCGCATCCGCCTCCGACAGCCGGATTTGCACGCCGTAGCCTCCTGGAGCCTCCAGTTTGGGATTCGCACCGTTCAGAATCACACCCGCCGGCAAATCCAGATAGAAGTTGCACGGACCGCTGACATGGCTCAAAAGCACCGTGTGCGCCTGATCCGTCAATCCGCTGAAAATCGGCGTCTCCCCCCACGCCCCGACGCAGTGGATTGCGCTCCACGCCCCGTTATCCACGCTCACCTGAACGAGCGTCGGATCGAAACAGCAGCAGAGCAGGCTCAGATCGGCGCCGTATGCGATGAAATGCATCCGAGTGTTGCAGCCGGAGAATTTGCGAGAGCTGTGTCCATCCGCCCACATGTCCGTTGTCTGCCCGCTCATCACGATGGCGGGATCGTCCATGGAAAACGTTTTAATCGCCATCTCTCCCCCCTTTCTATAAAATCGGGTAGGCGGGGTCATTACTGATCCCGCCTCCCACACCACCCGGCATGCGGGTCCGCACCGGGCGGTTCACA
>DAIDHP010000084.1 GCA_027459625.1 Chthonomonadales bacterium
ATGCCCGGCGACAACATTACGATTTCCGCTGAGTTGCTTCAGCCGATCGCGATGGAGGAGGGGCTTCGCTTCGCGGTTCGCGAGGGCGGACACACCGTGGGCGCCGGAGTGGTCAGCAAAATCATAGCTTGACAAAGGCAATCGCGAGATTTGCTATAAGTTGAATTTCGCGATTATCTCCAATAACTTGGATGGCTGGGTTTGCGGTATCTTTCAAGCCTATCCATCCGAATAAAGGATTATTGAATGGCAGCGAAGGAAAATAGAATCGTGATAACAATGGCGTGCTCCGAATGCAGGTCGCGCAATTATGTCACATCAAAGAACCGTCAAAAACATCCAAATAGGATGGAATTGAAAAAATATTGCTCCACTTGCCAACGACACGTGATGCATCGTGAAGCGAAGTAGGCATCCGGGGCGTATGCGCGACAGGTTTCTTGTCGCGCAATAGGGACGAAGGGGTGTAGCACAGTTGGTCAGTGCGCCCGCCTCCAAAGTGGGAGGTCGCGGGTTCGAATCCTGCCACCCCTGCACCTAAACTCAATGCGCGTTTTATCGATTAACGGGTTTATCCGAAGCGTGCTGAGTTCGTTATCGAGGAATATCCTGTAAGCGCACCGAAATTAATTCCATGCGCATCTCGATTTTCCGGGATGATTCATTAGAAGTTGGTTGGCGTATTTCATACGAATGACGTCAAGGATCGGGAAAGGGCTTTTATGGCAAACAACACGGATCTCACCCCATCCACCATGAACCGCGGAAAGGGATTTCTGCATGAAGTTTGGGTGGAGTTGAAAAAAACAACTTGGCCCACATGGGAGGAGGCGTGGAGACTCACCATGGTGGTTGTGGGCGTCATAATTGTCATCGCGATTTACATCGGCGTGATCGATTACGCGCTAACTTGGGTCACAACACACTTTGGATTGCTGAAATAATAAATCGCAGGCTTTCCGTCCACTTCGAATTCCCGACGGATCGAATAATTAACTATGCAGAGACATTGGTACGCCGTACATACATACTCCGGTCATGAAAACAAGGTTATGACCAATATACTGCGCCAAGCGGACGCGAGAAACCTTCGCGAAAAGATTTTCGACATCAAGGTGCCTACGGAGAACGAATTGCGCACCCGCGACGGAAAACGTCAGTCCGTAAAGCGTAAGGTCTTCCCCGGATATGTGCTGATTGATATGGTCCTCGACGAGGACACTTGGCATTTGGTTCGCTCCACCTCGGGAGTGACCGGGTTTGTAAGTTCCGGAAACAAACCCGTGCCCCTTCAGGAGAAGGAGATACAACTCATTCTTCAATCCGAAGCGGGAACCGTCCAAAAGCCAAGAGTTCAGTGGAATCGAGGCGATGTGATTCGAGTGATCACCGGACCGTTTACAGGTTTGACTGGCAAGATCGAGGAGGTCAAGCCGGACAAAGAGACGTTGAGAGTTCTCATTTCCATATTTGGTCGAGACACCCCAGTGGAGTTGAACTTCACGGAGGTTGAAAAAGCATAATCGGGGATCCTCCGATCCCCATCCTCATAAAGGGAGGAAGTCGTGGCAAAGAAAGTCACAGCAGTAGTCAAATTACAGATTGCGGCGGGCAAGGCTACACCCGCTCCGCCCGTGGGGTCCACTTTGGGGCCTTACGGCATCAACATGATGGAATTCATCAAGGGGTACAACGAACGAACCGCCTCCCAAGTGGGATCCATCATTCCGGTGGAGATCACTATTTTCGAGGATCGCTCCTTCACCTTCATCACCAAAACACCCCCCGCTGCGGACCTTATCAAGAAGGCCCTGAATATCAAAAGCGGATCGGGGCAACCCAACAAAGTGAAGGTCGGTAACCTAACGAGAGAGCAGGTGCGAGCCATAGCGGAAACTAAAATGCCCGACCTCAACGCCAATGATATCGACGCAGCGATGAAAATCATCGCAGGCACCGCGCGTTCGATGGGCGTTACGGTGGACTGAGCCTCCGCCGCTCGATTGTTCCATCCAATGATATTTATCAATTTACATGAATGTGGGAGGGCGTAAGCCCGTTCGCACCACAGGAGAGATATTATGCCAGGCGCAAAATTTTCCACCCGTCAGCGACGGGATGCCAAGTTAGGCAAAGTCAAGCACAGCAAAAGATACATGGCGAACGCCAAGCAGGCGCCGAAAGGCTCCTTGTTGACCCCTGAAGAGGCCATCAATAAGATCAAATCCATCGCCAACGCCAAGTTCGACGAGACGTTGGAGGTTGCGGTGAACCTCGGAGTGGATCCGCGGCACGGCGATCAGATGGTGCGCGGAACCGTGAACCTCCCCTATGGCACCGGCAAATCTCGAAAGGTCGCGGTTTTCGCCAAAGGTGAAAAGGCGGACTCTGCGCGCGAAGCCGGAGCGGATGAAGTGGGTGCGGAGGACCTTATCGAGAAAATCCAAAAGGGATGGACGGGGTGGGCGGATTTCGACCTTCTCGTCGCCTCGCCGGACATGATGCCACTCGTGGGTAAGGTGGGAAGCATCCTGAAGCAGAAGATGCCCAATCCCAAGGCCGGCACGGTATCGCCGAACGTCGCCCAGGTGGTCAAGGATATCAAGGGCGCAACCCGAGCGGAGTATCGCGTTGAGAAGGAGGGGATCATTCACTGTCCCATCGGCAAGGCGAGTTATCCTGCGGAAAACCTCCAAGCCAATTTGCTTACCTTGATCGGAGCCTTGTTGAAGGCGAAGCCCGCAGCGGCAAAAGGCAAATACCTTAAGAAGATATCGGTAACCTCCACAATGAGCCCCAGTCTGTCAATCGACACAACCGTGGCGCAAAAATTGGCGGAGAAATCCTAACCGATGTTTCTTTGACGCGTTTTCGACCTCTCTCGTCTTTCGGGAGGGGTCTTTTTGATTTATCCGCAACTTTTCAACGATCCCTCCGTGCACGCCATCCCCTTAAACCACCTCTCTTTCCCTTCTTCTTTCATTGATGAGCGAGATAGCTAAATAAACGCTTTATTAACGCACCCACTTCTCAATTCCCCGGAAATGATTACTATAATATATCAGGAATATCGCATTCAAGATATCCCAATAATCCCAAGGAATCGAGCATGGATGTAATCTACCCCGTCAATTTGGAACGAGAAGCGCGCGCCTCGTTCAATTATCTCGAAAACCTCATCGACCGCGAGACCGGGTTCACTTACTTTGACGTCTTTCTCGACGATTTCGCGGAGGCTGTGCATGACTGGCCTGATTTTTTGGACGTGCCGGGAAGAACCGCCGAAACCTGCGTCCTGCTTCGGCATATGACCGGATCCGCCGTCGCCACGGAGGATGCGTGTTTTCGACGAATTTACTGTTTTCAGGAAGAAAATGGACTTTTCCTCCGCCCCGATACCGACATAACACATCGCGAGTACATTCGCGAGGAACAGGCGCTTGTGATGGGTGCGCTGCTCGCGAAGGCTATTGGCGACCAGGATGAGGAGGCGAAAGATCGACTGGCGCGGCTGATCATCGCCCTGAACCGGGACGTGACCGGAACAGGATCGTTCCCAGCCATGTTGATTCGTCCGGTAACTCGCGCATATGAGGAGTTCCGGTGGAGCGACGCCGAACATCTGATGACCCGACTAATCGACGCAGCCACCCACGCAAACCCGATCTTCAGGGAGGATGGGGGGTTCAAGGGGCATGTGCATTCCCATCTCTACGCAGCGACGGGCTTGACGGAGGCTGGAAGAATAACCGACGACTCAAACTTGATGAATCACATGGGGAGGGTCTTCGAATGGATTCGGGAGCGCTCATCCTCCTTCGGATTCGTCCCCGAGGTGGCGGAGCGCGAGGATGATGTCATCGGATGCGAAACCTGCTGTCTGATGGATTACATCCATCTCGCTCTAAGCCAGGCGAGGACGGGTAGAACGGAATTCTTCGACGATGCGGAGAGAGCGGTGCGCAACCATCTTATAGAGAGCCGAGTGAGGCATAGGGAGTGGCTCCCCTCCCCTCCTAACGCCGCAAATGACGATCTCATCCGTCGTTCGAGCGTGGGCGATGCGGCCGTAGGGGCGTACGCCGGGTGGAGTTCACCAAACCACATCCTCGCATACGACGAATGGCTACCGGATCAGTGGATAAAGAGCCCCGAGCTTGCGCCAATATTTCTGCACAAGGTTCGAGCGTTGCAGAACTGCTGCGGTCCCTCCGGACCCAAGGCCCTCCATCTAGCTTGGCAGCATGCGGCGCAGATCGTTGCCACGGGCGGCGAGAAGTCTCTGAGGGTGAACCTGTTGTTGGATCGCTCTTTGCCGGAGGCCGAGATCAGAAGCCATGAGCCGCTGGAAGGATGCGTGGAAATATATCCGCGCGAGCCACTGACCACCGTGGCTTTGCGATGCCCGTCGTGGGTGAATCGAAAGCTGATGACCGCAACCTTGAACGGAACTCCCGTCCCTTTGCGCATTGAGGATGGGTATGCGGTGGTCATCGATGTCAATGCAGCCAATCGCCTTGTGATTCGCTATCCGCTCGAAGAGCGCGAGGAGCGTGTGGTGATTGGAAATGAGGGCAGACAGTCATACGGTTATCAGGTGAGGTGGCGAGGAGGAACGGTCATCCGAATGACGCCCGAGGAGAACCCGGAGACTGGCGTATCCCATCTGATGCCCCACCCCGTTCGCTTGTATTACGGGCGAAACGGCATGCACGAATTATACGCGAGGGAAAACATCCTTGTAAGCTCAAGATCGCCGCAACCTCTGCGCACAACGAGCGGTCCCCGCATCTGGTGACCCGAATATGAAAAGACCTCGCATCGTAGGTGACGCGAGGTCTTGATACTGGGGGACCAGGATTCGAACCTGGGTTAGCGGAACCAAAATCCGCGGTCCTGCCGCTGGACGATCCCCCATCGCAAGCAAAATTATACCCTGAAGGGAGGGATACGTCAAGCCGAAAATACAGGAGGGCGTACATTCCCTCTCAATTTGAGCGGATGGCAATCAATGAACATGGCGGCGCTTTGGGAGCGCCGCCATGTCATCCCATAACTTCAAATTCGCGAATCAATGTTTGGCGTTGGGAGGGGGAACCATGTGCTGCATCATCTCCTTTTGCTGCTGCGCGGAGATATTCATCTTGTTCCCTCCCGTGTATTTCCAGATTACCACTCCGACGATCGCCAGCACAACGATAACGATGACAATCATGGTCGGGGTGTTGACCTCTTTGTTCATAATGGCATGCTCCTTTGTTAAAATATCTTCGTTCTAATTCATCTTTAATCGGCTCATTGTTAAATTCGTATTCCGGGTCGATTGTCAAGCTTGAAAAGAGATAGAGCCCCTTCTCGTTTTTTTGCAATTCCTATTAACTTA
>DAIDHP010000085.1 GCA_027459625.1 Chthonomonadales bacterium
GCTGTGATTCTTGCCGTCTTCTTCGTTGTACTTCGTGCGGATCTCATCGCCTTCGACGATCCGATGATCCTTGAACTTGTCGAGGGTCAAATCATCGTCGATGAAGATGCTGACCTCCTTGCCGCGTTGCATCGCGAGCTTCAGGAGGAGCTCTATCTGGAGCCCTCAGATTATTTCGTACAAGAGACGGATATCAAAAAGGAATATGCGAATCTCTACGACCGCCCTCCCGAGCGTGCGGGGAAGGACACCATCATCTCCTTGTTCCTCGTTTCTGATCTTTCAAAAGAACCGCGCGCGAGCGCCGAGATAAAGGACGTCGTGTGGGCCACTGCGGACGAGGCATTGCAGATGCTCAAGGCTTTCCATATGAATGAACTGTTCAGGATGGGGTTGGAGATCGCGCAGACTTTTTAGGCTAGCGTTAATCGAGATTTCTTAAGATCTCTTGCGCTGTTTTTTCCGGCGTCTGCTGGGAGTTATCAATGATCGTGCCGAATGATGGGGTGTGGATGCCGATTGCATAATGATGCTTGATTCTTTCTCGCTCCAAATCGTCGAGCTTTCGGCCGCCTCGGTCTGAAAGCGCGGTTTCAATCGATGGTGCGAGGGTGAAATAATGGATTGGCGTTCCGATGTTCGCAAGCGCCTCGGTCATGTAGGCGTGATTCTTCTCGGAAAGTGGATAGGGGACGATGCAGGAGATGCCGTGCTTTGTGAAGTTGCGGATGACTGCTGCGGCATTCTCCAGATTAATGGGAACTGCTTGATCGATCGGCATCCACGCGATCATATCGCGCAAGGCGTCGATTTCCACAAGCGCCGAATTCGGGACCTTCTCGGCAAGCAGTTTTGCCACGGTGCTCTTGCCGGAATTGATGGAGCCGTTAAGAAAGATGATCATTATATTAGTATTATATCAACGGATAATGATCGATTTAAAATATTGTTCCTGAAATTCAATTGCTTTTCGAATCTCATCATCGCTGAAATCCATGCCTTCTGGCACAAGCACCAATTTGTCATCATCGTCGTCCAAGCGGTGGATTACCGCAATGCATTTCCCCGCGAATTCCTTAAGTGGCTCGTTTACGCCAAGTACGTAAGCATCAATTTCTTCTCCATCGCCGCCTTTGGTATCGGGAATGAGGCCGTAATTGACAGGGTAGGCGAAGCCCCATTTGGGATGAGTGCTGCCGAGAGGGCGATCGATTTGTGCGGTAACGGTTTTGTGAAGGAATCGCAGTGTGGCATTTTCTTCGTATGCCTCGATCAGTTTGATGTCCGCAAAATCCTTTTCGCGCCCGAGCGCCCGCTTGAACCGCTTCAATTCATCAAGGTTCATAAAAGGAATGCCGTCGATAATGAGCGCGGATGCGATCGCTTCTTCGTTGGTGATGGGGTAGGCATCCCATGAAAGTTGGCGGATGATGTCAATCCCGGGCTTGCTGAGAAAGAGTTTCCCATACCGTTCTTCTTCAGCCCACCCGCCCTCCGTATGGAGTTTATCGAAAAGCTTGGGCGTCACGGCGATATCCAAGTCTCGCGCGGACCGGATACCAAGCGCCTCAAGTGTTCCGCTTGAAACGACAACGTATTCGCCAAAGGGAAGGTCGAGCGCCTTGACGCGGGAAAAGATATCGGACTGTTTCGCTTTGATATGTTCTAAGAGAATTGCTGCAAAATCGGCTCTCAAATTTATATCCCTCAGTTTTTCGATCGGTATCCATTCAAGGCGATATGAGTTGTCGGGAGAGTTCCGCTCCGCCTCCGGACCGCCGAGCGTAGGTGTGCCGGTCCATGATTTCGCGACATAGAAATACTGCCGGTTGCTATCCTCTTCAAGCTCGCCGATCTTTTCGCCGAGTACGATACCCAGGCTCGTTTCTTCCTTTAGTTCTCTTACTGCGGCATCACTTGGAGTTTCGCCTTCCTCAATACCGCCACCCGGAATGACATAGTATTCATTACCATTCTTGAAGCGATGAATAAGGAGGACCCTGTTTTTATCGAGTACGAATACCGTCGCACGATGTCTCATGATCTGCGGATTTTCTCCGCGAGTTTATTAAGCACTTCATCACCCGCACGTTTGTAATCATGCGAGGAAATATATCCTTCGTATTTTTCAAAATACTTATCGACACTCGATTCGATCGGCCGCCACTTTTTCATATCCTTTGTGCCGTGCATGGGGAAAAGCTTTGCGTGCACGTGATCGACGCCAAATCCTTCGAACACCATTGCCGTACGGCCGACGTCATCGAGTTTTGTATCGAGCAGCTTCGCAACTTTCTTGGTGGCCAACATTAGTCCGGTGAGTACGTCATCGGAAAGGTCGAATGGGTAGCTCGAATAATGCTTCTTGGGGATGACGACTGTCGTCCCCTCGGTATTGGGGAAGATAGAGAGAAACGCCAGATGATCAGCGTCCTCCCAGATTTTATATGATGGTGATTCGCCGCTTACAATCTTGCAGAAAATGCAGTCCATGGACTCATTTTAGCAGGTTTTGGTCTCAAGAGTGTAGCCTCTATTCCCTCGTGATAGAATAAGGACATGTACAAAAGCCTTACCATCGATGATATTCGTCGCGTGCTCAACGTACCGGACACCTATCACGTTGACGGGCTTCTCGTATCCGGCACGCATCCGCCCAAGAAGGAATACCCTCACTTCGAGGCGGCATTGCAATCGCTCGGGGTGCCGTATACGGAAGAGGTGATCGAAGACAGATTTTTCCAAGAGGTAAAGAGCGTCGTTATCGGCAAGAAGCGCATCTGGTTCGATGTGGTATATGGTGCGGCATATCTCAGTGAATTGATACATGTTGCCAGCATGCTGGGATCCAAGGCGAACATTCTTCTCGGCTCGTGCGGAGCATTGCAGGAAAATATGGCACACGGGGATACGGTCATCCCGACCGCAAGCTTTGGGGATGAGAGTGCGACAAGAATGTATCAACGGGACAACAAGGATTTTCTTTACAAGGCGGATAGTAATCTTTCGCGAAAAATTGGAGAAGGCCTTACCGGAAGGAACGTTATTCATCAGGGAACATTAATGACAGCGCAGGCGATGCTAGGGGAGACAGAAGAGGATGTGGGGGAGTGGAGTCGGCAGGGATATATCGGCGTTGATATGGAATCCGCAACGCTTTTCGCCGTTTCGGCGCATTTTGGTGTCCCAGCGGCGGCACTGCTTTATGCGGCAGACAATTTAGTGAAGAACGAGTTAGTGACCGACGCAGGATTCGCGCTCATGCGCGAGCAGCGGATGGCTATACGAAAAGAAAATTATGCGGTGGCGCTGAAAATCCTATCCGAGTAAAGTAAAGCCATGACGGAACACTTTAGACCTCACGCGGCGGTATATATGATTTTCCGGAAGGAAGGAAAAATCTTAATGTTGCGGCGAGCGAATACGGGTTACGAAGATGGGATGTACAGCTTACCCGCGGGCATATCGACGGGAATGAGCCTTTGAGGATCGCTGCTGTGCGGGAAGCGCAAGAAGAAACCGGAGTAGCTATCGCTCCGCGAGATCTCGAACTTAGTTTGGTCATGCATCGCAATGGCGACAGGGAGTATCTGGATTTTTTCTTTTGGGTCAAGGAATGGCATAACGAACCAAGAAATCGCGAGCCGCATAAATGCGATGACCTAAGCTGGTTCCCGATCGGAGAGATTCCCGAAAATACCATTCCATATGTCCGTGAGGCCATTAACAGCATTCTAAACGGTATCCATTATTTGGAGTTTGGTTGGGGCGGCGATCCTCATTCACATTGATGGCGGGTGCGAGTAAAATAAAGCCATGAGTTATTCGCGCCGCAGGCGGCGGGACAGTGACGAGTATGCGTGGTGGAAGCTGGTCGCGGGCCTTCTGGCCCTTTACGGCCTCTATATGGTTGGCCTCTGGTACACCAACCGAACGGCGTATTGGGAACAGCTCGGCTATCTCACCGCCCTCCTCGTCCTCATCCTTTTGGGCGAGTTCGCATGGGTGAGCCTTCGGACAAAGTGGAAGCGCGAGAAGATGGAGAAACTCCTTGCTGCCGTGCGGAACGTCGGCCTTGAGGAATACCTCAACAATTTCATCAGCCAGTTCGGCATGAATACGAAGAAGGGGAAGGTGTGGTCATACCGCAACTACGTCTTCGAATGGGATCGCCTCCGTGACCTCCGGAAGTTCCTGATCGAGAAGGGACTGCCGCTCAAGAGCGACGACTGGTCCGACCTCTCGCTCCTCCTCCGCCACTACATCCAGGAGCGCGAGGAGCGCTACACTCGCGAGAGCATCAGCACGGGGCAGGGAGGCACTTTCGCCACGCTCTCCGGCTCCGACTTTGAGAAGCTCCTCTACCGCCTCTTCGCCGCGATGGGCTATTCTGTCCAAAAGACCGGCAAGGTGGGCGACCAAGGCGCGGACCTCGTCGTCAACATGAACAATCAGCGCACCGTCGTTCAGGCGAAGTGCTATACGAATAACGTCGGCAATGCTGCCGTACAGGAGGCGACCGCTGCGCAGAAGTTCTACGACTGCACGCGGGCCATGGTCATCACG
>DAIDHP010000086.1 GCA_027459625.1 Chthonomonadales bacterium
TGTTTGAAAGAGCTGACCGTGTTCACGTTCAGCGACCACTCCCTGTCGGGACGGTCCCTTACCGGAGTCACGACCACCATCAGGAAACCAAGCTCGATAAGGTGCTGATAAACCTCCCGTGGATGTGGGTTCAAAGCCGTCAGCACCGCGCCCCCCACGGTGTGGCTCAGACCCGGACACTCGCTCCCCAGCACGCGGGGAAGATTCTCTGCGATTGCATCGTAACTCCCCTTTCCTGTCTTGAAGACGCGCATCGAATTGTGAATCTCCCTCGGACCGTCGATGGAGATCGCCATCGCAACGCCATTCGTCTCGCAATATTCGAGAAACTCCGTGGTGAACGCCGTGCCGTTCGTGTTCAGACTTAGAGTAATGGGAATTCCCGTCTCGTTCTCAATCTCTTTGCAATAGTCCCGCATTTGGCGGTAGCGGTCGAAAGAGAGCAGCGGCTCCCCTCCGAGGGAGAAGTTGACGGAGATTTGCCCCGCCCTTCCCGCCATCCTCTCCGCGATGAATCGAACGCTCCGCCGGGCGGTCTTCATGGGCATGAGCCTCTGCACCTCGCCCTTATCCGCCTTGGAGCGTGCCTTCAGGGAGTTGCAGTACGGGCACTTCAGATTGCATTCGAGATTTCCGTACATCATAAGTTCGCATTTTTGGGCCGTTGGGCCTATTTGGGGAGGAGGAGTGGAGAGAGCCTGGAATTGCTCGGTCAGAATCCGGTGATTCTGAATTGCCGTCTCCACCTCATCCATGGCGTAACGCCGGATGATATCATTAATGAGTGAGTTCGATTTCCCCTTTTCGCCTAACGAAAGGCGAAAAAATTCGCTCTCACAAGGCGTCACGGAAATACAACGGCAGGAGAGAGAATGATAAAGAAAGTGCCGAGTATTTCCGTTTGTTGCAGGCGCCTTGAAAAGGTGGAAATCCTTGCGCAGCGTTCCAGCCTCGACCCACCCCTCACGCAAATTGCGGAGTATCTTCTTCTGAGCTTTCAATTTCCGGATAATTTGGTTTACTCCGTAACCAATTGACGAGGAGAACATAAGCTCATTCGCTCCAATAAGACTTTATTTCAACTTGACGCCTAAATTTCCGTCCGTGGATTGGTTAAAACCTCTTCAACTGGCTTACACCGAGGATTTTTGACGTCACTAATAAGACGAATGAATTCCGAGCGCACTCTTATATCTCGGCACTGTTGATGCGAAGGAGTTACAAAGCAACCGGTATCCTTGAAATTAGTGACCAGACATCCGCCGCCGCACTCGCGTACGAGATCACAACTATGACACGCCTTGTCCCTCTGTGCATTCAGCGTTAATAATTCGCGACGACGCATTTCGGTGGTGATTCCCTCGGCCACATTGCCGAATCTGTACGTCTCTTCTATCCCGGGCGTGCCAAGAAACATTGAGCAGGGGGCCAGACTACCGTCCGCTGCCACCGCCGCATAAGCGGCTCCCGCTCGACACCCAAATGAGCATTCTACCGTACCTCGTTCCAGTGTGAACAAGTGAAACTCTTTCTCAGTGCCTAACATGGATTGATGAAACATAATGATCTCATTCATTTGTTGTTTGTAAACATCGAAGGAATCACCCGGCCACTTTATGCCATGAGTTGCGCCGATGATAAATCTATTGAAACCGACCTCGACTAGAAAACGGATGCTTTCCAACAGATCGTTCGCTGTGTCCGGATGAGGGGTGACGCGCAACTCGATATCAGGGAAATACTCAAGGATCCGATCAAAGTTTCGCGATACAAGAGAAAAGGAGCCTTCGCCGTTTCGCGTTTTACGATGTTTGTCATGGACCTCCGGCGTCCCGTCAACGCTCAATAAAATCGTAACGCCGTGCTCCTTGAGAAATTGAAGCACAGGTTCGGTTAACAGAGTGCCGTTGGTGGTGATTGAGAAAATGAACTTTTTCCCGACTTCCGCAGCCCGTTTTTCCGCGTAATCAACGATATGGACGATTGTCTTAAAGCCAAGCAACGGCTCGCCGCCAAAGAAGAGGAAACCGATATCCTTTTGATCGCCGGATGAGTCGATTAGAAACTCAACCGCTTTTTCACCGGTCTCCTTTGACATGGATGCAGGCCGTTTTGTCTGAACGAAGCAATAATCACAGCGCAGGTTGCAATCCTGGCTAATCATCAGTTCCAAGTTGATGATTGGTGGCAACGAAGTATCGGCTTCGGAGAGTTGTTTCT
The DNA here is from genome assembly GCA_027459625.1 of Chthonomonadales bacterium. GTDB lineage: Bacteria > Armatimonadota > Chthonomonadetes > Chthonomonadales > CAJBBX01 > DTKV01. The sequence continues at coordinate 2,221 of DAIDHP010000086.1, forward strand.
GAATGAATTGTAATATATTCTTCTCATCGCGCCGGGTCAATCGCTTATCCCCCGCCTCGATATGAACCAGAGATCGGAAGGCCTTTTCACCGTACTTCGAAAGATAGTTCTTCATTATCATTTAAACCTTATAATGTCGGAATATATGAACTTATCTAAAAATACAAATATAACATGCAGAATATATATGTTTTAGTATAATATAACTATTAATATAGTAATATTATAACTATAATTATTCCCCTGTCGCACGATTTATAATGTCCAAAGCCCCCAAAGGACCTTGATTAATCAACCATGTGCTTACCCGTCCATCAGAGTGTAATACATATATTGGTTCCGCCGGAGAATAAATACCACGAAGAAACGTTTGTGACTGGGATGGATATAATGACTGAATCAAATCCACTACAAATGGATAATCACTAGGATGTTGTTCGTAAGCCTTGGTGGCAAGCTCATGTGGCCATCCAATAGGATCAGGTGGATTTTCCTTAATTACTAAGAGAGTAAGCGTTATCCAACTATAGCTGTTACGCACTGCCGAAGCCCCTTCAGGTACAAAACCAAGCCCACGAGCACCCTTGGTTGGGTCATATGGACAGATGAAAATTCGTTGACTGCTGGTATAAGGCAACAGCCAATTCGGGTAAGGAGGGAAACCTTCGTGATCCTCTTGATACATTCGAATCGCCATCCCAATCTGGTGAAGGTTGGAAATGTCGATGGAAGCGAGCGCACGATTTCGTGCGCTCACGATAACCGGGAAAAGGATCGCCGCTAACAGTATAATAATCCCTAACACAACCATTAACTCGATTAAAGTAAAACCTTTGTTTATTCGCAATAATACATCGCTAAAGACTGACCGAGATTTAATTCGACCTATTTTCTGCAATTTATTAATCCCTTTAAAAAATTAATGGTTCCTAACAAGTGTGAAGATTCGGCGCACTGCTATTGCAATATGCTTTAGGGCAATAAATACCGGTACCGCAATTTTGTATGGTGTCATCCAGAGAACAATAAACCTGCGGGCAATATTCATCCCCACAATAAGTGGAGCAAGTCGGCCCATAGAACAAAATACAACTATAGGGATTAGAGGATGTGCAATAGTCACCGTCAGCGCAATACTCGCTCCCGCAATAGGTATTTGGACATCCTGTCGAGAATCTGGCATCACAATAGTTCTTGATGCACTGTTCGTTAGGTTTTAATCCAACCTGTTTGGATGTAATCCGTTTGGCGATATCGGACGCTTGAGCCTCATTAAGGTTTCTTCCTATCCGGTCATTCAAAAGAAAATAAGGAGCAAACAGTGCGGTTCCGATACCTACAGCAAATCGTTTCATGAAATGACGGCGGCTCTCGATATCGTTCATTTTCTCTTCATCGGAAGACTTTACGGCACTCCACTTATCGGAGCGTATTATCTTGCCATTCATTGCCTTAACCTCCTTCACGTCAATAGAATTTACAAACCATACTTTAAATCACCTTAATAATATATACTCGCGTTTGCTCAGTTATAAAATGCCAAACCCGGTACCGGATTTATCATGTCCAATAGCGCATTCCCTGTTTCCCTGATATCCCGCACCGATTCGGCAATCATCCCATGTTGCATGCTGTTCCGCCATTAGCTGGTTAATCTTCCGTGGGTCACCCGGATCCACATATAAGATGAGCCATTGTGCAATATTCCTCTGTTGCTGATTGAGATCGGTAAAAGGGATTCCGCCTAACGACTGGTCTCTCAGCATAGTTTCGATCTGCGAGCTGGTGAGGGTCTTGCCCAGTACGAGATAAGCCTCGCGCTGGGTCTGATCGCCTCCCAGTTTCCATCGAGAGGTGGGTTTACCGGCGTAGGCGTCGGCGACAACTTCGGGCTGTAATTTCACCGTTTGAAAATACTTGAAATCCTGTGACAGACGTTTTTGAATTTCCTTGTTCCGCTGCTCACTCTGTTGATAAAAATACGTCAGGATATATATCCCTATCATCAAGATCACCAGCCCGACTATTCCAAGACACGATCTAATGAATATCTTCCGAAAGTTCCAGCGTTTAATGTCCTGGAAGCTCCACCGCCTTGCTTCGGTATTTTCCTCTTTTTTCGATATCACGATTGGCTGGCGAAGTTTCATACTTCCTTTTTTATCTCCTACTATATATAACAACTCGACTCGGCAAAATATGACGGGTCCGCCAAAAAAAATTCATAAATTTTTTGCGGACCCCTCATGGTTATTGGGATTTCACATGGATTGAGACACTGGTCAGCGCCTGCGGGGGGG
>DAIDHP010000087.1 GCA_027459625.1 Chthonomonadales bacterium
CGCTTAACGGTTACGGTTTCCTGCACCGTAGAGGACTTGCACCTCCGAGAGCATGAACATGCCCGGCATACAAAAAGCCGCGACGGGGAGCTCCCGCGCGGCTTAAGGTGAATTAAGGCGAAACTATTCCTTAAATCCCGCCTTGAACTCGGTTATCGCCTTTTTCAAGGTAGCCTGAATATCGTCCGTCAACGCATTGGATTGGCGTAGTGTTTCCGCGATATCCGGATACTTATCCGCAAGAAACGTTTGCAATTCCGTTTCAAACTTCCTCACGGAGGTCACTGCGATATCATCAATGTATCCGTTGGATGCCGCGAAGATGGAGATAACCTGCTTCTCCACAGGCATTGGCTGATATTGGGGCTGCTTGAGAAGCTCCATCATGCGCACACCTCTTTGCAACTGAGCCTGGGTCGCCTTGTCCAAATCGGAGGCGAATTGGGCGAACGCCTCAACGGCGCGATACTGCGCCAATTCCAGACGCAACCTACCAGCCACTTGTCGCATCGAACGAACCTGTGCGTTCCCACCCACGCGTGAGACCGAGATTCCCGCGTTGATGGCGGGACGAATCCCCGCATTGAAGAGATCGGTTTCAAGGAATATCTGCCCGTCGGTAATGGAGATGACGTTCGTCGGGATATAGGCTGAGACATCCCCGGCGAGCGTTTCGATGATTGGCAATGCGGTCAGGCTGCCACCCGTTTTCGGGATTTTACGCACCTCCAATTGCTGAGCGTTTGGCATCTCCGCCATCAGTTTTTGCGCCTCGGCTTGGCCGTGAGTTCCTTCATATATCTTTCCATCCACGCCAACCGAGGTCTCCTTGGGAGACGTATTATTCACAATGATGTAATCTTCTCGAATCTTCGCGGCACGCTCCAGCAACCGGCTATGAAGATAGAAAACGTCCCCCGGATAGGCTTCGCGTCCCGGCGGGCGTCTAAGGAGCAACGAAACCTGACGATACGCCACGGCGTGCTTGGAGAGGTCGTCGTAGATGCATAGCGCATGCCCGCCGTTGTCCCTGAAGTACTCCCCGATGGTCACTCCGGAGTAGGGGGCGATGTATTGCATCGGCGCGGGGTCCGACGCGGTTGCGGAGATGACGATGGAATACTCCATAGCGCCATGTTTTTCAAGAATGCGCACCACGTTCGCCACCGTGGACTGCTTCTGCCCGACAGCGACGTAGATGCAGATGACGCCTGAGCCTTTCTGGTTGATGATCGTATCGATGGCGACGGCTGTCTTGCCGGTCTGACGGTCGCCGATAATCAACTCGCGTTGTCCTCTGCCGATGGGGATCATGCTGTCCACAGCCTTCAAGCCAGTCTGTAATGGCTCCTTCACCGGCTGACGCGCAATGACTCCCGGGGCTTTGGTTTCAATGTTTCTCGTTTCGGTGGTGACGATGGGACCTTTACCGTCTATCGGATCGCCAAGGGCGTTCACAACTCTTCCGACGATTGCGTCACCCACCGGTACGGAGATGATTTTTCCTGTCCGGCGCACCATGGTGCCCTCGCGAATGTCGGTGTCCGGTCCCAGGACAACCGTTCCCACGTTGTCCTCCTCCAAATTCAGGGCAATAGCTCGGATGAGATTGCCCTCGTCGTCGGTTATCGGATCGCCCTTCTCATTCACGAATTCGAGCAACTCCTGAACCATGCAGTCCTGAAGCCCGTAAACGCGGGCGATGCCATCGCCGACCTGCAACACGGTTCCGACGCCCACCTCTTCAATCTTGTTCTGGTAGGATTTCAGTTCCCTTTCCAGTATGGATGATATCTCTTCCGGTCTGATTGCCAATGGTTTGTCCCTCAATCGTTGGAATATGCCTGGAATCTACGATTCGATTACGGATCGAGTGATTTCAGCGCATCATTATTTTTTTGGTATGTCGTTATTCCCATTCTTCGCTGGATACTTGGCGGAAGCGGGAATGCCTTTCATGGAGTTCATATCGACCACGAGAACGCGCTTCCCGTTGTTAACAACCTGCCGCACCATCCCCGTTCCCGGCAGAAACCAAGTTTCGCTGCGGATATTCTCAACGCCCTTCGGTCTCGCCACAAGGAAATTCGCGGTAACCTGAAAAACGTTCTTATAGCTTGTCAGATCCGTCTTCAAGGAGATCGGGCCCGTCAACTTGCAATTCGCCGTGGCGGAGACCGCCCCTCCGGCGGATACCAGCTTGCCTTTCCAACTCCACGCGGCGCCGGATATCGCAGGCAATGGCAGCACAGGCAGCGGCGGATCGTATCGGAATGTGCCCCCTGGCCCTATTCCCACGCAATCAATGGCGTTTGGTTCCACCATGTACACTTCCTGCTGCACTGGCGAGCCATCACGAAGCCACTTGTACACGAACCCGCCTGCGGGCATATCCGCAGGGATAGCCGCGTAGCGCACAAGCTTGTAAGTTTGGCCGTTGGCTGTGCCCACCAAATTCCACATCAATCCAGGAGCGTGCGGGTAGAAGTTATCCGCATCCTTCAAAGCCGCAATCTCCGCCTTTTCCTGGGCTGAAATGAACTCACTGGGCGAAGAAAGGCTCTTCTTTTGCACCACGATGGGTTGCGGAGACGTCAATCCGCTTTTTCTAAATCCGCATCCATATGAAAGGATCAGAATCATGAAGCATGGAGCGATTTTGATTGTATATGCCAGCGTCCTTCGCATCATCGCCCTTTCGCGCGTTACCGTGTCAACTCTCCTGCATCATCTTCAAACGCATCCGTTCCAAAGTGCCTCGCACGCTTCCATCAATGATCGTATCCTGCATGCGCACCACCACTCCCCCGATGATCGAGGGGTCCAAGCGAACCTCAAGTTCCACGCGCTTCCCCGTGCGCTGCTGCAAACCGTTCAGCAAACGCTCACGTCTCAACTCATCCAAGTCCACCGCCACGAGAGCAGTAGCTCGGATCAGCCCTTGCGCTTCGTCGGAGAGTAGAAGGTATTCCCGATACAACTCGGGTATGATCGCCTCTCTGCGTTTATCGATAAGCAGATTGATGAAGCTGAGGGACATAGCGTTCATGTTCCCTTCGAACACCTCGGAGATAATCTTCTTTTTGGATTCCATGGATATCAGAGGACTCGTAAATGCGCGTTGAAAATTCGCATTGGCGCTCCACAATCCAGTTAACATCTCCATATCGGCGGATATGGCATCGACAATATTCGCATCTTGCGCGGCGAAAAAGAGAGCCCGCACATATCTCTTTGCAACCTTGCTATCGGAAATTGAACTCACGATTTCACCCCCACATTCATGATGAATTCATCCATCAGGCGGTGATGCTCCTCCTCCGAGACTCCTCTTGCGGCGGCGAACTGCGCGGCTCCAATCACGTCATTCACGAACCGCTCCCGCATCCTCACCAAAGACTTCGCTCGCTCCCGCTCCACTTCGTTCCTGCCTCGCTGCACGATGAACTCAGCATCCCGCTTCGCCTCCTCCAGTATCTGGTTGCGCAGGGTGTCCGCTTCACTCATCGCCTGCTCCAATTTGTGTTGTGTCTCCGATTGGATACCCTCCAGCTTGGCGTGATAATCGTCACGCAGTTGAGCGGTCTCCTTCATCGTTGTGTCCACTTGCGAGATCATCTCTGAGATATTCGTGCGACGCTCCGCAAGCATCTCGCTGATCTTGGGGATTAAATATTTCCACACAAGCCAAACGATCAAAGCGAAGCCAATGAAATTAACGATAATCCATTGGATTAAATTAATGTTTTCCGGGCGCTCAAGCGTCCATGGAAATGAAATGGGTGGCATCCAATCCGTCCTTAATTATTCTGGCTCTATGGGGAAGTTTGTGGACTGAGATCAAGCTTTCCCAGAAAAAACAAGACTGCGACCCTGAAATTATCGAA
>DAIDHP010000088.1 GCA_027459625.1 Chthonomonadales bacterium
GCTTAACGGTTACGGTTTCCTGCACCGTAGAGGACTTGCACCTCCGAGAGCATGAACATGCCCGGCATACAAAAAGCGGTCCTCTGGTCTATTAGCCGGGAGGACCGCGAATTATTCATCCTTCTTACCCCTTACTTGTCCGCGACCGTGGATGGCGAGGAGTGCAGCGTGATCTCAGCGCTTTTCAGCCCCGGGGAGATTGCGATCAGCCGAATCACGCCGGGGTTGTCGGTGGTTCCCACATCCACCGCACATAATCCGTTGAATGCCTTGCGGTAGTTCGCCTTGTCCGGGTCGTGGTCGCTCGGGTTGCCATTTCCGACTCCCGCAACGTATCCGTCACCAACCACTTTAAACCGCACAAGGTTATCCGCTGTTGGAACGACCCTGCCTTTTGAATCCACCACCGCCACGTCGATCACCGCCACGTCCTCGTGGTTCGCCTGCAAACCGGAGCTTATGGTGGAGAGTTTCAGGGCGTAGGGCTTGCCGGTGGTTTCCTCGTTCGTTACATCGATCACATTCCCGGAGGCGTCGCAACCCACTGCGGATAGATCGCCGGGCTCGTACGGAACCTCCCAGCTTAGGTGCCCGTAGAGCGGCATCTCCTTCGATCCAAGGCTCTTCCCGTTCAGGAAAAGTTCCACCTTGGCGCAGTTGCTAAAGGCGATCACGTGGATGTTTTGCCCCTCCTTGCCCTGCCAGTTCCAATGGGGGAAAAGATGGATGATGGGTTTGGATTTCCACCACGCCTGATAGTAGTAGTAGTTATCCTTGGGGAAGCCGCACATATCCATGATGCCGAAGTTGCTGTTGATATCCGGCCAATTGTAGGGCGTCGGCTCTCCCTTGTAGTCGAACCCGGTCCAGGCGAAGCTTCCGGCGACAAAGGGTCTAGTCGCCACGGGGATCCAGGCGCTGTCGGTCACGTTATAGGAGGAGACCCAGGTGTGGATCGGATCATTCACGTATTCACCTCTGGTGGAAACGACGCTGGCTGTTTCGCTGCCGAATATCGGCATGTCCGGATGCTCCTGATGAAATCGATCATAGACTTGGTAGTTATAGTTCACTCCGAGCAGATCCTCCACGGTGGAGAACCCAGGATCAAACCACCCGCCGTTCATGGCGCAGGTGATGGGGCGCGTGGTGTCGTGTTCGCGCACCATCTCCATCATGTGCTTGAAGATAACCGCGCCTTTTGGGAGCCCCTGGTAATAGCCCTCCTCATTGCACATGGACCACATGATGATGCTGGGGTGGTTTCGATCCCGTCGGACCATTCTCGCCACATCCTCAAGATTGCTCTCGGAATCCCCCACATGGCGGTTCTCATCCATCACCAGCATGCCTAGCTTGTCGCAGGCTTCCAGAAGGGAGGGCGTTGGGGGGTTGTGAGACATTCGCCAAGCGTTCGCACCCATTTGCTTCAGTTTCCTGACCCGCCAGTACTCCATGTTGTCCGGCACCGCGATGCCGAGTCCGGCGAAATCCTGGTGGTTGCAGGTTCCCTTGATCTTCACCGGAACGCCGTTCAGATAAAAACCTGTGTTGGGGTCGAAACGAATCGTGCGGATGCCAAAGAGGGTGTCCTTGCTATCGATCGTCTTGCCATTCCTCTCCACCACGGAGACGATTTTGTAGAGGTAAGGTTTGTCTATCGACCAAAGTTTCGGCTCCATCACCCTTATGTTCTGGATGAATCGCTTTACGCCGTAAGCCGGGACGGAGACAATCGTCGCTTCGGAAGCCACGGCGCGCCCGTGCTCGTCAACGATCCTTGAGATTAACTTGGCTTGCTGCGAGACGGAAGTGTCGTTTTCTACGTCGGATTGCACCCTCACATTCGCCGCTACGACGGGTATTCCCGGTTTCGGTTCGGGAAGTTGGGAGGTCACGAAAATCCCCCACGGCTTGAAGTGCATTTTGTCCGCCACATTGAGCCATACGTGGCGATAGATGCCCCCTCCTTCGTACCACCACCCTTCGAACTGTCGGGGATCGACATGCACCGAGAGGACGTTGTTCCCGCCATAGTTGGCATATGGGGAGATGTCGTAGTGGAATGAGGTGTATCCGCTGGGATGCTCCCCGAGAAAGTGACCGTTGAGCCAAATCATGCTGTCGCGGTATATTCCATCAAATGTCAACCAGACGCTTTTGCCCTTATCGGCGGAGGGGAGTGTGAAGGTTTTGCGATACCAGGCGGGCATCACGGGCAGATAGCCATGGTTTCGATCCGCTTTTGGACTGAACTTGCCCTCCACTATGTAATCGTGCGGCACATGCACCACGCGCCAGGATCGGTCATTGTAAGAAGGCTTCGCTGGTCCCAGCGCGGCATAAGCCTCGCCGGGCTTTTGCAGGTAGACGCCCCCGTAGATACCCCCGGGCCCGGCGGTGTTCTCCACCAACACAGCCAGCACGTTTCGCCCATCGGGTTTCCATGCCGGTTTCAGATTCACATCGAACGCTTCGTTCCATCCGGCGTGACTGAGAAGAAATTTGCCGTTCAGATATACGGTGCCGTTGTCATCCACGCTGTCAAAATGTACGGAAGGCGCAGAGCCCTTCATGGCGGGCAGCACGGTGCGGAACCATGCAAATCCCACTTTTCCCTGAAATACATCCTGCCCCACCTTGGCTTCCTTCCATCCTCCCGTGGAGGTGTCGAGGGTGGGGCTTGCCATTTGATCGGCGTCGGCGCCTTTGGTATCATCGGGCGTCCAAATCCATTTCGTTATGGACTTCCCTTGGGGTTGGATCACAACACCTGGGATATCCCCGCGATGAAAACGCCAAGAGGCGTCCAGCAGTATCCGCTGACGCACGGAATGAGGCGCGGAGCGTGCAACGGTGAAAAAAGTGAGGGAGAGTGCGAAGGAGAGAAGCAGTGGCAAAATCTTTTTCATAAATATCCGCCTTTCCGCTACATTACGCTGACAAGGAAGTCTGGTCAGCAATTCAAACGATGAAATAAGGGATTGGAATATTAATGCCCTAATACATTCACGCTTGTCAATAAAAATACCTAATTTCACTCAATCATAAGTGTATTTATCCTGTGCGCCAAGATGTATAATGTGTCTAATCGCGCGATCGTTATTGCGCTCACCGCCTCTTTGTCAATTCATAGGAAACAGGAGAAGCGAAAATGTCAATCGAACCGTACAAGT
>DAIDHP010000089.1 GCA_027459625.1 Chthonomonadales bacterium
ACCCCCCCAGAAGATATGCCGCCGCCTCCTCCCCATATAATCAATCCACCGCTTCCCGGCGACACCATAGAGTCACCTATCGAACCGCTTCCCGGCGACTATCCTCCCCCCGTGGATACGAAGAAGCTTGAGGAGATAAAAGAACTTGAGCAACAGATACAGAATGTGCTGACAAAACTTATGAAGGATCAGCAGGATCGCGCTTTTTTTGCAAACCAGCGGACCGGCGATCAAGTTTTCCTTAGCATGCTTCAAAAACAACTCAACATGGGAATGGGTGATGTCGTATCACTTACGCTAGAGATCAAAACTCTTGAGGAAACGATCACAAGTACGAGGGCAACAATCAAAGAGTTTGATAAAAAGATTGGAATAGACGAGGGGATTCTCCAGTTTCTCTGTGAAGAGCTCGCGGCGCTTGAACCTACCTCGATTACATAATGTCAATAGCCCTGGTGAATCTAAGGCTGGAGAAGTTGCCGAAAGGGAAGAATGTAAACGAGTTTGCTTTTGAAGAGTCTTGGCAATAAATATAAGTTTTCTCATGTATTATTTAAACAAAACGTTTAAAAATATCGGAATACGGCAATCACGGTCATTTTTCCACTTGATCATTCAATGGAGATTAATAGTGACAAGAATCTGTCACGCATGCGAATTAGTCGTTATTTGCGTGCTCGTCTCAAGATTCGTCTACGCGGACGACGTTCGTCCCTTCGCGATCTTGCACGATCACCCGGGAGCAATTTGTTCAGTCAGCTTCTCTCCTGACGGCAAGTTGCTCGTCTCTGGCGATGCCGAAGGTAAGGTGAGCGTGTGGAATTCTGGAACCAGGCAGTTAATCGCGGTTTGCTCAGCGGGCGATTGGGGAAAAGGGAATCCCACGCCCATTAAAGGGGTTTACCTGGAACGAAATAAAGTGGATGCAATTCCGATAACATCGGTTGCGTTTTCGAAGGACGGTCAGATGCTTGCGGCTCTAGATCGTGCCGGATTAGTACAGTTTTGGACGCTTGGAACGGAGCCCAATAGAATCATCCGATCAAAATCGCGGTTCGTGCATGCCGGTCTTAAGATTCCGCTTGCAACGATGGTGTCGTTCAATGCCGATGGGTCGACATTGGCGGCCTCAGCTTTGGTCCGGAATACAATCCTGATTGATGTCAAGGACGCTCGAATTTCGCAGGAACTCTCTTGCCATAAGGACACGAAGTCGTTTCGCCTTTCGATGGCGACTTTTTCGCCCGACGGACGTACCATTGCCGAAGCAGGATCGGACTCCAAGACCAATGCCTACACGGTTCATCTGTGGGACGTTGCTGCGGGCCGCAGGCGGGCAACCTTGGAGAGTTCCGTACAGGAGATCACGCCGAATTTGCTAGGCGATAATACTATCGTTATTACAATTGACAGTATGATGGGTGCGTCGAAACATCCGAGAGGAGTTGTTTTATGGAATTTGTCCGGTGATGTTAACCCTAGGGTGCTTGAGTTGAGCGATGGCACTGTTCGCAGCCTGGCTTATTCTCCGGATCGTACCCTGTTGGCTGTGGGCGATTGCAGGATGGTCCGAATCGGGAATACCAGGATACCGATCGTTGAGGAACACTGTTATATTTCGCTGTTTGACGTCGTTTCTGGTACGCAACTTAACATGCTCTCCGTACCCATTGAAAAAACGAAGGGAGTGATGGTTCCGAGTAATGTTGATAGCCTTACCTTTTCACCTGACGGTCGGACGATCGCGTGCGCTGGAACAGACGGCCGTGTGATGTTGTATTCCGTTACGGATTGTCTTCCACCACCCAAAAAGCAGGCAACAAGATAGGGTCTCGGCATATTCAAATAAGAAAGGACATTGGGTCAGTCCCTACCGCTTAGGCGGTGCTGCCGTCTGATAGGCGCCAAGGCAGCTTCAAAACTCTCCCATCATTCGAGCAATGCGGAGGCGTGAACACACCTGCTGGTTCTTGTCCACAAAGGTTCGAACGACAACATCCAAGTCAACCTGTTGCCCCAACGCGAGGTAGGGGCCGCCGGGCGAGGCGAAATCCTCGTAGCCGTTCACCGGTGTTGCGTACGGTCGGTCAGGGATGTAGCATAGCGAGCCATGAGAACCAAGGCACGGAAGTCTTGCCCGAATTGTCAGCGATTGCAAGCGCTCCTGGACGCTCAAGAAGCCCGCTGAGGGGACACGGGGTCAGACTAGGGCAATAGGGAAATTTCTTGACCCAGTCATGACGGTGGGTTCTAATCGAAGGTCGTGCTTTCGCCATTAAATGCACGCAGGAGCCGCGTGAGTGCCACGTCGACTTCGCATCGAATTCGAAGGGGCGATCTACCACGTCATGAGCCGCGGGAATGCGCGTCAAGACATCGTTCACGATGATGACGATCGGACGCGACTGCTGGCCGATCTGGAGCGCACGGTCAGCCGCTTCGCCTGGGATGTGCTCGCATTCGTTATTATGAGCAACCATCTCCACTTGCTTATCAGGACACCACAGCCCAACCTGGGCAAGGGGATGCAGGCGTTTCTGTCCGCCTACGCCCTGGGCACAGCCCGGCGAACGCGCCGTCCAGGCCACGTGTTTCAGGGGCGTTACC
>DAIDHP010000090.1 GCA_027459625.1 Chthonomonadales bacterium
TTCGGGACATCCGGCCAGTCATAGCAGTTCCTTGTGAAATACGCCGAGGGACAGACCCAAGCCTGTTCGCTTTTGACGTAGGGGAACACTGAGGTTCGCCAAGTGTAGTAACCATTGGGCATGTAGGTTCGGTTTGGAGGAAATGTCTCATCATAGTCCTGAATGTACATTTGACGAGCCAGACCGATTTGGTTCATATTGCTAAGGCACGCGATGGTGCGCGCTTTTTCTCGCGCCTGAGCGAAAACCGGGAACAATATGGCTGCGAGAATCGCGATAATAGCTATGACGACTAATAGCTCTATTAATGTAAAGCCCATCTTTCGACGTCGTTCCATTTCAAAAACTCCCTTTCTTTGTAGGATTTAATTCCAAGAAATCTTAGAATACCAATTTGGAACCATACAAGGTAATTTCAAAATTCGGAATAGGATGATAGTACCGTTCGTCTCAAGCTTACGGATAGACCTGATGTACGAATTTTGCAAATACCGGATTTACAAGTGACTTATATTTCCATACCCCCTTTCTCACCATACTCTTATTTCCGCAAACTATCCTCCAACATCAACGTGGCTGGGGGACACATAGGAAGCGGGATGAAAAAAGACCGGCACGAAGATCGATTCGAGCTGCGGGTTCTCCCCCGAAAGCCGTCTGTTCAGCCTCTGTATGGCGATATGACCGATGGTGTGCGCCTGCTGCACGATGCGATGGATGGAGCGGGTGAATCGAGGAAGAAACATCGGGCAGTCGTTAAAACTTACGATCTCGATATCTTCCGGAACCCGGATGTCCATTTCGTCCAAGCTTTCGAGAACAGCGTCCAAGTAGTAATCGTGCATGCAAAAAATAGCCGTAGGGGGGTCAGGAAGTTGAAGCATCACCTTTAACCCGTCGCTTACCGCGGTTACCAGCAACGCAGGATATCTCCCTAACTCCGGAACAAGGTGACGCACATATTTTTCCGCATCCGTATCGTTGGCGCAAGCCATTGAGTCCTGATAGGCTCTGTATCGGTCTCGCACGGCGGACACCGTCATAAGGTACTCGCTGAAGTAGGCGACACGGCGATGCCCTCTGGACTTCATGAACTCAAGAGCGCTAAACGTAGCGTGGTAGTTGTCCGTCTTGACCGAATCCACCTCCAGATCCGCCGGGGAGCGATCCAAACACACCACAGGGGTGCCCTCCTCGATAAGCCTGCGGAGCAGAGGGGTGTTTTCGGGGGCGCAAGTCGGGAATAGGATCACACCGTCCGCCTCTTCCCTGGCGCGCTCCAGATACTGCGCTTCACGGACGGGATCGTTATCGGTACCCCAAAACAGAAGATGATCCTGATCGGAGAGACCTGACCTCACCCCTAAAAGATACTGCAACTCGAGGAAATCGTTGCGCTGATGAAATAGAATGGCGATGACACGGCTTGCGGGTTTGGCGCCGTTCTTAACGACTGTCCCGATTCGAGGATGGCGTTCCACGAGCCCCTCATCCTGCAGCAGTCGCATGGCGCGATGGGCTGTCATTCGGGACACATTCCAACGGGTCGCCATATCCATTTCCGTGGGAAGTTTGGCGCCGGGTCGGATCACTCCGCGCTCGATATCCTTACGAATGATATCGGCGATCTCTTTCCACCTTGCAAGTTGCATATGAAGCCCATCCTATTGCAATCAATGTTGCACGTTTCATTTAAGGCAAAATTACAAGTTATTGCGGAACAAATTTGTTGGTATTCCCTTAAGCGGAAGCTAATCATTACCCTACTGGGACGCCGCCGCATCGCTTTCTAATATTTTAAGAGTTTTTTTGCAGATTGTCAACCCCTAAACTAGCAATTACGGATTAATCCGCCACATTTTTTATGCCGCGACTCATCGGAAATCGGCATAAATCTCTTGGGAAAACCATATATGAACAATTAATATCGTTGCTGACCATTAAGCCAACCGTTACTAATCTGTATCTGATACATTTCCGATATGCAAGCATACGTTGGAATTGGCATTTACGGTTCCATGTTTATGACGATTTGAGCGACATGCCTGTTCCATTGGGCAGGGGAACAAATGACGATAGGGGCGACGCTCCAAGTACCCCGCCCCTATCCGTTCCTTTTTATGTCTAACCGCGTTATTTCGCGTTGGGAGGGGGAACCATGTGCTGCATCATCTCCTTTTGCTGCTGCGCGGAGATATTCATCTTGTTCCCTCCCGT
>DAIDHP010000091.1 GCA_027459625.1 Chthonomonadales bacterium
GAGCCTGCTGGACCCCAACGGGAACCTTCTGGCGTCCGCGGCATACACGGCTTACGGGACTCCCATCGGGACGCCGCTTCCGTCAACCCCCTTCGGGTGGCAAGGCCAGGCGGGTTGTTACACCGACGCCGAGACCGGGCTGGTCTTCATGCAGGCGCGGTATTACGCTCCGTCCCTGGGGAGGTTCGTCAGCAGGGACCCCATAGGATATGACGGAAACTCCTTCAATTTATACTTATATTGCTTTGATGATCCAATAAATGTCTGCGATCCCGAAGGCTCCTCACCCGAGGATATCATAAGGAGATCTAATTTAGTCGCTAACACAGGAGCGTTTGGTTTTCGTTATCATCATCGTTATGATCAGGAATACATACATCGGGTGACATATTATTCATCCCGGCATCATGAATGGATTACAACCCATCAAAATACCGATTGCGGCAGGTTCGTATATTATTGCGTGAGGACCTCGGATGGAAGGTATCCGGACGTATGCGTCTTGAATCAATTGAGTTATGTGAGAAAGAAAAATCGCAAGTCGCATAGCCGTTGGAGATACGGATTAATCAAAAAAATCAACAACTTGGAACCCGGCGACATTCTATATAAATACCGAACGGGAGGAGGTCATACGGCCATCTATTTGGGATGGGATATAAAGCACCATAGGGCTATAACCGCTGAAGCGTCACTTGGGGATCACACCCCGAAAATAGTTCATCGTCCTTACTCTAAATTCATGAAATTTAGATTTTTCGCTCGCAACATTCACTGAAGGTGGGAGTGACGCCCGGGAGATGAAAAAATGACTTACAAGCATGGATTTATCATATTGACCGTTGTAGCATTACTTACAGTATGTTACTTGTCCCTGCGTTATCGAAATAACAAACCGATTAAGTTGAACGCGAGAGAATTGATAAAAAAGGAAAAGTTGACAAAATCCATTGAAACGAGGAATAAACCGTTACTTCTTTTGCCGGTATGGGAGGGCCCTTATCACAATAACAACGCCGCACCCATCATGGCGATATTCATGAACACGCGCAAGGTATCCCATATCAATTGCGGATTATATAACGCATGTGTCAGATGGTCTAAAAATGGCGACGAGGTGTATATGTCGGGAGGTGATGAGTACGGGTTAATGAAATGCCAATACTATCCGGATACCGGATCATTTTCCGGAATATCGCCGGTTCCGGGTTCATCCAAATTAGGATTTATTGATATTTTTGATGTTTCTCCCGATGGTTCGAAAATAATAACAATCGATGATAAGCATGGGATTAGAGTATTTGATACAACAACGGGAAAAATTAAGACCATCATTAAACCTAAAGTATTCAAATATTTAAATTTGCAAGGTGTTTCATACTCTCCGAACGGCGAATTTATATGTTTTACATCTCAAAGTCCCGATATTTGCACGGAGGACGCCGGAGATCATTACCAATATCTTTGGATCGCAAGGAAAGACGGATCCGATCTGAGAAGGCTGGGATATGGTGTAATTCCGCAGTGGTATATGGATAATAATCATATAATAACAACGATCGGGGACGGGGAAAAATTGGTTGTTTACAATACGGCGAATGACACGTCGAAAACATTATGGAGAGCGGAATTAGGATCAAGCAATATCGATGACGCCGTTGTCGCCCCCGACGGAGTCGATATAATAGCCTGTGGACCATTTACCAACGGAGGTCCTGAAATACTAAATAATGGACGAAATAACGAAGGGTATTTCCTCCTTAATCCCAGGACGGGAAAAATTAAAAAACTGCACTGGTTGGAGGATAAGAGCCTTGGCTATACGATAGATTTTATGGTGTATTCTACTTCATGAATATAATTCATGTCATATGTGTGTTAAAAAATTCATTATATTCTGACCGAATGCCGACATATTAGATCAATTTAGATATGTAAGAATGAAACGCCAAATTTAATACGCTTATTGAAGGTGCGAATTAAAAATTAAGGACACATAAACCGACGATATTTTATATAATATCGCAAGAGCGGTGAATATGTCATTATTTATTTAAAAACAGGCTCTATGGGGAAGTTTGTGGAAATCCCCGGGAATTATCCATAATGATACATTATGAAAGATACCGAACTCTACACACAAATATTGGGAATATCTTCTCCCT
>DAIDHP010000092.1 GCA_027459625.1 Chthonomonadales bacterium
CCTGGCTCGCCGAGGATTCCGGATGGCGCGCGTCAAGGATATACGATCGTCTTGTGGAAATGGGTTTTGATGGGGGACGCACGATTGTTCGCGACGCCGTTCGGCGCATCAAGGAGCGCAACTCCCGAATCGCCTACGTTCGCTTCGAGACGGATCCCGGTCTTCAAGCCCAGGTGGACTACGGCGTGTTCAAGGCTCGTTGTCCCGACGGCGTCGAGCGCACCTATTATCTTTTCAGCATGGTATTAGGTTACTCCCGAGCTCAATACGCGGAGTTTCAGGATGGATGCGATCTTCCACGATTTCTCGATGCGCATCAGCGTGCCTTCTCCCACTTCGGCGGCGTTCCAATGGAGATACTCTACGACAGGATGCGAAACGTCCTGGTTCGCGAGGGCTCCGCGGAGGGTCGTTTCACTCAGTCGCTGCGGACTCTCGCTGTTCACTACGGCTTTGTTCCTCGCGTCGCCCCCGCTTACGCCCCCTGGGTGAAGGGCAAGGTGGAGCGTCCAATGAACTTCATTCGCGAGGGTTTCTGGCGCGGTTACGTTTTTTCCGACCTCGCCTCGGCCAACAGGGACGTATCGGAATGGCTGTCGCAAAAGTCCCTGCGCACGATCGGGATCACGAGGGAAAGCGTTGCCGCTCGTTACGAAAGAGAGCGACGTTTTTTGTCGCCGCTTCCTCCTGTCGCCTGTGACATATCCGAACGTTTGTACAGGAAGGTCTCCCGGGACTGCACGATCAGCGTCGAAGGCGTATTGTACGAGGTTCCGCACACTCTGGTCGGCGAGCGCGTGCTTGTTCGCATGCGGGACGGCGTTCTTGGCGTTTACGACGGGGACGCGCTTGTGGCGTCTCACGCGATGCCGGAGTGCAAGGGCGGGCTGGTTCGTCTTCCCGGGCTCAGAGAGACGGTGATGGCGGACCGCGCCATGAATTCGAGGAAGTGGGCCCGACCGTCCAAGGGTGTCGCCAGGGCGGCCGTCGGCCCCGTCGCCGGAGACTACGAGGTGGAGGTGTGCCGCAGACCGCTGTCCGTTTATCGTGAAATAGGGGGGGACGTCTCCAATGCCTGAGAAACTTGTCATGGAGAGGATCATGGAGAACCTCGCCCGCCTTCGTCTTCCCGGCGTTCGTCAGTCGTTGCCGGAAGTTCTTGAGGCCGCGCAGAGCGGATCATGGAGCCATCTGACCTTCCTGGATCGACTCCTGCAGGAGGAGACGCAGCGCAAGGAGCAGAGGAGAATGGAGGCGGCTCTTCACTCCTCGGGCCTGCCTTTCGTGAAGACGATTGACGATTTCGACTTCTCCTTTCAGCCGGGGTTGGATCGGAGAATGGTGATGAACCTGTTCGATCTCTCCTTCATGGAGAGCAGGATGAACGTTCTCTTTCTCGGACCGCCGGGAGTTGGCAAGACGCATCTCTCGGCGGCTCTGGCGGTGAAGGCGTGTCAGTGCGGAAAAACCATCCACTTCACCACCATGGCGGACCTGATACACCGACTTGGAACGGACAGGAGCGCCGGATGGTCGAATGTGAACCGAAGACCCTATCAATGGGCCAATCTGGTTATCGTTGACGAGGTGGGATACACTCCGATTGACAGGGAGGAGTGCAATCTGTTCTATCGCTTCGTTGCAATGAGATACGAGAGAGCCAGCACGATCATCACATCGAACAAGGCCTTTGACGAATGGGCGGAGCTTTTCAATGACACAATTATAGTGACAGCCATTCTTGACAGATTGCTCCATCACAGCGTGATTGTAAACATCAAGGGCGATAGCTTTAGGCTTAGGGGACTGAAAGAAAAAGAGGAGGGAAAAACCATGGAAACCTAATAAACATGTACATTTTCATTCCGCTAAAAACTGTGCATTTTCAAGCCGTCATTGACA
>DAIDHP010000093.1 GCA_027459625.1 Chthonomonadales bacterium
GCAATCGCCATGGCTGACGC
Organism: Chthonomonadales bacterium; assembly: GCA_027459625.1. GTDB lineage: Bacteria > Armatimonadota > Chthonomonadetes > Chthonomonadales > CAJBBX01 > DTKV01. The sequence continues at coordinate 21 of DAIDHP010000093.1, forward strand.
CATAGCGGATGGTTACAGTCACAGCGGCGGGAGCGATCCGCACCTATGGCGAGTAAGCGCAACCCGTACGGGGCTATTCGGGGCGGATCATGCGGTGTTGGATGATACCGACACGTGGTTTCTGATAAAGAACGAGAGCGAATATCAGGTGACATCCATCTGGTGGGTGATGAGACGATGACACAATCCCCGATTGAGTGGAAATCTCAGCCATTCCAGTGCGGCGGACATTGGTTTCGCCTCGCGAATTTGGACGGATCATCGCTCCAAAACACGGTGGATTTTGTCATGTCCGTAGTCAAATCCTCTCAGCCTGCCATCCCAGAGTCAGTTTCCTCATCCATCGCCTCCTCCGGAATTAAAACCATCGTAGGATTGGCCCAAAAAATAATCAAGATGCGATACCATATGCATCACTCCGGGGATGATGTTATACTGCATGTAGTTGATGCGGACTTTTGGCCTCAGCTCTGCAAATTTCGGAACTCGTACGCGGATTTGCTGTTAAAATTGAGGCACAGGGGACTGCTGCAGGGCAAATACAATTTTATCCCCGAGGATGAGTGGGACAACGCGATCCCCTGGACGCCCTACGATATTTGCATGGAGCTGATCAAATTGATCGCCCGAGAATCGGTGATCATCCCGTCAATCGTATGCGAGATATTCCCGCCCGCCGCCAAGCGCACTTTTGTGGCGGTACGGCGTGGGAATTACGATACCGCATGCTATTGGGACATAGCGCATGCATACGGGCAGGTTGCGTCGGACAAGATTGGGGGGGATATAATGCTGCTGCGCTCCAATCCGTCCGATACGGTGTCGTACTCCGCATCCGGCATTGAGATGGAGATCGTGGACGGACTTAAGATACTGCCTCAGGCTCCCAATCCGACGCACGACTATGTGATGGCGGAGCTCAACGACAAGTCGCTCAAGCAGCTGCGCCTGCATCTGATGGGTGCGGCTCTGACGCAGATCAACGGATCGGCGAAACACGTGGAAGTTTGTCGGCGGCTTGACGGCAAAATTAAGAACTATCCGCTGCACATGCATCTCAAGATGACAGGACGCATGGCCAATTTGGCCATGCTGAGCGTAAGATTTGTGTACGAGGCTGTGATGGCTGAGTACTGGCTATCGGGGGGAGCGTGCGTGATGGCGTTAACGGACGGGCTTGTGATACGCGGTACGCAGGCTCA
>DAIDHP010000094.1 GCA_027459625.1 Chthonomonadales bacterium
AAGTGTTTTCTTCCAATAAATCGGAAGGGGACGGAAATGAGGTTAACAATGAATGAAAGACAACCGGTGATACGTGAGATGTCCAAGGCTTATCACAAGGCGAACAAAAAGGAAAAGGGCGAGATACTGGATCAGTTCATGGAGCTTACGGGCTATCGCGACCGCTCACACGCCTCGTTCCTATTGCGCAGCCAAGGGAGGCGTGTGAGGATTTCCCCCGGACTATTAGTCGTGGGAGACATGCGTAAAAGGGTGCGTCGGATCTCCTCCAGGCGATACGACGATGATGTCATCAAGGCTTTGGTGACAATATGGCGAATATTGGACTGCATTTGCGGCAAGCGTCTGAAGCCCGTTCTGCTTGAGACGGCGACGCGTCTGGTGCGTTGCGGTGAGATCAGCTTTTCGGAGGAGGTGATGTTTAAGCTTTCGCTCATAAGTGCGCCGACCATTGACAGACTTCTCAAGTCGGAGCGGGAGAGACTCTCCTTGAAGCGAACCTCCCTTACGAAACCGGGAACGCTGTTAAAGAGCCGGATACCGGTGAGAATGTTTTGCGAGTGGAACGAGAAAAGACCGGGCTTCATGGAGATAGACCTTGTGGGGCACGAGGGCGGAGACGCCAAAGGGGATTTCATGTGGAGCCTTGACGCCACGGATGTGAACACCGGATGGACGGAGGTCGTAGCCGTCAGGAACAAGGCTCGTGTGTGGGTGTGCAACGCACTGGATGAAATCAGGCGCAGACTGCCTTTTGAACTTTCAGGGATTGATTCCGATAACGGAGCCGAGTTCATAAATCATCATTTCCTTGAATACTGCAAAAATCACGACATCACCTTTACGAGGGCGAGAGGCTATCACAAGAACGATAACTGCTACGTGGAGCAGAAGAATTACACGGTTGTACGCCGGTCCGTCGGCTACATGCGCCACGACACATCCGAGGAGCTTGAGGTTGTGAACAATCTCTATAAAAGTCTTCGACTGTACGTTAACTTTTTCACGCCGTCCATGAAAATGCTTGAAAAGACCAGGGACGGGGCGAAGGTTTCCAAGCGATATGACACGCCGAGCACACCATACCAGCGGGTGATGAGATCCTCGTATGTGTCCGGAGAGGCAAAAGAGCGATTAAAGGCTCAGTACGAGAAGCTCAACCCGGCCGCACTGAAAAG
>DAIDHP010000095.1 GCA_027459625.1 Chthonomonadales bacterium
TTGGACCGCGAAGAAACCGCCCCCGATCTTCTCGGGATCGGTAAAGCACGCCTGTTTGACTTGGTTCCGCAGCCTGTAGTGGCCATGGATCGCGATCACACGATCGTGGACCTGAATGAGGCAGCCGCGCAGGCAGCCGGGAAACCGAGAGAGGTCTGTATTGGCGCCAAGCTCTGGGATCTATTCGACAGCCCGGACTGTCGCACGGGCACGTGCGCATCCTCGCGCGCAGTGAACTCCGGAAAGATATGCACGGCAGAGGCGGTTCCGGTGATTCAGGGCAGGAAGATTGCCGTGCGGGTCACCGCCACTCCGGTGTTTGACGATCGACACCAGGTTATCGGCGCGGTGGAACTTCTATATCCGGTCGAAGCTGAACTCAAGGCATCCGAAGAGATTCTGCGCGTTGCAAAGGCCGTGAAGGACGGAAAACTTGCCGAGCGCACCAACCTCGAAGGTTTTGAGGGCCGGTTCCGCGAGTTGATGGAGGGGATTAACGCTATTCTGGACGCGGTAATCCGGCCACTGAACGTGTCCGCCGAATACGTAGACCGCATCTCCAAGGGCGACATCCCGCCGAAGATCACCGAAGCGTACCATGGCGACTTCAATGAGATCAAGAACAACCTGAACTGCTGCATCGAAGCGATCAGCGGCCTCATCGCCGAGATGAACCGCATGTCTGACGAGCACAAGAAAGGCGACATCGACGCAGCGATTCCGGCGGCAAAGTTCCAGGGTGCATACCGCGTCATGGCCGAAGGCGTCAACGATATGGTGGCCAGCCACATCGATGTAAAGAAAAAGGCCATGGCGTGCATTGCCGAGTTCGGGAAAGGCAACTTCGAGGCCCCGCTGGAAAGGTTTCCCGGAAAGAAGGCGTTCATCAACGACAATATCGAACGCCTGCGGGCGAATATCCAGCAGTTCATCGTCGAAATGGGCCGAATATCGGAAGAGCACACCAAAGGCGATATTGACGCGAGAATCCCGACCAGCCAGTTCGAGGGAGATTACCGCGTCATGGCGCAGGGTGTGAATGATATGGTGGCCGGCCACATCGATGTAAAGAAAAAGGCCATGGCCTGTATAGCCGAGTTCGGGAAGGGTAATTT
>DAIDHP010000096.1 GCA_027459625.1 Chthonomonadales bacterium
CTCTACCAGGTAGAATCAAGGCCGCTTGATAAGGCCAAGCCTCCTTTAAGCTTTGTTAAACCGTTGCTGCTTGTCAAATCGACTCTAGCATTTATAATAGGGTCCCTTGCTTGTGCCCTGGGAGCGATTTTGCAAGCTTTTATCCGAGGTTTTCCTCTCTCTCTTGCAACTCTCCGAGAGCTCGGTGCCCACACTTCAGGCGCTCTCTCTCGCAACTCGCCGCTTCATCTCGATAGTGTGGAAGATACAGAACGGGAGACATTAAGAAAGCTTACAGCCTTTCTTTTAGAAGCAGAAAAAGGAGTCGTCGCTGTCATTGGAGAAAAACAGACATTCTTCTTACCCGCCCTCACCTCTCTTTTACAAAGACACCAACAAAAAAGCTGCGTCATCGACTGTAACTTTGGAAAAATTATCATGATGGAAGAAAAGCCTGGCCTGTATCAACTTTTAAAAGGGACTTCCACCTTAGATATCCTGCAAATCCACCCTTCCTACTCTTTTATTCCAGCAGGGGCTTCTTCGTCTGAAGGAGTAGAGTTATTACAATCCACCGCCTTTAAAAAGCTGATAGAAGAGATTTCAAGTAAATATGATTTTACTTTTTTGGTCTCCCGCACTTCAATAGACGCTTTAGAGTCTAAATCTCTCCTCGATAAATGCACCCATGCTATTTTAGTAGCGGAAGTGCCTTTGGATTCCGTCAAAGACTACCTGGGTTCTTCTAGACAAAAAGAAAAAATCCGTGTTACATTTATTCAAATTTGAGGAAATGTGAAACATCGTATTTTAACCTTCCTAGTTCTTTTCTCTACTTCATTGCTGTTTGCCCGAATTACCGTTTATGAAACGGCAGAAAATGTCCAACATCCGTGGTTTACAGGGCCTCTCTTGACTCCTTCTGCGCATGTTATTCCAGAAAAGCACCAAAACTATGAACCTTATCTTTTTTGGACCCAGCTCAATGGAACTTATAATCAGCATTGGAAACCCCTCTCTTTTCCAACTCAGCATGTCTTCCTAACGGAGACTGTGCTCCAGTTTGGAGTGCTTCCGCGTACCGAATTTAAT
>DAIDHP010000097.1 GCA_027459625.1 Chthonomonadales bacterium
GGTCCATCGCCGGGCCCATTACCAGGCCGCCTTCTTCCGGAGAATTGCTCGGCCCCGTGACCAGATAGCCGGACTGCGGATCCTGCACCAGCGTGTCTACAAAGAACAGGGCCGCACCGCGCATCAGCGGATAAGCCGTCTCGCGCAGGAACTGGCGATCGCCCGTGAAGAGGTAGTGCTCCCAGAGGTGCGTCGCCAGCCACGCGCCGCCGGTCTGCCAGATGCCGTGGTTGGAGGCGTTGATGGGAGCCGTGCCGCGCCACAAATCGAAGTTATGGTGCAGCACCCAGCCCCGCGCGTTGTACTGCTCTTTGGCGGTGAGGGCCCCCGATTCGGCAAGCTCTTTCATCGCCGCAAAGAGCGGAAGCTGGCATTCCGAAAGGTTCGTCTCCTCGGCCGGCCAGTAGTTCATTTCGGTGTTGATATTGTCGGTGTACTTGCTGTCCCACGGCGGGTTGTTGGATTCGTTCCAGAGGCCCTGCAGGTTGGCGGGCTGGCCGCCCGGACGGCTGGAGGAGATCAACAGGTAGCGGCCGTACTGGAACAGCAGCGCGACCAGCGCCGGGTCGTGGCCTTTTTCGAAGCCGGCGATGCGCTCGTCAGTGGGCAGCGCCGCGGCGGGAGAGGAGCCGAGGTCGAGAGTGACGCGGCGAAAGAGGGGCTGATAATCGGCAAGATGGGCCGCGCGCAGGCGCGTATATCCTTGAGCGCGCGCGGCGGCCAGGGTCGCGGCCACACGCGCGTGCGGGTCGGCCCCGATGTCGCGATAGTTCCTGAAATTGGTGGCGGCGGCC
>DAIDHP010000098.1 GCA_027459625.1 Chthonomonadales bacterium
GCTTGCACCGGCACATGGACCGCGTCCATTTACTGTGATCGATGACGGGTGGGACGACAGAGCGCGGTTCCCGGATATGCCCCTTCTAGCTGAAAAGATCGGTGACCACCGTGTACGACCGGGGCTGTGGATCCGGCCACTGAAAGCGGCACCTGGCACCTCGGAGAGACTGCTGTTGCCCGACCGTCGCTTCGGTAAGCCGCTGGTTAAGGACCGGGATCAGGGGCTAGCTTATGACCCCACTGTTCCCGAAGCTCTGCAGGTAGTGTTAACGAAGGCTGCGGAGCCGGTTTCCTGGGGATATGAACTTATCAAGCATGACTTTACCACCTATGACCTGCTTGGCCAGTGGGGATTTGAGATGCAGGCGGAGCCCACGATTGGCGACTGGAGCTTCTATGACCGGAGCAAGACGAATGCTGAAGTTATCCGCGATCTGTACTCCGCTCTTCGCCGTACGGTAGGCGAGCGCACGATTTTGATCGGGTGTAATACTGTCGGGCACCTTGGAGCCGGCATTTTTGATGCGCAGCGAACCGGTGACGATGTGAGCGGAAAAATATGGGAGCGTACGAGGCGCATGGGGGTTAACACATTCGCGTATCGGCTTCCTCAGCACCGGAGTTTTTTTGTGATGGATCCGGATTGTGTTCCCATTACGACGGAAACTCCGTGGTCCTGCAATCGGCAGTGGCTGGATCTGGTTGCTCGCAGCGGTGTCGCTCTGTTTGTTTCTCCCGAACCGGCCGCGACGGGCGCAG
>DAIDHP010000099.1 GCA_027459625.1 Chthonomonadales bacterium
TAAACCACATACATTACTCCACTGAGTAAGACACCAAAATTCAGTCTAAAGTTTCCCTGTACCCTCAAACTTACAGCGGAAAAATGAATCGTACGTCATAATGTCACTCCGGTGACAGAACAAGCAAGCCCAAAGCGTTCGATTTTCCTGCTTTTTTAACCATTTCTCCCGGAAATAACTCAGTCCTAAACCGGAAAATCCCTCTGGCTTTTTGGCAAATAAAAGGCGAAAATACCCTCGTGGAACCGCCACTCACCGCCGACCCCCGTCTCAACTGGCTCTTCCTCGACCTCAACTCCTACTTCGCCTCCGTCGAACAACAGCTCCGCCCCGACCTCCGCAACCGCCCCATCGCCGTCGTTCCCGTCATGGCGGACACCACCTGTGCCATCGCCGCCTCCTACGAGGCCAAGGCATGCGGCATCCGCACCGGCACCCAGGTTGCGGAAGCCCGCCGACTCTGCTCGTCTATCACCTTCGTCGAGGCCCGTCACGATGTCTATGTCGACTACCACAACCGCATCATCCAGGCCGTCGAGCGCTGCGTCCCCGTCGCCGCCGTCTGCTCCATCGACGAAATGGCCTGCCGCCTCATCGGTCGCGAGCAGCCGCTCCTGCACGCCCTCCAGCTTGCCCGCGACGTCAAAGCCTCCATCCGCGCCCATGCCGGAGACACCCTCCGCTGCTCCATCGGCCTCGCACCCAACCGCTACCTCTCCAAAATCGCCTCGGACATGGACAAGCCC
>DAIDHP010000100.1 GCA_027459625.1 Chthonomonadales bacterium
AAGGCAGGTCCGGCGGCGGTGGAAGCGCAGACGATGCCGCGGCGGTTGCCGATCGCGATCTCGCCGTTGGTGCCGAGATCGATGAGCGCGGTGAGATCCTCGCTGCGCCCGACACCCGCGGCGACGATGCCGGCGAGAATGTCGGAGCCGACAAAACCGCCGATACAACGCGCAAAACGAATGGAGCAATCGGCGGGCAGCTTCCAGCCGAGTTCGCGAGCAGTGAATCGCTGTTCGCCCAGGTTTGGCGAGGCGAACGGCACGTGCGCAAGCGGCTCGACATCGAGACCGCAGAACAGGTGATGCATGACGGTGTTGCCGGCGAGGAGCACATCGTCAACCTGCGGCGCGCGGCCGCCGGCAAGGCGTACGACGAGCTCGCCAAGCGCGGCGCGGATGGGGGTGGTCAGATCCTGGCCGTCCAGCACGGCGCGGATGCGGCTCATCACGTCGGAGCCGAAGGCAGCCTGCGGATTGAGCGCGGTCTCGACGCCGAGCACATCGCCCGATGCGGCATCGATGAGTTGCGCGGCGATGGTGGTGGTGCCAAGGTCGATGGCGATGGCGTGCCTTTTGCAAGCGTGGTCTCCTATCCTTTCCCGCGATATAACTGCGGGAAAGGATAGGGCGCCCGCTTGATTGTCGGCGAGGATTTGCATGTGCCACTGGCCGCACTCCAGGACGAGCGGCTCTTCAGCACGGGCCTGGCACGCGAGACGCCAGCCCTGGGCAAGCTCTT
>DAIDHP010000101.1 GCA_027459625.1 Chthonomonadales bacterium
CCACGCTGGTTCTATTAAAAGGGCAAAAACGGATAGCTTTTCCACGCGCCGTTGATCGGTTTCAATTCCACGCTGGTTCTATTAGAAGCCTCTGGTTCAGCCGGATGATCCGGCTTGACCGGTTTCAATTCCACGCTGGTTCTATTAGAAGTAATTGAGACGCCTCAGAGCGTGACCAACGTCGGGCGTTTCAATTCCACGCTGGTTCTATTAGAAGTTCCAGTCGGTTTTAGGGCTGTTTTCCCTGCTTTTGTTTCAATTCCACGCTGGTTCTATTAGAAGTATGACGGACGCAAAATAGCTCTTGGCATCATCGAGTTTCAATTCCACGCTGGTTCTATTAGAAGCCGAGTGCACAGTAAATAGTCGGATGACTATCGGTTTCAATTCCACGCTGGTTCTATTAGAAGATGATCGCATATCTGATTGGTTGGGCGTTCTACAGTTTCAATTCCACGCTGGTTCTATTAGAAGCAGGATGCGGCGATAACGGCCGGAATGGGCAGTATGGGTTTCAATTCCACGCTGGTTCTATTAGAAGTGGGTCCGAAGACCCAAGCGATATAAAGTCCGGAGTTTCAATTCCACGCTGGTTCTATTAGAAGTTCACTTGCTGAACCGTACCGAGTTCGGCTTTTCCGTTTCAATTCCACGCTGGTTCTATTAGAAGCTGTCGATATATGACTGCCACGGAGGGACTATCTCGTTTCAATTCCACGCTGGTTCTATTAGAAGGCTG
>DAIDHP010000102.1 GCA_027459625.1 Chthonomonadales bacterium
ATAGAACCAGCGTGGAATTGAAACAACCTGTTGTCCCCGACAATGTCCAGGCGTCAACTTCTAATAGAACCAGCGTGGAATTGAAACCTGAAAATCGCCTGCGATGCTCACGAGGGCGTATTACTTCTAATAGAACCAGCGTGGAATTGAAACTATGAAATGAAAAGCTCTTCTGAATCCAATTCGATTACTTCTAATAGAACCAGCGTGGAATTGAAACGTACTTCGGGTGGAACAAGTCAATGTTGGACAGAGTGCTTCTAATAGAACCAGCGTGGAATTGAAACATATCCCTTGCGGGAAATCCCAATCCTGTTCCGGTTCTTCTAATAGAACCAGCGTGGAATTGAAACGTAAGCTCAAGATTTACCAGGACGCTCTCATTGGCTACTTCTAATAGAACCAGCGTGGAATTGAAACCATATGCGGGGATATCTCGTAAAATCACCTGTTTTCCTTCTAATAGAACCAGCGTGGAATTGAAACCCGATTAGAGGCTTGTATCTGTTTTCCCCCACATTCTTCTAATAGAACCAGCGTGGAATTGAAACGCAAACCCTCCCGATCTGTGCCTGGTGGTTCTGGATCTCTTCTAATAGAACCAGCGTGGAATTGAAACGATCTTATCATCAGCGACTGTGGA
>DAIDHP010000103.1 GCA_027459625.1 Chthonomonadales bacterium
GTTTTTTCATTATTGTCTTTTGCCTCGATATCAGCTCCATTTTTGAGCAATATGCGTATGGCGTCCTTATGTCCATTCAGAGTCGCCATCATCAGCGCAGTCTGCCCGTAATTATCTTTCATTTCGATTTGCGCCCTATGTTCGAGCAATAATTTAACGGTGTCGATTTTTCCCTCCTGAGCCGCTAGCATCAGCGCCGTCCATCCATCCTCGTTTTTTGCTTCAATCTTCGCCCCCCGTTTTATCAATACTTCGACGGTGTCCGTATGTCCATTCAGAGCCGCCAGCATCAGTGCCGTTCGTCTGTTATTGCCTTTCGCTTCAATCTGAGCGCCGCGTTCGAGCAGCGCTTCGATGATGTTGTTTTTTCCATTCTGAGCCGCCCACATCAGTGCTGACTTTCCACCATTATCTTTAGCTTCGATCTGCGCCCCGCGTTCGAGCAGCGCTTCCACTGCGTTCCAACGTCCCTCCTGAGCCGCCGACATCAGCGCCGTCCAACCATTCACCTTTTTCGCTTCAATGTCCGCCCCGTGTTCGAGCAGCGCATCGACGGCGTCCCAATATTCTTTCCGAGAAGCCCGTATCAGTGCGGTCCAGCCATCCTTGTCTCTGGCTTCAATGTCCGCGCCGCGT
>DAIDHP010000104.1 GCA_027459625.1 Chthonomonadales bacterium
GAAACAGTCCATCTTCTAATAGAACCAGCGTGGAATTGAAACGAAGATATCTTTCACCATTAGATTGAAGACGGATAGACTTCTAATAGAACCAGCGTGGAATTGAAACCCAGCACTACTTCGACTGCCCGATTGTCCCCTTGCTTCTAATAGAACCAGCGTGGAATTGAAACTCCTCATCTCGTCTCACCATTGCAACCTCCCTTTTTCCTTCTAATAGAACCAGCGTGGAATTGAAACGCTGATAATCGATCCCAAGGCGGAGATAGTCCCGGATCTTCTAATAGAACCAGCGTGGAATTGAAACGCTCCGCCTCAGCCGCCGCCGCCATTGCCATCTTACTTCTAATAGAACCAGCGTGGAATTGAAACCAGCCAGTATTCCGGCTCGTACTTGCCCGCGATCACACTTCTAATAGAACCAGCGTGGAATTGAAACATTGTTAAGAAAATGCATAAAGTGTGCCAACTTTCCGCTTCTAATAGAACCCGCGTGGAATTGAAACCTTGCTCATTCCATTCTCCTTATCTTCATGGTATATCTTCTAATAGAACCAGCGTGGAATTGAAACATTATGTCGCCACCCCAATACGTGAGACTGTTTCCCGCTTCTAATAGAACCAGCGTGGAATT
>DAIDHP010000105.1 GCA_027459625.1 Chthonomonadales bacterium
GAAAATGAGTATGGAGGATATAAATAATTATTTGCGTTTCAATTCCACGCTGGTTCTATTAGAAGTGCCAAGCTCGTCTCTTCTCTGTTTGACGGGATTAGGTTTCAATTCCACACTGGTTCTATTAGAAGGGAAGGCTGTCGTATGTTATTGCAAGTTGCGGGGTGGGTTTCAATTCCACGCTGGTTCTATTAGAAGAAACTTCTTGCGGAGAAACCAAATGAGAGTGATCGTGAGGTTTCAATTCCACGCTGGTTCTATTAGAAGTCTGTCAACAGGGTGCACCGCGTGTCAAGGAAATAACAGTTTCAATTCCACGCTGGTTCTATTAGAAGAGGATATGGACCGTTGTGCGTGTTCAATAGTCTTAAGAATGGTTTCAATTCCACGCTGGTTCTATTAGAAGTTATACACCAAAAAGAAAGGTTAGGGAATTGGTAAAGTTTCAATTCCACGCTGGTTCTATTAGAAGGGAGACTTACGGCATCCTGCGGGCGAGTGGCAACAGTTTCAATTCCACGCTGGTTCCATTAGAAGTATATATATTATATATACAACGATAGGTGGAATGTGAGGGTTTCAATTCCACGCTGGTTCTATTAGAAGATGTCCTCCTCCATCTCGGCCTCCT
>DAIDHP010000106.1 GCA_027459625.1 Chthonomonadales bacterium
GTGGTGGCCAATCTGCGGCTCTCGGGCTTCTTCGCCCTTGCCACCGCCTGGGTCGCGCGGCGCGCGCACCGGCCGCTGGTGCTGCTCGCCGCGGTGGTTTCGGTGGCGGGCCTCGCCTCTGCTTTCCTGGTGAACGATGCGATCTGCCTGGTGCTGGCGCCGCTGGTAGTCGATCTCACGCTGGCGCTGCGGCGCAATCCGGTGCCCTATCTGCTGGCGGTGGCGATGGCCTCCAACATCGGATCGGTCGCCACCATCACCGGCAATCCGCAGAACATGCTGATCGGCAGTTTTTCCGCCATCCCGTACGCGGCGTTCGCCGGCGCGCTGGCCCCCGTTGCGCTCGTCGGGCTGGGGGTGGCCGGCGGGCTCATCGCGCTGTTCTACCGTGCCGAGTTCGCCGCCGACGCCCCGCTGCCGGCACGCCCGATCCGGATCCGCGCCAATCGCGTGCTGGTGTTCCGCTCGCTGGCGGCGACCGCGGCGGTGATCGGCCTGTTCTTCGCCGGCCAGCCGCCGGCCAAGGCGGCGATCGTCGTCGGCGCGCTGCTGCTGCTGACGCGGCGGGTGAAAAGCGCGCGGGTCTATGCCGAGATCGACTGGTCGCTGCTGCTGATGTTC
>DAIDHP010000107.1 GCA_027459625.1 Chthonomonadales bacterium
AGGGCTCCCAATATCTTGTGCTTTGTGTAGTCATATAAGAACAGGGCTCCTTGTTAAAGGCTCATCTCAAGAGGCTTCTTGAGACAGCAATAATGGTGATGTTTAATAGAAGAGAAAGCAGTATCATAAACACTCTCTCTGTCTCCAGTGCCAATTTATGTTGTTTAGACATTAATTAACGCTAGTATCAGAAAAGGTTTTAGTACACAAGTGCCCCTAAGAAACAAACAGATACCATTAAGAAACCGCTTGTTTAGGTGTTCCTCTCTCATGAGAGGGGTTGTTTCAATGGAATTACTGTAGTTTGTGCCAAGAACCAGACTTGAACTGGTGACACGAGGATTTTCAGTCCTCTGCTCTACCAACTGAGCTATCTCGGCTATTTACGTTTCTTTATTCTATCACAAGGTACGCCTTGCTAGCAAGTCCCTTTTTCTCTTCAACAATTGTTTTAACGCAATTAAATTACAAAACATTCTTTTCGATGCTAACTCCAATCCGTTTCTTTGTGACTATTTGTCTTATTGCCCTGATTGTGCCACAAACCAACACAGAAAATGCCTTATTACGAGCATTTAACAGCAGCAATCTATTTAAGAATTATGG
>DAIDHP010000108.1 GCA_027459625.1 Chthonomonadales bacterium
ACTCTATATCTTATGGAGTCCTGCATCGGAAGAGGCTGCCATGGCATCCTTAACAGAGCGACAGATCTGAATTCCAGGCCAGCGCAACCTTGCGCAGAACCGAGGTCCGCTGAAAGGCAACCGCGGGGCCTTCGGTTGCGCCGTTCGCAAGAAGCGCGATCGGCTCCGCTCAGGATGACAGGCTGTTGAATCGGCAAACTTCAGATACAAAACGCTGGCTGCAAGGAAATTGAACCACAAGTGAACGAAACAACGACGACAGAGTGTTTTCCCGTAACCACGATGCCGGGGCAAAGCCGGCTGTATCTGGACTTTTGCGCCCGTGCGCTGGGCGCTTACCTGCCTCCCGACGTGGTGGAGAGAGAGCGTCCGCGGCTTCCCCCGCACTGGCCGGAGATGGCGCGGCTGCTGGCGGCGCATCGGCTCGACCGGGCGTTGCGGCGGCGCTGGATTATCGTGCCGGGCTGGTATCAGCAGCGCATCACGGTCGCTTATCGGGGCTGCGCCGCACCACCCCAGCGCGTGCCGTTGCGGGGCTTTGATGTGAGCACCTGGCAATGTCGATGACCCGTTATGT
>DAIDHP010000109.1 GCA_027459625.1 Chthonomonadales bacterium
GGTTGTCATAATTTCACCCCCATTGCAGAACTAGCAAGTCAAAAACTTCTGCTTTCCATCGCTTTTTCCCGGAAATCGTTCATTCCTAAACTGCAAAAACTCTCTGGCTTTCCGGCAAATAAAAGGCGAAAATATCCTCGTGCAGCCTCCACCCACTGCCGACCCGCGCCTCAACTGGCTCTTCCTTGACCTCAACTCCTACTTCGCCTCCGTCGAACAGCAGCTCCGCCCCGAGCTCCGCAACCGCCCCGTCGCCGTCGTCCCCGTCATGGCAGACACCACCTGCGCCATCGCCGCCTCCTACGAGGCCAAGGCCTACGGCATCCGCACCGGCACCCAGGTCACAGAAGCAAAACGCCTCTGCCCCTCCATCGCCATCGTTGAAGCCCGCCACGACGTCTATGTCGATTACCACAACCGCATCATCCAGGCCGTCGAGCGCTGCGTCCCTGTCGCCGCCGTCTGCTCCATTGACGAAATGGCATGCCGCCTCATCGGCCGCGAGCAGCCGCTCCTTCACGCCCTCCAACTCGCCCGCGACGTCAAAGCATCCATCCGCAC
>DAIDHP010000110.1 GCA_027459625.1 Chthonomonadales bacterium
ATGCCGATAAAACCTGAGCGCCTCAACCCAGGCGACCTCGTTGGAATAGTTGCCCCGGCCAGCGCGCCGCCGGAACCCGCCCGGATCGACCGAGCCGTTGAGGTTGTGCGAAGTCTGGGGTTTAGACCCAAGCTCGCCTCCAACGTTCGCAAACGCTGGGGATTCCTCGCCGGCTCCGACCGGGAGCGCGCCGCCGACCTGATGGGCATGTTCTCGGATGGCAAGGTGAAAGCCATAATCTGCCTCCGGGGTGGCTACGGCACAGCCCGGCTGCTTTCGCTGCTGGATTTTTCAACGATTCGGTCCAATCCAAAAATCTTTGTGGGTTACAGCGACATTACGACGCTCCACAGCGCATTCTTGAGGCGCTCCAACCTCGTTTCCTTTCATGGGCCAATGTTGAACTCCGATTTTTTAAGCGAAGACTGTCCTGCCTTCACACGTGAAAGTTTCTTCCGGACGGTAATGCAACCCGCGGCGCCGGGCAGCATCTGCCAGGGTTACCGGAAGGCGACGGTTCAGATCTTGCATCCGGGCCTGGCCACAGGGCGCTTAGT
>DAIDHP010000111.1 GCA_027459625.1 Chthonomonadales bacterium
CCGCATGTTCTTCGAGAAATTCGAAGACAGCGTGCGCGGGAATGCCACCATCGCCGAGGCCGTCGAGGCCGGGCAGTGGGACCGCGTGATCGACTACGTCAACCGCGAGGTGTTCGATCGGCCCGAGGAGTACTACACCCTCGACAAGCTGCGCCGCGCCGCCGCCGTGGATCGCCGCGTGAGCCTGCGCGAAATCCTCGAAAAAGTCTTCGGCCTGATCCCGCGCTTCAAATCGCGCGACGAACTGCTGGAGGAGGAGTTCGCCAAGTTCGTCGCCGACGCCAAGCCCGACGATGCCGCCGCCATGCCCGCCATCAAGACCTTCTTCAAGGCCTACGCCAGCAGCGACCAGGTGCGCGGCATCATCGAGCGCAGGCACTTCACCGACCTGGCCACCAACCCCTACTTTTCCAGCCGCGATTTCAAGGCCGTGCCGGCCAAATACCGCGAGCTGATTCCCAGCTACACATCTTCCAGAGGCGGCAATTGTTTAATCAGCCGGAAGAGATTCAACGTCAAGTTGACTAACACTTCGGTAATGCCCCGTAGCGT
>DAIDHP010000112.1 GCA_027459625.1 Chthonomonadales bacterium
GCAAAGGCAGTCTCGGCCGTGAGGGTGGCGGTCGTTTGCTTGCCGAAAGCCCCGACCAGACGGTGATCGCGAAGGCAGCGCATTGCCAGCACTGCCGTGCCGGGTTGACGGACGCGGATCAGCGCCTCGCGCAGCGCTACGACAAGATCGATCTGCCGCCGATCAAGCCGATTGTCACCCGCGTCGAACGCTATGCCGGCCATTGTCCGTGCTGTGGGGTGACCACGCTGGCCGCCGTTCCGGAAGGCTTGGAAGCCGGCACGCCATTCAGCCTCAACCTCGTGGCGCTCGCCATCTACCTGCGCGTCATCCATGCGGTCAGCTACCGGCGGCTGTCGCGCCTGTTCACCGAGTTGTTCGGCCTGGCGATCAGCGAAGGCGCGCTGGATGCCGCATTCCGCCGCGCCAAGCCGGGCTTCGATGCCGATATCGGCACCATCCTCGCCCGACTGCGCCGCGCGCGGGTCGTCTGTTCCGACGAAACCTCGGTGCGGATCAACGGCCGGGTAGCTGCTCATCCCCG
>DAIDHP010000113.1 GCA_027459625.1 Chthonomonadales bacterium
TGGCGCGCTGCTGGCCGGTGGCACTTTATCGAAGACACTCAGCACCGCGCTGTCCGGCCAGCCCATGAAGACCGCGGAAGCACAAATTGGCCTCAGTTTCCGTAACAAGGCCGGCCGTTACTGCCGCACCTTCGCCACCGGCGGCGGCGCACCGTTGGCCGGGGTCGCTTGTCATCAAGACGGTGCTTGGCATGTCGCGGCGCTGGCCGAACCGGTGAAAGAAGAGGATGCCGGTGCCGCCTATGCGCTCTCCGGCAGCGCCATGCCTGACACCATCCGCATCGCTGTACGCGGCATGATTTCCGGCGCGCCGCTCGACGCCGCCGGTGAGAAAAGAGCCCGTGCTGCAAAGTGGAATATCCACTGACGGCCCGATCAGGCGGCGTAAATCGAGACTCAGACAATTCGTCCTACAGCCGGAAGAAAATCTCGTCCGGCCCGTTGTCGCCCCGTGAACGACAGCGCCGGGCCCGATGCCTCGGGCAGGCCAACGGAGGACGACATGACGAATGGCTTTC
>DAIDHP010000114.1 GCA_027459625.1 Chthonomonadales bacterium
GCATCGTAGGAGTAGGATACGACGCTTCCGTCGGCCTCCGTGACCCCCGTGCGCATCTCGTCCGCGTTGTAGGCGTATGCGAACGAACTTAGAACCGTTCCCCCGGGCGACTTGTTCGTCACGCTCGTAAGCTCGCCGTCGGAGTTGTACGAGTTCGTAACCGTGCAACCGTTCGGAAGCGTCTCGCCGGTCACGTGGCCGTCGCCGTCGTACGAGTAGGTCGTCGATCCGGCGTTATCGGTCACCTCGCTGATCGCGTTCCGAGGCGTGTAGGCGTAGGATATCACCCTTCCGCTCTGGTCCGTCTCGGATGATAACAGGCCGATCTGACCCGTACCGTCGTATGCGTAACCGATTGTCGAGCCGTTCTTGCTCTCGCTCGTCATCCGGTTGTCCGCGTCGTAGGCTCTGGTCGTGGTTCCCGTTCCGTCCGCGAAGCCGGTCAGGTTGGAGTCCGCGTCATAGGAAAAAGTGTGCGCGCTTCCAGCGGGGTAGTTGGCGGAGGTCAC